>JACPCU010000007.1 GCA_016184315.1 Nitrososphaerota archaeon
AGAACGTTCTTCACATAGATCTTGCCAATGTCGGTGTCCACCTCGATTTCGACGAAGCTAGCGCATTCCGTCTTCATGTCCCATCCTGGTGGTCTTGCTTCGTCACCCAGCGTTGTGCCAACAATTTTGAGTGTCACGTAGGGAATGTCGGGGCAGCCGCCGCCGGAGATGTTCACAATCTTTCCGTTTCTCTTTTCATAGGTTATCTTCATGTTGCCGCATCTCACCATCATGTAGTCGCCGAAGTCGACTTCTTTGACCAGTCTGCTCATCTGTAGAGGGGCAAGCTCGGGATCGGAGGTCACGACTATGTCCACTGGTTTGATATCTTCTTGCGATAGAACCTTCTGCGCCTCAGGTAGCCTCGTTATGTCGACTCCAAGGGCTAGATCACAGCCTGTCCTAATGTCTGGTGGTGGTGCCCCTGCCTTGACGCCAAGCTTTGCTTTTTCTAGAAGGTGGAGGCCTCTCATGGCGTCCTTGAAAATGTCAAACAGGAATAGGGCCACTTCTTTCTTCCCTGGTCTTTGCATGATGGACATGATTGGCTGCTAAGTGTTTGGACTGGCTGATTTATTTAATTGTTTTCATGTAAATGGTTCATAATGTTCCCGTGACGCCTATGTCGCCATGGTTTTCACATGTATTTCTCCGTTCAGACGGCAGAAGTCTCGAGACCTTTGAAGGGCGAGCGAAGGTTGTCAGTTCTTCTACGGAGATTTGGTTGCTATGGTTGCCAGTTTGATAGTGCCTTGGTTTCTCTGGAATAGGGATGGTGTTATGCTGTACACTGCTGATGGTCTTCCTGGTTTGCCCCTGGTGGATTGTTCTTCTTTCACTAGCCCCACCTCCATCAGGGCTCTGAGATGGTGGCGTACTGTGACCTCCTTCAGAGATAGTCTTTCAGCCAGCTCCGGGATCCTCATCGGGCGACTTGCTAATGCGTTGATGAGCTCCAATCTGGGTCCACTAGCTAACGCGCCGCATACTCGAGGTAAGGGGGATCCCATCGTAAAGCATGACAATCCTTGGAAGAATTGTCCGATCGCGATGGTTCCTGCGGGTTTACCCTCCTTGTCTACCACAAGAACTTTGCTTGTCGGGTTCTTGGAGTAGAACTCAAGCAGCTCATCCAGCTGGGCGCCTTCCTGCACGACAGGAGGCGGAGAATGCATTACATCTTTTGCTTTTACATTATCAGGGCTGAGCCCCCGTGCTACAAGTCCGACGACATCGCTCTCACGAATGATTCCTACTACTTTGCCGTTCCGAAGAACGTAGATTTCTCCAGAACGGGCTTCACTCATGGTACTAGCAGCTTCCTTTACAGATGAGTTGCTCTCAATCTGAGAGAATGTTACTTGGCGAGACAATGGTCTGTTCCACCTGCGTGATAATACTCTTCATATATATGGCAATAAGAATCCTATAAAAGACTTCCCTCTTGCGGCTCTATTCAAGAGTCGAGACCTCTCTGTATCCCTCCTCACATCGCTCTATAGGCCAGTTCGTTACCGGCGTGCTGAATTCAACAAGGTTGTGAGATCGAGGAGCATCCTTCCTGCGAAGAGTAAACATTGATACTCCATGGAGGCTGTCACACCGTCCTCACTAGCGTCTTGACAACACACCGGAAATTCTTATTATGAACACCGCCAGAAGCAGACTTGTGAAACGCAGGATCCTCTTTTCCGGCGTAGCGCTACTGATACTAGGCGTTTTCATCGCCAATGTTGCACCCGGCATCTTCGACCGTCTTATGGAAAGCATCGGCCTGACATCACTGCAAACCCGGGTTATCGCCAAGGAAACAAGAGTGATTCAGATAAATGGCTTGGACTACAGTTTCCTAGCGCGACCTTTGGGCGGCGGCGTAAACGTTTTCCTCAATTATACTGTTCTGAGCGGTGGAAGTGCAAGTATTGTTCTGATGAGCGAAGACTCTTTTGCAGGCTGGGTGAGCAAACGGGACGCGTCTGCCAGCTTCTTCACTCTGCCCTCTAGGAATGGTACTCTCTCGTTTCAAACGCAATCGAAAGATGTCTACTACTTTGTGGCCGTTAATGGCGATGCACGACAGGTCGTCATGGCGCTCAGTCTCCAAGTTTCGGAAGACTTGACGCTGCCCTTCATATCCGCAGAAACTGGTGGAGCGATCCTCCTAGTGGTTGGGGTCATGATCTCAGGGGTAGGAATTTGGAACGAAGAGCGTGGGTCGAAATCACGCAGGAGATTAGAGTATGAAAGACTTGTACAAGCAGCGGTCGCCCTAGGTTTGACCACTGATGGCAAGAGCCCTGCGCGTTTGAGGGAAGAAATCATGAGAGAAACAAGAGCGAAATCCAGATGAAACAAGACTACTGCCAGTCTTGAGCAAGAACGATGTTTGAGTCGGTTGGTCACGCAGAATAGGAAGACGACTGATTGCTGACGGGCCTTAGGTCTCTATCATTTGTCTCTAGGTTGATCTCTGTTCCACTGTAACCTGTGGTTCTTGTGGTTTCTTGAAAGCTTTGCCCAGTTCTCTGGCTTGGGCCTCAAGCTCAGCTCTCAGAGGCATCGGCGCAGGCTTCGGAGGGAGGAACCTTAGTGAATAGCCCTTTATCTGCTCTAACGAGTCTAAGGTTTGATCTACCATATAACTCTCCAAGTCTTTGCAGATCTGTTGCACACAGTCTATGTCCCGGTAAAGGGCTGTGCAGAGGCCGACTGCTGAAGCGCCCAACATGAAGCATTTCACCACGTCATCGGCGCCGTGGATTCCTCCTGATGGGAGCAGGTCTTTCTTGGCGACTCTTGCCATGTCAGCCAGTATGTAATATGTCATGAACTTACAGTATTGGCCTGAAACTTTGCTATATACGGGTCTGCCGGTGTATAGGTTGACGTCAAGGGTGGGCTCGGCTGACTGCAATGCGTGTCCGTCTAAGCCCGTTGACTCTACTTTTGGTACAGCGTCTGGGTTGCTTCTGACCCACCTGTAGGCGAAGGTTTTTGGGCATAGCGGTATGTCTACTGCGTCTCTGACTGCCTTGATGACTTCGTGTAGGCGTTCGGGGGATTGAGACCAGTATGAGCCCAGTCTTTCATAGCCCATTCCGGGGTATTGCAGGTTTCTGAAGGGTCCTGCGCTTCCACAGACAAGGTCCATGTGTATGGCTGCTGCTCCTGCCTTCTCGAACTCCCTTGCTATGGTGGCTGCTTCTTCAGGGGAACGGGCGGAGAGGCTTCCGATTATGTGGGCGTTGAGCTTGTCGGCAAGGGGTTTACATTCTTTGATGAACTTGGCCATGTTTTTGTATCCGGGGTTCTGCAGGGCTTCTGTTCCGTCGAGGGTGCGTTTCTCATCATCGTAGACCCAGTAGCATCTTGGTTGTGGAGTCGCCTCCCATCGTCGAGGCCAGTCACCCATGGGGTCCCATGTGGTTGACTTGGTGATTACTGCAGCGAGTCCCGACTTGAGCAGTCTCTTGATGCCCCAGTCGCTGACCGAGTATCCTGCTGCTTCTGCAACGAGCGGGTTCTTTAGTTCAAGCCCTAGGAACTTGACTTTTAGAACATCCTCCGGCTCCATGGTTTCTGCTTTTTTTGAGCCAAATTTAAAGATTATATTTCCAAATCGTATTCAGTCAAGTTGTTAGCTATGAATAGTGTTGAGTTTCTATGCAAACTCAGTGATCTAGGCTTAAATATTCCAAAGATGGCAAACTCTTCTATGTCTTATCTCGTTTGTGTGTCTTGCGGATATGAACAGGATCTGCCCGAGCACCATGGCACTACCATGGGTGTACAAAAGTCAGGTTCGGGGGAGCCTGAAAAGCTAACCTGCGCTGTTTGTGGTGACGCAATCAGTGTTCCCATGCATTGCGGTCAGCTTATGAAGCTGGTTGACTAGTTCCCGCCGGGGCAGATTCGGGCGCAAACCCTTGGATGGCTGATCTCAGCCTCTCCAGTTGATCTGGTGCTTCGGGTAGACCTACGTATATCGTCTGATTCCCGATGTAGAATGGAAGCCATTCGTCAAAGAATTGTGCTCCTCTTATCTTCGAAACTCTGAAGTACCGTTTAGGCCGTGACCCGGACTGGTCTATTTTCAGTTCAACGAGGGCATCGGCCATCAATTCAAGTTTCTTCTGATCTTCTTGGGATATTGCTCCAAGACCCAATGTGAAGAAAAGCGACCCTCCTCTAGCTTTAACTTTCGCACCTATGGTCAGCAAGAACTTGATGACGGCCGAGCTCTCCCTGTAAGTGAATAGTGGCGTAATCGAGTCTAAGAAGATCCGAACCTGTCGATCGGCTCCAGATGTTTCGATTATTGAAGAAAGCTGGATGTTAAGGTCGTTTAGGTCGCCGGGGGTAGTGATATGGTTCTTCTCTTCGCTTTGTACTCCGCCGACGCAGGAGTAACAGTCCAAGAAGATCATTTGCCCTTGAGCCTCAAAACCACCCAGCTCTTTCGCGAATCTCTTCAGATTCAACTTTACCTGTGAAGGGAACTCGTCTAGGGCTACATAGACACAGGTCATCGAGTTTCTCAGATACAGTTCTATCATCTTATAGAGCAGTGCCGATTTCCCGACACCTGATCCTCCGTAAATCATGTATGTGCGCATCCCGGGCAACCAGCCCAGCATTCTCTCACATTTGTCACAATAGCAGAGCCCTGAGTGCAGATCACTGACCGATTGTTTTCCACATATGGGGCATGCTGTTGCGATATTGGCTCCATCTGTGCTGGCTGTCCCTCGGGGTATCGCCATTAGGTTGTCTAGGAACTGTTCCTGCGCAGATTCTAGATAAGTCTTCTTACACCTTAAACATCGGTTCAATCAGTCAGGAGTCCATTTCATGTCTATTTGTCTTTCAAAGGCAGTAAAAGCAACAATGATGCCGAAACGAAGATTGTAGCAACTATGAAGCTCGTTGCGTAGCCAAAGACAAATGAGAACCATCCAGAGGCGTAGGCGCCGACAGAAGCGCCTATTCCCGTTATAGCGCTGTAGATGCCAAGAAACTCTCCTTGTCTCCCTTTTGGCAGTATCTTCAGTATTATCGTCGAGATCGAAGTATATGTTGCACTGAATGCCATGCCCATTATGAGGAAGGTGACGAAGGTTGCAATAAAGAAAGGTTGGCCATGAAGAAAGAGGGCGGATACTGTAGCAGATGACGAGCCTATTATTCTCAGCGCCACGGCGTAGTGTCCCACTCTCATCTCCCTATACTTTTTCATCATTTGGGCTGCTACTGGGAAAGACAGCGTATTTACTAGGCTCAGAAAGGAATATGCCAAGAACACGTTTCCCTCTGAGGATTCTGCAGACAGAAGCGGTGTGTAAGACGTGAAGAAGATGCTGCCCCCTATGAAGAAGAAGGTCATGGCGACATAGAGCGTGAGCAGATCCCGACCAGTGCCAATTCTGACCGCCCTCCAGAATGTTCTGAAGTCGTGGAGCGACGGCGTTTTCAAGAAGATGGTGGGCAGTGAGAACAACCTATGGGACAGACTCTCAGGGGATTTGGTTACAACTCTTCTTTCCAAGGTGAGAGGCGGTTCAGGAATCAACCAGAATGACAAAGCTATCGAGAAAGATGAAAGCATTACAAGATATGTGACAAAGGTTTGCAGAGGAAAATACGCAAGCCAGATTGCGGCAGGCAAAGTTCCAATCATATATCCAATCGTTGCCATAGCTGACGACTTGGCGAAGGTTGAGCCTAGCTCAGCCTTAGAAGACGTCTCAATTACAAGCAGATTTACCGCTGGAGCAGCCGCTGCCCCTATGAACCCGTAGATCACGTATAACAGAATCGTTGACGGTAAACTCCTAGTGAAGAAGAACATGGCTAAGAGAATTGTTCCGGAAACATAGGATAGCATGATAAGCGGTCTTCGCCTCCTGATGGTATCAGTCATCTGGCCCCACAGCAGAGAAGCAGGTATGATCGAAAGGTTGTAGAATGAAGAGGCCACTCCCACGTCCACAACAGAGCCACCTAGTGAAAGAATGTGGAGAGGGATGAGTATGCTTAATCCTCCTGAAGCCCCACTTACAGGGAGGAGTGCCCACAACCATCTAGCCCCCGTGACTTTTTTCTCTGCCATATGTTTGCGCCCACAGAAGACTATCAGATCATCACGGTCGATCAAACACTAGGGATTTGTTAATGTGATCTTGTCTCCACTGGTGCCAACAAAGACTTCGGTTCAGACAAGAGCGGCCCCCTTTTTGACACTTGTTCAGGTGAACTTCTCCCAGTAACATAGGGAGCGCCCTGAAACGATACAAGGTTATCTGAGTCTCTGAAATCTCTCCTATACGAACTTATCAGCGTGATGGCAAGCCACAAAGTGGTCCTTTGCCAAAGCATCTATTAAAGGAGGTTCTTGCTTCTTGCATATCTCCGTGGCATATCTGCACCTAGGGTGGAAACGACAGCCGGAAGGTGGGTTTATGGGGCTGGGCACGTCGCCAGCTAGGATTATCCTCTCCCTCTTTGTCTTGGGATCAGGGATCGGCACAGCCGAAATGAGTGCTTGTGTGTATGGATTCAGAGGCTTGTCGAAGAGTTCCTCACTCTTAGCATATTCGAAGATCTTCCCGAGGTACATCACCGCAACATGGTGGCTGACTTGTCTAACTGAACTCAAGTCATGCGATATGTAGAGATATGTCAACTCCTTTTCTTTCTGCAAATCCATGATTAGATTCAATATTTGTGCTCTGATTGAAACGTCAAGGGATGAGACCGGTTCATCGGCGACTATGAGTTTTGGATCTGAAGCGAGTGCTCTAGCTATGCATATCCTCTGTCGCTGACCTCCGCTGAATTCATGAGGATATCTCTCCGCGTGGTACTCTTCAAGTCCTACCATCCTGAGTAGTTCATACACTTTTTCGTTCCATTCGCTTCTCGGGATATGCTGATGAATTACGCATGGTTCGCTGACTATGTCATAGACCGTCATCCTAGGGTCGAGCGAGCCATATGGGTTCTGAAAGATCATCTGCATACCCCTTCTGAACCTTCTGACTTTCTCGTCGTTAGTGTCATCCAGTGTTTCATGGACTTCCTTCTCGTCCACAAATGCGTGTCCAGCATCAGGTCTTTCAAGGCCTAAGAGTACCTTGGCGGTTGTAGATTTTCCGCAGCCGCTCTCACCCACCAAACCGAGGGTCTGTCCTTTAGCTATGGAGAAGCTAACGCCGTCAACAGCATGTACTGCGCCGGTCTGTTTCTTGAGGAGTATTCCGCGTTTATAGACTGGATAGTACTTGACCAGATCTTGGGCCTTGACAAATTCCTCCACGGGTTATGCTCCTCCAACGAGGGCAAGTTCCCGCCACCGATGACAAGCAACATAATGATTTCCATCAATCTTTTCCAGCTCGGGAACCTTCTGACTGCATATCTCCTTAGCATAGGGACAGCGAGGATGAAACCTGCATCCAGAAGGTGGTTCGATGAGGTTCGGGATGTTGCCTTTGATTACGCCTAACTTCTTGTGTCTGTCAAGTCTAGGTACTGCTTCCAGCAGAGCTTCTGTGTATGGGTGCTTTGGCGAATAGAAGAGGTCATGGGTATTTGCGGCTTCGCAGACATTCCCCGCGTAGAGCACCACAATTCGCTGGGCCATATCGGCGACTATACCCATATCGTGGGTAATGATAACCATAGACATTCCGAGATTGTTGTGGAGGCCTCTCATCAGGTCCAAGACTTGTGCCTGAATTGTGACATCAAGGTTTGTCGTAGGCTCATCAGCAAAAAGAATCTTTGGGCTTAACGCCAATGCTCGAGCTATGCAGATTCTCTGCCTCATTCCTCCGCTGAATTCGTGAGGGTACATGTGAATTCTCTTTTCCGGTTCTGGTATGCCAACCCGTTGGAAGAGCTCAGTAGTCCTCTCTACTGCTTCTTTCTTGGGCATGCCTTCATGATACATTATGATTTCTTGCACTTGATCTCCTACGGTAAAAAGCGGGTCCAAAGACGAGGATGGATCTTGGAAGACTATGGCAACCTTCCTACCTCTAACTCTCGCCATTTCCTTCTCGCTCTTGGCGAGTAGATCCTCCCCCTCAAGGTAGACCTTGCCAGATACGATTCTTCCAGGCCTTGGAACTAGCCTCAACACGGATAAAGCTGTAACCGTCTTCCCTGAGCCAGATTCTCCCACAAGCCCTACAATTTCGCGTTCCCCTAATTGAAAGGATATCCCGTCTACTGCCTTAACTATCCCGTTCTCAGTGTAGAAGTAAGTCTTCAATTCGTGAACATTGAGGATATGATGATCTTCCAAGGTAGCTCCTGTGATTGGGAATTAATTCCGAGTAATCAATTATTAACTTTATGCGTATTTGCAAAATCACGTTGCTTCTTACAGAACGCCAAGCTCCTGAGCTAAGCCTTCCATCCCTGAGCTTCTGGACACCACCATGAAGTTGTCAAGGATCCTGTATGAAAACCAACTGGGATAAGCCCTTCTGACAGCTTCTGCTTGGGCGACCGCGACATCGGTACTAGGGAAAGAGAGCACCGCCTTAATCATCAGTTGGCCACCAACCAGATCTAGTGAACGTAGAGTAATCTTTGCTTCAGGTACCACACTCTGAAATAAGGTCATGGAGAAACCCATCCTTGCGTTGCCGGAAAGGTGGCGGGCATACCGTATGTCCCTGCCGTCAAACAATCTATCGCCGCGAGCATCATCCGTGTCTATTACAGTCTTCAACCAAGCAAGGGCATCGCTTCCTCCTATGGCGAAAATGGCGTGTTCCGAGATAAAGACCATATAACCTCCGATAAGCTGAGGAGTTCTGGCGTCGATCCTATTGATTACCTTATAGATGCTTACGCCGCTATACCTTTCTTGGGGAGTACTTGGACTCACGGCCGCTGAAAGGTCATCCATGGCTTGCGATAATGGCTTCATGAGTTGAATTATGGTGGAGTCTCTTCCTGCATTAGGAAGAGTCAGAGTAGAAATGTATTGCATCTCTCTGGGAAGAATAGACACATTCGCTCCAACAATGTTGATAAGAGGTTTACTTGGGAGTAGGTCCTCGGATTGCTCCAAAACTGCAGTGTAATTAAGGAAGATAAGATGCTCTGTCTTTGAAGGAACGAAATCCATCCATCTCTCTTGTTTGAAGTCGATTTTCTCTGGTAGATGCTCAATCTTCGGCTGCCCTGCTGACCATACCAAAGCGAGCAACATTACGACCAGTACGCCAAAGGTAATGCCGAAAGAGAAATAGAAAATCCTTCGGCTCGTTGAAGGTCGACCCAATATGACCTAACCTAGACCTTTCTGACACACCTCGATTTTTACTTATAAAGATGCGACGCTTCTTCCCATATGTATTGCGAGGACATACTGTCTACAATGGCCTGAGAATGGTATTCTTTGCAAGTGTTGTTAACCTAATCATCGCCTTTGTTACTTCCTTTGCAAACTGGCCTTTGGTAGATACACTCGGCCTGCTCTATCTGATAGAGTGCTCCGTCCTATTCTTATTTGCAGGGCTGATTGATATGAGTACCTCCGTTTCCTTCCAAGGTTTCAGGCGTAGAATACTGAAGGATTCTACACTTCCAAGCAGGGAAGCGATCAAGAGTGAGCGAGAAACTGCTGTTTCAATTCTGATTGCTGGCGGAATACTTCTTACAATAACTGGTCTGCTAACGCTTCCATATCTCTAAAAAAGGAGGGGAAGGGGCTTAAGCCCCTTTTGTCTTTCTCCCTGCTCGTATTCCCGAAACGATTCCTAATGCGCCCAGTATCACAGCAATAGCTATTGCTATGTACAGCCCTGTTGTCAGTGTGGCTACCTGAGCTTGTAGATTGGCTATTTGTGATGACAGTTGTTGCTGGGTGTTCGCTAGGTCACTCTTTGTTGGCACAGAATCTTTCAGATTCTGGAGATTGGTGGTTGTTTCCTGTTTAAGCGTATTGAGGTTCTGGGTTGTGCTATCTCTAAGACTGTTGAAGTTTTGTGTTGAAGTAGCTGAAAGCGACTCTATGTTCCTTGTCATGGAGTCTCCTAGTGCCTTCTGGGAATCAGCCAATGTCTTCAGGTTCTTGGTAGTTACTACCGCCAACTCGTTTATGGCTTCTGATGACGTCAGTATCTTAGCGAATTCAGCGAGAGTTACCGACTTCACCTCTGAGACTGGTGAGAATGATTGAGGCAACACCAAAGGCACTGAGCCGCTTTTCAACAGGTCTCTTAGTTCACTGGCGCTTGGGGGCGTTGGATAGTTTGCGGGTGGTACGGTGAATCCGGGGAAGAAGGCTCTGTAATACACCGCACCTGGTTTAGGTGGTGTTACTGTCACTGAATAGAGACCATTGCTGTCAGTTCTTGCTGTTGCAACGTCCTTCCAGTTGGCTTTCTCAGCCTCTGTCTTAGCAATTGAATCGGTGGATTCTTGGATGATTAGGGCGAAGTTTGGTCTGGGTTCTCTAGTAATCGGGTTGGTGAAGGAGCCGCCCACAGTGACTGATGATCCGAACAGATATTGTGCGTCTAAGGTGACTGGTTTGACTTGAATTCCAGTAATATTTGGCGACAGTTCTGGCTTGATTATGACTGGCTCAGCTGGAGGTGGAGCGATGGTTATGGGTGAGAACTGTATGGGGTTGACTGTACCCGGTTGGACCCCGTAGCCAGCTGCTGCAAGCTCACGCTTAGCCGCCGCAGGGTCGTATGGGTCGGCCTTAAGGGATGTATCCCATCGTGCCCCTGCATAAGGTCCTACGAAGGTGACTCCAGGCGTACCCAATCCGTTGAGCAACCTATCTATGATCAGCTGCCTAGGTATCAGGTAGCTTATGGCTTTCCTAACGTGCCTCGCTGCCTCCGCCGCTTGACTTGGAGTAGCCCTGCCTAGGGGTGTACCAGTTCCCGTTCCCACTATGGGGTGTCTCATGTTGAAGCCGATCTCCTGCCATCCTAGATCATCATAGACAGCGACGCTCAACCCCAGTCCCTTCAACCTGTCCATGTCTTGTTGGAAGCTGTAGTTAGGATCGAGGACATTCACTTCTTTGTTCCGGTATGCTGCTATCGCAGATTCCTTTTCCACGATGGTTGCAACTCTGTAAGTCTCCACTGAGAATTGTCCGATGGATTCTAATCCGGTCTTGTTCCAATAGTTGGGATTCTTTTTAAGGGTGGCCACTCTCGATGTAAAGTCGTATCCTTGGAAGTTATATGGACCAGCTCCTACGGGACCGTTGGCCGTGTAGCTTCCACTACCGCCGTACTTTGCTGTGTCCCAAGTGTAGGTGTAGCTTCCCCTCATTGTTGAGAATGGATGGGAGTTGATCTGTCCGGGAGCTATCTGCTCGAGCAGGTGTTTTGGCCAAATTCCATTGGCGCCTCCCGTATTGCCTACTATCAGGTCTTTTGCTGCGAAATAGACATCTCTGAGAGTGATTCTGTAGGTGTATTTGTCGACTGCCTCAACAGATCCTTGCGTAGGAGTTGCTCCTTTGGCTGTGTTGTCCAGTACTGTCGTTGTTCCATTAAGGAACTTGAAGGTAACTCTGCTTCCTATTTTGTCCACATCAATGCCAAAGTTCACCGAAGCTACTTCTGGATGCATCACTAGCCAATGGGTGTACACAGCGTCATCCGCAGTGACCTCAACGCCATCATGGAACTTCAGTCCTTGTCTTAGTTTGACAGTCCACGTCTTGCCGTCCGCAGAACTGGTAATGCTCTCTGCCAGATCCAGCTTGAAACTGAAATCTCGTGCATCGATGAATTGTGGGTTGGCTCCTATTGCACCGTAGATGTAGAGAGCGTAGAAGGAATTAGACTCTGTGGTTTGTAGCGGGTTGATGTTGTCCACATCGCCTACCTCCGCGTAGTTGAGTTCCTTAAGACCGCCCCAGTGATGGAGATCGGGGAATGTTACTGCTCTGTAGAAGTCTTTCAGGCCCCAAGGTCTAAAGTTCGGATCCATGGCAGCTACTCCAGCAAAGTAGTAGACGGGGAGGTTTGGCATATCCCTGTAGAGGACTGCTTGAAGCTGCTTTAGTACCCTGACCTGGTCGTTGAATTCCAGTGCCTTTGCATAGTCTGCCGCGAGCTTGTTGACTTCTTGGTTTTCGTACAGATAATAATTGTTTCCTACGGGCGCAAGATCTCCTGGCTCAGATGTAAACTGTCCCTTGAATTCCACTATTGGTGATGTTTGGCCCCAGCCTATGAATCCTATGCTGAAGCTGCCTTCTTCGAAGGGTTTGCCTAACGTCTTGTTATCGGCTGGCCAAAATCTGTCTATGAGAGCGGGGAAACTAAGGTATACTAGCCGTGCATCAATACCCACTTGCTGCATACTTTGCGTTATGATTGCCGCATATTGTCTTCGAACCGGATTAGAAGTAGGCGCTGCCAACGTCACAGAAAAGACGGTTTGTTGCTGCCCTTCAACAGGCGCTGCCAAGATGTTGAAGGAACTGAAGAGCAGGAGGAAAGCAATGATTGCCAGACTTGAACCTCTTAACATGTCTCGTATTGCACTCATATTCCGTCGAGTGCGTTAGGGGTGAGTTTGAATATTTAATCTTACCGTAGAGGCTATAAGATAGATTTGCGGCGATGCGATTAGAAAACCTTGGGTGGAATGGCTAGGTATGTTCTAAGAAGATTAATCTTCATGATCCCTGTATTCCTAGCCGTATCGAGCATAACGTATCTCATAGGAAACGCCTCTGGTGACCCGATAGTCATCCTGAAGATTGGTAACCCTAGGGTAACACCTGAGACCTTGGAAGTCATACGTGCCTACTATGACCTTGATAAGCCAGTATATGTTCGCTATTTCCTGTGGCTGGGAAAATTCTTCCAAGGAGACTTGGGAAGATCCTTTGCAGGAGGGAGCGTGAACGAGGTGATTGGCGCTTGGACATGGACCACGCTTAAGCTCCAAGTGACTGCAATTGTTCTGTCGGTGTTGATTGGGATCCCTATTGGGGTATTCTCAGCAAGACGGCAATACTCGAAGGCGGACATCGGGATAACTACAGCTGCGATCTTCGGGGTGTCTATGCCCACTTTCTGGTTCGGATTGGTTTTGATCATAGTTTTCTCAAGCAATCTCCAGTGGCTTCCTTCCGCTGGAGCAAAGGGTCTCACATATTATTGGTGGGGAGATCCCTTCTTGGATGAAATCGCGCATATGATTCTCCCAACAATAGTCCTTACCTATGTGAGCTTGGCTCTGATAGTTAGACTTGTAAGGGCCAATATGCTTGAAGTGATAAGGCAGGATTTTGTGCTAGCAGCCAAAGCAAGTGGATTACCAGACAGGATAACCATATACAAACACGCATTGAAGAACGCGATTAGCCCTGTGATGACCTACATAGGTATCAGTTTTGGATTAGCGTTAGGGGGAGCTCCGCTGACTGAGACTGTATTCAGTTGGCCTGGCCTAGGCTTCAAATTCGTTGAAGCTGCCTTGGAGCTCAACTTACCAGTTGTTCAGGGCATAACTGTCATCATAGCAGTCATGGTAATGTTTGCCAATCTAATCACCGACCTTGCCTACGGAGTCCTTGATCCAAGAGTGAGGATTGAGTGAATCGAAGAGCACCCAATTAACCGTAGCGAAGAAGAGGAGATCGGCCAGCCAGTGGGCTGTAGCTTTGCGAAGGCTTCGTAGAAACAAAGCCGGCATAGTGGGCCTTGCAATAGTGCTCGCCTACCTGTTCTTAGCTATGTTTGGAGGGGTCTTTGCTGCGTATCCCCCAGGTAGCTTCCAGCCTCTCTATGACCTTGAGAATAATCTTCCTCCGTCATGGAAGCATCCCTTTGGCACTACGCTGGGTGGGCAAGATGTCTTCAGTGAGGCTCTGCACAGCACTAGAAACGATATGTACGTTGCCTCGGTGGCTACAGGGA
This sequence comes from Nitrososphaerota archaeon, assembly GCA_016184315.1. Classification (GTDB taxonomy): domain Archaea; phylum Thermoproteota; class Nitrososphaeria; order Nitrososphaerales; family JACQRY01; genus JACQRY01. Next base: position 13,926 of record JACPCU010000007.1, read on the forward strand.
TCTCTGTTCTCATAGGAGTTTCTGTCGGCGCTCTTGCCGGCTACTTTGGAAAGGGAATAGATGCAGTATTACTCGGAGTCACACAAATATTCTATGTCTTTCCTATTCTGGTTCTGATACTGCTCTTTTCGAGAATCTTCGTATTGCTTGTAGTTGCAGGTTTCGGCTTAACCATGATCGCCATAATCCTTGGTCTATTCGGCTGGCCCACTATTGCGTACATTGTGAGAGGTGAAGTATTGAAGATCAGGGAAATGGAGTTCATCACAGCATCTAGGTCATTGGGCGCATCCTCAAGAAGAATCTTATTCCGACACATAGTGCCAAACGTCCTTCCTCCCATAATAGTAATCTCGAGCTTGCTCATCGCGACAAACATACTTCTCGAAGTCGCTGTCTCTTTCTTGGGATTCGGTGATCCTAACGCTTCGACTTGGGGCCAACTGCTAGAGTATGGAAGGCAGAACATACCTACTTGGTGGGTGACAATATTCAGCGGACTTATGGTCGTCTTCATAGTCCTAGGGTTTAACCTACTAGGCGATGGAATCTCTGATGCGTTGAATCCGAGGTTAAGGGAATGAGTAAAACTATGATCAATCTATGAGAATCTAGCACAGTGGTCGTTATCACCTAGATCTGTTGTATTATTACCTTGAGGATATTATCATTAGTTGTCGCAATCAGTGGCCTTTTTCAGGCTGTCATAAAGCGTGTCGTAGCCAAGTTGTTAGTTGATGGTCACGCAGCTGACTGAATGTATTCTAGGCAAGTTATCTGCTATTTTCGTCCAAGAAATTCCTTCATCTATGCTTTGATACAACTGTCCTCCACTGGTTCCAATGTAGATTCCGCACGGGTCTTCTTGATCGAAGCTCATAGCTTCGCGCAACACGTTGAAGTAGGCTTTGCTCGGAAGCCCCTTTACGCTCTTGACCCATCGACCTCCGCCGTCTCGGCTTACCCACACTTGGAACTTGCCTTTAGAGGGATACCTCGTCTCACCGTCTAGTGGGACGACATAGACTGTGTCAGCTTTGTGAGGATGTACGCCGATGGGGAATCCGAAGTCGCTGGGCAATCCTTTTCCAATGTCGCTCCACGTGTCTCCGAAGTTTTTGCTGGCGTAGATTCCGCCGTGGTTCTGCAGATACAGTGTGTCAGGCTTGGCAAGATTATGGTCGATTTTGTGGACGCATTGACCGTACTCAGGATATTTTGTGGGGAGGAAGTCTGCTCGGATATTGTTATTCATGAAGCGCCATGTCTTGCCTGCGTCGTCGCTGCCCACTACGCCTACCGCGGAGATGGCCACTCGTATTCGACGCTTGTTTTTGGGGTGGATTACGATGGTGTGTAGGCATAAACCTCCGTTTCCCGGTTGCCATTTGCTTCGGGTTGGGTGAAAGTTTAGATCCTCGAAGCCTTTCCATGTATTGGAGTCGTCCTTGGATACAAATAGGGCAGCGGGCTCAACACCGGCATAGAGGTTTCCTTCGCCATCAGGTTGAAGATTCCAGATGCGGCTTACGCTCAGCTTGTCCCGATTGTTCTTAGGGAAGCGGGGATGTGCCTTTGCTTTCGCCCATGTGTGACCTAGGTGGAATCCTTTAATATGTTGGTATGATCAGGTTTTGGAGACTTATGTCTGAGAAGGCTTACGAGAGGCATGCATGGATACTCCTCTTCGCTATAGGAGTACTCATCCTGGTATCTGCGGTGCCTCATACATTGGGTGTCAACACAGACCCGGCGACGGCAGAGAGAATTGTCGGCATGACGTTAAGCGAGCTGGAAACTTCGAACCCGAGGTTTTTCGACTTGTATATTTTCTATTTTAGATTTGGAGGCTTGTCTGACTTAGGCTTCGCCTTCCTTATCACAACCATCTCTGTGACAGCGTACAGAAGGGGGGAAAAATGGGCTTGGTATGTCTTCTGGTCTCTTCCAGCGTTCTTTATGGGTTCCACAGCGATCGTCTTAAGCATTGGATCAACCCTTTCGTTACTCCTCCCGTTAACACTGTTTGTAATCTTGAGCCTCTTGGGACTGCTCCTACCGTACAGGAAATTCTTCCCGAAGAATTAATGACCTAGGAACCTGACCAGCTCCCCGAACCGCATGTGCCTTCTTCTTGCGTAGTGCATGTCGACGAAGAGGTTGAGCCAGTTCCTGACGTGGGCACGATCGCATTCCCTCTTCACGCAGGGGTAGTGGTCGTCGAACTCCTCGATCCGGTCCTTCAGATACTGGTTGGCCCGTTCCATCAGGCTCTTCGAATAATCCGAATGTAGCCGATGCTCCAACCCCAGCGTCCTGCAGGCCTCGGGGTACCATGTGCCTCCGTCGCTGTAGACCATGTGCCTCCCGTACTTCTTGATGAGGCTCTTCAGGAAGAGCTCCGCTACGAGGATGTTCTGGTGCCTCGACAGGTAGACGCCCAGGATGTACCGGTGCACCGGCTCCACGGCCACCCACACCCAGGCCCCAGACGGACCGACCTTCATATACGTCTCATCGACGAGGGAGGCCTGAACCCTCCTCACGTCGAATATCCGGTGGGGATCATACCGCTGCACCCACTTCCACACAGCCGTGTGAGTCCTCTTGACGAACGGGTCTAACGCGTACGACACGCCCCTAAAACTGAGACCCAGGAAGTACAGGTAGAGGCCGTACAGGACGGCCTGAGAGGGAGTCCTCTCCTTTTGGAACTGCAACATAAAGAGAGAGGACGACCCCTCCACTCTATTCCTCCGATGGAAAGACGGCTAGACAACCAGCCTAAAACCCGTTAAGTTTACACTGCCCCCTGTTGATTCAAGATGGTGAGCGGAAGGAGAAAGCCCAAACAAGAGCTTCCACTGATTTATGCTGGCTTATGATTGCCAAAACTGTTCTTGGGCTGGACGAGGCGTTGGCGGAGATCTAGAACCATTTCCTAGGATTAATAACGGTCAGTGTATAGCGTGGGACGACACCAGCGCATCCTTCCTTGAAGTCGGAGGTGGCACCAGTATTTGATTCTCTACTGGTTCTAGTTAACCACTCTTACCGATATATTTGGCTGGTTCTTTCTCGAATTGCTCTTTGCAGTGTGCTGAGCAAAAGTAGTATGCTACATCCTGATGCTCAGTTTTGAAGGACGTTTTCTTCGGATCTACGCTCATTCCGCACACCACGTCTTTCTCCTTCTTTCCGCCAAATATTCCGAACATTCTTGGTCAGAACACTGCTGAGAACCCCGGCATTTTACGTTATCGGTTTACTGTTGTAAAGACCTGAGACGGTTTCCTAGGTTTTGGGTCTCCATCTGTTCAGCAGCATGGAATTGAACGTGACGGTTATGGATGACGCAGCCATGGCTATTGCTGCGAATATCGGGTTCAGGAGGACACCGAGAGAGGGATAAAGCACGCCTGCTGCTACAGGGATCAGCACCACATTGTAGGCGAAGGCCCAGAACAAGTTCTCCTTGATCTTCCTCACAACCTTCTTGCTCAGTTCAATGGACTTAACCACATCTGTAACGTCGTTCCTCATCAGCACTACTCCACCTGCTTCTTTCGCTATGTCTGTTCCGCTGCCTATGGCTATGCCTACGTCGGAGGATGCCAGTGCAGGAGCATCATTAACGCCATCCCCGACCATTGCAACGACTTTCCCTGCTCCTCTCAGTTCGCCGACGACCTTGGCTTTGTCTGCTGGAAGAACCTCTGCGAGCACCCTGTTTATTCCCAGTTTCCTTGCTATGGCGTTAGCTGTTCTCTGATTGTCGCCTGTCAGCATTGCTACGTCTATTCTCATGGATTGCAGTCGGTCTACTGCAGCTGTGGCATTCTCCTTGAGGGTGTCAGCAACAGCTAGGATGCCGGATAGTTTCCCGTCGATCGCCACCAGCATAGGGGTCTTCCCATCTTCTTCCAGCGTTTTCATTGTATTTTCAGCGGTATCCACTCTTACTTTGCTTTCCTCCATGAGTCTCCTGTTTCCTATCAGGATGGATTTACCGTCGTAAGACGCCTTGATTCCCTGGCCGGGTATAGCCTCGAAACCGTTTGGCTCAGAGATGTTAAGGCCTCTTTCTTTGGCACCTTTCACAATCGCTTCACCCAGCGGATGCTCGGAGCCCCGTTCTGCGATTGCTGCAAGTCTAAGCACCTCGTTCTCCGCAAGAGTATCTAGGGTAACTACGTCGGTAAGGTTTGGTTCCCCTTTGGTGAGGGTGCCGGTCTTGTCGAAGACCACAGTAGTTATTCTGTGGGCTTTCTCCAAGTATTCGCCGTTCTTGATGAGTATCCCGTTCTGAGCACCTTTAGAGGCGCCGATCATTATCGCAGCCGGAGTGGCGATTCCTAACGCGCATGGACAAGCAACTATGAGCACTGAGACAAGCATTATGAATGCTACTGCGAACGGTAGTCCGCCGGCAAAATACCAGAAGGAGAAGGCTCCCAATGCTATAGCTATGACGATAGGCACGAAGTAAGAAGAGATCAGGTCTGCCATTCTCTGAATTGGTGTCTGCGAGACAATCGCGTCTTCAACCATCTTGACGATCTGGGAAAGCGTGGTGTCAGAACCTATTTTTGTGGCTCTGATCTTGAGGAGGCCGGACTTGTTGACGGTAGCACCTATCACCTCGTCGCCCGTTTTCTTATCCACAGGGATGCTTTCACCAGTGACCACTGACTGATCCACTGAGGAGTAACCGTCTATGACAACTCCGTCAACTGGAATCTTTTCACCAGGCCTTACAACTAGAACGTTGTCAACTTGTACCTGTTCAACGGGGATCTCAACCTCAGCGCCGTCTTTGATTATCAGCGCCATCTTCGGCTGCAAGTCCAGAAGCTTCCTCACAGCTTCTGATGCTCTTCCCTTAACGATGTGCTCCATGGTTTTGCCGAGAAGTATGAAGCCTATGATCAGACCGCTCTCCGTAAAGTAGACTGCTGGTCCGCCCATGGTGGTCGTTGTGGGAAATATGTTAGGCGCGAAAGTGATCAAGGTGCTGTAAACCCAAGCCGCGCTTGTTCCGACTGCTATCAGGCTGTCCATGTTGGCCTGCTTGGCGCGGAACGCGTCAAGGGTGCCTTTATAGAACCTCCATCCGCCTATGAACTGAACAGGCGTCGCCAAGAGGAAGAGTAGAACATAGTTTGGTATTCCTACCCACGTGAAATTGTGGCCTACTCCTAACAGGGCGGGGGCAAAATACTCAAAGAAGGCCGTTGTTGCTCCTAGTGTTATGCTGAATGCTGTGAAGATCTTCAGGCCTCTGAACTCCCTTTCAGGGGCTAGGAACTCCTTGAGGCAGTTTTCACTACAAAAGTAGTACATTGTTCCTCTTCGCTCAGCCTTGAACGGCGTCTTCGCCTCGTCCACATACATACCGCAGATGATGTCTTTCGCCAATACTTGCCCTTACTCTTTCAGAGGGATGAATACGGTATAAGGATTTTGACATTGCGATTTAAGAATGAAAAGACTCAAAAGAAAGAACTTTACATTAACAATATCCAATGCCCCTGGCGCTTGACAGAATCGATATGGCTATACTCCGCCTCTTATCAGAAAACGGAAGGCTTTCTTTCCGCCAAGTAGCGAGACAGATCAGTGTCAGCACCCCCACAGTCGAAAGCAGAGTGAGGAAGATGACGGATGCAGGCATAATAAGAAAATTCACCCTGCTCCTTGATAGCGATAAGCTCGACGGCGGTGTAGCCGCTCTGCTCAACATACGTGTAAATCTAGATAGACTGGACTCAGCTGTCTCCTCACTTTCACTGCAAGACGAGGTAAGAAGCCTCTTCGTGACGACAGGCGGCTCAAACCTCACGGTTCGCGTAACACTGCCCAACAGCAGATCTCTACAAGAATTCCTGAGCAGCAAGATCGCCTCGCTTGAAGGAACAACACTGGTATCCAGTCAAATCGTCACCACTGTCGTCAAGGATGAACACGGAGTAGCAATAACCGGTGAAATGGCTGTGCGACTCATATGCGACACCTGCGGAGCGGAGATCAAAGGCAAACCCCTTACACTGAACGTCGGGAACAGCAAACGCTTCTTCTGCTGCACAAGCTGCCTATCCATCTACAAAGAAAAATACAGAGCAGGCATAGAAGCAGTAGCAAGAAGGTCATCGAACAAGATCTCCCACTGAAACGCAATTCCATCTGACTATTCTTTACACCTATAAGCAACCACAGATATATCCGGGAGTATCCAAAGCTTGGATAGAAGGCAGCGTGAAACTAGGGAATGAGCACCAAAACTAAGCCCGAATGGGCCTTCGCCCTCTCACTGACAGGCGGGATTCTCATGCTTTTGTCCAGCGGCGTGATGTCCCTATGGTTCATGGGAGGCGGCTTCGGTATGATGAGCGGGTTCAGCGGAATGATGGGAGGCATGATGGGCGGAATCGGAGCACCACTTGGATTCATGATGCTGCTTCCGCTCATAGGAATAGCTTCAGGAGTACTTGTGGTCACAGGAGCCATACTCCTGAACTCACGTTCATCCGAGCATACCACTTGGGGCACAATAATCCTAGTATTCTCCATCGTCAGCTTCCTAGGTATGGGAGGATTCCTCATAGGCGCCATATTAGGAATAATCGGCGGAGCCCTCTCAGTAAGCTGGACACCACCGTCGACCTGAGTAGCATCCTCCATGACAGAAACGAAGCGTCTACGCCTAAGAGTCACCGGCGTTCCCTGCGCCACATGCATAATACCTATCAGAAGAGCACTGGAGAAGGCAGACGGAGTCAAAAAGATCGGAGCAAACTACGCCGCAGACCTAATAATCGTCGAATACGACTCATCGACGACAACAGAGCAACAAATAATAAAGCTAGTCAAAAAAACAGGGTACCGAGCAACCCCCTACCACATCTAAACAACCAGGAATATCCTAAATCTCCACTTTCTCAACCTTAATCTGCTCCAGAATACCATCCGCCTTATCCCCACTAGTCACATAAACAGCAAGAAAACCCGGAGTCCGCAGCTTAATCTTAACCTCATCGCCACGCCTCACAACCCTACACCCCGACGCCTTCCCCGCCCAACGGAGAAACTCCTCTTCACTCTCAACCAACCTAGGCAAACACACTACCTCCCACCCACACACCGACACCACCCACATTTAAAACACACCCTCAACCCCATCCCGCAGCAACCCGAAAACCGCCTCAAACAAAACCAAACAACAAGAAACAAACCCCAACCCTACTTAAACCCCCCCTAGGCCAACAAACAAGCACAAGCCACGCTAGCCCACCCAACAATCCGACAGACTATCTCCCTAATTGTTAAGCTTCTGAGCCATCACGCCAGCCAAGCCAGCCGCAACCCTTCGACGCCATATGCCTCCTGAACGTCGGCTTCATGAACGAATAGGTCTCCATCAACCCCTTCTCGCTCCCCATCATCTCCTGCACCAACGCGATAAAATCACCCAGAACAGTGGCCCTAGGAAGCACAAGAAGGTCCTTACCAAAAGCATTCCGAGCAGCATTATGGCCAGCAACAGCACCAGTAACTATCGCCTCCTGAATACCAACATTCGGCCCCGCCTTTTCTCCTCCAACAAACAGATTAGCGAAGCCAGAGACCTTCAAAGAATTCTCGCGAGGAGCCATAGACATAAACCGCACAGCGTTACCCACACCCCCTCCAAGCGGATCCGAAAACCTCGCATGCTCAAAGCCAGGAATCTTCCTCACATCCTCCAGAGGCATGTAAACCATGCCATTAGCCTTGAAGAAACCCGGATACGCCATCTTTATCACCTTCACATGGGACGGATCATAAGGAAGGTTGGTACTGAGACCTATCTTCAACATATTCTGCACCTCCTCGGGAACATCGACTTTCCAGCTGCCTTCCCGCCTCACCGCTTCAAGCAACTCAGGATCAATAGAGTCATCGTAGAAAGACGTTGCAGAGCTCAATGCACCGAATCCGCCCCCATGCTTAGTATCTCTAAGCTTTCTGAGCTCAGGCGCACCTGCCTTAGTAGCTATGCTGACACGGTCACCGAAACTGTTACATCGGAGCATGCACTCAACACACCCATAACCGTAATCAACGCAGACTTGAATACCTCCAGCGCCGCCTGTAGTGTCCACAAAAGCATCTCCAGTCAACACCCTACCTTTCTCCAATTTCACTGCAAGCATCTTGCTTCCTTGATTATTCTGCGCCCTCCCCATAGCCACATCAACAGCCCTATCAGCAAAGATCAGTTCCACCCCGATGCCGCGAAGATACTTCCTGATGTATGTCTCAGCCTTCATACAGTGAAAAATATGGTTTTCACCGTGACGGTGAGCAAGCTCCTCAACGCCAGCCCACTTCATCTCAGTCCTCGGGTGAGTAAGAACCGGATGCGTTCCAATGATGTCAAAGATATAGCCTCCGCCCAATGCCTTAAGCTCCTCCACAGCAGACATACGTCCGTCGTTATAATAAATCCCTGAGTGAAGACCGACACCAAGAAGCTGATCAGTCCTCTCCACAAGAGTAACATCAGCACCAGCGTTACGGGCACATGCAGCAGCACTAACCCCTGAAAAACCTCCACCTACAACTATGACTTTTGGCATATCGCATCGCACTCCTCCTGATAATCGTATAAGGTTTATGTTCAGTTCGCAAACATATAATCGTCAAGTCTAAAATATTTTCAGACCAACATCGATCCTGCTGAAAGATCTAGATGCTGAATGCCTGACCGGGCTGAGGCGCCTCAGCCTCAAACCCGAGCCTCTCCTTGATCTCCTGAGCGAAGCTTACACAGCTCGACTCCTCGCCATGAACAGTCAGAACCTTAGGGCTGCCTCTTACCTTGCCCAACATCTCAAACAGCTCTTTCTTACCGCTATGAGAAGAGAAGTCGAATCTTCGCACAGTGGCCTTCACTTTCGTCGGCTTGCCTTTGATAATCGCCATGCCTTTTTCTAGGAGTGTTCGGCCAGGTGTCCCAGGGACCTGGAAAGACACTATGGAAATAGCGTTTTTGGGTTTTGTCGCTATGGCCTGTGTGTAGAAGATTGCTTGACCGCCCACCAACATGCCTGCCGGCGCTATGATAACACACGGAGTATCTGCAAGTCGTTTTCTCTCATTCCAGCTAGAGATAAGTTCCAAGCTCTCCACGGTCTTCCTGAAGAGAGCAGGCTCCTTAAGATATTCCTGATGTCTAAATAGGATCTCATTAGTTTCAAGAGCCATACCATCCATCGCAACAGGATACGGGAAAGAACGGCTCTTCAAGGCGCATGCAACTTCCTGAGCTCTACCAACTGAGAAAGCAGGCACGAAAAGAGTCCCTCCGTTTTCCACAGTCTCTCTAGCGAAGTCTACGAAAGCGTCTTCAGCCTCCTCTCTAGGTGGATGATCAGCCGTTGCATAGGTGCTCTCAGTGATAACCATGTCGAATTCTTCGGGCTCCACATCTGCCCCTTTCAGGAGGTTGGTGTCTGTGCCGTTTACATCTCCAGTGTAGAGAAGTCTTTTGTCGCCGTCCTCCAGCGTAATCATTGAGGAGCCCGGTATGTGACCAGCATCTCTGAACTTAGCGGTGAACTCGCCTACCTTCACCTCGTCGCTCTGCTTTAATCTTGTAGCCTTCTTCATCATAGCCATGACATCCAAGTATTCGAAGGGCAGGTAGAACCCTGAGATCTTAACGAAGTCGCTTAGAAGAAGTCTAGTGAGATCCATAGTGACCTCGGTGGCATAAAGTTCTACTCCGTTGGACAGGTAGAACAGAGGGACGCCTCCTGAATGATCTAGGTGAGCATGTGAAAGAAGAATAGCGTCTACGTCACGCCGCTGCACATGGATTGGGAATGAGGGTTGCCTAGTCATCAACACGCCGAAGTCCAGTAGAACGCTAGTCCGTTTGCCTTTGACAAGGAAGGCTGAACGCCCGACTTCGCGCGCCGCGCCTAGGGCGGAAATCTCCATGACTGCACTTACGTCCTTACGGCAAACTTTTCATACTCCACTCTTTAAGGTTTCCCTACATGTCGACGATAGAAATCCTCCCTCAGGGGACAAAGTTAGACGGTTGCAGTCTGATCACGGGCTTCCACGGCATCGGCGCAGCGGGATACTGGACTATCAAATACCTTCAAGATAAGTTGCAGATTCCAAGAGTAGCCTTCGTAAACTCTTCAATCATTCCTCCGGTAACATCGACAGCCAAAGGGAGACTTGTGTCCCCCTACGAGCTTTACCGGAAGGAAAACTTGGTCTTCTTCAAAGCAGAGATACCTCCGCAGCGAGAAGAAGAAATCAAATTCTACGGTGAACTCGCTGCTTGGATCGTCGACTCAGGAATGAAAGAAGTGGCGCTGGTAGGTGGTTTGGATATCAATCTGAAGCATGATGAATCCACCTTCAGGCTGGTTCATACATCAATCTACAAACCTACGGGAGAGCTGGAGAAAGCATTGATCTTGGAGGATGACCATCTTATTGTCGGTCCTGTTGCGGTAATGTTAAACCAGTTCGAGATGAAGGGGTTTCCAGCCTTTGCGATACTTGCCTATGCGTCGCCTGAACGAATGGATCCTAGGGCAGTTGCAGTGTCAATAGGTGTTCTGGGAAAGCACTATGGCTTTGAGGTGGATGTGACACCACTGATAAAAGGAGCGGAGGCGATAGAGATGGAAGTTGCGAAACGGGAGAACTACGTCAAGAAGGGCGTTGAATCAATGTATGCTTAGGCCTTAATGTCGATGTCGAGGCTCTTCCAGCGTTTTCTTCGCGGCTTCTGCAATTTGAAGCGCAGCTTCCCGAGTGCCGATACTGGAGTTTATTGTTAGGAGTGAGCCTCTTGAAATGAGTTTTCTAAGGTTTCTTACTATCGATCGTGGGGTGCGATTATTGTCTATGAGCATTATGTTCTTTGGGCGGTGTTGCTTGACAATTTGTTCGACCTGGTCAACTGTGATCTTTGCTACTTCCTTGCTTTCGGCAAAGCCAGAGGTGTACAAGTGTTGGGAAAGTGGGTATATATCGCTGATTTCAACTGGGGCTAATCCGATGCCTGGTATCAAGAAGAAAACCTGTATTCTTCCCAAGTGTTGTCCAAGAACATTGGCCAGCTCGGAGTAGATCTCTGAGCTGAGAAAGGGTTTCTCTTCCTGATCCGGTAGAATAAGGAGTAGATCTTTTCCGTTGCGCGGTAGGATGTTAGTGATGCGTTTGCGGGTTCTTGAAAGTTCAGGTCTATGGGCGTCTAGAGCTGTGAAGAGGAAAAGAGCTCGGTTTTTGAAGACAGGCGTACCTTCTTCAAACAGTTTCTTGGCCTTGTTCAAGACTTGATATGCCTCCCACAGTTTAGGATGGCATCGAGCTTTGATCCCAAGGTATTCCCATAGCCTTCCGTCGTGTATTGCTTGTCTTACCGCTAAGACTTCTTGGCGCAAGACGTAAAGATTGTGAAACGCCAATTGTTCTTCAGCGTCTATTCTGCTCCTAAGGTCTTCCACGCTACTCTTGTAGCAGACTGGGCAGGAACACGGGAGATACGCAAGGTTTTCAAGCCTTTCTGTTCCGTATGGCGTCATGTATCGTTTCTGCTTAGCATAGAGGGCGTATGATGCTGAGTCGAACATGTCGCACCCCAAAGATACGGCAAGGGGTATTGTCAACGGGTGTCCAGCTCCAAAGAGATGGAGCGGTTTGTTTGGGGGAAGCGCTTGTTTGACTGCGCAGATCATTTGGATTAACAGCGGAAAATCGTAGCTTTCCATGACTTCGGTGGGACTACCCAGCGCAAAAATGTTGAAGCTTAATCGCTTCATCTGGTTTGCTGAGGTCTTCAAGAGATCGAGATATTGGCCCCCTTGAATTGGCCCCATCCAAAGCAAGTCCTCTCTGTTTCTCAACTTGATGTTGGCTTTGGCTGCCCTAACGGTTTCTTCAACGGTTTTCAGAGCATAATTCTTCGTGACGTTGAGACCTGTGGGCTGATCAAGGATTGTCGCAATATCTACTCCTATGGTTTCTTGGAAGCGAGTGATCTCTTCACCGGTAACCTTAACATCGCCATATTCTAGGACTTGGTATCCTCCTGAATCAGTCATGACGATGCCGTCGAAACCTATCAGCCCATGGATTCCCTTTGCCTCAGCTTCTCTTCCAGCGTATTTCCGGGCGAGGTACGCATTGGTCATAACCGCTGTGAAACCCAAGCCTTTGACTTGTTTGGCAGGTATCTTCTGTCTGGTGGGGTGAAGTACGGGGAGAAGGGCTGGAGTTTCGAGAACGCCGTGGCCAGTCGTCAGGTGACCGATGCGGCCGGCTAGATCTGAGGTCTTGATCTCGAAATCCATAATGGCTTCAACAGTTGTCGTTCTGATTACCAGTGATTGAAGATATGAGGTTAGGTGCTCTGGGCCTTGCTCTGCTTTACGAACTCGTCGTAGATTCCTTTGGCTCGCTCAGCCGCCAAGCCGCTGCCTTCGACTACGCCTTTCTCTGTAAGCTTAATTTTGTCCATGACTATGATGGCACCTATCTCTTCTCTTACTTTTACAAGGCTTGGGAATACTCGTTCAAGCCTTTCCGCTAAAGATTTCAGCTCGAAAGGTTTCTCTATGAGTCTGACTTCCTTAATGAAGCTGCCATTTAAGACAAGTTTGAAGACTTTGCCGTCGCCACCAGTCACGTTGTCTATGATAATGTTTAGTTTCTCGTCGATGCCTACAAGATATCCTTGATAGGTTTTGCCTTCAGAAGTTTCTATGCCTACTCTTCTTCCAATCAATGTAGCCAATTCTTCGCCAAATTTTCTAAATACTGTGGCTGCCACTTTCTCCACTACCCATGTTGGCCGGAGATATTGGAGCCGTTAAAAAGCTTCCCAAATTAGCGATTTTGCCTTGCCCTTTGTCATTACTGTACACCATCTTTTGATGTTTGACTAGAGGATGCAATAATGAATGACGACAGGAACCCTCTGAAGCCTATCTTAGGGTTTTGTTCATTTGTCGGGGCTTGCTTGGGTTCTATGCGCCGGTATAGAGCTGTTTCATGGGGGCTATACAAAACTGGTAAATGGAGCATCCCCTGGTTCTGAGCAGAGGGGGCGAGCTAGCATGCAGAGCCCGAAGACAGAACCTATCTTGGCATTTCTTAACTATTAGGATATCGTTTTTGATATGGGGCTGGTTTCCGTTAAGAAAGGTTCACCAAACGTACCATCAAGAAGAATAGGGGGATAGCTGTGAGGTCTGGCGATATTGAGGCGCGAGCATCCTACCATGGTTTCTCGTTCTAGTACGTCGACTGTTTGGTTAGGGGCGGGCCTTGTTAAAGGGAAGTTCCTCAGACGTTTGAACCGGTTTGCGGTGCTATTTGAGAGCGACGGAAAGGTGTCGGAGGCGTTTATGCCTAATTCTGGAAGGCTTCTTGAGTTGTTGAAACCTGCTGCGTCTCTGATATTGAAGCGGAAGATGGAAGGAAAGTCTTCCTTCGAGCTTCTTGCTGTTAGGACTAATGGCATGGTTGTTCCTATAGGCAGTAGGTTGCCTAACAAACTATTCCATTTAGCTGTGGTCCAACGTTTTCTTCCACCATTCGCCGCTTATACTGATGTGAAACCTGAATATCGATATGGTTCCAGCAGATTAGATTTCCTGCTCTCAAATGATACTGAACGTTGTCTCGTAGAAATGAAGTCTTGTACACTTGTGAAAGGAGGCGTAGCTTTGTTCCCAGATGCACCGACTGAACGTGGGACGAAACATGTCTTAGAATTATTGAAAGCCAAGCAGGAGAGCTTTAGAGCCTGCGTGGTGTTCATCGTTCAGAGGAGTGACGCAGTGGTAATGAGGCCATATTGGGAGAATGATGCTAGGTTTGGTGAGGCGGTTTGGGAAGCATCCAGGAAGGGGGTTGAGATTTTCGCGTGGAAAGTCAGACCTGTAGATGAGTCTCTCAGAATTACTATTGGAGACCAGATTCCAGTGGAGATCGGCCGCGGGATAGGCTAAGCGCGCCTTGGGGACCTAAGTTCTCAGTCCGAAGGACTGGGCGAACTCGGAGAATTTCTCGTAGCCATCTAGGAAGTGAAGACCTTTCTGGCTGATCTTGTACCTAGACCCTCTCTCAACAATACTCTGCTCAAGTAATCCTGAACTGACAAGGTCTTTGAGAATGCGGACAAGTCTAGAGTAAGGAACATTTGCCTTCCTTAGCAGGATTGTGACTCCTATGCCGCCTTCGTTCGCCCCGAAGTCTCTGACAGTGATCAAGACGTCGGCAATAATCTTCATCTGCGTTCTATACATCGACGATCCTCCTTACATCCTGATATGCGAAGAACTTCAAGACGGGGATCAGCAGGGTTACCAGTCCAAAGACTCTCATAGCTACTGAGGTGGCGAGTAGGATGTCTCCTGGAGGGTAGAGGAAGGCAGCTATACGCATAAGTTCGCCCAGTGCGAGCATCCCTAATCCAGTGGCTATGATTACTGTAGCTCGCTTTCTGGTCCTTAGATACGCAACGACTGTCTCTAGGAGACCGTAGAACAGGAAGTAAGTTGATAACACTTTGAGGGCAGCGTCCAGCGTAAGAATGGGTATGAATGGTATGAATACAATGGGTACGGCGTGGCCGGCTCTCACGTCAACTGCGTGGGAGAAGGCTAGGAAGAAGTAGCCCATTGTTTGGAATACCGTTGCTACCACCAAAAGTATCGGAACCATCTGGATACCGGTCTGCCCAATCTGGCTGATGCCTGCCAGTCCGGATATTGAGAAACCGACGAAGAGCAAGAAGAATGCGAAGGTAAGACGCAGGAAAGTTGAGCTACCTGTTTCACGATAGCCTTTCAAAGCTATATACCCTACTGAGAAACCGATGGAAGCCCCTACTATCTCCAGCAGACTCTCTACTATGCTTAGCATCGAGCTTTCGGGCAATCCTTGTCTTGAGATACTTGTGATCTCAGAGATATAAAAATTGTCTTGTGTAAAGTTTCTTACACGTTTTTGTCTCAGAGGTTAGATAAAGTTTTTTCCATGGTTAACTACCTGATCTGAGAAAACTCCAGAGCATTGAGAGAAGAGAAATGATGATAAGGATTGGAGATGTCACAAACGTGAAACCATCTTTTCTGTATGCATAGAGGAGGATGGGTGGGACCTTTTCCAACTCCTCGGCAGAAGGTAGGTATTTCGCTAGCATAGGTAATAGGACTAGTAACGCTCCTGTGATTAGAATTATCCATCCAGCTATGCTGACTGACTCAAGGGTTGAAACCATGCTGCGCTTGATGATAGTTTGACGCATTTGATTAGCTTTCCTGAAGCGCTTATTTTTGAATAATCACTGCGCCAATGAGTCTATCTCAAAGCTTTTGTTTTTGCTGGGTGGCTTGTGCTTGTTTGTGTGTGTTTGTTGGCCTAGGGGGGGTTTAAGTAGGGTTGGGGTTTGTTTCTTGTTGTTTGGTTTTGTTTGAGGCGGTTTTCAGAGTATGTGTAGCGGAATTTGGCGGAAATCTGTAGCCGATGTGGACTCCCCACGGATCTCTGTGTCTGTGAAGAACTCGAAAAAGACGAAACTAGGATTGTTGTCAGGCTTGAAATGAGGCGTTTCCGTAAGCCTACCACTATTATTGAAGGCTTGAACCCTAAGAGAACTGATATTGAGAAGATGGCTCGGCAGCTAAAAAGCAAATTGGCTTGTGGAGGCACGGCGAAAGACGGTTATGTGATGCTTCAAGGTGACCATCGAGATAGCGTCAAGGAACACCTTGTATCTGCTGGATTCATAGAGTCTTCCATTGAGCTGCAATAGGGCGCAGGGCTTGACTGACTCTTCGTCGGGTAACCCGTCTTTCCCAATTAAGATGAGGCTTAGACATGGGAAGAAGCTTTGCCCTAACTGCCTGGGGCCCTTGAAACCAGCTACATTCATCAGCGGATGGCTTGTCCCTGAGGAATATCTTTGCGAAGCATGCGGGTATGTGGGGCACGTCTCTTTAGAGGCTTCAAACAACCAAGAAGCTCCTGCAACTGGCAAAGACGATAGTAAAGGCCTAGGAGCTTGAGCTTGTCTGTCAACTAGTCCTATTAACCAGACCACTACTAATCGTGAAAGAATCATTCTTATGGGAAGAATCGCCTTCATCTTACCGCAACTGTTTACCGTAGTACTGATGATAGTGTCGTTTGGGCTGGGAGTTTACACAGTGTACCTAAGCCCCTTGGGCGCACCATCCATAGGGCAACCTTTAGGGGCTATTCCCATCTTTTTTCTAGGTTTAGGCCAGTCCATTAGCCTAGGCACTTCTGTAGGATTAGTCTTCGCTGTTCTGTTTGCTCTTTACGCTATCTTAGTGGGAGTAGCAATTGTGGGGCCTCGTCAAACTCTATTCAGAACGGTTAGCAGTGTTCTTAGACATGGCGTGGACAGCGCACTAGGCAACACTATGATGTTTGTTGCTTCGGTTTTTCCTGCCCTCTCGCTTATACTCATTGCCATAGAGAAGCTCCAAGACATTGCTGGAATACCTACTGGCAACCTTGTCGAGATGGACCCTATGATGACATTTGCCACCGTCAGCATAGCACCTATCACTGAAGAAATTGGCTTTCGCATGACTGTAATCGGTCTCTTGGCTTCAGCAATCCTAACAAGACGGCCCAACCTAATGCAGACACTTAGAGTGCTCTGGCATCCTTCTAAAGCATTGGATGCTGATGGGACATCTGTTGATTCACAAAGGCGTAAGATTCTGATAGCGATAGTTGTGTTCAGCTCGCTTACCTTTGGCTTGGCTCACGTCGCCTTTAAGACTGATTCAGGTGAAGGATGGCAGATAGGAAAGGTCACAACCAGCAGTCTGGCCGGAATAGCCCTAGGCTACACATACATCTACTACGGCATAACAGGCGCAATTCTGCTCCACTGGTCTTTCAATTACTTCATCAGCGCATACCATTATTTCGATTGCAGTGTCATCCCAGAGGCGGGTTCATGCATAGGTTTGAACTCAGGTTTGACTGGCAGTTTCCTCGAAAACTATATCCTCGCAGCTGGAACCATCACTCTAGTGATTACTTGCACGTGGATACTCATGCGCTTCACGAGCGTCGGGCGTTCAGCAAAACTACTTCGGCAATCCAAAAAGAACTTTAGCGAACACCCCTTGTCCAATATTCTTCAGTCATACTAATAATTCACCGCTTATAGCCTATTCTGCGTAGAAACTTATGCCTCTCTTCCCGATCACTTTCCGACTCCACTCCCTTGCTCTTCATCCCGTCTATAACACCCATTACCCCTATGCCCTGCTTTGTTTCAGCAAGCACGACTTCTACTGGGTTGGCAGTAGCGCAGTATATGCACGCGACCTCATCCAAGCCCTTGACACGGTTCAACACGTTGATGGGGTATGCGTCCTTTAGTAGAACTACGAACACATGGCCAGCGGAAAGTGTCAACGCGATTTCAATAGCCCTATTCTCGAGCTCAGAGTCGTTTCCATCATGTCTAACAAGACCAGGACCACTCGACTCGCAGAACGCCACACCAAATCTTATGGAAGGGCTGTTGGAAGACAGGGTTTCGTAGAGATCTTCGACTGTCTTTATGAAATGGGACTGCCCCAGAATTAGGTTAACATTTTCAGGAACTTGTATCTTAGCGATTCTAAGGTTCACCAACTTTAATCAACTACTTCCCAGAAAACAGAAACTTCATGTTTATATGGTTCTCTAAACCTGATTTTCACGAATTAGGTCAACCTCTCAGGCATACTTACCAAATCCTTAGTCGTTAGTCAAAAATTTGTAACCTAGGCCTCTTTAGCCATAATGCTTATATATTACGAAAAGAGAAACTGAATCAAGAAAATAAAAGTATTGCGGTGTGATGTTTCTATGTCATCTCGTAGAGACTACTCAGGATTATTCGAGTTGCAACGCAGCGTGGAACGCTGCCCTAGATGCGGAAAGGGACCCATGGTCGTGGATACAGCCTTGGGCGAACTGTTCTGCAGCACCTGTGGATATGTAGTCAGAGAAAAAATCGAGGAAGTAGGCCCAGAGTGGAGAGCTTTCTCTAAAGAAGAAAAAGACGACCGAAGCCGCACAGGCGTACCCGCATCTCTCGCTATGCATGATATGGGTCTAGCCACGGTCATAGGGATGGAGGACAGGGACGCCTCAGGACGGTCTTTGCCTGCTTCCATGCGAGCAACCATCGAAAGGTTGCGCACTTGGGATGGTCGAAGCCAGGTCCATGAACCTGTTGACCGAAACCTCAGACAGGCCTTCAGCGAACTAGACCGACTAGCAGACAAGCTCAGTGTTCGCGACGCTGTTATAGAAAAAGCTGCATACATCTACCGTAAAGCTTTGGAGAGAGGCTTGGTAAGAGGCAGATCCATCTCCGCCTTAATAGCTGCGTCTCTATACGCGGCCTGCAGGGACACCGAGACACCCAGAACTCTGAAAGATGTTATGGCAGTCAGCAATGTCAAGAAGAAGGACATTGCTAGATGTTACCGCTTACTGCTCAGAGAATTAGATCTGCGGATGCCTGTAGTGGATCCAACAAAATGTGTTTCCCGTATTGCAAGCAAAGCGGGGCTCTCAGAGAAGACCAAGAGAAAGGCTCTTGAAATCCTGAAGAAAGCAGAGGAGACAAGGACTTCTGCGGGAAAAGACCCCATGGGCCTTGCAGCAGCAGCATTATACGTGGCCTGCGTGCTGGAAGGAGAGAACAAGACCCAGAAAGAAGTAGCTGAAGCTGCGGGCGTAACCGAGGTAACCATCCGGAACCGCTACAAGGGGCTCAAAGCCGCCCTGAAGCTATAGGGCCTATCTGTTTGTATTAGATATCCGTAGACGTCTTTCTAGCAGACGCAGGGCTTCGCCGATAGCATCCAAGAAGTCGTTCAGCTTATACTTTGGAGCTGCGCCTGCCTTGCTGTATCTGCTCAGAGACTTTTCGACAGCTGCAAGAGTGGTGAAAAGTTCAGCCTCCGTGTCCAGAAGCCTGTTAAGCCTATGTGGGTTTATTCTATATTTCCTGTCAACCAGTTCCGCGTAAACATCTTTCTTCTGCTTCAGATTGTTTGCTAGCTGATGAATGGCGGATTCAAGAGCAAGTATGTTCTCCTTGTCGGTGTCCAACGAGGAATATTTTCTTATCGCCTCGATCTTCCCGGAAAGGTTGTCGGCGATTGCCTCTAGATTCTGTTGAACGTACGTGTCTACTTCCTTCATTTCCTGAAGTGTTGAAGAGCCTCGTCTCGCAGCTGCTTGAATCTTCAAGATCAAGTTAGGGAAAGGAGTTGTCTCTATCCGTGGTTTCTCCGTCGAACTGTCCTTGCCTCTACTGCTGCCTGTCATCTGCCGCCTACTGCCAAGGACGAATTGCTTAAATGCTAATCGCGCAGCGTAGTGGCCTGCATCTTAGGCGGAACTAATATTATCGATGTGAACCTCATGTCTAGAGTCAAGATAACGAGCAAAGGAGCATCTCTGTTTATCGCTCCGCCAAACCACCGCTGACAGATCAGGTCTCCAAGACCCACAAGAACTCCAACTGGAATAGTTTTTAAGAGGCGGATAGAAAGGGCGCGATACTACTCAGCATGTTCCTCTGGAACGCTCCTGTCATATTCGCCGCGGATGCAACCCGCCAAGGAGGCATCTTAACGTGAATGAACATGCCCGATCAGCCATAATCATTGCTGACATCAAAGGAAACCATCTCCTGCCAAGAAAGTTTGCTAACCAAGAAGAAGAATCCAATATTCTAGAGTATGTCCTCGACTCGGTTTGGACGATAGCAGACGAAATCTACGTCATCTTTGACAAGGAACCTGATCTCCAATTAGTAGAAGACATCGCCCCATTCGGAGTCAAAATCATGGTTCAGCCAAGAAGCTCTCTGGTGTCAAGGATCGACGTTTGCTTCAAGGCCAGCAGATCCGAATACTCCCTAATAGTATCATCAAACCGCCCTTTTGTCAAACCTAACGTCGCTTTTGCTCTGTTTGAAGCAGCCCGGGGTCATGATGCAGCGGTGCCCAAGTGGAGAGATGGGCGAGTTGAGCCCTTACTGGCAGTCTACAGAAAACAGACCTTCCTAAAGATCAGCCCCCAGATCGAAGATTCCAACAGACCAGAAGAGATAGTTGACCACTTGTATGCAATACGATTTGTGCAGGTTGAAGATGAATTGAGTCAATTGGATCCTGATTTGAATTCGTTTTTCAGCGTCAACACCGAAGAGGATCTGCAAAAGGCTCGCGCACTGGCTGCAGTAGGCAAGCACCTATGAGATAGATTCAGGTGATGTTCGCCTTGTGTAAAGTAGGAGTATTCCGTGGCGAAAATCTGTTGAAGTACGCTTTCCCCGGAGGGCATCCTATGACAAGCCGAAGACTGGAACACTTCTGGCAAGTTTTGGGAGAAGACGAAGTCTACCGCGAAGGTAGGGTCGTGCTTTTGGAGCCAGTTATGGCGGGAGAAGCCCAGCTACTGGCTTTTCACACAAGAGACTAC
The DNA here is from genome assembly GCA_016184315.1 of Nitrososphaerota archaeon. Lineage (GTDB taxonomy): Archaea > Thermoproteota > Nitrososphaeria > Nitrososphaerales > JACQRY01 > JACQRY01. The sequence continues at coordinate 34,482 of JACPCU010000007.1, forward strand.
GTAGAATTCGTGAGAAAAGCCTCTGAAACAGGATCAGGGTATCTTGACTACGGGGATACACCTGCTTTCCCAGGCGTGTTTGAAGCGGCGTTACATTCTGCTGGCTCAACACTCAAAGGACTGGACATGGTCATGAGAGGCGAGATCGATCATGTCTTCAACCCTATGGGTGGTCTCCACCACGCCCGAAGAGATAGAGGAGGAGGTTTCTGCGTCTTCAACGACGCTGCCTTGGTCATAGTCACAGCAAAGCAAAGTTACCATGTCGACAGGGTGCTTTACGTTGACATAGATGTCCATCACGGAGACGGTGTTTTCTACGAGCTTTACGACGATCCAGCTGTCCTCATAGCTGATATCCATGAAAACGGTCGATTTCTTTACCCTGGAACGGGTTTCGAATTTGAAACTGGTGAGGGAAGAGCTAAGGGCACCAAGCTTAACATCCCCCTTTCCCCGGGTGCCGGAGACAAAGAGTTCAAAGAAGCATTTAACAGAGTGATCAAGTTTGCCGAAGATGCCCGGCCTGATCTAATCGTTCTGCAGGCTGGCGCAGACGGGTTAAGAGGCGATCCCCTTGCTCACCTACAGTATAGCGAAGAGGCCCACAGGCACGCGGCCTCGTTTCTTCATGTTCTTTCCCATGAATCCTGCGGGGGTAGGATCGTCGCCATGGGTGGCGGCGGATATTCAATTGAGAACTGTTCGAAGGCTTGGATGGCGGTTGTAAGAGTCTTAACTGGAATTTGACTGCACTTATGTGGCGCATGCAACTACTTTGAACTTTTTTAGCGACTAGTTCACTTTTTTCGGCAAACATGAGCATATTCATTCAGAAGTCTTAATATCAACGAGAAGCTATGTTAGCTCCCGAGAAGGGAAGCTAAGGTCAGCCGCATCTAGTTTAGTAGGGAGAATGTATTATGAGTCTAACCCAGACTCGGCGGGCCGTAGCCATATGCAAATGGTGCGGAAGAAGACTTGGCACAGAGTACTACTATCGATGCAAGACCTGCGGAGCGACTTACTGCTATGTCCACTCCAGCAAACATGAACATGGAGATGAGACTAGGTCTTGGCTGTCCGCCGACCGCAAGAAGCCTATTCTCCGTTCCAAAGCGTGATTAGGGTCTTCGCCTAGACGTTCTCTTAGCGATAAGCGCTGCCACGGTGCCGGCTGCTACTCCGCCATCTATGTTAACTACGCTTATCCCTAGGGAACATGATTGAAGCATCGTCATCAGGGCTGCCAACCCTTTTTCACCCAACCCGTATCCGAAGGAGGTTGGTACCCCTATTACAGGAAGGTCTACTAATCCTGCTACCACGGAAGGTAGGGCACCCTCCATTCCAGCCACTACCACAATAACGTCAACATTTTCTTCCAGCATCTTCTTGAGAGCTTTGAAGACCCTATGGACGCCTGCTACCCCCACATCATAGCTTGAGATAACTCTACACCCCATTTCACTGGCCACTACCTCCACCTCCTCCGCTACGGGAATATCCGATGTTCCAGCTGTCAGAATTCCGACGACTCCGCCATACATTGATGTATGATATCCCTTTCTTTTCACCACAACCATTCTTCCATTGGATCTGACTTCGAGCTTCGCTCTCTTCGATAATCTCCTTTGAAGAAAATTCAATTGCTCTATGCTCACCCTGCTGACCATCACCCTGCCATTAGATTCCAACAGCCTAACAACGATTTCCGACAAGTCTTGCAGCGTCTTACCCTCCGCGAAGACAATTTCAGGGATACCCTTACGGGCCTCACGGTTCACATCAAGCTTGGCATACCGCTCAACCTCGTCAATGGCTGAAACCCTGATAAGCTTCTCAGCCTCTTCTACCGAGATCTCTCCCCTTGCAAGCCGCTCCAAGTGGTTCCGCACACTCTTCTACCCGATGCTCGGACTACAAGAATCTGTGTTAATTAAACTGGAGCATGAATCAAATGCTTCAAGTTTTAGCCTTATTTATCATAACATTCTTATGGTTGAGATCCGCATCCGAATGCGGTTATGCTCATCATCTCGCTCCTGAAAGGGGTCCCAGCTCGCACAACTCAGATCGTCACCGTCGGGGGAGTCCTCAACCGGGAGCAGATGGAGATCGTAATGAACCCCCACGACAAGAAAACGATCGAAGCTGCAGACTACATCAAAAGGATCCGAGGTGGCAAAATCGTTCTGGTCTCGATGGGCCCTGACGCCAAATTAACCCCAATTATCAAAGGACTGTTTCACTCAGAAGTGGAAGGAATAGATGAGGCAGTCATCCTAAGCGACAGGAAAATGGCCGGTGCAGACACATGGGCTACATCCTATACGATCGCTAAAGGCATCAAGAAGATTCTAGCTGTAAACAAGACCGCGGTAGACAGACTCATAGCTGCGCTCCGTGAAACCAAAGAATCTTTCCAGAAAACCGCGGAAGACCTATACACTGCCAACCTCCTGCCCAACAAGATTTACTCCCCACTCCCCTCCGTCAAAGATTCCATCGTAACACAACTCGTCCAAGGAAAACGAAGCCTAGATGAAACTGAACGCATGTTGGTGGATGAAAAGCAGAATCTCTTGCAATTTGTTATCGTCACAGGCATCAAGAGCACTGACGGGGAAACTGGAAGCGTAGGTCCGCAGCTGGCTGAGGCCCTGTCAAACGAACTCGGAACCACAATTCCACACGTTACCTACATCCACGACTTCATAATAAGCGGTCGAAACACGGTTTCAGCGGAGAGAAAGATCTTAGGAAAGCTAGAACGAGTGAGGATTCCCTTCCCTTGCCTCGTAACTATTGCAGACGAATATCGATCCAGATCTGTGCCCAGTGCAGCGAAGAAAGAGGTTAGAGCCAACTCGTATGGAGGGAAGATTCTGCAGCCTCAAGTCTGGAACTGCGATCAAATAGAGGCAGACGCTTCTAAAGTAGGATTAGCTGGGTCTCCCACTCTTGTCGGGCCAGGCTACGACATAGGAGGACCAAGAGTGAGGAAAATGGTGGGGCAAAGCATAGTCACCGTTAGAGAAGTCAAAGCCTTCAACATAAACGGCAAATCATATGGACCCTTCAAGAAAGGAGACTTGGTGGATGGGTTGGATCAGAGGGCTTTGGAACATCTTAAGCAGGGTGACGATATTGATACCTTCGACTATAAGGATCTCATTACTGATCTTTTTGGGTGATCAATATGAGTGAATCAGGGTCCCAAGACGCATGGGTCTACATGGAGCATCAGGCTGGCGAGTTTACAGGTCCCTCTCTGGAGGTCCTCGCAGCCGGTCGAAAAGTTGCCGATAAACTTGGTCAAAAACTGGTGGCAGTCCTACTGGGCACTAACATCGAAAAACTTGCGCATATCGCCATAGAATACGGGGCAGATCAAGCCATCTACGCCGATCACGCGGAGCTGAGCAACTACGGATGCCTACAATATACGAGGGTTCTACATCAAATGGCGCAGAAAAAACGTCCACATGCAATGCTCTTCGTTGCCGATGAGATAGGTAGAGACTTGGCACCTAGGCTAGCCTACCGGCTAGAAACGGGACTTGCCACAGACAATATCGAGCTCGAGGTCACCGACTACTTCTACCCTCCAACAAAGACCACCTACAAGAATCTCATGGTTCAGATTAGGCCTGATTTCGCCACTAGGGTTGCAAGGATATACACTCCTCGAACTAGACCTCAGATCGCCACTGTTCGGCCTGGCAACTTCAAGCCCTTGCCAAAGAACCCTATGAGAAAAGGTGAAGTGATACGTTTCTCAGGATCTTTGGTTGACAGCGATTTCAAAGTGGTGGTTGAAGGAATGGAAGACCTACCAAAGAGCGGCGTAGATTTACAGGGAGCAGACTGCATAGTCAGCTTAGGTCTGGGCATACTGAAAGACGGGAAGGGTAACCCAAGAAATCCGTTAGAAGCTTACAAGCTGGCAAATGAGCTAGCAGATACAGTGGCAGCAAAATGGGGAATGAAAGTTGAGATAGGGAGCTCAAGAGGATTGATATACGCGGGGCTGAAGGAACTGGAAGGAATCATAACCGTAGACCGACAAGTGGGGCAGACTGGGAAGACGGTGAGCCCAGACATTTATTTCGCTCTGGGCATAAGTGGTTCGGTTCAACATAAGGTGGGTATGCAGAGATCCGCCAAGATCGTGGCCATCAACCTTAACCCCAAAGCGCCTATCTTCGAAATTGCGCATTACCCTATAGTAGGTGACCTTTACGAAGTGGTTCCCAAGATCATCGAGGAGATAAGAAGGGGCTAGAGATGGAAAAGTATGATGCGGTGATTGTAGGGGCAGGTTTGGCTGGCTGTGCTGCCGCTCTTAGCATTGCCCGCAGAGGCTTCGATGTCATCATGTTGGAGAAGGCAAGAGTTCCAGGGCACCGCAACATGACTGGAGGCGTCATTTTTGCTGAATACATTCGCGGCTATGGGTTACAAGACCTTATCCCAGACCTCAAAGATGCGCCTCTCGAAAGACGGATCAAGAAGCATGAAGTACATCTGCTGTCTGGATCTGACAGTGAGGGTAAGACCTATCGAATCTACAGCCTCACAAGAGGTTCTTTCCCTGTAAGGCTGGGCCTAGTATCGGATCCTTCCACTGGTCATGACTACTCGGTCCTCAGAGCTAAGTTTGACCGCTGGTTTGCTGGGAAGGCGATGGAAGCAGGAGCTATGATGGCTACGGAATGTGCAGTTGAAGAGCTGATCAATAAAGACGACCGAATCATAGGCGTCAAAACTGTGGATGAAGAGATCTACGCAGATATGGTGATTGATGCAAGTGGAGTAACATCTCCCCTGCCTATCCAAGCGGGGTTGAGGGAGCCCTTGGGAACAGAATCGTATTATCTAGGTGCGAAGCATGTCTACCGTCTGAGCTCCGGCACCATCGAGGAAAGATTTAAGCTGGGGGAAGGAGAAGGTGTCGCCCAGCTCTACTTGGGTCCTTTCATGAAGGGTGTCCATGGAGGCGCCTTCCTCTACACCAATCGTGAGAGCCTCTCAGTGGGAATAGTAATAGACTTGAATTCCTTCGTCAAGAAATCCGAACAAGATCTGTATCTGGGGAAGCCCCTTGACCTTATGGAGGCTTTCGAGAGACACCCGATAATCACAAACTACTTAGAAGGCGCATCCTTTGCTGAATACTCTGCTCACACTGTGCCGAAGGGATATAGTTGCATCCTGGACAGACCTTACGCTACTGGCTTTCTCGTCGCAGGAGACGCATTGGGAAGCTTCGTCAAGATAGGACCCATGCTGGACGGCATGAGGAGAGCCATTGCATCTGGCATCATGGCCGCAGAAACCTTTGAACATGCAAAGAAAGAAGGCGACTTCTCAGCGAGAACCTTGTCTCGCTACAAGGAAGTGTTGAAACCCATATACGACGATGTCAGCAGATCCAGAAGAGACTCAAAGTTCTTCGAAAGCAGCTTTGCATACAGCATTGTACCTTCAATTATCTTCGGACTGGGGTTGGGAAACAAGGTAACTGCTAATTCTTTAGCTAAAGCTGCAGACAATCGTGATGCCATAGAGAAAATCCAAGAGAGAACGGGGCTTCTAACTTACGATGAAGACAAAGAATACGTCCACATCAAAGTGAATCTCGAGGCATGCTCAAAGTCTTCATTCAAACCGTGGGTAGCAGCATGCCCATTCAATTGTTATACACTGGTGCTCCCCAAAGGTGTCTTCGCCTCTTACCGCGACTTGCTCCAGACCAATCTTCAACGGCTACGCGAGCAGTCTAGGACGAATGACGACGCTGTCAGAAGCGAAGCTGAACGCCTAACTCGCCAAGACATCGCAACTGGAACAGTCAGATTCGACCATGTGGCCTGTGTTGGCTGCGGAACCTGCGGAATCCTCGGTCCACATGAAGCGATACAGTTTGGACCTGAAAGAAAGGGTCACGGAGTCCGCTATGCCTACGGTTAGACAATTAGAGTCATCAAACACTACCGCCTTGGAAAAGATTTCTAGATGACAAACCACAGTCTCCCACTGGTCACTCTAGCTCTCCCATTCATATTATGGCCGCTTGTGTTCTTACAGGTGTTGACGGGATTTTGGGTTGGAATGGCCAGTGCAACCATGATCCTTCTGGCCACCACATTGGTGTTCAATAGACGGTTAAATCTGAACGCACCGCGTCGATGGCTTTTCTCCGGATTCGTGTCAGGTTTTCTGCTCTACGGCTTATTCTTTGTTGGTTACCAGTTCACAAGAAACTTAGAAACTTTCTTCGGGGGAGTATCTTCAATCTACTTGTTGAAGACAGGCATTGACACGTATCTCATCGCCTTCCTACTAATCTTCCCCATTGCTCCTGCTGAAGAAATCTACTGGCGAGGATTAATCCAGAAACATTTCATGCAGTTCTTCAGTCCTGCAATGAGCCTGATTCTGTCAACAGTAGCATATACCTTGATCCACGCATTCACTCTTAACCCTCCACTGTTAGTTACTGCCCTGATAGGTGGACTCGTCTGGGGTTATCTCTACAATGCTTCTAAGAGTCTATCGCCCGGCATAATCTCGCATGTGATCTTTGATCTGTTGGTCTTTGTTGTCGTGCCCTTTACCTAGGCGAAAAAGAATCCCAAAGATAAGAGGATACCAAATACAACTGAATGTATGAATGATATGCTTGTGGCTCTAGCGTAGTTAGGGATGTTTTGTTCTTTCTTTGCATATACTCCTAGCTGCCTTGCAAAAACTAGAAGTGCAGGGAATACTGCCAACGTAGTAAGAGGGAATACGCCTAATAGCGCTAGGATTGCAACGTAAAGATAGCAGGCTACTCCTATTGCCGTGCAAAGTTTCATTGCTGATCGTCTGCCTAGGAGAACAGCAATGGATCTTTTTCCTCCCTCCACGTAAGGATCGTGGAAGATTAGGTCGTGGTTGATAAGAACCGAAGCTGTAAGTAGACCCGAAGGGATTGCTGCAACTACCGGCAGTAAATCAAGCCTCAGCGTTTGGACAAAGTACGCTCCCAGGGCAGGTATAGGTCCGAAGTTTACGAATATGTCCAGTTCTCCTAGACCTAGACCTCTGTAAGCCGCCTTAATGGGGGGCGCGACGTAGAAGTATGACAGCCCTATCCCCAGAACTGCAAGGATCAGTGAAGGAATACCCGCCATAAATGCGAAGTATGAGGCAAGCAATAATGCGCCGAGATAGCAGAGAAAAGCCCAGGTCTTGGCTTTGCCTAACGTGACTAATCCTCGGGGGATGACTTTCCAGCCCGGGAAGTCTGGGGGAAACATTCGGTCGCTTATAGGGTCAATGCCATTCACGTAGTCGTAGATATCATCAACGATGTTTGCTGCTAGAAGCAGCAATGCACTGCCAATTAGAGCAAGTACCATGTAAATGGGGTTAAGGGCTTTGGCGGAATGCCATGCCACAGCTGTTCCAACTATTATGGGAACTAAGATAACTGGGAGAAACTGGGCTCTTGTGATTCTCAGAAAGGTCTTCATGTCTCGATCTCTATTTCAGTTGGGCGCCAGGGCTTCTACAGTTCTAGCAATGTCTCCGATGGGCATTAGGATCGGGAGTTTTATTCCTGCCATGCAGTATTCTTCTAGTCGCCCCATGCAATGACGTGGGGTTCCTGTGAGCGTGAGCGCGTCAATAACCTCTCTCGGTATCTTGGAGCCTGCGCTTGGAACGTCTCCTTTCTTCCATGCTTCTTTCACAGGCGCCATTTTTTCTTCGTTGATGCCGTAGGGCTCCAGTCGCGAAATGGGGATCACTTCTGCGACTTGGTAGACGAAGAAGTAGAAGTTGCGAACTGTCTTCTCTGCTTCTTCTTGGTTGTCTTGGACTGAGGTGAGCATGTATGATGCTATGTCAAAATCTGTTGTGACTGCTGGGTTGTCTTCGATCCATCTAACTTTGGTTTCTGTTTCCTTCACTGTGCTGAGGGCGGGTGAAAGTATCACTCCATCCGCCATAGCAGGGGTAGCTTGTATGATATTCTGCGAAAGCGATGCGATGTAGATAGGAATCTTATGTTGAGGTTTGACTTCTAGGCGGAGACCGTTAACAGAGAAGAATTCTCCTGAGAAGTTGACAGTTTCTCCGTTCAAATATGATCTGAGAATGGTGGCATATTCTCTGATTCTCTTGAGGGGCTTACTCTTGGATGTGGGGAAGACCTGGAACCCTATCTTTGGAAGCATGGGAAAACTTCCAAGACCGACTCCCAGGATCGCTCTTCCAACTGAAGACTCGGAGAGAGTTGCGAAAGAAGCCGCCGCTAGAGTAGGGTGACGAGTTACGGTATTGATGCATCCGCTTCCAGCCCTAATCTTGTTCGTAGCTGATAGTATCGATGACAGATATGTGATCGCATCCCTCTGGAATAGGCTTTCGTGCATCCAAACCGACTCGTATCCTTTTGCCTCAGCAATCTTGGCGAACTTCACTAACACCTCCACGGGGTAAACCGGGTTAAACCCCAAAGCAATTCGACCCATACCATTCGCCAGTGGTAACTGTTTTCCAAGACATAGATAAGTGTGACTCAGAAAACATAGTGTAGCATTACAGGTTTTTACCCGCAGGTTGAATGAAATTCACTTCCATCGCTTTTACATCCTTGGGTCAGTGAAACGTCATGAAGCTTGCTGGCGACGTTATGAGTCACAGTCTAATGTTGAAATCTGTTCTGGCTATGGCTACCGGGACATTCTCTATCACAGTAGCAACATATGCAGCTCTTGTGTTTACAGGTAGATTCGATTATCTTGTCATCACCGCAGCTTCGACTATGGCTACTACCCTGATCGGAGTAGGAGTGAAGCCTGACCTTCTAGGTGACAGTTATCTTCACCGGGCATGGCCTATGCCTCTATTCATAGGGACTGGCGGTATTGCTCTTGCGGGTGAAGCATTGCTACTGTCCATCGCATTCCCTCATGCTGTTGCGGCATTCTATGGGTTGGCTACCTTGGCTGGATGCTCACTAACGCTATGGGGTAACTATCTGTCGAACTCTATCAGGATCAGAATACCCATCGAACGGAAGACACTTGCCGACAAACTCCTAACGCCCTAAGCTGTAAGAAGCCCATCGTTCAGACAATAGAGTGCACACTAGGAGCGGTCGCAACACCCTGCTCTTGGTGTAAACTAGGGTAAGGGCTAGATTTGTATGCTTGAAATTGCTGCTTTGATTGATTGAACGCCTTTCATGAAGTATTCTTTCTCACTGTCTTCAAGAGGCACTTCGATGATTCGCTCGATACCGTTCTTTCCCAAGACCACAGGGACACCTATGCATACATCAGACACGCCATACTGGCCGTTGAGATAGGTACAGACAGGGTAGACACACCTCTTGTCTTTCACAATGGACTCAACCATCTTTACCACTCCCTGAGCTGGAGCGTAAAACGTGGCTCCCTTCAAAGCTATAACCTCTGCAGCGATCTTCCTTGTTTTTTCGACGGCTTCCTTGGTCTTTTCTTCGCCAAGTAGCTCCTTTAACGGTATTCCATTGATTGACGTTCTGCTGGCAAGAGGGGTCATGGATTCACCGTGTTCCCCTATTACCATTCCGTTCACGGAAGAATATGAGACACCAAGTGTCTTGGCCAGCAGGTTTCTGTATCTTGATGAGTCAAGCATGCCTCCCATTCCGAATACTCTATTGGTGGGGAATCCGGTGACCTTCAAAGCTACGTAAGTCATAACGTCCATAGGATTAGTGATCATCATTACTTTCGAGTTGGGGGCGTGCTGCTTGATCTGTTCGGCAACCTGTTTGATGATTCCTGTGTTTTTGTTAAGTAGATCCATACGGGTCATGTCTGGTCTCCTTGCTAACCCAGCTACTAAAATCACGATGTCTGAGCCAGCCAAAGCTTGATAGTCGTTTGAACCGACAAGATCGACATCGGCAGCGTATTGGGTAGCCATGTGGCCTATGTCTAAGGCTTCTCCCTGAGGTAACCCTTTGACGATGTCTATCAGCGTGATGTCGTCCAATTCTTCTGCAGCCAGCTGCGAAGCGAGGGTTGAACCTACTCTTCCAGTACCAATGATGGTTATCATAAGAATTCGATGCTGTTACCATTTACAACTATTTTATTGTTTTCCCTAACTTTTTCAGGTTCTTAAGAGGTGAACTATGGTTGCCTGCCAACCTTTAATTGGATCAACTCGCAGACAACGGTTTGGTGTTATCTTTGAAAGATGAGGGCAGCGTCCTGATAATTGACTGCCAGAGTGCAGGCATATCTGGGGACATGCTTCTATCTGCCCTAGTAGATCTTGGAGCAGACGCTGAAAAGATCGTTGGCGTGCTGAACTCAGTGAAGAATTATGTAAAGGGATGTGAACACATAGATGCAGAATTCAAAGAAACTACCAGAAAAGGCTTCAGAGCTAAGACTCTCAACGTCACCGTCAAGGAACAGCAGGGCGCTAGGTCTGCCGACGACATAAAGTCAGCAGTAGAACGATGCGTAGCAGACATTGACCTCAGCAACGCAGCTCAGAGATTCGCGAAACGAGCAGTTGACACCCTAGTCTCCGCTGAAAGTCGTCTTCACAGTCTTCCAACTGGTAAGACACATCTCCATGAGACCGGCTCTGCAGATACTGTGCTGGATATCGTAGGTGTAGCATCAGCGTTAGACCAGCTCCGTCTTCTTGACGGATACATGTATTGTACTCCTGTTGCAGTCGGTGGAGGGTTGCGCTCATTCTCCCATGGTACTGTCGCGTTACCTGCTCCTGCGACGCTTGAGATCCTGAAAGAACATGAGATCAAGATCGTTGGTGGCCCAGTAAAAAGCGAGCTTACCACTCCTACTGGCGCAGCTCTGCTTGCAGCACTCCCAGCTCGATGTGTAGATTACTATCCGGAGCTCAAACTCAGGGCAACCGGATATGGCGCAGGAAGCAGGGATCTGGAACAGATTCCCAATCTCCTCCGATTAGTCCTAGGGGATGCAGAGCCACCCCATCTAACAGACAAAGTCTTTCTCTTGGAAACCAATATCGATGATGCGTCTGGAGAAGTTTTGGGGTACACAATGCAACGACTCTATGAGGAAGGAGCGTTAGATGTTTCTATCATCCCGGTTTCAACCAAGAAGAGCCGACTTGGCTGCCTTCTGAGAGTAGTATCTGACAGGGTGCATGTGAACAAGCTTACCGATGTGCTTATGGCGGAAGGCGGTACATTGGGCGTCAGAGTAATCCCGACGCTCAGACATGTCGCCAGCAGAGATGTGCAGACCGTTAGAGTAAAGATCGATGGTATCAAAGACGGCATCCGAATCAAGGTTTCCAGAGATAGATTCGGCAGGATCATGAAGATCAAGCCAGAGCATGACGATGTGGAGAATCTTGCTAGAAGATCAGGTAGACCCCTTAGAGAACTCGCTCAAGAAATTACTGAAAAGGCTAGAACTCAAATCGAAGAGCCAAGCAAACGACAGTAATGCTTAAGCATGCTCTTCGCATAGGTTCATAATGGAGTTGAAAGCGCTAGAGTCGCAGCAACGTGAGGTAGCAAAGAAACTGGAATCCCTGAAACAATGGTTCTCCAGTTTCAATAGTTGTCTCGTGGCTTTTTCAGGCGGTGTCGACAGCTCCTTGGTGGCGGCCATAGCAAAGAAAGTTCTTGGCGGAAGAGCTCTAGCCGTGACAGCTGAGACTGCCACGCTTGCACCAGATGAGTTGATCTACGCGAAGGATCTAGCCAAGATCATAGGGATTCGTCATCTTGTGGTCAAATACGACGATTTGGCGAACAAAAGACTTGTAGAAAACAGCCCGTCAAGATGTTACTTCTGCCGAGAAGATCTCTCAGTCCAGATCATGAAGATCGCGCGCGAAGAATGTATGCAGGTAACCGTTGACGGAGTCATCGCTGATGATTTGAATGGGCATCGACCGGGAGTGAAGGCTCTTGACAAGGCAGGCGTTAGGCATCCCTTGTGTGAGCTGGAAATGACCAAGGTGGATGTTAGAATGATTGCTCGTTATCTGAACCTGCCTTCCGCTGACAAGCCTTCTAACGCATGTTTGGCTTCAAGATTTGAATATGGTCAAAAGATTACCCGTGATGCCCTTATTCGTGTTGCCCAAGCAGAACGTTTTCTTACGGATCTGACGGGGGTTAGACAGCTGCGGGTAAGGGTTCATGGAGATATCGCCAGGATAGAAGTAGGTAGAGATGAGCGGCGGCTCTTCTTCAAGGAAGAAACCATGGATCAAGTTACCTCAAAACTGAAAGATCTGGGTTTCAGATATGTAACCTTTGACATGCAAGGCTACAGAAGTGGAAGCATGGATGAAATATTAGGACAGAAGCTTATCCGAATCAACGATCCAAAATCTAGGAAGTATCGATAATCTGTCCATTATACCTGTGCTGACTACTGACCAGTGGCTTGACCGACTGTGCATATTGCAAGGAGCGTCAGAGTTTTACAGAGAAGTTCATCCACATCCTGAAGAGCCATCAGAACCGAAAGTCGCAACGCTGAATTACGGCGTAATCCTATTCACCAGCGACGGTTGGACATGGAGTCTGAAATCACTACTCTGGTCAGGAGGCTTACAAGAACTGTAAGACGCCACGAAGAGTGGAGGAGACAGGAATGCATAACATTGATCCCATCTGAGAATCTAATGAGTGGAACAGCTAGACTCCTCCTTGCATCAGACTTCGGTCACAGATACTCCGCGCCAGACCACTTCTATATGGGTTCACAATTCACGGACGAAGTCAAAAGCTTCGCAGAGGACCTTGCACGTAAAGTCTTCAAATGCAAACATGCTGATGTCAGTCCTCTCTCCGGTCACATATGCAATATGGCTACTATGCTACTATTTACGAAGAAAGGCGACCGCATGATCAGCGTATCTCCTGAACACGGAGGATACCCCGGCATATCTCACCTAGGCTTAGGGAGGATACTCGGCTTAGAGAACCTCTATTTCCCCTTCGACAAAGATGCGGTCAACATAAAGACCGATGACGCAGCCAAACTATTATCAGCAGCCAATCACAGCCTAACAGTATTTGGGTCAAGCTTCATCCCTTTTCCCCACCCTTTGAGCGATCTGTCACCTAAAGCAAGAGGCACACTAAAGATCTATGACGGTTCACATGTATTAGGTTTAATCGCAGGAGGAAGATTCCAAGATCCTCTACGCGAAGGATGCGACTTACTAATGGGCTCCAGCCACAAAAGCTTCTTCGGACCACAGGGAGGAATAATCCTCTCCAACAATAGCGAAGTCTTTACCAAGATAAGAGACAATATGTATCTTGGACTCGTTGACAACCTTCACTGGAACAGAATAGCAGCACTAGCCTACACGCTCATCGAAATGTTACGTTTCGGGTCAAGCTACGCAGATCAGGTGATTAGGAACACACACGCCTTAGCGAAAGGCCTTCATGACCGCGGATTGCCTGTTAGAGGAGAAAAACAAGGATTCTCTCGGTCCCATCAACTTATTCTCGGCTACGAAGATCCTCAGGAAAAGATACGAATCGCGGAAACCCTAGAAAAGGCAGGGATCATCACCGACAAAGGCATACGCATGGGCACATGTGAAGCCACCAGACGGGATATGAAAGATGCCGACATGGACAATATCGCGGACATAATCGCCGATCTGATAAATGGAAGATCAAAGCCAAAAGATGCCAAAACAAAAGTTGTTGCTTTAGCTAGGTCCCACCAATCCCTGGCATTTACTCTGGACACATAGCATAACCCACCAATAACACCCTATCTTTTACCGTTGACACCATGGTGTCAATGTCCAAAACATCGCAATCTAGACTGATATGTCCGGCAGATTTTTATGTATAAACACAAATGAACACATGAGCCGCCATTTGTTCGCCAAGATACTTGTCGGTCTGGACGGATCCCCCTACTCAGACAAAGCCCTGATCTACGCGCTGGAGATTGCAAAGAGATTCAGTTCAAAAATCACTGTGATGTACATCGTAGTAAGGCCGCTGCATCTGTATGGAGATGAAGGAGTCGTGCTGGCAGAACCCTCTGACAAGAGACTAGAAGAAGAAGGAGAGAAGATCCTCAAAAAGGCAAAAGAACAGGCCTCCAACGAGGGTGTTGAAATAGATAGCCTCATGACCTCGGGAGACCCATCGGAAGAACTCCTCAAGGCGTCGAGACAAGACTACGATTTAGTCGTGCTCGGCAGCAGAGGTCTTAGTAGAGTGAAAGCTTTCTTACTCGGAAGCGTTTCCAGCAGGGTCAGCCACTACGCCAAGTGCCCGGTGCTCATAGTGAAGCCTTGGCCTGCAGAGGAATAGGACGGATTCTTCGCCTTTTTTATTTTTATTTGACCGTGTCTGTTGCCTACTGTCCATGAGGATCAATTTTCTTGGGACAGGAGATGCTTTCTGCAGCGAAGGCAGGGCTAACACCTCGATCCTAATTGATTCGGAATATAGGGTTCTCTTCGATTGCGGACCACAAACAGTCTACAATCTTAGGCGCCTAAATTACAAAGTCTCAGACGTGGATTACATCTTTCTATCTCATCTCCACGGAGATCATTCGGGAGGGCTGCCATTCATAATATTGGCACTTAAATTCAGAGAACCTAGCAGAATAGCTGTCGTCGGTCCAATAAATACACCAAGCTTTATTGACAAAATCTACGGCGGTTACTACGGTATTGGCAACAGTTCAGAGGTTCTCGACTTTAGGAGCCTTCAGGATCCCTATCCTTTCGAATTCTCATTTATGGCTGCCAACCATACTGTAGAAGCATACATCTATAAGGTCAAGATGGAAAGCAAAACAATCGTCTATAGTGGAGACACATCCATTCTTGATTTGACCACTTTTGCTCACAATGCGGACCTACTTATCCATGAAGCTTCTGAAATCGATGAAGGAAGAGCCCAACTCTACGGGCATTCAACACCGTTGCAAGCAGCCAAACTGGCGGCGGATGCAGGTGTTAAGCAATTAGCATTGGTTCATAGGCCACATCTTGACTGCACGATAGTTTCTAAGACTAGATCAATATTCCCTAACACCTTCTTTCCTAACGACTTGGATCAATTAGACATTTAGAATTCATAGGAGACTCATAAAAAACGCTAATTCTTTGTTTTTCTTCAGAATCTCTTTGGCTGACTAGATGAGTAGTATGTAATCATATAAGTAAGAAAAATCATATCCTGTATGAGAACAAGAACAACCATAGTAGCACATGGAGACAAAGAAATAGGGTAATCAACAAGTAAATATCAAAATCGAAGGTAGCGTTCATTCCCCGCCAAGTGTGGGAAAATATGCTCAAACTTTTCCAGATTATTGACTTACGACTCATGGTGATAACGAAATTTTTTTAAGGATTGGTGTTGCTCCCACAGAAGTGACGTTTTATGGCCATTCTCTCTGTTAGCGTAATTCCTCTACGAAAGCAAAGAACGATTTTCTGTAAAGCCACTTGAGAGATACGTGAAAGAAATGGTTCAAGTCAAGATGCTTACAATGGACGACCTCCAACTGGAAGGTAAGACAGTTTTCCTTCGTGTGGACATGAATACGCCTATTCATCCAGCGACAGGCGAACTGATGGAACTCAGCAGAATAAATGAGGCAGCGATATCGATCAGAGACCTTGGAGCTTCAAAAGTAGTGGTGGCTTCACATCAAGGTAGGGTCGGCAGATATGATTACACACCTATGGCTCAGCACGCTAAGGCGTTGTCCAGCGTTCTGAACAAAGATGTGAAGTATGTTGAAGATATTTCTGGTCCTACTGCGAGAAGTGCGATAAAGGAACTGAACAATGGCGACGTGCTTCTACTTGACAATCTGAGGTTTCTAGCTGAAGAAACTATGGAGTTCAGCCCTGAAGACGCAAGCAAGACTGTATTCGTGCAGAGACTCTACAAGCACTTCGACGCTTGTGTGCTCGATGCTTTTCCGACTGCTCACAGAGCGCACCCGTCAATTGTGGGCTTCTCCTATCTGCTACCTACCTGCGCTGGCCGCGTCGTTGCAAAGGAACTTAAGGCGTTGGCTAGGCTTTCCTCTGTCGAAAAGGGACCATATACCACTGTTCTAGGGGGCGCTAAGGTTTCAGATAGACTAGAAGCCATAGACACTTTGATTGAGAACAAGAGGGCAGACAAAGTTCTTCTCGGGGGGTTGCTGGCAAGTGTCTTCCTTAAGGCTGCAGGAAAGCTCAAAGGCAAGATAGGAGTAGACGGCGAAGAAAAGTATGTGAACAAAGCTAAGGGCCTTATGCAACAGTTCCCTTCGACATTTGAGATTCCTGTTGATGTGGCTACTGCGAAAAATAGTGAGAGATTAGAAGTCAATGTTGAAGATATGGATGACAATAGCCCTGTATTCGACATAGGCTCCAAGACCATCGACCATTATTCTAGGATTATTCGCAGCTCAGGAACGGTGTTCATGAGCGGACCTCCAGGCTTATTTGAGAGACCGGGGTTCTCTATTGGTACCGAAAATCTTCTGAAGGCGATGAGCTCTTCGCTAGGCACAACTATTGTTAGTGGAGGCCATCTAACTGCTGCTCTTCAGAGATTCGGGATCAAAGATTGGATCGATCATGTCAGCACGTCTGGTGGAGCTCTCGTCTTATTCCTAGCTGGAAAGAGATTGCCTTTAATTGAGGCTCTTGAAAGATCTGCTAGGAGGCAAGGGAAATGATTAGGGTCGCAGTTAACGGCTATGGCGTTATTGGCAGACGCGTTGCAGATGCCGTTGCTGGGCAAGAAGATATGCAAGTAGTCGGTGTCGTCAAGGCTAAGCCTGACTACAAGGCACGGCTGGCATCTGAAAAAGGTTACAAGCTCTATGCTTCTGATGAGAAGTCCCTAGATGCTTTTCGCAAGGCAAGTTACCAAGTTTCAGGCTTAGCTAAGGATCTTGTGCGAGAAGCAGATATTGTGGTTGATGCTTGCCCAGAAGATATAGGTGCTCGAAACAAAGTGATGTACGAGCAGCTGGAAAAGAAGGCTGTCTTTCAGGGAGGCGAGGAACACGATGTTGCAGGTGTTTCGTTTGTTGCTCAATGCGACTTCGACCAGGCTGCTGGAAAAAAATTCGTCAGAGTCGTCTCATGTAACACCACAGGGTTGTGCAGAATACTTTACGCGGTCGATAGAGCATATGGCATCAAGAAGGCAAGAGTAATTCTAGCTAGGCGGGCCGCGGATCCTGAGGAGAGCAGCAAGGGACCTATCGATGCTGTTGTTCTTGACCCTGTCTCTCTCCCATCTCACCATGGTGAAGACGTCATGACGGTTCTGCCACACATCAACGTGGTGTCGATGGCGTATAAGATCCCCACTACTCACATGCATTTGCATAGCCTTATCGTTTCGCTGAAAGATGGTGGCGCCACCGAAGCGGGGATCATAGAGGCTTTCGACGGAACAACCAGATTGCTCATGGTCGAAGGCAAAGAGGGCTTCAAGTCCACTGCCCAAGTGATGGATTATGCTAGAGAGTTGAAACGTGGTAGAAGCGATCTCTTTGAAGTGACGGTTTGGAAAGACTCAATCAAAATAGTTGACGACGAGCTTTACATGTTTGCCGGCGTCCACCAAGAAGCTATCGTCGTTCCTGAAAATATTGATGCGATTAGAGCCCTGTACGGTGGATACTCCGCTTCAGACTCGATTCGGATGACTAACAAGTCCTTGGGAATAGTCAAGTAGGCGCCAGAACAAGCCGCTCCATCATTAATGCAAATACTCTTTTGTCTGCTACCTTTCCAACTCTAATCCCGTCCTGAGTGATATTTTTCTATCTCTGATGTAACTATGATTTCGGCTGATTGCGCAACCCCCCTTGCATGCTGCTAATGCCGTCCAGTTATAGGAATCTATACACTAGGGATCTAGCGGTTTTGAAAACGCGATGATAGTCAAACATCACCAAGAACTAAATGCTTAGATGGGGTGGTTTTTCATGTAAGACACCATGGTGTCTACGCCTAATTTAATGGTAACTCCGCTGGACAGCTTTTAGATACCTGATAGTATCAGCGATAGGATGAGCAGAACCCACCCAAGTATCAAGATAGCCATTATTATCTTTCTGGCGGCTACTACAAAGGTAAGTAGGATGTATATCGTGGTTAATGTGACTAATAGGGTGATTGCTTCAGAGTAAGTTTGGGCGAGGTCTGGGCGAGTTTTGAACAAGGTTTCTTTTAGTAGGGTTTGGAGGATTGTTTTGATCTGGTCGTAGATTGTTCTTAGGAATACTAGGGCTGCCCGAAGGAGCTCATTCTCAACCTGCAGAATCAAGGACAAATGATATATTCGTTGATGCGTCTATTAAGTCTTGCAAACTAGAGTTCTGAGAACTCATCAGGGTAATGAGTTATCCTCACTGTAGGGTCTCAGGACCCCTCCTAGCAATATAAACCGTCAGTCAAGATACCATTCCGTAGCCCACATAGCTATCAGAACCCAAACTAGAGCCCTTGTGTGTTTTGGGTAGTTGCTTGGGTTCTCTGCTCAGCTCTGGCGGAGAAGGGAAGGAAGACAGAGGGAGCTTCTGTTGACTCTTCTGGCTCCCCGCCATGAAGATATACTAGAATATAGCTTGGGTTGGTTCTGTCAAGTCTTCGTCGGACGAGTCGAAGCAGAGCTTCCTAAGGTCTGTTTTAGTGCAGCCTCAAATTTCTCCTTGAGCTCTTTTGCCAGCGGGTTGAAGACTTCAAATTCTATACGAGCATTCTCTTGCTTGGAGCGTTTACCACCAACTCCTGCAACCATGAGTTTCAGCGTTCCATCCCGTTCTCCTACGTTTTGAATGCCAAGTTGAATCTTAATAGAACTAGCTAGGAAGAAGCCCTTGCCGTAGCCTTCGGTCATCGCTCCAAAAATCCCGTCTAGTATTGCAGAGACATATTCGGTTATCTCTTCACTGTCAATCGTCAGAGTCATGCTTTTTGTTTAGACGCATTCTGTATTAACGTTATCCACTTGTTCTCTCCCTCGATTTTGATTCCACAGGCTTCCGAAGGAGTCTTACCTTTCAAACCTTCATGCTCTCTAATGTAGTTGTGGAATAGTTAGTAGCCTTTCAGAATTTGACCATAAGAAACCTCATAGCAAAGGTGGGCGAACCGAGTTAAACAATTCTCAGATTACCCATAAATTATGTAACAGAGCTAAGGGAGAAAAATAATCGTCCGACGAATTTTGACAGCTCAGTTAATCCGACGAAGACTTGACAGAACCCTGTTTTAGGTGGTTCTAGTAGTTCTTTGGCTTGGATGCATATGATAGCAGTAACATTAGCATCATGGTGAGTATGGATGACACCATGCCTGCGGCTACTGCTCCGATCATTCGGCTTTCCGTCTGAAGGAGCATGATCGCAATGCGCGTTAGTGTGTCCTTAAGTATCGGGTACGTGAGGTAAGATGCGAACCCAAGTAGGAATCCGCCCAGCCAAATTCCAGCAATGGCTTTGGTCCTGCCCATGGATTATCTGTTGTGTCCGTTGTGAGCTGTGATATTATCTGGAGTCAGCAAAATGGATTAACTGATTTGTCAAAAGTCTCAAATCAGGCTCTCGCTCTGACCTGCTAGTGTTATGATTAATGTGTTAACTGCCTCTCGTGTAAACCAATACACATAAATAAGAAAAGTAAGATTGTGCTGCACTCATGGTGGATGTTACTGTAGATGCTACAAAACTGTCTGAAAGAGGGCAAGTAGTCATACCCAAAGATATTCGGGATAAGATGGGGCTAGAAGTCGGAAGCAAGCTTGTCATATTTGCAACTGAGGACACCATAATCCTGCAAAAAGCGGAGGTTGTCGCTCAATCAATGAAAACCAAGGATATAGTAAGCAAGGCGTTGGATATCGTCAAGAAGCTTGGATTGATGCGCTGATTCGTATCTGACATCTTCTTTGTCGCATGATGATACCCCCCATTCAAATATGAACAAGTTCCTCCTAGCGTCAGTTGAGCATAGTCCGTATTGCGCCAGTGAAAAATGGTGTGTTATGCAGTTTATTACCATCCCAAAGCCTCACGGAGTGGGGACGAATCTAAATGTCATCAGACCTTTCTGATAGACGTTTCTGGCTCGCAAAAGAAGATGAGATCAAGCGGGCAGAAACTACCGACATATACTTCGTCAACACTGCTCAAGTCCTCGCAGCGAAAGGTCATGATCCTGAAGTAGTGATGGAGATCTATGCTCGCGGTGTACCCTACCCAGATCCGTGGGGAATCGTCACGGGAATATATGAAGTCGCCAAGCTCCTTGAGGGGTTGCCCATATCAGTAAGCGCTATGGAAGAAGGAGAAGCGTTTCTTACGGCTCCAGGCTCAGCCATATACGAGCCTATCCTCCAGATAGAGGGACCTTACAAGGCCTTTGCACCATATGAGAATCCTGTCTTGGGCTTACTTTGCAGCTCTACATCTGTTTCCACCAAAGCTGCTCGCGTAAAAGCTGTTGCAGGTGATAAAACGGTCTTCAGCTTCGGCACCAGAAGGACGCATCCTGCTTTGGCTCCCCTTATTGAAAGGGCAGCCTACATTGGTGGCTTCGAGAATGTTTCTAATGTTCTAGGTGCTAAGCTGATGGGTAAGAAGCCGGTGGGGACAATGCCCCACGCTTTGATCCAGTGCATAGGTGAACCAGTGGAAGCTTGGAGGGCGTTTGACGAAGTTATGCCTAGAGACCTTCTTCGCATAGCCTTGGTGGACACGTTTTATGATGAAAAGACGGAGGCAATTATGGCTTGGGAGGCTCTCGGCTCTAAGCTTGACGGCGTTAGACTTGATACGCCTAGTTCTAGGAGGGGAGACTTCAAAAAGATCGTTGAGGAGGTGAGGTGGGAGCTGAATATTCGTGGAGGTAACAAGGTGAAGATCTTTGTCTCGGGCGGTATGGATGAAAACGATGTGGCTAATCTCGCGCCTCTTGCAGATGGATTTGGCGTGGGGACTAGTGTGAGCTGGCCTCCGGTCATTGATTTCAGTGCCAAGATTGTTGAGGTTAAGGCTGGTGGCAAGACTCTGTATAGGGCCAAGAGAGGTGATATTGGTGGAATGAAATCTGTTTATAGAAATGAAAAGAAGTTTGAGGACATCCTCCTCTTGGCAAAAGACTCAGCGCCCCAAGGAGCTAAGCCTCTGCTTGCTCCTTTGATAAGCAACGGCAAGATAGTTAGGACGTTCAGGTCGATTGATGATATTAGACGCAGTGTTTTGTCAAAAGTTAAACGGCTTCGCAGTCTTGCTCCTAGGTTGGTTGCCAGGTAGACTAATGATGAATTTGGAGACCCTGATCATAGCTCTGTGTGCTAGAAAGGGCGCTTTTTTGCGTAGATACCATGGTGTCTACGATTAATCTATGGCTGTCTTGGGTGTTGAAGTTCTGATGCGGGTTAAGTTTACCGAAGAAAAAATTATGTCAGCGCAAGACGCATTGGAAGTTATTTTCCCTAACCGTAAGACGCAGCTTGCTGCACACATCTTTGTTGAGTGGTTGAAGATGCAGGGAGGCTACGCTAGTAAGAACGCGGTGAGCCGATTTGCGGACGGGTTGCAGAAGGGCGATTTCATGAGCAATAAAACACCGTTCAAATACAGCAGGCGTAACTTCTACATGACTGTGTTAAGGACTCTTGTAGAAATGGGGTTCATAAGCAGGAATGTGCCTGTCTATGTTGAGAAAAGCGGCAAGACCCTCTATGTTTATTCTAGGAATCTTTTCGATATTCCGTTGAAGCCGCCCTCGGTTGGGTTCTGGAGACTATCCTACTATGTATGCCGCAAGTGGAATGAGCTATTCAAGTAATCTTGTATCAGGATGTTGGTAGAGGTTTTCCTAAGCAGTGAACTTCGCCTCTGACTCTTCTTTGGAAGTTAGGGCAGACAAAGCACTCTAAGAAGGGTCTCTGCTTGTTCAGAACGGGGCAGTCTATGGCTTCTTTCTTCATTCTTGCCACCATTTTGGCGCTCAAGGCTCCTTTGAGCTGTTGTTGGATCTCTTTGGAGGTCTTTGCCGCCTTCTCTACCTCGAAGATCTTGACTAGATACTTGTAGTCCTGTGACATGTGTTGGAGACACCTGTTTATCTTAATAATAGGAGGGTGCTAAAATCTGTTGACCTTGGCGTCTGATAACTTTATTGTTAGAATGAATTTTCAAGGGTACTATGTAAACATAGATTTGCTGCTGTGCAGCGATTAGACTCCCGTTCGCAAAAGTCGAAATCAATATTCCGAATATCTGGTTTGAGACAAACTGTTCATCTTCAAATATGAATTTCAAGTTCCTATGTGAGATTCAGCTCAGAATGCGGCGCGGAGCTATTTTGATACGTAGCTACGAAGGCTCAATGCTTGAATGAATGAAACATAAATGAATAGCCTAGCAGTAATGCTCAGTGGCGAAGAGTCATGTATGCGATGGTTAACGGCATCAGAATATACTACGAGATCCAGGGCAAGGGGGTGCCAATTGTTCTGATCAGTGGAACAGGGTTTCACTCGCAGGTTTGGTGTCCCTTTCAGGTGCCTTTCTTCTCTAAGCATTTCATGGTGCTGATTTCTGATCACAGGGGGACGGGCTACTCAGATAAGCCTGATCAACCCTATTCTACAAAGATTTTTGCTGAAGACATTGTAGCGTTGATGGATTATCTGAATCTGCCTGCAGCCCATGTCTTAGGTCACTCGATGGGTGGTAGAGTGGCTCAATGGATCGCGTTGGAGCACCCTGATAGGGTCAGAAGCCTAGTGTTGGCGTCAAGCGGCTCAGGCAACTACTCGAACAGATCGGATTTTGTTAGAGGCGTGTCCTACGATGTTGCTTTGGAGCTCGCTGAGAAGGGGCTTGAAAGATATTTGCGGGATCATGTTGAAAGCGAATTCTTCTTTACACCAGAATTCTCTAGGAAAGATTCTCAGCGCTACAGGGAAGCTGTTGACATTCATTTAGTGAATATGCCTCCTCTTAAGGCGTATCTGAGGCATGTAGTAGCTCGGCAGATGCATGAAACCACCACTAGACTGGGAGAGATCAAGACGCCTACTCTAGTAATGATTGGTGAAGGTGACACACATGCTGGAGGCACTGGAAGCCACATGCAGGCCGCAAAGGTGCTAGCTGGTAGGATACGTAATGCTCAGTTCGCGGTAGTGAAAGGGGCAAACCATGGTATCTTCTGGGAGAACCCTGAAGAGGGTAACAAGATCGTATTAGCCTTCCTCAAGGTCCATTGAGATTCCAACAATACACTACGCCTAATCAAGTAATCCACTCGGCACGCGAGAATATCCTGACTAACGCCGTCTGCTTAGTTGGCTTAGGTGGACACCTTCAGACTGCTCTTAACTGGCAGAATACCTGGAAGCTCCCACTCTTCCCACATTTCGTCCACCATTGATTGAACAAAGTCGGTTTCAGCATTTGTGAAGTGGGCGAATCTTCCTTGGTTCAACAGATACTCTTTGACAGGGATGCGGTTCTTTCGGGCGTCATAGTTGTAAGTCACAACTCCATTGGCAATCTCGTAGAGGGGGAAGATCCCAGATTTGATTGCCAGCTCGCCCACTTCATGTGAGTATCGTGGATGATAGTCCCATCCTTTGGGGCAAGGATCTAGGCTATGAATAAAAGTCGGTCCTCCCGTTTCAAGGGCCTTGGTTACTTTGTTCATAAAGTCAAGTGGTGGAAATGTTGCGCAGGCGGTGGCTACATACTTGACGGTCGGATGACCTACTGCCAACATTGCGGCGACATTCTTCTTCCACCGTTTCTGCATAACCCTGTGTTTTGTTCCCGTTGGAGTGAAAGTAGTCTGGGCGCCCCATGTTGTTAGACCTGTAGCTTGGATATCGGTGTTGGCTGCTGACTCATTGTCGTACAGTATGATCAAGAGATCATAGTCAGTTTGAAGAGCACCTGAAATTCCTGAGAGCCCCATATCGCCGCCCCCGATGTCTCCGCAAAATGAGATCACATTGATCTTCTCATTTGTAATCTTACCCTTGCGCATCATCGCCCGCAAACCTGCAGCCATGCCGACTGCCGAAGACCCTCCTGCGCCGAGCTGAGTATGCATCCAAGGAACCACCCAAGGAGTAGTCATGTAGCTGGTATTTGCCACATACATGCATCCTGTTGACCCTGTAGCCACGGTTCGCGGTCCCGCGGCTTTGACGAATTGACGCATTACTAGTGCGGATTCACATCCCTGGCAGGTTCGGTGGCCTGAAGTGTAAAGCTCCTCACCAGGAACATCGTGTACTCCTTTGAACAGCTTCTTCTTGATCTGCTCTTCCGGAATGAATGACATTTATTCTCGCACCCCCACCCATGTAACTCTTGCATCTGAAGGTTCCTTCGTTGCTCTAAGACTTTGTTCATACATCATGACAGCATCGTCAATGGAGATCTCTCTCCCTCCCAGTCCCGCTATGAAGTTCACGACCCTAGGATGCTCCTCCAAAGGATATAGACAGCTCCGCACCTCGTTGAAGACTACTCCCCCCAAATCAGGGGATCCATATGACAAATCCCTGTCAACAACCCCAATGCCCTTGAATCTCGACAAGCAAGACCGCAGCTCCTCGGTGGGGAAAGGCCTGAACCATCGTAACCTGACGAATCCCACCTTCTTACCCTTTTCTCGCAGCCTTCTAACCGCCGATTTGGCCGGCATGGAGATGGTTCCTAAGCCCAAGAGGACTGCTTCAGCATCCTCGGTCATGTACTCTTCGAAGAAGGGTTGCTCATAGTTGGTTTTGAAAACCTCGTTGAACTCCTTGTAGGCCTGATAGATAATGCCTTTAGCTCTCTTAGTCGCTTCAAAATTCTGCCTCCGTATCTCCATCAGCCAGTCTTCATTTACCTGTGGAGCTATGGAGATAGGGTTGTCCGGATGAAGCCTTCGACTACCCAAGTTATAGGGAGGTAAAAAACGCTTAGCCGCTTGAACAGTAGGAACCTTCACCATGTGTTGTGAGTGAGTCAGAAACGCCCCGTCAAGGGCAACAGCGCAGGGCATAGCTACCTTCGGGTCCTCGGCTACTCGATAAGCTATCAGAGTGGTGTCAAGGGCTTCCTGGGCTGTGGCAGCCCAGACCAGAAGCCAACCCAAATCCCTAACCGACAGAGCATCATTATGCTCAACACCGAATGCCCCAGGATCGTCAAGGGCTCTGTTCCCAACCATGGCAACTACTGGAAGACGGTCGGTAGCTGTAACAACTATTGCTTCGAAACCATACATCCATCCCGTCCCGCTGCTACCTGCGAACGCTCGTGCACCGACAGAAGCAGCGTGTTTGACGATCTCAAACTGTGAATGCTCACTATCTGCGACGATGTATTCTGCGTCGAACTTACCGTCTGCAATAAGCTTGGAGATGTAGTCCATGACCTCGGTGTAAGGCCTTATCGGGTAAGCTGCTATCACATCCACATCAGCAAGCCTAACTGCATGCGACACAGCTTGGCAGCCCGTCAACAGCTCTTCCTTCTCGTAGACAGATTCGAGAACTGCTTCTTTCGCCATTATTCTTTCACCTTTGGCGGAATCGGATTTTCAACAGTCTTCACCTCAAGACCTCTCCCAGTCACGACCTGATGTATGATCCGCTCTTGTCCCTTCTTCTCTTCAGCCCACTTAATGTAGCTCACAGGGTTTTCTTTGTAGGCCTTCCAAGGACTTGCGTCATTATCAAAGCGCAGTTCGTCCACCATGATGATGCATTCCTTGACAGGGCAGACTTCTGCGCATTTGCCACATCCTGTACAATACTCGTAGTGGACATCGTAGAGACCATCAGGCGTAGGATCAAAACACTCGTCAGGACATTCTATCCAGCACAGTGTACATTTCACGCAGAGATCGAATCTGACCACAGGTCTCAGACTCTTGGTAGTTCCTCTCTTGAAATGCAGATTCCTCGACTGACCTCTTGGTCCAAGACTGAATCTTCTTTCGACGGCAGGCACTGCAATGCCTTCTTTAAACTCATGCCACTTGGGCAGTTCAGGGATCTGATGAGGCCAATCAATCCCTTCTTGAGGTGTTACTTCCTTGATGATGAGCGAGTTGTATGCATCTCTCACTGCTTGAACCCTGTTTGCTCCATATTTCTTTGCAACGTATTCCTCCACTTGTTGGATGTGGATTATGTCAGGGTCTATGGCAGCTATCGCACCGAGGACTCTAACATCAGTCAAATCATCCTTGTAGACCCAAAGACCAGCAAAACTGGAGTCCCCCGGTAGAATCGCGATGTTATAGTTGAACGGCTGACGGGCGACGAATTTGAGGAGTTCTTCAGGCTTCTTCTTTGAAACCACTAGAAGAGTGCCGCCTTCCCTTACTTTTTCGTTTATCGGTCTGATTCCATGCCAGCCCCACGGTTCAACTCCTTTAACCATGGCGTCATCCAGCACGACAGAGACGTCGGCCTGACTGATGTCCATCTTAGCGCCACAAATTGCTTCCAGCTCTTCCTCTGAAACACTTGAGACGTATGCAAAATATTTGCAGGGTATGCCGTTTCGCTCCGGCGCGTCGCTGTATCGACCGTTGGAGAAACCTGTCTTCCCCCCTAAATGAGCTACGTAGACTATGTCGCCACCGATCCTCTTTGCAAGGTTCTTCTGGAATATACCTCTGTAGTTGACCTCTATCCCCTTAATCAGAGGTTCCAAACTAGCAACCATGTTTTCAATGAAGTGCCATCTTTTTAAGCCTTTCGAACCATCCCTCCTAGAGTAAGGATAAACTTCATAATATTAGAACATAGTAAAATCTATAAGCCTGAATTCCTAACTTTGGCAACAATGCCAAGAGTATTATCCTTAGCCAAGACCAAGTCGTCAGAACTACCGGACGAAGTGGACATCAGGATCCTGGACATCCTGAGGACTGATGGAAGAGCCACTTTAGCTAACGTGGGTAAACAGGTAGGTCTCTCGAAGCCGTCTGTGAAATATAGGGTGAATCGTCTCGCTAAGTTCGGCATCATCAAAGGTTTCTTCGCCTTGGTAGACTCACAAGCATATGGAAGGGATCTATCGGTTATGCTTGATCTAACAGTCGAAGCGAAGCATATTGAAGAAATAGCTCAGAGGATCGCTGGGTTTGATGAGGTCACACGAACCTATGAGTTATTTAACAGTCCTGAACTGCACGTTCATGCTCTCTTTTCCACTCAGAACGAGATGGAGAGATTCCTAAAAGAGAAACTCTACCCGGTTCCTTGGATCACAAGTATCAGAACTGGCATTATCATGAAGAGATACAAGTACGAGCCATCTCTGACTGTCTAAGAAGTTGGGAATCGGTCTGACCCATCTGCCCATGGTGAAGCGAAACCGAAGGTTTTGAGGTTGATATGGGAAAAGTTGATAAATCATAATTTTTTGCGCCTAATCCCCAGATGAAATCGATAGCAGGCATATACGAAAGTAGGCAGAAGGGCGGCCGTCGTTGGGTGTTTATTGTCGCAGCAATAGCATGTATGATGCTCGGCAGTCTATATCAGTATTCTTGGGCACTTTTTGTTTTGCCGATCAACGAGGAATTTAGATGGGGATTCCCAGCGATTCAGCTAACTTTTACGATCTACACATGGGTGGCGACGTGGGTGCAGCCTCTTGCCGGCTTGGTGGCTGACAGATACGGTCCCAGGCGTCTGAATATGATTGCTGGTGTTGTCGCAGGTATTGGTTGGATAGCATCAGCCTTCGCAGATTCGCCTTTGATGCTTTATTTCTCATATGGTCTCGGAAGCCTTGGCGTGGGCGTTTTTTACGCAACTTCTGTAAATACAGCAATTAAGTGGTTTCCGGATAGGAGGGGGTTAGCAACAGGCTTGGTAACCTTTGGCTTTGGATCCGGTGCTGCGGTGTTCAACCTTGTCATTTCGAACCTGATTCAGACAAGTGGCTATCGTACAGCCTTCTTGAATATGGGGATCGTAATGGTGATAGTTCTATCTGCAGGGGCCCTAATCCTGAACTATCCTCATGCAGACTGGAAGCCTACGAACTGGGCTGTCCCCAAGTTGTCTAACACAAAATTCAAGGAGACTCGACATCAGTTTTCCACCGTAGAGATGGTTAAGACATGGCAATGGTGGGTGCTCTACGTGTCCTTCGTATTCGTGTCAAGTCTCGGCCTGATGATTTCAGCTCAGATGACCACTATGGGAAGAGCGTTGAATATTCCGGTGGGATTAATCACATTGGCTCTTGTAACATTCCCGCTCGCCAACGGCTCAGGTAGGATCATCGGAGGAGCAGTTTCAGATAAGATTGGGAGAGAGAGCACGATGACCATCTACTTTGTGGCCTTCGGTACCCTCTCATTCTTCATGGTCGTCTTCGCAGGTAACCCAATTCTCTTCGTGGTGTTGGTAACTTTGATTGGCTTAATGTGGGGCCCCATCTTCACTTTCTATCCGGCGGTGATAGGGGATTACTATGGCCGGAAGAATTCGACCACCAATTACGGGTTGACCTATACCGCTAAGGCGTGGGGAGGGCTCTTAGCTGGTTACGTGGCGTCGTTACTGGTGTTGGTCTTTGGAGGCTATTCAATGCCGATAGTGGTTTCAGGAGTAATCAGCCTTGTGTCTGCAGCCCTGATATTCCCGAGATTCATGAAGGCTCCTAAGAACCGCATCTAGCTCCAGATTCATGGAGCCAAAATCGCTATATTTTGTCCAAGCTACGCGAGTGTCCTATGGCTGATTTTGATGCGATAGTTATAGGAGCGGGTCATAATGGCTTGGGACTGGCCTGCTATCTCGCGAAATCTGGACTCAAGGTTCTTGTCTGCGAAGCCCAGTCTAAGGTAGGCGGCTTCCTACACACTGAGGAAGTGATCCTAGGCTACAGGCATTCTATGCATGCGATAACTATGGGAACGTATCCGCCCATCTACCGAGACTTCGATTTGGCTCAATACGGGACAAGGCTGATCAGGCCTGAAGTGCAATTCGGCATGATCCTCGACAAAAAAGCATTGGTGGTACATAATGGGCAGCCGAAGACGACGTTCAAGTCGGTCGCTAAGTTTTCTCTCAGAGACGCAAAGAGGATGGAGCAGCTCCACAGAAGGTTTCACGCCACATGGATACGTGAGTATTACTCTCCGCCTATGCCGAGTAGAGAAAGAGGCCAAGGACTCAACTCTGAAGACAGACGCGAGTGGCAAAGGATCTGCTCCATGAGCCCCCGTGAAGTCATCGAGGAGTTTTTTGAAAGTGAGATGGTAAAGCTCTTTCTATGCGCGAGGTCTTTAGAGGAGGGTTCTGAGGGCTACTCTGCTGTTTCGCGAACAAAGGTCGATGTTTTCCGCGGTGCTGGAGACTATGTTTTCAAGATCCTTACTGACCCAGAATACTGTATTCCCGAAGGAGGCAGCAGGCGACTGGCAGAAGGTTTAGCAAGGATCGTTGAGGCCCACGGAGGAACAATCCTCAAGAATTCACCCGTCTCTAAGATAATTGTGAAAGATGGAAGGGCTGCCGGAATAAAACTGGTTAACGGTACCATCCATGAAGCGAAGAAGCTAGTAGCGTGCAACGTAGATATCAAAACGATGCTGGAGCTGGTGGGAGAAGAAAACCTCGACGCAAACAGCGTGGCAAAGATCCGTTCGGTCATACCACCTGATTCAGGTAAGTTTGATCTCCATATTGCGAGCAATGAACCTCCCCAGTACACTAACATCGATGATCAGGCGGTCAACAGGGCCCTCAATGTCTTCGTCGGCTACGAAAGTTTGGCTGATGTGGATAGACATGCGGCTGAATCCGCTGCTGGAAAATTCCCTGAGAAACCATCTTTCCATGGCGGTTGCCAAACCCTGTACGATAAAACTCTAGCACCGCCAGGGAAGCATACTCTTTGGGAGTGGCTCTTCACTTCACCCAGAATCTCCACAACCATGACACCCAGCAACGTAGAAGAATACAAAGAGAGAGTCCTCTCACGGTGGCAACAATACGCGCCCAACCTGAAGACCGCCATGACTGAAACATACCATTATGCAACCCGTAAAGGTGGCTTAACAGGAGGCACCCCATCCATAGGGTACGGACAGTACTATGACAACAGACCCATCCCCGAACTCTCAGGATACCGAACACCTATCCAAGGGTTATACTTGGCTCACTCAGCATGCCATCCAGCAAGCACAGTTCGATATGGCCCAGCTTACAATGCGATGACGATAATCGCCAGAGACCTTGGAATCAAGAAATGGTGGAGCAGCCCTGCGCTAGGCCAACCATATGCTATGGAATAGGAATGGCCAAGCAGACAGCCCTCTTGTTGTGCGTGAAACCGACATGCACATGGCTTTTAGCTCAGCGAATCGTCCTAGGCATCTGATGAGCCAATCATCAAAAAAGCGGGTTCACAGGTCTAGATCAGGATTGACAGGTCTGGAGACGGCTATAATACTGATCGCGTTCGTCATAACGGCATCTTCATTCGCCTTCGGAGTCCTAAACTTGGGATTCACATCTACACAGAAGAGCACAGAAGTCATAGGGAGAGGCCTTAGAGAATCTTCTTCAGCCTTGGACATCGAGGGTGGACTTGTGATAATGGGGACCACATCTCAGCCCAATAATGTCACCTTCACAGTTAAGTTATCCGCAGGACAGGAACCAGTAGAAATAAGCAGCACAACCACAGCAATCGCTTACTCGGATCCAAACAAGAACCTGAACAACGTCTATTCGTCAAC
The DNA here is from genome assembly GCA_016184315.1 of Nitrososphaerota archaeon. GTDB lineage: Archaea > Thermoproteota > Nitrososphaeria > Nitrososphaerales > JACQRY01 > JACQRY01. The sequence continues at coordinate 65,301 of JACPCU010000007.1, forward strand.
GACAATAACCAAAGTGTTGGGAGACTCCGACGCTCTGCTTGAGCCTGGCGAAAAGTGGGCTTTCACAGTGAAGCTCAACGATGCAGGAATCTACGGCGCAACAGTGTCCCTTGGAACACTAGAAAAGTTTCACATCGAGCTTAGACCTACCACCGGAGCAATCCTCACCGTGGAAAGAAGAGTACCTGCTGCTCTGGAACCAATAATGGTTCTGAACTAGCAGACAGTCAGACAGACAGAAACGAGAAACATTCATGATACAGGACGTATAGACAAGGGAGAGCAGATAGTTGTCAACCGGAGAACCAAGCCACTCTTCATTCCCCGGTCGCCCCCTTACGTGCCAAAAAACGCGTGAAAACCGTGGCAGAGACGAAAATCAATCTGCTTTGCCTGATAAACGACGGTAAAGCTTGATGGAAGAGTCCAGCGTTTCTCCTTCGTCAGACAAGTTGATCGAAGACTGGATGAGTTGAAGCACCAACGAGCCAATAGGTGAGGGGGCATGGGTAAATGACGCTTCCTCCAAAGCAAGGCTCAGATCCTTGTAGACAGTTCGACGAGCCTTCAAGTATGCACCGTTTTGAAGCATGGCTGAAAGAAGTCTTTCGAATGCCTTCGAGCTACCTGAGCTCTCTTTGGTGATCTCATAGAACCTTTCTAGGCTGAGCGTCGTCTGCGTAACCCAATTAGTTACCTCAATAGCGCCAATAGAGTGTATGGCAAGAAGAAAATTGTTGGCTAGCTTAGCCACTCTGGCATCGCCGACTTTGCCCGCATTAACTACTGTTTTGCCTAATGCACTGAAGATAGGCATGCACCGCTCAACAGTTTCATCCTTCCCACCCACGATCACGATTAGCTCACCTTTCTCTGCAATGTCAGGAGTCCCACTTACAGGAGCATCAACCACCTCCGCCCCTCTACGCGTAAGACCATCAACCACTTTGAACAAAGTAGAGGTGCCAGTGGTGCTCATCTCCAGAAGAACGTGGCCAGGTCCGTATTGCTCGACTAGCCCTGATGGACCTAATGCTGCATCCTCCACCGCCACAGGCGTAGGAAGCATAGTGATTACGATTTGTGCATGTTTAGCCAATTCCTTTGGAGATGGAGCACTAGTAGCGCCTGCAGAAACCATGACTTTGACAGCGTCAGGATTAATGTCGCAGACAGAGACTTTGAAGCCTTTCTTCAACAAATTCATTGCCATCGGTCTACCCATAGCGCCAACACCGATGAATCCCACGTTAAGATCGGTAGAGACCAATTTCGCGCTCTGTTGAAGAAGCCGTTCTTAATTAGCCTGATGATCCCACGCGCGTCAGCTTGAAGAAGCCTAAACGAGAGAACCTATGGTGGTAAGAAAAGAGGAAGCAATGGGAAAGTTTCAAAACCGGATCGAAGACGCAAACCCATCTACGGTGTCCTCTTGGCGTCATACTTGGGCAGAATCCAGTGGCAGTTTGTGCCATATACAACCCTATTGTGGATCGCGGGCATGAGACGATACAGAAATACATGCAAAGAAACTTGGGATGTTACAGCGCAGGTAGAGGTGACTCTACAGCTGGAAGAGGAATCGACAATATCCCGCCCACCGTTATCGTCGTTTCTACTCTGACCTTGGCAGGTGAGCCGCTTCGAGGCATAGTAGCAGCGAGGTTAATGGTCTCGGTTCTACCTGCAGGGATTCTGAATGAGTTTTCAGTGGTCTGAAGCACTGATCCTCCTCGGTCAAGAATAGAAATGTTCATTTTCCCAGAGAGATCCAAGAAACCTCTGTTGGGTACAGTCAAGGGTATGATTGCAGTTGTGCCCGATACTTGCGCCTGACCTACGCTCACATGTTGTAAACCAGTCAATAGAAGTCCTGCTTCCGCAACGACGACAACTGTAATCAGGGAGACAATGACAACTGTGATTGCCTTGACTTTCCCCATTCCAGATGGAACCAGCATAGTCCGGGATAAAAGGATTGATTCAAGAGGTGCTGATAAATTGTCGGGTTATACCTGTTCTTATCACTTATATGAGACACCTCCTTAACGACTATCAAACCCCGAAGAGTTATCAGAACCACTCAACAGGTTTCTACTCAAACTGGTGTATTACGCCTGCGAAATACATGTAGAGGAAGCCGACAAGTATCCAAACCGCATACCTCCTAACTCCATTCCTGTCAGAGGTGAATAGGGTTGTCATCCCGTAAACAGTGGCGCCGGCTGAAGACGCGAAGAAGAACGTCGAGGTGCCGCCTGGGAGCCCAAAGAGTCCCAGCAAGGTTCCCACTGCTACAGGAAGCCCAGCAACAAGGCTGACCGTAACAGACTGCGTGAGGCCTACCCTAACCGCATAAACCAGAACTCCTATCGACGCTCCCTCCGCAATCTTATGCAGCGTAAAGCTTAGTGCTTGCGGCAAGGAGAGAATAGTAAATCCCGTAGCGAAGTCGTAGCCGATCACAATCCCCTCGCCCATCCCGTGCAACCCGACTCCAAGCAAAGCCCATAGATACGCCAACCACAAGTTTCCGCCTCCATTCAGCGACTGATGAGCAAAGTAGAAGCCGAGCAACGCCACCGCAAAGAAAGATACGTTAAGCACATCTACAACGCCTCTTAGGGTTGAACCGCTGAGACCTGCTGTCTCCTTAGCCAAATCATAGAAGTTTGCTACCAAGACACCTACAACAAGCGCGGATAGAATGCGTCTCCTAGGCTGCTCCCAGCCTCTAACAGCACGCACCAATAATACGCCCAGCAGCACCGGAATAATCCCTGCTGAAAGCGAAAAAAGACCGGCAGTAACTGGTTCTCGGAGGCTTATGCTTCCTTCAACTTGGAAGGAAAATGAGACAAATGAATAAGTCAGACTCAACCTTCAACCACTAATGTGCCTTTGTGCAACGGGTGACCTGTTCCGCAGAAGACGTTGCAGAAAAACGTGTAGGTCCCTGTGGTAGCTGCCGCGAATCTTAATGTGACTTCCTGTTGGGGAGGAGTAACCTCGAAGACTCCGAACTCCTCTAATGCGAATCCGTGGATCTGGTTAGACTCGGTATTCCTAATCTTCAGGACAACCAAATCTCCTTTACGCACTTTAATGACGGAGTCAGAGAACGCCTCGTCTTTAAGCTTGAACGATGCTTCGACGCCGGGATGCCCCTGCTCTACCTTGGGTTCGAACCGCCAGTTCCTTGTCGTAATCGAAATGAGTACGGTGTCAGGCTCTCCTGTTTGACGAGATCCAGTTTGGAGCAGGCTGCCTGCAAGCAGAACCGTAGCAAGTATGACGGAGGCGAGTAGAATCAAAACAATGTTGAGTCTCTTCAATTCAAACACCTATCTTAATGGCCGTGAGTTCAGACATGCAGATGCTATTTACACATCACTACCCATAAATAAACCAAGGTCTGTCTAGCTACTTTCTGATCTTAGCAGATGAATCGAGTTGCTGCAGCAGCACCGCAGAGTGGAGAAGAGGCTCATAGTAGGACTTATCTTCGGTACTCTTAGGGTTCAAAGAACTTTTCCGACTGTCGTTGCGTCTGCAGCCTTCCTTTTCATGCTGGGCGAGAACCATGCGTGGCGAATAGTGGCCTTTTCTCTTAGCACATTTCTCTTCCATATCTCAGCAAGCGCGTTCAACGACCTCTCCGACATTAGGGCAGACATGTTTAACGCTCCTGAGAGACCATTCGTTCAAGGGAAGATATCTAAGAAGGCTCTGGCAACTTTAGCATCTACTCTCTTCAGTTTGGGTGTGGCATTAGCTAGCATTGTTGACTTGTTTTACGGCTTTCTCTCAGCTACTCTCGGTCTTCTCTATGTTTTACTTTATAGTTTTTTCGTTCCGATGAAAAATAACCCTCTGGGCTCCTTTCTCTATTTGTCAGCGTCTGGCTTAGCGGTGCCATTTACGGGAGCCACCATAATAGGTAGATCCATAGATGTGGATACCTTGGTGTCAATCATGGTATTGACCCTGTTAGGTGCATGCGCAACCATATCTGCAGTCAAGGATATTGATGGAGACGCGGCGGTGGGAAAGAATACATTTGCAGTGACACTGGGATTCAGAACGGCCAGGATGCTAGTATCTGGACTAATACTTCTACCTGTTACTCTCTACCCGTTTGTGCCTGTGCTCTTCAACATCAGCTCGTCTTATCTGCAGGCATCTCTTCTCCTCGGCGTCTCCCGGTTTATTCTTGCATGGCGAATAAGCCTATGCGCGCTACCTCATGCGCTAGGAAGATACAGCCCTGCCTACCGTGTTCTCATAGCTGGAGATGCAGCATCTATTGCTCTGACTGCAACACTGGGAACCTAGTTGTTTAAAGCAGGTTTCTGAGCCACTCCGTTTTCCGGCCAAAGATCTTTGACGACGAAATCTAGCTGCAGTTGGCTGAGCTTCTCTTTGGTAGGCTTGCCAGAGGTAGGATCCCACCCTCGTACAGTATAGTATTGAGGTAACATCTCGTCTAGTTTGACCACTGCTCCTGACTTGTTCTTCTCCTTGGTCAGCCTCTCAGGCAACGTGTCTTCTTCACGAGTGCAGCCGTGCCTCATGTTGAAAGCCTTCTTCAGGTTGAAGACTCTTTCGCCAACATTCAGCGCTCCAGCGAGATCCATTGAGATGCCCGTGACGGCGCTGTATGCCTTGACAAGATTCGACTCGCCACCATATGCACCATATTTCATGGCGAAGACGCACCAGCCCGATGTGTTAATGAATCCTCTCCAATTCTCCTCGACAATAGCTAGGTGACCCTTGTTTTCGGTGCTGAACCTGTCCACGATCTGAGGGTAGGGCAACTGAGATTTCTTCCATCCACCCAACTCTAAGCCCAGTGTGAACCCCTCTGTGTGTCTGGCGCCAGTTACTGTGCACGCGTAGTGGACACCCATACTTTGGGCAGCCCTAGGATCGTGGACAGACATCTCTAATCCCTTGACCTGAATGGAGAGCCTCTCTGCGCCATTGCCTATGATCATGCCTGCTCTCCTAGATCCCTCCGCCAAGATGTTTCCGAATCCTTCGCGGTGAGCGATCTTGTCAAGCATCGCCATGGCCGCCATATCGTTTCCAAACTTGAGCTCTATGCCATCCGTGTCTTCCTTAGTTATCATTCCTCGCTCGTAGCACTCCATCGCCAAGGACAGAGTACCACCTAGAGATATGGTGTCGATTCCATACATGTTACACAGATCATTGAGCTTCGCTACTGCATAGATGTTGTCTATGCCGCAGTTGGAGCCTATTGAGCCAAGAGTTTCATACTCAGGGCCTTCAACGCCCTTCTCGGTGGCGAAGGGTCCTGATTCCACGTATGCAACGCGTCTGCATGCGACAGGACACACGTAACATGTCCTTGTGCCTATCATTATCAGCTTCTGGCCTTCCCGCCCTATCTTTTCAACACCGGGGTCTCCCGGTCCACCGAAGTCGATGCGCGACCAGTTGTACGCGGGAACATCGCCGAGCTGCCAAGATGAGTCGAAGCTTCCAGAGGTGCCTCCTTTATGGAAGTCTTGGAGGGCTTGATCAGTCTTGCCTCTCTGAGTCACCTCAGAGACGACCTTCTTGAGAGTGTCCATGTCGGCTACGGGCACCTTGGCGTGACCTCTTACGGCTACTGCCTTCAGGTTCATGAAGCCCATTACTGCGCCTACACCGCATCTGGCAGCTATTCTCTCAGCGTTGTCGTTGGCTACTCCTGCGATTCTAACCATGTTTTCTCCTGCAGGCCCTATGGCTGCGACCTTCACGTTCTTGTCGCTGAGATCGTTTCTGAGGGCGTGGTCAGTTTCCCGAGCGTCCTTGCCCCAATAAGATTTGGCGTCTTTTAGCTCGGCATTGCCGTCTATGATGCGTAAATATACTGGTTTTGGGGCGCGGCCTTGGAAAACTATCATGTCGTAGCCGGAGAATTTGAGTTCAGCTCCCCAGAAGCCTCCTGAACTGGCGTCGCCAAAATATCCTGTTAGAGGTGATTTGGTTACTATGCTGTGCCTACCAGCTGTTGTAGTCATGGTGCCTGTGACTGGTCCTGTGGAGAAGATGAGCCGGTTGTTGGGGTCAAAGGGTTCTACCCATGGAGGTACTTCGTCATAGAGGATCTTGCCTGCGATGCCCTGATTTCCTATGTATGTTTTGACTAGTGAAGGGTCAAGAGGCACCTTCAGAATCTTGTTTCGCGAGAGGTCAACTCTTAGGGTCCAGCCCATGTAGCCACCGGGAAGATCGGAGGTCAAATCGGATCTAAACTTCATTATTCTTGCTTATAGCGATTTCCTTCAACTTGCTATACAATCTTGCTATCACTCATCGTCTTTCAAAATTCCCCTGAAGCCACTTTCTGGATAAAGGTCAATGATTCATGCTTATGCTCTATGTTTATCTTTTGATTCCAATGAAGGGTATGCGGAATGCGCGCTGAGACCCGCTCCGTGGTTTTCTTGGGACTGGTCTACTTGCTTCTTTTTGCAGGCAGAACCGTAATCATACCCATCATTCCTCCATACGCTAGGGGACTCGGGGCGACTGAGGCGCAGATCGGCGCCATAGTAGGTGCGTTCGGTCTTGCACGCGTGATCTTCGATCTCCCCATTGGCGCCGTCATTCAGGGATATGGGCCTAGACGCGTCATGGTCCTAAGCGTGATGGTAGTCATGCTAGCGTCACTTCTGGGGGCCACGGCGCCCAGTCTGATCATCCTCTTTGCAGCTAGGCTCATCGAAGGCGCAGGTATGAGCCTGTTCTTCATAGGCGGATTGACACTCGTAGCCAGTTTAACGAAGACCGAGAGGAGAGGCCGCTTGATGAGCATACCATCCAGCATGGTCGAACTGGGTACACTTCTCGGCCCCGCCCTAGGTGGAATAGCTGCTGAATACTATGATTTGACGGCGCCCTTTTACCTATATATATTTCTCGCAGTGGTCAGTCTGCCTTTCATTCTAATCCTTCTGCGCCAGGATGTCGCGAAACAGAAACCAGAGGCTAGGAGTAGCCTCGGCCTATTCAAGAAGCTCTTGCTGAACCGCGACTTGGTCACGGTCAACCTTGCCACATTCGCCGTCTTCGTGGCAAGATTCGGCGTGCTGTATACCGGAGTCCCATTATTGGCGTATGACAACCTAGGGGTTTCCAAAGCTGCATTAGGAGGCATGCTGGCTATCGCTAGCGTGGCTTCTTTCAGTCTCCTGTTTCCCGTAGGGTATCTTTCCGATAGGCTGGGAAGGAAACCGTTTATGATGATGGCTCTAGGTCTGACTGCCTTATCCACCGTTCTGGTGGCGAGGGCAACGGATGCAACCATGTTGTTCTTTGTGTTGATCCTTTATGGCATAACGATCGGGCTTACAGGGCCGACACCTGCGTGGTTCATCGACGTGGCGCCTCCTGAGCTGCGTGGAGGCGCAATGGGCATGTACCGTTTCTTCAACGACCTAGGTCAGACCGTGGGGCCTTTTCTGGTAGGGGGATTGATCGAATTGACTAGAGGCGCGGTTGTTGTGCCTCTTCCCTTTGATGCGGCGGCAATAATACTGCTCTTTATGGCGATTCTGGTGAGTAGGGCGAGAGACCCTGTGGCTGAACTACGCAGGCAAAGAAAGAAGCAGCCATAAGCCTAGATGCTCCTAGTGTAGATCCCCGAAGTTTATATGGACTCGCTCAGAGATGCCTGAGACCAGTGTAGTCTTGCCGGTATTCAAGCCTCAAAGATATGTTCGAGCAAAGACCCCCGAGGAGGTCCTAAGCATAATGCAGACATATCGGGAAAAAGCCAGGATAGTAGGCGGAAACACGTTTCTGAATGAGCTGGCGAAACGCGGCCTCCTCTCCGATGTGGAAGTTCTCTTGGACATAGAGCCATTAGAATTACATCATCTTAAGGACGAGGGAAACAGAGTAGTGATTGGCGCATCCACAAAGATCGAGGATCTAGCACATAGCCCCTCCGTTAAGAACAATGCAGCGCTGACGGCTCTTGCAGAGGCAGCTCAAAACGTGCATCCAGTGCAGATTAGAAATCTGGCGACTGTGGGAGGATGCATCTCCACGGGGGTACCTTTCCTAGATGTCCCTGTTGCGCTCCTAGCTCTCAACGCTGAAGTGAGGGTTGTTGCCAAGAGTGGAGAAAAATCAATGCCAATTGACAGGTATCTAGACATGTCTCTGACCGACTATATGGCAGACAAGTTTGTGAAAGAATTGGTGGTGACTCTTCCCCGAGGCTCATACTCCTCATGCTTCAGGAAGTTCGGTCTAACAGGCTTTGACTATGCTCTGGTGAATGTTGCTGCAAGAACCTCCTTGGATATCAATGGAATCTGTGGAGATGCATCTATAGCAGTTGGAGGCAAAGGAGTAGAACTATCAAGGATGAAGGAAGCAGAGGCAGTTCTGACAGGTAAGCCTTTGAACGAGAATACTATAGGTGCAGCTTCGCAGAAGGCTTCTGACACCGCAAAGGTAGAAGACGACATACCTCTCAGAGGCTCGGCTGAATACAAGAAGCACATCGTCAAAGTCATGGTGAACAGAGCCCTCGCTGAAACAGCCACACAACTTGGAGTGAAAAACATTGGACATGATTGAAATAACACTCAAAGTAAACGGACAGATGCACAGAGTATCTGTCGAACCCGGCGAAAACCTCCTCCGCACCTTAAGAGAGAAAATCGGAACTAGAGGCGTTAAGCAGTCGTGCGATTATGGCGGCTGCGGTGCATGCACAGTAATCGCCAACGGTAAGACTGTTTACTCGTGCATGACCCTGTCAGCAAAGATGAGTGACGCTGAAATAACGACCGTCGAAGGATTGGAGACGACCCACGGCTTAGATCCGCTTCAAACATTGTTCATGGAGAAGTGGGCGCTGCAATGCGGCTTCTGCACGCCAGGCATATTGCTGTCATCAAAATGCCTTCTAGACTCAAATCCTAATCCCAGCGAAGGCGAGATCAAAGAGGCTCTTGCCGGCCACGTGTGCAGATGCACAGGCTACATCAAGATCATCGAAGCTGTCAGAGAAGCTGCTGAGCTACGCTCCAGAAAGTAGTTGCCGCTAACGGTTTCGTTGAGCCAATCCTTTCAGAACCGACTCAGGAGTTATAGGTAAGTTGGAGACCCTTACTCCGGTGGCGTTGTAAACCGCGTTAGCGATAGCTGGAGGCACCGGTATCACTGCTGGCTCAGAGACTCCCTTGGCGCCAAAGGGCCCAGTGGAATCGGAGACCTCTACAATCACCACTTTGACTGGAGGCATGTCCAGCGTTCCAAAGACCTTGTAGTCAGCCAAGTCAACACCATGTGGATTGCCATGTTCATCAAAATAGACCTGTTCAGTCAAAGTGTAGCCGAGTGATTGTGATACTGCGCCACATATTTGCCCTTCAACACCAAGAGGATTAATTGCAACGCCCACATCGTGAGCAGCCACATATCTTGTCACCGTGACCTTGCCTGTGTCTGTGTCCACTTCTACCTCTGCGAAGTGAGCGCCTGAAGGAGTTGGATTGGTTTTAGGAATTTCGCTGCAGACGCCCATCAGCATGGTTCCCGGAGCAGTGAAGATGCTCTTGTGAGCCACTTCTTCGAATGTGATTCTGCGATCAGGGTCTTCCTTGACGTAGACGACGCTGCCTCTTGTCTCTAGACTATCCGGTGTCGCATCTAGAGCGGATGACGCGGCGTCTATGATGCGGCGTCTAAGGTCTTCAGCCGCCTTCTTCACCGTTGAACCGACGACATAGGTGACTCTAGTAGCATGCGTCGGTGCGTCTAGAAGTGAAGTGTCTGTGTCAGCGTAGGTTATGTGAATGTCTCCTAGAGTAGCACCCAAGGTCTCAGCAGTGATCTGGGACAGAATTGTATTCTGACCCGCTCCTTGATCAATGGTCGCAATGGTAAGATCGACGCTGCCATCCACGTTAAGCCGCAATATGGCTCCTGATGCCTCAATGCTCCCACCCTTCTTGCCACTTACACCGCTACCTCCAAGAGGTATGCAGGCCATTCCCACACCTCTAACTCTACCTTTGGGCAACGCAGGAGGCTTGGACAGACCCCTCCAACCAAACACTTCCCCACCCCTGTGCAAACATTCCTCAAATCCATAAGAGGTGATAGTCGCATCGCCTCCAAGTCGAGGATTAGGTTCTCCAACTCTCCAAGAATTCCTAATTCTCAGATCCACAGGATCTATACCAAGCTCCTGCGAAATCTCATCTAACTGCTGCTCTAATCCGAAGAGACCTTGAGGACCACCATAGCCTCTGAATGCTCCTGCAGGGGGGTTGTTGGTGTACACGATTGTTCCGTCAAACTTCACGTGGGGGCTTCTGTAAGAAGCTAGAAAGGATGATGCAGCAACAGCACATATAGATGGCGCGTGGCTAACTTGTGCGCCTCCATCCACAAGCATGCTGCAGAACCGCGCAACCAATGAACCGTCCTTTCGGACACCTGTCTTCAGCTTCTGAACCGTAGGCATGAAGACTGTCGACAGTATCTCCTCTTCTCTGCTGAGCCTTATCCTGACTGGAATCTTAGCTTTCATTGCCAGCTTGGCGCAAATAGGCTCCATGGGATTCATATCCAGCTTAGAACCGAAAGCACCTCCAATGTACTTGGGTCGCACCACCTTGACTTTTCTGAAGGGGTATTCGAGTACGGTGCTAAGCCTTTCCCGTAGACCGTGAATCATCTGCGTGGAAGAATACACCGTCAGATTTCCGTCTCTATCCACATCACATACACACACATGGGTCTCTAGTGGGAACTGTGTTACACGCTGAGTTCGATAAGTCCTTTCAAACACCATGTCCGCCTGCCTAAATCCGTCTTCAGTGTCCCCCCACCCTCTGCTCATTGTCGTCGCAATATTGTCCTTGGGCGCGTAAACCTTCAGTGAACCCTCTTTCACTGCTTCCTCCATGTCAAGAACAAACGGCTTTTCATCGTAGTCAACTTCGATCAAGTCGAGGGCTTCCTGAGCCGCATCTTCACTGGTGGCAGCTACGGCTACAACCTCATCACCCACATAGCGAACAGTATCATCCATGACCAAGAAGTCTTTTATCTGCGAAGGACCATTGGGATCAACGCCAATCTTAGGATGATAAAAGACTCGGGGGAAGTCTCTGGCAGTGACAATGGCCTTGACCTCTGGATGCCGCTCAGCCTTTGAAGTGTCTATCTTCCTGACCGCTGCATGTGGGTAGGGGCTTCTCAGAATCTTGCCGTGGAGCATCCCGGATATCCTGAATTCAACTGGGTAGCCGTATCCTCCCCTGATCTTATCTAAGGCATCAACGTTAGGGATGGGCTTCCCGATAATGGTGGCAGATGTCATTTCAATGCCTCTTGGCTATTATACGTCTCCTCTTATGGGTATAGGTAATGCAATACGTTTCACGCTGACCACGGAAGATGCAGCTGAATCATGTTTCTGATAGCAAATCCTTCCACTTCTTCTCAACCTGCTCCCGGAGCTCGGGCCTAGATCTCACAACACTGGGGAACTCGTTCATCCTGTTGAACGGCCTGCACGCGTCGATAATCGCTCTTGACGCCCTCCATTCCTTAGTCTCTTTTGGAGCTATGGGGTCAAGCTTGTTGCTGAAAGTTCTACGCAGCACATCGATGCCAGTCTCGGGGTTCGACCTTGTACAGATCGCCCACACTACATCCTCCAAGTTAGTGGGATCAATATCATCATCCACCACAACTATGTAGCGACCATTCCCCTGGGCTGCAACCTGACTTTGGGCTGCAACTGCACCGGCCTGAGTCGCATGCCCAGGATACATCTGTTTGATTGACACGACGAGCAGAAAGTTTACCGCAGCACACTCATGGAACCAAACCCCCTTGATTTCTGGCATCCCTACTCTTCGAAGAGCGTCCTTCACCATGACCGACTTCAACACGGAGTGCATCAGCGTGTAGTCATGGGGAGGCTTACAGTTGAAGGCGCCTAGGACAATAGGGTCATCTCGATGATAGACCGCAGCCACCTCGACTATGGGTTGTTCCGTTCTGCCCGATGAGTAGTAGCCTGTGAATTCCCCGAAGGGGCCTTCTGGTAGACGCTTGTCAGGAGGTATGAAGCCCTCTATTGCGATCTCGCTGTTGGCTGGGATCGGTAACCCGGTTATGGGCCCTTTGATTACCTCTATCTGAGAATCGATCACGGCACCAGCATAATTGTATTCGCATAGCCCGTAGGGAATAGCGCTTCCACCAACTACTAGGAATAGCGGATGATGCCCAAAGGATATCACTACTGGACAAGCCTTGCCCTTAGAGTGATAAGCACGTAGATGTCGGAAACCATGATGGCTGGGGCTGATGTAGATTCCAAGCGTCTTATCATCGTGCACAGCGATGCGGTATGTCCCCACGTTGACGACTCCTGTCTGTGGGTCTCTTGTGATTACAACGTCTCCTGTTCCCAAGTACCTTCCTCCGTCCATTTCGTTCCACAGAGGGGCAGGGAACTTCAGCATGTTCACTTTGTCACCAGTTAAGGTGTTTTCAAGTACAGGTCCTTCGCTTACTTCTTTGGGCGGATAGTTGGATGCTGAGCTCTCCCACTCCGAAGATTTCCCTTCAAGGCTGTTGACGAGCTCTTGAACTGTGTTTGCGCTATTGACCCCGAGTGTGATTCCAAGTCTCTTACTCGTGAGGAGGGCGCTTGTTAGAAGTCTGAAGCCTTTCTGGTAGCCCTTCATCTCGTCGAACAAGAGGGCGGACCCCCTGTTCCGAGCGTTTATCTCTGACAGAGTGCCGATTTCAAGCTCAGGGTCTGCGTTTCGCAGTGCCTTGAGTTCGCCTATCTGATCCACCTTCGATAGCCATTCCCGTAGGTCGAGCATCTTGGCGGAGATGCTGGAGTTCACTAGAATAACTTTACTGTCAACTGAACGCTTAGCATTGCTACCTGTCCAATAGTATCCAGTTTATGGAAACTTCAAGTCCATTCGGTAAATTTTATTTATACCCTGAAAGACACCCTTCTTGACTCTTACAATTTGAAGCTGCCCATCTGCGCCTTTGATGCTAAGACAGGGATTCTATGCCCTAAATGCGATGCACGACTAAAGAGTCGGCACATCACAAAGACGGACGTAAATGTTTCCGTCAAGCTATCGAAACTTTCCGATAAGATGGGTGAGCTGGCAAGAGTAACACTTGTCCGGGCTTTAGACGTGGAAGAAGACATAGTGTTACTCGTAGGGAAAGGAGACGGAGTGTATCTTCGAAGCAATCCTAGACTGGTGGAGACAATTGAGAAAGAGCTCAAGTCTAAGGTATGGGTCATTGACGCTGAGGCGGGCGACCGAAACCTGCTCGAAGACATCTTTTACCCTGCTCATATCCTTACCGTGAATGTCGTATGGCTCCCAGATGGAAGCAAGCTCACCAAAGTCATAGTGCCTTCAAGAAGAGGAGGACAAGTACAACTAGATGTGGATAAGATTAAGGGCGTGGCTAAGGCGGTGCGAGGAATAGACCTCCTTGTCGAAGTTGAATCGTAGCTACCCGAAGAGGACTCACTACGCCAAGGATCTTCCCAAATCTCCTTTAGGTACGAAAGTGACTGTGGCAGGATGGGTTGAAGACACCAGACCTCTTGGCTCCATCCTCTTCCTGATCATACGTGACCCAACTGGAATATGTCAAACCATATTGGGAAAAAAGAATACTCCCCCAGACGTCTTCGAGGCTGCTAAGACAGTTCCAAGACAGAGCTTCGTTGCCATCGAAGGCAGACTGAAGCAGAGCAAGGCTGAAAAAGTCCCAATCGAAGTTGAAGTAGAATCACTCCAAATCTTGGCGCCGGCAGACCTTCAACTACCAATAGACCCCACGGGTAGAGTTCCGTCATCCATAGACATACGGCTGGACTCGAGAGCCCTTGATCTCCGCGACCCCACTATCAAAGCAGTATTCTTGATCAGGCATACCGCCCTTCAATCGATCAGGAAAACCCTACTCAAAGAAGGTTTCACTGAGGTAAACACTTCGAAGCTCATTGGCCAGGCCACCGAAGGAGGAGCAGCCCTCTTCAGCTTCGACTATTTCGGTAGGAAAGCGTATCTCGCGCAGAGCCCCCAGCTCTACAAGGAGCAGCTCACTCTTTCGCTTGACCGTGTCTTTGAAATTGCGTACTATTATAGGGCTGAGAAATCGCATACGCGGCGTCATCTGAACGAGTTTCTAAGCGTCGACATCGAAGCAGCTATGCTGGACGAAGAAGAAGTGATGAAAATATGCGAAAAAATGGTGAGGGAAACCATGATCGAAGTTGCAGAAAGTCGAGCTGAAGAACTTGAGTTGCTGGGTCACAATTTGAAGATACAAGTAATTTGTGATAGCTTTGAAGAGCCTTTTAACAGGATCTCTTATCATGACGCCTTACAGGAGCTAGCTCAAGAGGGAGTGGAGATTAAGTTCGGGGAAGATCTGAGTGAGGAGGCTTTGAAGACGCTTGGCGAAAAGCATCCAGGGTTCTACTTTATTGTGGATTGGCCCGTCAGATTGAAGCCATTTTACATAGAGAAAAACAACGAGGATCCTGCGCTTTCCAGAGGCTTCGACCTACAGTTCGGCGCTGTTGAACTTGCTTCCGGCGGGATGCGGGTCTTCAGAAAAGAAGACCTTAAAGCTAGGCTCCTAGAAGCAGGTCTTGACCCGAAAGACTTCTCCCACCATCTTAGATGCTTTGACTGGGGGATGCCCCCGCACTCAGGCTGGGGCTTCGGCTTCGACCGCTTCATGATGGCTCTGACCGGAAGGCAGAATATTCGCGAAGTTGTCCTGCACCCGAGAGATCAGTTCAGGCTTGAACCTTAGAGGGCTTCAAAGTTCTTGGACCATTCCTCGTAGGCTTTCAGCATGTCTTGGGAAACGCTGGGCTTCCTCATCTTCATTACCTCCTTGAAGTCTGCGTAGCCTATCTCTCTCGGCTGGGTCTCCTTGTCTGACGCCTTACCGCTTTCGAAGAGCTCGTTCACGACTCTAAGCTGGACTCCTTGACAGATGGCGCGGATATCGCTTCCAGTGTAACCGTCAGTCATCTTGGTCAAGTCATCCCACTTGATGTTATCGTCTAGCTTGAGGGGCGCAGAATAGGATCTGAGCATGTCTTTCCTGGCTTCGAATTCAGGCAGGGGTACGTAGATACGTTTCTCGAATCGCCTGAGAAATGGCCAGTCCAATGACCAAGGCTTGTTGGTGGCGCCAATGACGTAGAGCCTTAGATTCTTACCCTTATCTTGGATGCCATCGATTTCTTTTAGGAACTGGTTTCTGACTCTAACTTCTCCACCGATCTCTTGGTTCCTAGAACCTAGGAGCGAATCAAGCTCGTCTATGAAAATGATGACTGAGCCCCCGTTTTCAGAGAGCATTTTCCTAGCTGAGTTGAAGAGCTTGGCAACGTTGGCTTCAGCCTCCCCCAGCCACTTCGACATAATGGAAGCCGCGTCAACAGTCATGAAGTAGGCGTCTATCTCCGCTGCTGTAGCCGCGGCGATCAGAGTCTTGCCGCAGCCCGGCGGACCATATAGAAGGATTCCTCGAGGCCAACCAAGGGGGAAAAGATCCGGCCTCTCGGCTGGAAACGATATGGATTCCCTTATCGCTTTCTTGGCTTCTTCTAGGCCTACGACCTCATCCCAAGACACTTGGGGCTTCTCCTTCATGATCAGATCGTCATAGGTGGCCTTCAGAGACTCGACCATGACCTGCCCAGTTTTGGAGCCGCTCATCGCCATCGCTGGAGCCCCCTCACTATCCAAGGGCGTGCCACCGGTCGACAGTTGCAGAGCCTGGATCCTCTCTTGGTATCGCGCCGCTCTGTCCAAGTAGAGCTTGTTCAAGCTATACTCAGGGTACAGTTGAGCTAGTCCAATCAGAGTTGAGATGGCCTTCTGATACATTTGAATGGCCATTCCCCGAGCTCCCTGTGAGTCAAACCTTATTGCCTCTGCAGCGTATTTTCTCGCTGCGTCCTCGAGCTCGTTTGCCGGAGTTTGGTTTGACAAGTTTTCTCACCGTTATGCTTCTACGAGTACACCACGTTTACCCCTAGTCGCTAGGCTCAGAACTGCTTCTTCAAATTCTGTTTGCGAAACGCCTAGCTCCGTGCATGCCTCAGCCGCATCGCCACTTCCAGCTGATGCCAAGTACCGGTATACTCTCTCCTCAATGCGTTTGCTTGCTTGAGGCAAATAGGGCTCTGCTTGCGGATAAGATGCTGGGACTTCTGTTCCGTCTGCTAGAAGAGCTACTCTTCGAGCCTCTTTCAGCACGTCTTGGGCCGCTGCGTGATCGGTTCTGGACGCAAAGCTTTCTTTTAGCTCGGTGGCTTTTTGTTCAGCGTAGCTTCTTGCTTTTGCAATAAGCTCCTCTACTGATAATGTTTGAACATCAAGGCGAACAGAAGGGGATAATGTACCTAGCTCAGCCAAAGTTTCTCCCAGAACAGTGTTAACTTCGTCGGTTGCATGCTCAAGTGATGGGCCTAGCTTTGACATATTGTAACCGATTTCCTTCAGAACCTTGGAGACGGAGTTGACATGGAGTATCGCTTCTCCGACGTCCCTAATGCTTTCAAATCTTAAGGCAACTTGTGTAAGAGCCACTTCACTCGCTGAAACTGCTCGAATAACTTTGATCAGTTCCGCATGTTCGGACGAGTAGACGGATGCGTTAACATCATCCTTCTTAGTTACGCATCTGACGATGGCTTCGAAGAGAGCCTGTCTTCTGGTCTCTAGTTTCCCCTTTAACATTTCTAAGTCTCTCCGGTGTAGCTCTATCTTTCTAGCTGCGGAGGAAAGATTATCCTGAGCAGCCTCATGCTTTAGTGAAAAGAATGAGAAGAAACGACTCAAATCATAATCATCTCTCGGAACAAGCAACGGGCGTCCTTGGAGCCAATCTTCGAACTCAAATCAAACACCTTTTTTCCAAAACAAAGGGGGGACAGCGTCACGCCACTTTGACGGTGGGTAAGACGCTGCCGAATCTTTCAGTTCTTTTTCTACCTTATCTGCAGGGACTCGGTCTGAGGGCCTAGCTCGCCTACGCCGGTTGGAAGTTCGGGGAACCTGTCCTTCATTCTCTGCTCTGCGACTGCAGATGCTTCTGTCAGAATCTTCTCTGCGTCCTCGTTGGCAGCTTCGAAGTTCAGAGTGTATCCGCCGATCTGACCTGCGTCTACAAGTATGCTACTTAGGAGCCCGCTGATCTCGCCGATCTCGTTTTCAGCTTCTGGCAGCACTTGCACCAAGCCGCTTTTGACGCCTTTTATGACTGACATGGCTGGTGTGAGTGTCACCACAATGTCGCCGAGCTCTTGAACAGTGTTCAGTCTTAGGACAATTTGCTCCAGAGCTAGCTTGGCCTGTGTTACCATTCGGCCCATCTTTCGGATCTCAGCAA
Source organism: Nitrososphaerota archaeon (assembly GCA_016184315.1). GTDB lineage: Archaea > Thermoproteota > Nitrososphaeria > Nitrososphaerales > JACQRY01 > JACQRY01. Next base: position 82,770 of record JACPCU010000007.1, read on the forward strand.
GCTCGTTGGCGAAGACCGAGGCGTGTGAGGTGTCATGCTTCTGAACTGCAGCAACAACCTTGCTGAAGATAGCCTGATCCCTCTCCCTCAGTCTAGTGGTCGTTGAGTCTAGCTTAGAGACCTGAACCTGAATCTGTCTGATTGCGCCTTCAAGTCTTGGCTTTAACGGTCCTGCGGGTCTAACTGCTTCTTTGACGCGTATTCCTAATCCCTCTGTGCGTGGCCTATCCCACTTTGATGCGAATTGAGACATGGGAGCACCTTGCCTTCATCTGGGCGTAGGTTGGTTTATTGTCTAATGTCACTATGTTTAGACCAACTTGTTAACATCTGAACGACTCCCATGGACCTCGAGCTAACGCAACGGAACGGGTGTTTGCGCTGGTGTGGAACGGTTTAGAGGGTCGATATGAATGCGGCTGGCCAATGTTCTGTTGCATCTTCGGGGCTAGCTTAAGTCGGGGTCTTTGCTGAGAAGGCAGCTCTGTTCACTTTGGGCTGGTGGTTGCGTTCGACGAGGGCGTCATCATCAAGTCTAGCGTGGTCAGTAAGCCCATTAGGTAGAACAGAACCTGAACATAGCTCTTCTCGACAACGTTCATGATTCATTCCCGAGTTAGGATTGCCGGTGACCATCAAGGACCAATAATCAGCAACCAGCAAGTTCCGGAATTTGAGTTGGAAATTTTCTGCCTATAAGAATTGCGAGGCTGGATCGTCTTTTCAGGCCTTATGGACCTTGACTAGCAAGCAAGAATCCACGCCTCCGCTTAGAAAATCCATGGTATCCTCTTCCAAGACTGCAAGGTCATTTAGATCGAGCCCGGTATCGAGCTTATGCTGGCTGACTGCGACGACCTCAGGGTGAACCCGATCGGTCACGTACGCCACGGCTGTCTGCTTCCTTCCTTTCCAACTTTCAACTACTACTCTGTCGCCGTTTCCAATCCCTAGCTTTGCTGCAGTCTCAGGGTTGATTAGCAGACTGTCAAGGTGTTTCCTTGCCGCCACGAGTTGCATCGGTATTGGGTTAAATCTTCCTACCGCATGAGCCATAATCGGCATTTTGGAGCTGATCAGGAATAGGTTGTACCCACTATTCTTTTTGGTGTAAGAGGAGCAGGGTTTCCAGTCGGGGACAGGCTGGTAGTCGCCTGTATCCCATTTGATGCCAAGTTCCTTGGTGGTTCGATCCACATCTTCCTTAGCCTTTAACATGAACTCGTAGTAGAGGTGAATCCTGCTCTTTCTGAAGACTCCCTTATACTCTTCCTCTGCTTTTGCGTGCCACTTAAGCAGTCCCCCCTCGTCGCTCATAAGCCACTCGAGCCCCTTGTCAGGCCCCAGCCAAGACTTGAGCCTCCTGTCCACTAATTCCTCGTAGGCGTATTTCCTGTTCGGATCAAGTTCATAGGTTGTACCTCCAAGCTGCCAAATCCTATTCAAGTTGCTGTAAACTTCAGCTATGAAACCGGCTCTTTCGGATATCTCTAGGAGGATTTGAACGTTACTGACCAGATGATCCCACGGATGCTCAAAGGGTGGTTTGACCACAGGCTTTGCTGCATACCAGTAGCCGGGATCGGCGATCCTAAGGTATAGGCTTTCGGCAAGCTTCTCAAGATGGTGAATATCTGGGAACACTATGTCCGCCAGACTGTTGGCCGTCTCGTCAAGATCCACGTTAAAGCTCACTATGAACGGTATTTTCTTGAGGCCGGCTACCACGTTCTCCGGAGCATAAGTGTTCCTGACGGGATTATCTCGAACAATGAACATCATGTAAGGCGGGGTGAATTCCGTTGGGTCCATGCCGAACTTCTCGGGATTATTGAGAACAGCAGGAATGTTTACGCTGGTTATGTAGCTTATTGGAAAGAGTTCAAAGGCGTCTAGGCGCCTAGGCTTTGAAACAAGCCGTGGAGGATATGGTGTTCCGATGTCGGACTTTGCGGCTAGCAACCCATCTTCCGTAATACTCTCCGGATATGAGGGATGAGCACTCATTCCTCCAGGCACTTGTATGGCCCCCAGTATTGTTGGCAGGATCAATGCTGCAAGACCAGCTAGAGTACCGTGTTTGTGGGCGCTTAGCCCTCTATACCAAGAGATTGAAATGGGCCTATATGGGAGCACTTTACCATCTATCGTTATCGTCTGTCCTATTGAGGCCGCCTCACCAACCTCCTTGGCTATCCTCCTAATCGTATCAGCGGGTATAGAAGTTATTTCAGCAACCTGCTCCGGTTGGTATTCTTTTACGTGCTCTTTGACGATCTGAAAAGCCGGGTTACAAGGCTTATCCTCCACCACACAGCTTCCCTCGAGGGCGTAGTCCTTGATGGTTTGGTCGTCGAACACTTTGGCCTTGCCGTCGACGGGATCCCATATAAGCGGGTGACCGGTTTTCTCATCTCTCACATAATGTCCATCTTCACCTATCAAATACGGAGCATTAGTTTTGGACTTGAGGAACTCGGCGTCGAAGATTTTGTATTCGTTAAGCAATAGGTGTACCAATGCAAGTATGAAGGCCACATCGGTTCCCGGCCTTATGGGTACCCATTCTTCAGCTTTGGAGGCTGCATACCCAGATAAGGGGTCCACCACCACCACTCTTATGCCACCGGGCCTCCCTTCGGCCATATGCTTGGCGACCCGCATCGTGTCGTAGTGAATTATGGAGCCAGCCTGAGCTCCAATAAGGAGAACATACTTGGAGTATTTGGCATCTACGGTATGTTCGAATGCTGATAGATTAAGAAGGCACGGCGGGTGCACAGCCTTACCGCAGTAACTATTAGCACTTATCGGCCCCGTTAAGCCATCAAGCGCCTGAGCCCAAGCTTTCGGAACCCCACCCGAGTTCGACCAATGGTCAAAGGTCGATATGAAGACAGGCGGATTTGCTTTTCTTGTTCCGAGCAGCCCTTGCTTGACCTGCTTCACCTTTTCTGCCACTGCGGAGATAGCTTCCTCCCAAGAGACCTCCTTCCAGTGGGGATCCAGACCGAGCCCCTTCTCCGGATTGGTTCTAAGAAGTGGTTTTCTGACTCTTCTAGGAGAGTAGGCGTTTACCCAGCCTGACAATCCTTTGGCGCAGAGATGACCATTATTACGGGGATTATCGGGATCGCCTTCAAGCTTAATGATCTTCCCAGCCTCTACGTGAGCTATCAAGCCACACATGTTCTGGCAAAGAGTGCAGGCTGATCTCACCGTACCGTCGTGCTTAATCATCCGTTCGAAAATGCATTGGGATTGTGCAGCCTGAACCTGCATTAACTAGCTTTTGCCACAGTAATTACTTAACCTTTTCATTGTACAGTTCGGTTCTGTTGCAATCAGTGGGGGTCAATTAGGCGGCTGTTTCCATTTTGGTCAGCCATCAAATCAACTCAACGGGGGACAGTCCACTCGGGGTCTATCAGCCTTGCGTTTTTGACCTTACTGCCATATCCTTGAATTCTAGTTCGTCAACACCTGGTGAACAGTAGTGGGGAACTCCTAGGAATCAGCTAAACACTGGTTCACAGTCTACGCTGTTAGCTTAGGTTTATGTCTATGTTCTTTACCTGCGTGAAGCTTAAGAGGTCTTCCAGACCTGGACCACTCTGCTTGTGACCTGCTTTCGGTGAGCTTGGGTATCGCTTGGAACTGGAGTTTATCCACACATACGCTGTATCTATCCTCTTCGCGGCCGTAAGCGCGTTTGTTATGTTGTTGGTCCATATGCTTGCTGTGAGACCGTAGAAAGTGTCGTTCGCTTGCTCCAATACTGTGTTCTCGTCTCTCCATCTTAGTACGCTCAGAACGGGGCCAAAGATCTCTTCTCTGGCTACGATCATGTTGTTGGTCACTTGGTCAAAGACTGTCGGCTCCACGAAGTAACCTTTCTCCAGATCCGGATCCCTTGGTCTATCTCCGCCTGTTAATAGGCGTGCTCCTTCTGCCTTACCCTGCTCTATGTATCTGAGCACTTTCTCGTACTGGTTTCTGTGGGAGAGCGCTCCCATCTGGGTCTCTTCCCTTATGGGCAGTCCTACCTTTATCCTAGAGACTTCTTCTACCAGTTCTTTGGTGAATTCCTCGTAGATGTCCTCATGTAGGAAAAGGCGAGAAGTTGACTCACATGACTGGCCTGCAGTAGCCGTGAAGTTCATACCATCGACTGCGCCTTTTACAGCTTTGTGCATGTCAGCATCAGGATAGACGATCATCGGGTTTTTTCCTCCTAGCTCAAAGGTACAATATTTAAGAGTCTCCGATGCAAGTGCCATGATTTGCCTCCCTGTTGAAACCCCTCCAGTTAGCGTGATGCGCCTAACATCTGGATGCTTGACAAGCGCTACACCTGCGGATGCGCCTCCTCCTACGATGATGTTTACAACACCGGGCGGCAGAACTTTTTCGACGAGCCTTCCGAGTTCGAGCGTTGACACAGGCGTTGCACTTGCTGGTTTCAGGACAACTGCATTTCCGGCGATCAAGGCGGGGCCCATCTTTTTGCACGCAAAGTGGATTGGGTGATTGAATGGGGTTATGGCAGCTACCACACCATATGGCTCTCTGAGCACAAAATCTACTCTTCCTTCTGATGGTGGGAAAGACTCACCTTTAATGGTCTCCCACATTACAGCGGTTCGCTTCAGACCTTCTGCCGCCATTTTGGCATCCTGTCTCATGGCTCTTATTGGGTGTCCTGCATTAAGAGTGTCCATTCTGGCGAAGTCTTCGATTCGATTCTCCACCATTCCTCCAAGCTTGGCGACAAGTCTTGCCCTCTCTTGTGGGTCTATTCTGCTCCAAGATTTCTGCGCTTCTTTTGCGGAAGCGACGGCGTCTAGCACGTCTTTGACCTCTGCGGATGCTACTTGCGATAGAGGTTCTGCTGTGGCCGGGTTTTCTACTACTATGTTTCTGCGCTCTTGGCCATCAACCCAGTGTCCTCCAATGAACATCTGATAATGTTCTTGCACCACGTCGGGCACCATGGCTATCATCTTCCGAAAGCATTGTTTCTCCTATATGAAGCATTGTCTAAGATGTTCGGTTTTGTTCAATTATCTGGGCTTAACTCGCGATCATCTCAACAGAAGCCCCGAAGATTGAACGGAACCATCCAATGTAAAGGCCTTGGGGAATTATTGATTAGATTCGATATGATGTGAACGCATCAGTCGACGCTTGCTCACTGACCAAGGTCTATGAAGCATGAATCTGTCTGACGACAGCTGCTACGCAGCATTAGCTAAAAAACAAATATTTCTACATCAATGACAAAATATTTTCTGCAAACTAATTTTCTAAGATGGAAAAACATCGTCGTACTCCACACAATCCATAAATAGGTTTGTAGGTGTTCATCGGAGCATGGTCAGTACCAATTTATCAATAGTAGTGTCAGTTATCGCACTTTTGGTGGCTGCGGGTGGAATAACGTATGCATCAATTCGCCTAGGTGACATAGATTCTGTTAATTCAAACCTAGTAAGCAAGGTTAATTCGATTTCCAGTGATGTTACTTCTTTGAAGAGCCAGATAGGCCAGCTCGGCCAGCAACAGGCAGACAGACTCAAAGCAGTTGAGGCTGAACTCGCAGAAAGAAAAGCAAGAGAAGCTCTGATCGACGCAGCAAGAAAAGAAGGAAAGGTCACCATCTATACATCTCAGACAATTGAACAGATGGAGGCCTTGAAAAAAAGGTTTGAAGCCACTTATCCTGGAATAACCATGGAGTTCATCAGGGCCCTAGGCGGTCCGCTAACTGAGAGATTGCAAACAGAGTTCGCGGCAAATAAGAGAGTAGGCGATGTTGTCCAAGGGTCACAAGAAGATTTCGTCGTGTACAAAGAACGTGGCTGGTTAGAGAAATACCTGTCGCCAGAACTCAAGGGCATCCCTGACATTTACAAAGACCCGGACGGTATGAATGTGGCTGCACGAATACCATTTTATGTGGTCGGGTATAATACAAAGCTCGTAACTGGAGTTGATGTGCCCAAGACTTGGGATGACGTTGTCAACCCTAAGTGGAAAGGCAAGTTTAGTATTGGAGACCCCTTCGTGCATCCCTCAACCCTCGTTTGGTTCGATGCGATGAAACAGGTCCTGGGAAACAAATGGGCCAATTTTGTTACGCAGATGAGAGCGTTAAATCCACGACTGCAAGTCTCGCTCACACCCGTGGTCAAACAAATCGTGACTGGTGAAGTAAGTATCGGGCTCACCCTTACATCATCTATGTTCCCCGAGCTAGCAGCTGGGAACCCGGTTGCAGTTGCTCCGGTAGAACCACTCGTAGCGCTGCCGAACAAGATTGCTATCCTGAAGAACTCACCTCACCCAAACGCCGCAAAACTCTACTTTGATTGGTTCCTCTCCGATGCCACTATGAAGTTCTTGGCAGAGTTCGGAGACACAGTATCTAAGGGCTATGCCCCTGATGCATATGCAAAATACATTCCCTCGGTGAAGTACACCGTCAGAGCTTTGACGGAGCGCGAGAGCGACGCTCTGAAGAAAGAAATGGGGTTACCGTGGAATTAGGTTTATGGCCTACTGGCAATCAAAATAGCCGCGGAAGGTAGCGTCTTGCATCTTGACGGGCTGAAAGTATCTGCAATAATAGCGGCGGCAATAATCTCATTTCTGGTCATCACGCCATTAGCTTGGCTCATGTTCGGAAGCTTCTGGAGCAAAAGCCCCGGAATCGCTGGTGAATTGACTGCTGCCAACTATGTCAACGCCTATTCAGACCCGCTAAGCTATGTTGCCCTCTTCAACAGTCTGATCTACGCTGTTGGTGCTACAACGGTAGCGTTCGCATTGGGTGTGCCTCTTGCATGGGCTATCGTCAGAACCAATACGCCTTTCAGAAGATTCTTTGAGGTCGCCGTAATTCTACCCTACATGATCCCGGGCATTCTTTATGCTGTGGCGTGGGTATTCCTCTTGAGCCCAAAGACTGGGCTGGTAAACATCTTTCTAATGAGGACTCTTGGTCTTGGTGGCGCACCATTCGATATTTTCACGATGCCAGCAATGATATGGGTGGATGGATTGACGGGGGTTCCCTTGGTGTTTCTTCTACTCTCCGCAGTTCTTAGGAATCAGGATGTAACTCTTGAGGAAGCAGCGCTCATAGCAGGGTCCAACAAGTTTGAGTTGTTGAGACGCATAACCTTACCCATCATCAGGCCAGCGATACTGGCTGCCTTGATGTTGAGCCTTACAAGATACCTAGAACTCTTTGAAGTACCCGCGATAATAGGTCTTCCCTCAGGCATATACGTGACTACCACCCTCATCTACAGAAAAATTGAGAGTGTTCCTCCTAATTACGGAGGAGGCACAGCGCTGGCGGTAACGCTCCTCGCCATTTCAATTACACTTGTGTACTTGTACAGACTTCTAACGAGGCGCGCCGAAAGGTTCACCACCATAGTAGGCAAGAGTAAGAAGGCGTCTACCTTGGACATAGGTCGATGGCGCTACGCTGCCTTTGCTTACTGTCTCACCATATTCATCGTGGCAGGGATACTCCCTCTCTTGATGCTAACGCTAGGTTCGGTGCTTCCCTACTGGGGCATTCTCTCTTTTGAGAGCCTGCCTGAAGCCTTGTCAAAGGCGAGTTTCAAGCATTTCGACCTAGCGTTCTCGCTGACTATCGTTCGACGAGGTTTAGTCAACAGCTTCTTTCTGGCAGTGGTGGGCGCCACGGTTGCAATGATCCTAGTTTCATTTGTAGGGTACATAACTACAAGGGCAACCTTCAGAGGCCGAGGCGTACTTGAAGCCTTGTCTTTCACACCCTTCTCGGTACCTGGACTCGTTATGGGCGTCGGAATCTTATGGGCATATGTCACGTTGCCCATTGGCATTATCGGTACTGTCTGGGTTCTGATGCTGGCATACATAACAAGATTCATGCCTTACGGCTTAAGAGCTGTAACAACTAACATTGTTCAGATCCACAGGGAGCTTGAAGAGGCTTCAAGAGTAGCAGGAGCCTCATGGCTTAAGACCTTCAGACATATTATGACGCCAATGCTGAGGCCAGGAATCGTAGCGGGCTGGATCTTTCTTTCAATCATATTTCTTAGGGAGGTGAGCACATCCATACTGCTTTACCAAAGCGGCTCAGAGGTCTTGGCAGTAGCTGCCTATTCGCTCTTCAATGACAATAAATGGGAAGCGGTTAGTGCACTCGGCGTCGTGATGACTGGAATCACGCTTCTTTTGAACGTAGTGGCACGTAAGCTAGCTGGTAGCACAGCCGTAGCTGTTTAAGACTCGGTTTGAAGACCTTCTTTATTTCTGATCTCCACGGAAACCTAGAAGCTCTGCGAGCAGTAGCTGAGAAGATAGGCAGTGATCGGGTCTGTTGTCTAGGGGACATGATTGGATACGGCGCAAATCCTAATGAGGTTCTAGACTGGATTAGGCAGCGACGAGCAATCTGCGTCATGGGTAACCATGAACAGGCAGTGTCAACAGGAGACGTGTCGTGGTTCAACCGTTATGCTGCACAAGCGGCCCTATGGACTCGCAGAGTCCTCTCAGAGGAAAACAGGCGTTTCATCCAAAGCCTCCCAGAGACACTTACAACTGAAATCGATGAGGTAAAGGTCTTCTTGGCCCACGGAAGCCCCACAGACCCTCTTCGAGAATATGTTGACCCTTCCACTCACTCTAACCTTTTTGAATATTACCTTACTCGCTTCAAGGTTAACGCAATAGCCTTAGGTCATACCCACGTACCCTACGTCTGGTCTACAAACGTCGGCGTCGTCTTCAATCCTGGCTCCGTGGGGCAACCCCGCTCAGGAGATCCACGAGCGTGTTTTGCAGAGGTAGAATCTGACGGGAAACACCTTCATGTCGAACATCGCTATGTTGAGTACGATGTTGATAAAGCTGCCAACAAGATACTACAGGCTGACCTGCCATCATTCCTTTCCCAGAGGCTGTACAAAGGCGTCTAACAAAAACGACAAGAGCTTTATATAACGAAACAAATTTGTCTTTCAACGGTGCCGCCATGGCGAAACGTGACCGAAGAATTCGCCACTAGTCCTTTGACACGGCTAGGCGGTCTAAGAGGAGCTTTCAGATGGTAAATAGCAAGAACAAAACGCAAACATCCAATGAACTATTCAGTCCCAAGGATCTGAACCCTGCCTTCGAACCTAAGCAGGTAGAGGAGGCGGTAAGAGCCGCTTGGGAGACCATCGATATTAGAGGACGCGTTTCAGAAGCCAGAGCGTCATCAAGAAAAATAGGGTATGTTGAAGGCCCGCCAACATTAAACGGTGAGCCACATATCGGTCACATACGCGGCCGGATCATCAAAGACCTTTGGTACAGATTCAATACTCTGAAAGGAATCAACGTAGTGTTCAGAGCAGGCTGGGATACGCAAGGTCTACCCGTTGAGCTTCAGGCTGAGAAGGAGCTGGGTCTAAAAGGGAGTAAGACGGAGAACCTACAGACAGTAGGACTGGAAACGCTTGTAAAAGCCTGCAAAGACCTACTGGCCAAGTACGGTGAGAAGTGGCGTAGATCGGACAGGCTTCTGGGAATGTCCTTTGACTACGAGAAGGCGTATTGGACATACCGTGACCAGTATATTGAAAGAGAGTGGAAATATCTTCGGAAGGCATGGGAGACAGGGCTCCTAGGAGAAGGATATCGGGTAGTCGCCTACTGCCCTGGGTGCCAAACCTCTCTTAGCCACGCCGAGGTAGCCCAAGGATACGAGCAGCTCGAAGATCCTTCACTATACTTCAAGATGAAGCTTCGTGACGAAGATGCCTACATCGTCCTTTGGACCACGATGCCTTTCACAGTGATAACAGATGAAATGGTAGGTGTGAAACCTGATGCTGAATATCATTATGTTCGCATAGAAGATGAAACATGGATAGTGGCTAAAGACCGTCTTGAACCTTTGATGACCGAGCTTAAGATCTCAGCCTACAAGATTGTTAAGACTGTAGCAGGCTCAGAATTAGAAGGCAAAAAGTATCTTCACCCCTTGTTAAAAACCATACCCGGTTTACAGTCTGTGAGTGAAAACCCCAATGGTCACATGGTAATAGCTGAAGACTTCGTCGATACTACCACCGGCTCTGGACTAGTCCACATGGCTCCAGCCAACGGAGAAGTGGACTTTGATACTGCCAAGAAACGCGGGCTCCCCGTATTCAACCCAATAGACGACAGACTATGCTTCACAAAGGATGCAGGAGACTTCGAAGGACTGTTCGTCAGAGATGCCGATCAGAAAGTTATGGATCTGTTGAAGAGCGAAGGCATAGTGTTAAAGGCAAGCAAGATCATTCACGACTATCCTGCCTGTTGGCGTTCCCGTCACCGATTGGTCTGGATCGCTAGACGGGAATACTTCTACTGGGTGGATAGGCTCGGAGACAGAGCAGTGGAAGCAGCACAAAAAGTGGAATACTTCTATGATGCACCGGCTAACCGCTTCCTCTCTATAATCAAGGAAAAGGTGCCGTGGTGTATCTCTAGGGAAAGAGTCTGGGGCACACCTCTTCCAATATGGATCTGCAAGGACTGTAAACATGCGAACGCGGTCTTCTATCGCAGCGAGATAGTTAAGAGAGCAGTAAAACTGCCTGATGGACCGAATTTTGAGCTCCACAGACCTTGGATAGACAGGATAATATTGAAATGCGAAAAATGCGGAGGACCATCTTACCGCGAAATCTTCGTTTTGGACACTTGGCATAACAGCGGAGCAGCACCATACTCTTCTCTTACAGACGAGGAATACAACGAATTGGTCCCAGCAGAATTTCTGACAGAGGGGATAGATCAGACTCGAGGATGGGCGTACACCCTCCTGATCGAAAATGTGTTGCTTTCGCAGAAGGCTCAGGCGCCCTACAAAGCCTTCCTCTTCCAAGGGCATGTGCTTGACGAGAAAGGCAACAAGATGAGCAAAAGCTTGGGTAATATGATCGAAGGATTAGAAGTGTTAAGCAAAGAACCTGTTGACGTGCTTCGCTTCTACTTGATGTGGAAAGCCGCGCCCCTCGACAGTCTTAACTTCAGCGAGGTGGAGATGAGAGGAAGGCCATACCAGGTTCTCAACACGCTGTATCATCTTCACGTGTATTTTGTGCAGAACAGCAGTTACGACGGCTTCGACGAATCTACTCACAGCTTGGCGTGGGCTGAAAAGCTGGGTATCCTCAGGGCTCAGGAGCAGTGGCTTCTTTCCAGACTAACCAATCTAGTTGAAACGGTGACAGACAGGTTTGAGAGATGCAGATATCACGAATCAGCTAGGGAATGTGAAGACTTCATCATCGAGGATCTAAGCCAGCTATATGTCCCACTTACTAGAGGAGACATCTGGGATGACAATCCTGAGTCCTTGAACAAGAGGCTGGCAGTCTACGCAGTTTTACACCACGTTCTAGCAACATTGGATACGCTGCTGCACCCCCTGTCGCCCTACGTCACAGAGTATCTTTACCAAAGATGCTTCAGGAAAGCGAAGCAAAGCATCCTGGTTGACGATTGGCCCAAAGTAAACCAAGATTACCGGAAACTTGACTTAGAAGACGAGTTTGCTACTCTGAGAGAAACCATTTCTCTGGCTAATGCTGCAAGGATGAAGGCGAAAGTTAAGCGAAGATGGCCCCTTCGCAGCGCCATGCTTTACATCGGCGGAGGCGACGCGTCAAAGATGAACAAACACTCTTCTCTGCTAATGGAGCAGATGAATGTAAAGCAGGTCGTTGCGGTAAGATCCTTGAAGGAGATGCCGGTCAAGATCGTTCTGCTACCTCGGTACAGTCTTTTGGGGCCTAAGCTTAAGGACATGATGGCTAAGGTTTCTCAGCAGCTCTCTTCTGTTGACACCTTGATGCTGTATGAAGAGCTGTCAAGCAGCGGTGCGGTGACGCTTCAGGTTGGAGAGAAGACGGTGAAGATCTCTAGTGATGAGCTAGAGATGCGGCTTGAGGCGAGGGAAGGATATGCGCTTGCTGATAGGAATGGAGTGATGGTGGCAGTACAGGTTGAAAGAGATCGAGAACTGATTGCAGAGGGCGCGGTGAGGGATCTCGCCCGTAGACTCCAGGCGTTAAGGAAGGAGAAAGGCTTCAACCCAACCGATATCCTGGATGTGGCCTATGCAGCTGGGTTAGACGAGGAGTCGTTTGAGCTACTTCAGCCCAAGCTTCGAGAACTAAGTTTCTTGGTGAGAGTCAAAGAAGTGCGTTTAGAGAAAGATGCCTCAAAGAATCTTGACTGGTCTGAGGCCGAGATAGATGGTAAGACAGTTAAGCTCTACGTTGGACGTCTCTAATCTTCCTTCTGAGGCGGTGCATCAGCGACCCCCATTATTCTAGCCGCCCAGCTAACCAAGAAACCTAGTTTCTGAGGAAGCAGGCTCCTAAGGAAGTCCATATCTTCCTTGTTGAAGGTCTTGATCAAGCGTAGAACCACAAAGTAAACCACTATTCCTAGAGAGATTAGGAGCGGCAAAAGGGCGATGAGCCTGAGATATCCGCCGATAAAGTTCACTAGCACCAGAAGAACAACACTCATTAGGGCTGATCCTGCAAAAGAAGACAAATAGGCTCTCCAGTCAACCACTAAGAACCCCTGTTTGTATGCATAGAATTCTACGGCAAGTGTTATAGCTAGCATCATAACTGCTCTGCTCCACGCCAACGCTTCGAAGCCTAAGAAGGATGCAAGAGAAGTCACAAAGATGGCGAAGACTAGGAGCCCAAATATGTTGGCTCGCATCACTTTGTTGGCGTTTTGGCTGGCCAAGAGGCAACCGTTGTGAATCGAGGAGACAGCGGTTATGCCTATTGCAGTGGAGATTATGGTTGCGGATGTAGCAGCCTGAATGTATTGGGTGCCGAAGAGGTGAGTAAGGGGCGTAGCAAGAGCTGCTATTTGGAAACTCATAGGTATTGCTACAAGTGACACATATCGCGTGTATCTTTTTGCTAAGCTCAGGAACCCGTCCAATGAGCCTTCTGAGAAACGTGTGGACAAGCTCGGAATAAGGGCGATGGCGATAGCGTTGGGGGCAAAGGCGGCTATGGTTGAAGCAGCCACTGCTACGTTGTAGATGCCTAGGTCTGACAGGGTGAAGCGACCGAGGGCAAATAGTCTGTCGACTTGACTTACTCCGAATACGACTAGTGATGAGACAAGGACTGGGGCCGAATACTTGATGACCTCAGTCCTAGAGACCTTTTCTGCTGAGCCTAGCGCAAAAGACCTTGCATTTGCAGCGCATACTACAACCATGACCGCATCGCCGACGATCCATGCCGCCAAGACGCCGGTTATCCCAGCGCCGACTAGAACTAGGCCCATTGACGCAGCATATTTCACTAGGAAAGAGATGGTGTAGTAGATCCCTGCTTTAGCAGTCTTATTCAATCCTATGAGTGTCATCATTAAGAGTTGGCCAAGCGTGTAAAACCATAGATCAAGCGAAGTCATGATTAGCCAATTAGGGTCTACTTGGCTCTGGAATACTGAGTTGACAAGCCAGCCCGCTGAAAAAAAGAGTGCAAGAGCTGAGACAGTAGAAATAGCGATAGAGATGAGTAAGGATATTCTGAAGACTTGCACCCCTTTCCCATGTTGCCCAGACGAGAGAAATTCAGGGATTAGTTTGGCTACTGCAGGAGGCAGAGGCATACTTGTCATGATGGTTTGCGGGAGAGACAGATTGGCTAGGGTTGCTACTCCGAATATGATGATCTGGAGAGCTGCTAGTACGCCGATCTGTGCGGTAGGAAGTATGTTGGTGACTGTGGCGAAGTAAGCGGTGTTGACCAACAGAAGGACTATGCTTGAGAAGTAAATGGAGGTGGCTCCTCTTGCAACAGAAGCTTCAGAACCATCGTGCATAGCAGAACACAGGGAGCAGGCACTAGGCTTCCGACAGATGATTATATGCCTTCACATAGTTGGTTCCGATAACTTTGAAGGTTACGGAACAATCTCTTGACGGACGGCTTATGTTGCAAGCGTGAGTTCCACGCACCCATACCGAAGAGTTATCTGAACCCAAAGAAGATGTTCAGCTTCCCCTCTTCAGCCAGAGGAGTGAGCCAGTCAACAACTCCTTGCTTCCTCAGATTCTTCTTCCCGAATGCGTTGACAATCTCTTCAAGGACATCTTCAGGAGTCCTATTCGTGGAATCGATCTCGGCCACCAAGCTTTTTCCGAAGGCCCTTACTGCGTCGGCCAAGATCAAGTCCAATATCTCTGCTGCAGCGTTGTCCTTCGCCTTCTTTTCGCCGTAACCTCTTGTTTGGTAGCGCTCCATGAGCACAAAAGGAGAACATCGTAACACCACGACCAGATCCACTTGTTTTCGGGATAAGACCGCCGGGAGCAGATGGCCGAATACCACTGCTGAACCATCTTCAAGATCTTTGGCTAAAGCCTTCTTCAATTTTGGTATGTCCGGTTTGAATCCTTTTTCATTGTCGTCTTCCAGAAGCCTGCTTTGTCTGGCAACTTTGTTTATGTCGACTAGTTTAATGTTCAACCGTTTTGCCAAGAGTTTTGCTACAGTTCTCTTACCCGTGGCAGGTGTCCCTGTTATGCCGATTACGTGGCGCCTGGTCTTCCTTTCGGTGGCCGTAGTTCTATTAGCCTCCTATTGTCGGTAAAAGACTGGCGAAGCTGATAAGCAGTTCGGTTCACCCATAGGAGAAATAGAATTGACTAAACCCTGTTTAACGGAGTATCTGCTCACTGATCACTAAGGTGTGGTACATGGCTACTACAGATAGTCGCATGATCCGCGAGGTTGCAAAAAGCATGGATGAAAGACGAATCATGCTAGAGTCTTTCAAAAACAATATCCGCCCCGTGAGGAGTAAGGTGAGAAGAGCCAACAGCAGTAGCCGAATCGGAAAGAAGATGATTACAGTAGGACTAGTTCTAACCTTAGGCACCCCGGATCCGTTCACGGATCTAGCTGGGTGGCCCCTGTTGGTGGCAGGCTTAGTGGCTGACAGGGTTTACAGCCATGTGGGAGTCAAAGACGCGTACCAAGAAGTCAACAGGTTGATGCGTGAGCTCCCTGATCTCAGGAAGCTGTAGAAACACTGTTCCAACTGATTGTGTCTACAGGTTGTCTGTTTGTGTTATTCTGAAAGAGACTATGCTAGGCTTGACGCTGGTTTTCTTTTTTGTAGAGGTCTGTTTACTTGAGTTTTAGGCCTATTGTGTGTAGGGCTTCTTTGAGTTCGGCTCTTTCCTGTTGTGTCAGTGGTGGCATCGGTTTCCTTACAGGGCCTGCGGGTAGTCCTAGCATGGTTAGGGCTTCTTTGCACGGAGTTACATAGCCAGGCTCATATTCGAAGAACTTGTTTACGACTTGTAGCTTCTCGTGGAGTTTTCTTGCCTCGTCGAGTTTACCGCTGCGGAAGGCTTCGTAGAGATCGACCATCTGCTTGGGATAAACGCATGCAGCTGTGGAGAAGATTCCTTTTGCTCCTATGGATAGGGCTGCGAAGAGCTGACTGTCTATGCCAGTGAGCACAGCCATCTTCTTGCCTACTAGTCTGAGTATTTCGACTGCTTCGCTTAGGTTGGCGTTGCTCTGCTTTAAGCCTATGACGCCATTGATCTTGGATATGCTGACCGCTAGATCTGGGCTTATGTTGTGTCTTGTGTATGTGGGGTTGTTGTAGGCCACGATTGGAATATCGACTGCTTTGGCGAGATCAGTGTAGTGTCCGAGGATGGCGCTTGGTGGAAGGTCGAAGTAGTATGGCGGAGTCAGGATCACTGCGTCTGCGCTTACGTCCTTCGCATGTCTAGATAGGGAGATCACTTCTTTTGTTCCACATGCGGATACGCATGCGATGACGGGGACTTTTGATGGGCAGCGATCGTTTATGACTTCTAGAACCTTTTTTCTTTCCTCATGCAGGAGGTGTGGGAATTCTCCGTTTCCGCCGGTAGTCATTATGCCGTGAACGCCATTCTCAACCACGTAGTCCACAAGCTTCTTGAGGCCGGGGACATCGACTTCGTCTTTCGGTGTAAATGGTGTAACTATTGCCACGATTACGCCGTGAAGTTTTGAGGCTGTCAGAGCCATTTTTGGGACACTTCAAGTGGCAAACAGGGGTGTCGTTATAAATATTTCAGGTCAGTAGCCTGGTGATTAACTGTTTGTAGACTTCTGTGGCAGTAACCAGTTGGGAAATCTCCACGTATTCATCTGCTGAGTGGGCTTGTTGGAGTCGTCCTGGGCCGAAGATGACCACAGGCATCCCGAGATTACGTGAATAGTAGTGGGCGTCGCAGAAGCCTCTTAGACCTGAAACTTTGACTTGTGCTCCGGTGGCCTGAGCATAGGCGTCCACCATGGCTCTTACTATGGGTTCCTGCTGGTCGGTCTCCATTGCTTCGATTTCCAGAATAGGGTTGTAGGACACTTTGAGGGTTGGGTCTTCTGACTGAGCTTCTTGGATGACGCTGTCAATCTCCTTCTTGGCGACTTCCAGACTCTCCGTCTTCGGAACCGTTCTCCGGTCCACCACGATCTTGCAGCGATCTGGGATTATGTTTCTCTGCAAACCTCCTTCTATGACGGAGATAGTGATGTACGGTGGGCCTAAGAGAGGATGGACTCGTTTCTCCCACTGGTTTCGCCGGGGAATATCAAGGATCTGGTTTGCTAAAGCAACCATTTTGTGAACCGCGTTGATCCCCATTTCAGGGGTGGCTGCATGAGCAGAGTGGCCTTCGATGCGTATTTCGACGCCGAGGTCTCCTTTGTGAGCAGTCTGCAGTTCTAGGTCCGTAGGCTCGGCGATGACAACATAGTCTCCTTTCACAGGGTTGTCTATGGTGAGTCTGCCTGTGCCGGCTCTTCCTCCGGCCTCCTCGTCAACCACGGCTTCAACGATCAGATCACCCTTCAACTTCGCGCCCGAGTCAACTATGCTCTTGATGGCTGTTAGAACAGAGGCTAAACCTCCTTTCATATCTGCTGAGCCCCTGCCGTAGAGCCTTCCGTCCTTAACCACGGCTCCAAAGGGGTCCACTGACCATCTAGATGCATCTCCAGGTGGAACAACATCTATGTGGCCGTTCACGATCAGCGCTGGTGAGCCTGATGAGCCTTTGAGGTGGCCCAATACGTTTCTACGCCCCGGCCCGGCTTCATCGAAGCTCACCTTCATCCCTATTTCGCGCATCAGAGATGAGACGTGTTCAGACATGGCTCTTTCGCTGCCCGTTATACTAGGGATCTTCACGAAATCCGAAGTCAGTTTGACCATGGCTTCAATGCGATTAGTACTGGCAGAGTGGGTCATGGTTATCAACAATGGGTTGAAGTAGATTTAACTGTTGCAAATGTCCTACCTACGTCAGATGCAAGTATTAGTTACAGGTGGACTCGGGGTCAACGGCAGCTGGGTTCTCAGGAAACTTGTTGAAGAAGGAGAGAGACCGATCTGCTTCGACTATTCTTCAGACACTAGCCTTGTTTCCGATATAGTCAACAAAATACAAGTCGTCAAAGGTGACATCTCTGACGGTGAAGCGGTGTTGAAGGCCGTCAAGGAAAACAGCGTGAATTCAGTCATACACGTCGCCGCATTGGTTTCGCCCGACGTTACCAGCCTTGATCCTATGAAGGCCAACCCCGTCAAAGGCTTTGAAGTCAATGCGCGTGGCACACTGAACATTCTGGAAGCTGCTAAGGTATCAGGTGTGAAAAGAGTAGTATACACCAGCTCCAAGGGGGTGTACGGGGAGATAACTGGGTCATATGGTCACCCCTATTATCATCCAGTAACTGAGGAACACCCTAAGAACCCTCTCAGCATCTATGACATTACAAAGCTCTTCGGAGAGCATCTGGGAGAACTTTACTCTAGGCTCTACGGCATAGAATTCGTGTCGCTCCGGTTCGCCCACATCTATGGGCCGGGGAAGCTGGAGCGACATGGCCCCCTTTCCGTGCACGACAGGATCCTGATGAACGCCATAAACAACGTGCGTACGAAAATAGAGCGTGGAGGAGACGGGAGAGACGACTTGATCTATGTTAGAGACGTCGGAAAAGCAGTGGTGTTAGCATGGAAGGCGTCTAAGCTACCTCACCAAGCATACAACTTCGGTACTGGCAGAGCATACTCACTCAAAGAGTTCGCTGTGGCCGTTAAAGAACTGTTCCCGCAAGCAGAAATCGAGATCGGCCCTGGGCTGGGCTACTACGGTGAATCGGTGAAAGGAACCGCATGCGCCATAGACTATGGTCTGGCAAGAGAAGATCTGGGGTTCTACCCTGATTACGATTTGGGAAGCGGAGTAAGGGACTACGTCAAATGGATCACTAATCGCTAACACGCCAATCTAATGTAGATTTTTTACTAATTGTTCGCTCTATCCTTAAATTGTTCTTTTCGATGATAGGTCAGTATTACAAAACATATTTATATCGCTTGGAAAATAAGTCAGACATGGTTTACGTCGTAGATGAAGGAGGATACTTTAAGGCATCTTTAGACAAGCTCTGGAGATATAACGCCGCAGAAAAAGACCACTACCACCCTAGCATGAAGAACATTCAAGCCTCAATGGAAGGACAAAGCATGATTCTCACATTCGACTCGGAGACACCTGACAAGAAGACTGTAAAGAGAAAAGTAAAGCTGACAAACCTGCCTCCCGTGGGATTTTACGTGGAGGAGCTGGAAGGCCAATTCGCTGGTTCAAAATACATCAATTACTATGTTCCGAAGGGTGAGAAAACCGAAGTGAAAGTCGTAGGAGAATGGACTTCCCCAACGATTCCGGCTGACAAGCTCAAGAAGGCAGTCTCAGACTATCTTGATATGGTCTTCAAGGAAGACTCTGGAAACCTGGCGAAATTCAAGTAGCCCCTTCGACCATCTGCAAGACGTTTCATCTGAGACGCAGGCCTACCACTGGCCTCCGCCCCAGACTTTTTCTTTACACATTCCGGTTACGTTGCTGTAACCCAAGTGGGTTTCTCGGTTTCCGTATCAGCTGTTGTTACGGCGGACCTAGAATGTGAGGCTGGCTTTGAACACGTATCTTGCTACCATCACTGCGGCCACTAGGATTCCGCCGAAGACCATTGTGGCTGCAGAGAGAGCGACCAGGAGACCACTGTTCCACCAGTGCAGGATCACGACTGGAAGCACGAATGTGTCTGGTGTAACCAGTAGTACTGCTGCGCCCAGCTGTCTATAGCTTTGGATGAAGACGAGTACGAGCGTGTTGATTAAGGCAGGTTTGATTATTGGCAGTGTTACTCTGAAGATGGTTGACAGAGAACCTGCTCCAGAGGTTCTAGCTGCCTCTTCCAGCTCGCTGTGGATCTGTATCATTGAGTTTGACAGGGCTCTCATGGCGTAGGGCAGGAATACGACGATGTACGCCAGTATGAGTAGTGCGATGGTGCCGTATATGAAGCGGAAGACGAATAGGGCAGTCCAGATCAAAGCTAGGGCGAAGATCATACCGGGGTAGGCTACTGGTAGAGCGCTGATGAATTCTAGGGCTCTTTTTCCTTTTATTCTGCTCCTGATGGCTACGTATGACATTATGGCGGCTGCGGCTGTTGTGAATACGCCTGCTGCTAATGCGAGGGTGAAGCTGTTCATGGCGCTTCTGAACATAAGTGGTTCTTTGAGTACGTATGCGTAGTTCTCGAAGGTGAGCAGGTCAAGGATATTGACGCCGATAACCGAGTAGAATCGCATGAATGACATCAGCAGCATTGTGAAAATGGGTAGCACTACGGCTAGAAACACATACCCGAGGAGGAAGGCCAGAGCCAGATACTTTAGTCTCCCCAGTTTTATGACCTTGGGTCGATAACCCTTTCCTGTTATTACAACGTATTTTCTAAGCCTCCTCGTCGTATACAAGTAGAATATTACTGCTGTTGAGCTGAGAAGTAGGGAGATGAAAGCGAGTGCTGTTCCGCCTCCGTAGTCTGGGGGCGCAGTGATGCTTATCTTCTCAAAGATGGCGTTCATGAACACGTAGACTTTAGCTGGTAAGCCGATGAAGGTTGGTGTTTCAAAGGAATTAACGCCTATCATGAATATGAGGGCGCCTGTGGAAAGCAAAGCTGGGGAAACTAGGGGTAGAGTGACTTTGAAAATGGTCTGCCTTGTGGTTGCCCCTGACATCCGGGCTGCTTCTTCAAGGGAAGGATCCATAGTTCCGAAGGTTCCGCCAATAAGCAGGTAAGCCAGTGTGGCCAAGCTTAGGCTCTGGGCCCATATCATGCCGCCCATTCCATAGATGTTGAATGGTAGTATTTGAAAACCGAATATGTTGATTTGTGAGAGTTGGTCTAGGTTAGAAAAGCCAAACAGGCGCGCCAGAGCCACATTGATTAGACCCGCCCTAGGACTGAGGAGGAATGTCCAAGCAATATCTCCAAGCATAGAGGGGAACATGAATGTGATTAGTGGCAGGATGTCGAATATCCTTCTGCCAGGAGTGTCGGTGCGGTTGATGATCCATGCGAGGAGGAAGGCGATAGCTATGGCGATGGCGGCTGATCCTGCTGAAAAGATTATGGTGTTACTGAGGAGTTTAACGTTGTTGAAGTTGGTGAAGGCCTCCACAATGAATTGGCTTGTGAGGTATCCTTCAGCGCCGGGGAAGGAGCTCCAGAACATTCCGAAGAGCAGGAAGCCGATCGGCACCACTATGAGGAAGGAGATAGCTGCTACGGTGACTAGGATAACTGGGGATGTATGCATCCCTCTTTAGCTCCTATGGGGTGGTTCTTAACGTTTACTTATGCCATCTGCTGTTGAACAATTAAATGCCATTGGAATTGTGTAGAATATTCATGGAATCTTCATGTAATAGCAGATAATTTATAACATTGTGAAGTTAGCTGCTACGCTAGAATATCCACTAATTCAATAAAAAAGGAGGATAAGCGGCGCTAGTATGCCCTTACCTTTCTAGGATGATCTCTATTGAGCTGACGTTGCTCATGGCGCCTGTTTCGATGCTTTTGACTTGCTCGGTGTTGATGGCGATGTTTTTCACGCCAACATCGGTAGCGAACCGCCTCGTCAGGATCTGAGCTACATCCACGGCCTTACTGATGGCTCTTCCCCGGGCTTTCAGGGTTACGGAGTTGGAGCCGTTCTGTATCACGGTTAGGCAGGCTAGAACGTAGTTCATGGCTGGTTTCTTTCCTATGAGAACTGTACTCATGTCTGACATTGGATCTCACTGGGTTCTCCATGAGACATCAGCGTCCATTTAAATATGTTTCTCTTAGCGATTAATCTGTTTCATAACGAGAGGAATCATTTCAATTACATCTGTGGCCATAATATGGTTGCCCAATTTCTCAGCGGCCTTTTCACCAGCCAAACCATTGAGATAAGCGCCCGCAGCTGCAGCTTCAAACGGGGCAACCCCCTTCGACATCAACCCAGAAACAAGCCCTGAGAGCACATCTCCCGTGCCTCCCACAGTCATTGCAGCACAACCAGTCCTGTTAATGGCGACTCGCTCACCGTCCGAAACTACATCAACAACACCTTTCAAAAGCACGGTCACCTTGCTCTTAGCAGCATGCTCCTTCACAGCTCTAACTCTGGACTCTAGATCCCTCGTAACCTCAACTCCGTAGATCCGCTTAAACTCCCCTCCATGAGGAGTAACAACGGCAGGCTTACCTGACGCAGCCTCCACCACATCAGGCATCAGGGCGTCAGCATCCAGCAAAAGCTTCACGCCTCTCAAAGAAAACTCGGATACAAGCCGCCTCACACCCTCGGTCCGCTGCTTGCCCAACCCCGGTCCCAAAGTCACAGATTGAACAACGGGAAGCCAAGTCAAAAGCCTATTCGCAGTCCCAACGGTAATCTTAGCATCAGCCAAAGGAAGCACAATAAGATTAGGCGACATTGCTCTAACAGGAGAAGCAATCACCTTCGGAACAGCAAGATACACAAGGTCTACGCCAGACCGCAGTGCCCCGAGAGCCGTAAGAGTAGGGGCACCATGATACAGCCAGCTCCCTCCTACAACCGCCACTGCACCATTCTGACCCTTATAGGAATCAGACGCCCGCTCTGGAAGCCACTTCGCTACTAACTCAGGCGAAGTCTGGATAACATCTGTCTCCACGGTTCTCACCTACACAAAAGTAGTCTCCAATATAAATGAAGTAAAGAAATATGTGCAGACGCCCTGCTAAGAGCGCGTAACAGATTCAAGGAACGCGTAAGTCTTCTCGTAACTCTTTTCAAACCCCGGATCCTTAGACACCTTCTTCCTCAGATCCAAGAAATAGCGCTGAACATCATCAACATTGCCCTTGACCAAACTGGCTAATCTGGACGCCTCCTGCAAGTAGCGGCTGACATACTCCTCCCCAAACCTGTTCCGAACCTGGATCGACGCCAAAAGACCCGGATCATCGTGAAGGATGCTTTCAGCCAACATGACTTGCAGAGTGAAACTTGTGCCCCCGAGCTCCCGCAGACGCCTCAAGTCCGCTTCGCTCACAACTTTGGCAAACACAGTGTTGACAAAATGAGTCAAATTCAGAGCCAAAGCCATCAACCGATCATGCTCCTCAACACTGGACTCAACCAGAATCGCGCCGGGAAACAGCTTCCTCGCAGTCTCCACCTCTCTCCTTCTATCCACAATCGGCGTCAAAACGACCCTCTTACCCTTCAAACTCCGAACACCCGGACCAAACAAAGGATGAAGAGCCAGTAACACGCCACATTTGCCCTCCAACTTCCGGAGCGCTTCGGCTGACTGAATCTTCAAAGAAGCTATCTCTACAACAACTCTTGCCCCATCGAGGTATCGGGATAATTTGCTCAGAACTTGTGGTGTTGCATCCAAAGGCACTGAAACAAAGACTGCGTCGCTCCCTCTTACAGCGGCTCCAAGATCCTTCGCTGCTTTCTGCCCCAGTTTTCCGGCGAGCCTCCGCGCAGCCTCGACATCTAGATCATAGAGGACCACAGTGTCTCCTTGCTTAACGAAATGCTGCGTAAGCCAGCCACCCATTCGTCCCGCTGCACCTATGACTGTTACCTTCACTGCAACATCTCTCCTATCTTGCTGAGCCCTTCCCGCACCAAGTCGGCGCTCTGACATATGGAGAGCCTGATGAATTCAGGGTAGTCGCCGAAACCTGTTCCCGGAGCGATGGCTACCTTCTTCTCCCCAAGAAGACGCATGGCGAATTCACCAGAATCAAAGCCCTGCACATTGACTTTCGGGAAGACATAGAAACCTCCGTCAGGCAGATTGAAAGACAAGGGTAGACGCTTAAGCGCAGTGACAGCGTCATTCATTCTTCTCTCGATCGCCTTTGCATATTCCCCAACGTCGTCTCCGCACTCAAGAGCTTTGGCTGCCGCTTTCTGAATGAACTCAGGCACATTGGTGAGGAGAAGGCTGTTCATCTTAGTCAACTTGGAGATGAATTCCTTTGAGGAAATGACGTAGCCTATTCTGAAACCGGTCATCCTATGACCTTTGGAGAAAGTGGAAGCTAGAACGAAGTTTGAGTCAGCTGCCTCAAGGATGCTTACCTTTGACTTGGAGAAGAGCCGGTAGGCTTCATCGCTGAGAATAGTTACTCCCTTTCTCTGAGCATCCTGTACTAGGATTCGCAGCTCTTCTACGCTCAGCGATTTCCCAGTGGGGTTGCATGGATAGTTGACAACCATCATCCTTGCCCCTGAATCCAAAGCGTTCTCGAGGTCTTCCTGCTTGGGAAGCCACTTGTCTTCCAAGGTGGTGTGAATAGTTAGAGGTCTGCCCCCTACTGCTTCAACGCATTCCTTGTAGGCAGGCCATAGGGGGTCGAAGGTGATTAAGCCTTCTCCGCTTCGGATCAGATTTGAGATAGTTAGGTAGATGGCGAATCTTGAGCCAGGGGTGATAAGCACTTGATCTGGATGCATATCTACTCCAAGGTTTTCTTTGTAGTGTGCTACTATGGCTTCTCTGAGATCTAGGAGGCCTTGAGCAGTGCTATATTTGATGTATCCTTCTCTTATTCCTTTAACAGCTTCATTGGTAACTAGTTTGGGTGGGGGAGCATCTGGCTCTCCGACTTCAAGGTGGATGACCTTTTCTCCTGATTTCTCCAGTTCTTTTGCCAAGGCGAACATCTGCATGTGCGAGACCTTGGAGATGGGCTTGTGCTCTTTTTGGACGCGAACTGAGTCTTCTACTAGGATATTCAGTATTCTGATGGCACTGGCAGCGTCTATTTGCAGCTCTTTGCATCTATCCAGTATGTGGTTTCTTAGCGATTCTTCTGCGGCGGGGTCTTCAATGGGCCGGTTAAGCTTCTGTTTGACCAGCCCTGCCTCTCTGCTGAGATCCAGTCTGCTGGACAGGAGTGCGAGTATGTCGTCTGTCACAGACCTGATTTCTTTTCTAATCTTGGGGAGGTCTCTGGCTTCGCCCACTGCCTATCATTCCGACGACTTGCTTTTCTTCAATATTGGAGGAATGAATCCTCCTCGCAGCCCGTGATCCGCCAACACGATTGCAACTATGCTCTCCACTATCGGAGGTGCGCGTGGAAGCACACATGGATCATGGCGACCCGTTACTACTAGACTTGTCTGTTCCATGGTCTCCATGCTAACAGTGTTCTGAGCCTTTGCTATGGATGAAGGCGGCTTGAAGCCAATCTTGATTACGAGGGGCATGCCGCTTGTCAGACCCCCTAGGATTCCGCCGGAATTGTTGGTTTCCGTGACAATCTTGCCGTCTACAACTTTAAAGAGGTCGTTATTTTCTGAGCCGTAGCGCCTAGCACTTTCGAAGCCCAAGCCGAACTCAACGCCCTTCACAGCAGGCACGGCGAAAAGAGCCTTGCTTAGATCGCTGTCTATGGAGGCGAATACAGGTTCTCCTAACCCCACTGGGAGATCTACTGCAACGCACTCAACGATTCCGCCGAGGCTGTCGCCCTTCCTCTTAGCCTCAAGTATCTTTGACTCCATTTTGGAGGCCGCGTCAAAATCTGGGCAGCGAACGCTGTTCCCATACCTCTTTTCTCTAATCTCATCGAGAGGCATGTCCCTGGACTTCACACCTCCTATTTCGCGGACATAAGCGTATACTTGGCTGCCCCAAGCATGGCCCAGAAGCTTCTTGGCTAATGCTCCTGCCATCACGAAGCCAGCGGTAACCCTGGCCGAGAATCTTCCGCTTCCCCTGTAGTCTTCAAAGCCGCCGTACTTGACGAAGGCAGTATAATCTGCGTGTCCAGGTCTAGGTCTGCCTCTGATCTTCTCGTAGGAAGATGAGTCGACGTCCTTGTTCCATACTAGCATGCATATCGGCGCGCCTGTAGTGTAGCCTTGGAAGACTCCTGACAGGAACTCCACTTTGTCTTCCTCTTTCCTCATGGTAGTGACAGCTGATGTTCCAGGCTTCCTCAGATCTAGCTCTTTCTGGATCTCCTCCTCTGAGATAGGTAGACCAGCGGGGCATCCTTCTACAACTGCTCCTACGCATCGGCCGTGGCTCTCGCCGAAGCTGACGACGACAAACCTTTCGCCGAGAATGTTACCTGGCATCACTTGGCCACCTCTATCTTTGCGCCGAGATTCCTCATGTCTTCTACGAATCCTGGGTAGGAGACATCGACTGACTCTGCTCCCTCAACGGTTACGCCTTCTTCGGACACCAGTCCTGCTATGCAGAAGGCCATGAACATTCGGTGGTCGTCATGGGCGTCGAGAAAGCATTTCTTAAGCCTGCCTTTTGGTCTCAAAACCAAGCCGTCCTGCTTCTCCTTCACTTCTACTCCGAGCTTCGGCAGCTCTTCCGCCAAGACTGAGACTCTGTCAGTCTCCTTAAACCTAGCGTGGCCTACCCCGTATATGTTGACTTCTCCGGATGCCTTCAATGCCATGGTGGCCACTACTGGGAGGAGATCAGGGGAGTCAGACAAGTCAAAGCTTCCTCCGTGAAGATCACCTCCCTGCACAATGAACTCTCCCTGATCGCGGTGAACGGTAACTTTGGAGCCCATGGTTTCAGCTATGTTCAGTATGATGCTGTCAGCCTGAGGAAGATCGAAGTTCATTCCTTTGACGCGTACCGAGGATCCCGCTAATGCACCAGCAGCAGTTATGAATGCTGCTGAACTGAAATCAGCCGGCACGGCGAAATCCATGGGTTTGTATGACCGTCCTTGGGGGACTATGTATGTATCGTCGCCTTCTGTTGCCCTGCCTCCGAACAAACGGATCATTTGCAGCGTAGCGTCAACATAGGGCTTCGAAACCCTCTTTCCCACCACTCTGAGCGTTGTGTCAGTTTGGGCGAAGGGTGCAGCTATTAGAATGGAGGTTATGAACTGCGAAGAGACATCTCCACGTATCTCCGACGAGCCTCCTTTCATCCCGCCTGCCTTCACGACGATCGGTGGGCAGCCGTTCACTCGTGTTGACCATGATTCTACGCCGAGGAAACGCAGGGCGTCAAGAAGAGGTTGCATGGGTCTCTTTCTGATGCTGTGGTCGCCGGTGAGCACAGTGAAGCCCTGTGGTGGGAGTGAGGCGAGCGAAGTCATGATCCTAAGCGTGGTCCCTGAGTTCTCGGTGTTGATCACGTCTTCAGGGGTCTTGAACTGCGTTATTCCATCGACTGTTATGACCCCGTTTTCTTGGTTTAGGATGGCGCCGAAGGCTGTGCAGGCGTTTATCGTAGCAATAGTGTCTCTTGAGAGAAGGGGTCGCCTGACCTTTGATGTACCAGCTGCCAATGCAGCTAAGGCGATAGCTCGGTGAGTATAGCTCTTGCTGGGAGGAACCCAGACGCTTCCTTCAAGCCTTGAAGGCAATACTTTGACGGCTACCACTTGGTCTTAGCCTCCGCTTTGCGATTGTTAAATCTCGTCTGAATAACCTTTCCTCCTTGAGCCTTCCAGATGTCCGTAACCTTGCCTGCTTCCTCGTCGCTTCGACATAGAGCAGCTACAGCTGGGCCTTTGCCTGATAACCCAGCTGAGACCGCACCAGCCATAAGGGCGTCGATAGAAGGTTTAGGGTCGAAGCCCAGAGCTGCTGAATACGCCAAGCCGTTGATAGCCAAAGCCGCCTGGTATTTGCCGTGGAGTGCGAGCGCGAAGGCTTCTTCTGCGATCAAGCGAACAGAACGAGCCCTCGTAACATCGACTTTCCCAGTGTAGTAGCGGGTGTCAGGAACAAGTATCAACACGCGCATGTCTTCGTCCACTGGGTCTCTTCGCAAGACTTTCCGAGCAGCGTTATCTGTAACTACAAATCCTCCGAGGTAGCTTGCAGCAGCGTCATCAAAAGCACCTGTAACGGTAACGCCTGCCTTAAGGGAAGCCCCAACTCCGAGGTTGAGCACTGCGAGATCGTCTTCAGTCTTCCTGAGAGCAGTCAAAGTGGCTAAGACGACGGCGTTAGACGCTGCGCTTGAGCTCTTCAAACCTCTTGCCACAGGAACCTGTGAGATGGTCTCCACCTTGGCTCCTAAATCGCTCACCTTGCAGTGGGCGAACACTTCTCTGACGACAATCTCTGCTAGCCTTGTGTCAACATCTACCTCTCCCCTGACGGTGACAGTAATCTTGCCCGGGTCACTGGTAATCTCGACAATAGCCTCAGTAACCAAGTCTACGCCAAGGGCTGCGCCCTTGCCTGTGGCGATAGCGTTCACCGCAGTTATTGCGCCGTGAACTGTTGCTCTAGCCTTCATGGTGCTCTCCCAGGCCCTCTAGGGCAGCTTTCTCCATCACTTCAATAGGGGGAGAAGTCTGGGTCCAGAGTCTGAATGCTACTGCTCCCTGAGCCACAAGCATTTCGTAGCCTTGAATCATGCTTGCGCCAGCAGATTCCGCGTACTTCAAGAGTGTTGTTTTGATCGGGTTGTAGACAAGGTCGTAGACCAACAGGTCAGTTCTAAGAAGTTCTGCAGGCACAGGGCTGTCAGAGATGTTCGGATGCATGCCTATGGGAGTAGCGTTTACGACGATGTCTGAAGCTTCTACTGTCTCCTTTAGAGTGTTCGAGGTAAGCGGTCGCGTAACCATCTTGTTTCCTGCCAACCCTTTGAGAGCCTGAGAAAGTTCACGGAGTCTTGAGACTGTTCTGCCGAGAACGGTTATGGATTCGCAGCCTTCCATGGATAAGCCTGCTACGCAGGCGCGTGCCGCGCCTCCAGCACCGAGAACCGTAACTTTGGTGCCTGACAGCCCTATCCCCCTAGATCTTAGTGGCGAGAGAAAACCTTCTACGTCGGTGTTGAACCCGACAAGTGATGAGCCGTTGCGAACCACAGTGTTCACAGCGGTTAGTGCCCTTACTGATACGTCGAGATCGTCCAAATAACTTATCACGTCAACTTTATGGGGGATAGTTACGTTGAACCCGACAACTCCTAAGGCTTTGAGACCTGCTACTGCGTCGCGTAGAGCATCCTTCTTCACGTTGAAAGCTGCATAAACGAAATTGAGGTTATTGGCCTCGAAGGCAGCGTTATGCATCTTTGGCGAAAGGCTGTGACCTATAGGGTCGCCTATGATGCCGCACACCTTAGTATTCCCGTCAATCATATTTTCTTCATACCTCTGTACAGTGCCTTTAGATCATTCAAGGCTACTTGTCCGGGTGCCGTCTTCATTGCTTGGAGGGAAGCATAGGCAAATGGGCTTCCATAGAACGGGCATAACACTCGTGAAACCACTCCCTTTTCACCCATACAGAAAGCTATGAGTGACCCTCTAGATTTCTCATACGAAGAGAGAATAATGAAGTTATCTTCAAGGCTGTTCGCCGTAGTCACGATCTTAACCGTATCCGAATGCTTCTCAGCGCTTCTCATGGTCTTAGTCAGGATCGAAGGCGCTGGTGTGTCCTGAGAATTATGCCAAGACACGATTACTTCGGTGACCCTGCTCTTCAACTCTTTGACCAGCTTGCTGTTGTTCGCAGCAGCGGCTAGCTCCAAGTCTACAAACCTAGGCGACAAGGAGGCTGCCTCACTCAGAGTTGCTAGTCTCTCCTTTTCTCCTCCTTGAAAAACGCCTCCTTCCTGCAGTGGTCTACACGTGAAGATGCATCTAGACAAGAATCGGCTGCAAGCATTCTCCAAATCGTTGACGTTGAACTCTTTCAAGTAGTCTAGGCGTATCTCCACAAAGTCAGAGCCAGCTTCCACTGCGTCGTTCAATCTCTTCGCCAACGTGGTGGAGTCTGAAGCGTAGACTGAGGTGCATACCTTGGGCCTCCAACGGCCAGGTTTAGAAGAAGAGGTCATTTCTCTACGATGTACTCGTCAACAGCCATTCCGAAGTGCCTACCCTTAACCCTAGACACTAGGGCAACAACTTCATCCCCCACCTTCAACTCTGTGACTGGGATAGGTTGACCATTCTTGCCTACTAGCGCAATGGTTTCAGCGTTCTGAAGAAGAACTCCTCCAAACTCACCGTCGAATTCAGCTTTAACCAGTCGCAGAGGCCTCCGCTCAATCTTCGACCTCCCCACAACGGAAGATCTGGTGGAACCGTCCTTTGAGACGACGAGAACCTCGTCGCCGCTCTCAACCTCCGATAGATACTTAGTGCGCCCATTTGGGAGCAGAGTGTAGCTATGCACTGCGCCGGCGTTGACCCTGAACGGTCTGGGCGAAGTGAACTTTGAGCCCCCAGACTCATTATGGATCAGAAACATGAAGTTAGACCTGCTCCCTACAAGCAGCCCCTCGCCAAAACTAAGCATCGAAGCGGTATCTACACAGACTCTTTCACCCATGCCGAGATCCTTGATTTCCTTCACTAGGACGGTAACTAGTTCAAGTCTCCTCTGGGCTGCAAATACTTTAGCTCCTTCTCTAACCTCCTCGGTAGAACTTGCCTTCAGAATAACTCCGTCAACGCCGATCTCAAGGACACCGAACAACGTTTGGATCTCGGATGTGGTAGAAGCTGTTGCCAAGAGCTTCGTTTTGTGATTGTGGAGCTCGGCGACCATGTTTTCAAGGGGGATTATCTTCCAGTCAACTGTCTCAACGATTACAGCAATTGCACCCAGTTTTGACGCTTCCACCGCTTTTTTGATGTCTGCGTTTTCTCTGACTTTGAGTTTGAAGGCGAATTGTTTTCCTTGGGACACGATGGTCTCTGCTTCTTTCAGGTTGTCTGTGAGGACGACATCAGAGTCTGTTGAAGAGCTGTATACTGTGAAGTTCTTTCGAATATCACTTTTCAGCTTCTTCGGGTCTATGAAAAGGCTTTTGACGGATTCCTTGGCTGCAGTCTCCAAGATGCTGTTGAGGCCTGTGCCTTCGGCTTGAGGTTGGAGTATTAGCTCCTTGGCGTCCTGCTTCAAGTTAGAGCACCTTTAACGCGTCTTCCACTGATGATTCATTCATGACGATCATGGAGAGAGCCTTGACTATCAGGTCGGGGGTTTGATGCTGGAAGATGTTTCTCCCGAAGGTGACTCCTATGGCGCCCGCCTTCACTGCGCCGTGCGCCATCTCCAGCACGTCCCTATCGGTGTCCGATTTGGGTCCGCCGGCAATCACCACTGGCACTCTGCATCCCTTCACGACGGTGCGGAAGGACTCGTAGTCTCCGCTGTAAGGTGTCTTCACGATGTCTGCGCCTAGCTCGCTGCCTATCCTGGCTGCATGAGCCAAAGTTGCTGGGTCGCTGGGATTCTTGATGTTCTCTCCGCGTGGGTACATCATGGCTACGAGAGGCATGTTCCACTCGTCGCATGAGTCGGCAATCATGCCCAAGTCTTGAAGCATCTCAGGCTCCTCTTTGCAGCCCACATTCACGTGGACTGATACGGCATCTGCTCCTAGTCTTACTGCTTCCTCGACGCTGCTGACCAGCATCTTCCTGTTAGGTGCAAGACCCAAGCTTGTGCTGCCGGAGGCGTGCATGATGAGTCCCATTTGGGTCGGTGACCCCATGGTCCTTATGATACCCTTATGCACCAAGATAGCGGTTGCGCCCCCTTTCTCCACTAGTCTGATGGTTTCGTCCATTGTGTCCAAGCCTCTGAGGGGCCCATTGCTGACTCCGTGATCCATGGGGACGCAGATCATTCTGCCTGAGGCTGTGATACGGTTTAGTCTAATATTCTTCCCGGATACCAATCTAGTTTTCACTCCTTATCAATCATTAGAGCATCTTTGAGCATGGAGGCAGCTTTCTCAGAATCAGATTTTGCTACGAAGACGCTGATGGAGGAAGTGATGGTGTTTATGCCGTATACGTTGATTCCTCTCCTTGCGAGTGGTTGTGTTACTTTCTGCAGCATGCCGGGGCTGGTCTCCATTGCTTGTCCTTTTACTGTGAGCATAGTTAAGTCTTCATAGGAGGAGACTGCTTTCCCCCAGCCTCCTCCTACTGCTATTTTGTGTACGCGGTTGATCAAGGCGTTTCCGCCTATAGTGTACAGGAGTATTGAACGTTCATCGAGGGTCATGGAGATGAGCCTGTTGCCTGACGCTCTGATTTCGGCGACTAGTTCCGCTATTTGCTGCGGCCCGGGCTGTGAGCCTGTCAGGATGGTTATCATTGCGACTTGTTCTTCTAGTATTTCCAGCCCTATGTCTATGGGACCTCCTTCGATTATTGTTCCTGATAGGAGGCTGTCTTCTAGGCTGGCTATTCTGATCCTTACTCCTTTGTCTAAGTATCTGAGTGCTTTGGGTTGGAGGAATTTCGCGCCTCCTGAGCTGAGGGTGTAGGCTTCGTCCACGTTGAGTGTGCCTACTGGCACTGTGTCTTCTACTGTGTCGGGGTCTCCTGAGAGGACTGTGTCCACGTCTTTGACTAAGACTACTTCGTTGGCTTTGAGGCAGTTTCCTAGGAGGACTGCGGTGGTGTCGCTTCCCCCTCTTCCGAGGGTGGTGGTTTTGCCCAAGGCGTCTTTGCCTAGGAAGCCGCAGACTACTGGTATCTTGCCTTCTTTGAGTAGGGGTTCGAGGCTCTTCTTGACTCTCCTAGTGGTTTCTGAAAGAATGGGGGTGGCGTTGAGGTGTTTGGAGTCTGTGACTATGGGCCATCTTGGCGAGTCAGGATCTATGACTGTTGGGTCTAATCCTAGGGTTTGAAGCAAGTTTGCAAAGATCCTTGCGCTGGTCTTTTCTCCTAGGGCCAAGACTTCGTCCATGACGTTGTCAGCCATGGCTGGGTCGAGGCTTTTGGATTGCTGGATGAGCATGTCTGTCATGCCTTTGAAGGCTGAGACGACTACGGTCACGTTGAATCCTCTTTCAGCCGTGTTCTTGACTAGGCGGGCAGCCTTTTCCAGAGATTCTTTGTCTTTGAGGATTGATCCTCCTATCTTGATTACGATTGTTTCACTCATCTCTGTTTGCTCTCCTTTTTCTGGCAGATGTTATGCTGGGGTAGCATAACATGAATAATGGTTGAGATTGAGTTGGGTGGAGCTGAGACCTGGCTAGGGGACAGACCCAGGCGGGTAATGGAAGTAAAGTGGACCGCCTCTCATTACATCCTTCACTTTCAAGCTTTGAGATTTTTCTGGAGGATATATAAGCCTTTTAGAATCGCTCTCCAATCGGTTGGGCGTAGGGGTAAGGATGATGTTTGTTGCGCGCGTAGCCCCCTCTAAACATAGACTCAAATTGGAGGCTTGAAGGACTCTATCTCCGTTGCGGAATATTAGGACCCCCCTTCAAATATAAATTTCAAGTTTCGCTGCCTAGAAAGCTAATGGGAACCTCCGTCATGAATCTTTCCTGAACCAGTAGGCTGGAGCATCGTCAGCTCCTAGGTTAATGCTGGTCTTACGGGTTTCGACTACTACTCTTTGGCCGACTCTTAGGTCCTTTGCTTTGGCGTTCTTTACGATGCCGGGGATTTTGAGTCCGTCGCCCAGATCGATGATGGCGACCACGTAGGGGGCAAGGTGTTGGAAGACGTCATTGGTTACGTGGACTTCGCTGAAGCCAACTATCAATCCTTCTTTCGGAGGTTCGAACCATTCTAGGCTTGTTGAAGCGCATCGACTGCAGAGGGGTCGAGGGGGAATCATTTTTGTGTTGCAGTCTTTGCATAATGCGCCAGTTAGTCTGCCTTCTTCGTTGATCTTCTTGAAGAAGGATTGCACTGTGAACTCAGGTTGAGATGATGTGGGTTGCGACAACGCTGTTAGAGCCTCCTTCATTGATTGCTAAACCGAGTTTTGGACTTGGAACCTGTCTCTTCCCAGCTCTGCATGTAAGTTGAGTATGTATCTCGTATATCTGGCATAGGCCTGTTGCGCCCACGGGGTGTCCGCGGGCCTTAAGTCCTCCACTTGGGTTTACAGGGATTTTGGCGCTTATCTCGGGCTGCCCTTCACGAATAAGCATGTGTCCCTCTCCTCTATGTGCGAAGCCGGCTGCCTCATAGGCTAGGATCTCGTTTATGGTGAAGCAGTCATGCACTTCAGCTAGGGAAACATCATCCGCACCGATGCCTGCCATGCTGTAAGCTTCGCTGCATGCTTCAGCTACTGCGCTGGGCCAAGAGATGTCTTCCCTTGCATAGAGTCCAAGGGTGTCGCTTTTGTGTCCCATTCCGACCACGTAGGTCGGTGTGTCTGTGAATCGTTTCGCGATCTCTGGTCTCGTGACTATGACTACCGCTGCTCCGTCGCTTATCAGCGAGGAGTCGTAGACCTTAAGCGGCCAAGCAACAACCTTTGAAGACAATACATCTTCTTTTGTGATTTGTTTTTGAATGTGAGCCTTCGGGTTTAGGGAGGCGTTTCGATGGTTCTTGACTGCGACTGCTGCTAGGTCTTCTTCGGTGCTGCCGTATTTCGCCATGTGGGCTGTTGTCATCATGGCGTATATGCTGGGGAAGGTTAAGCCGTTGTACTGTTCTAGGGCTGCGTCGCTGGCAGCCATTAATGCGTCAGTTACTTGACTTGTGGTTCGGAGAGACATCTTTTCAACGCCACATGCTAAGACGATCTCATGGAGGCCTGAGAGAACATCCATGACTGCAAGTCTGAAGGCGAGTGCTCCTGCTGCTGCGCAACCCTCGACGCGCATAGAGCCTTTCGGCAGTAGGCCGAGCCAGTCTGCGACCATTGTTCCGTACATTATCTGATGCTCATAGGTTTCCGACTGGGAGCCGACGTAGACGCATCCGATGTCTTTCCGGTCAAGGTTTCTGACTTCTCGCCAAGCATCCATGAAAGCTTCTACCACCAGCTCTCTGCTGACCAGCTCGGGTCTACGTCCGATCTTGGACATTCCGGCGGAAACTACGGCTGCAAGCCTTCTCATCGAACAAACTTCCACTACGTCTCAGTGGTCATATATGCTTTGGCAATGAGAACCAGTGTCCTTAGACGACCATATCGAAATTTGCTCCACATGCAGATACGGATATATCTATACTTCGTGGATATCTTATGAGAGTAAAAGTGCCGGACACTGCAGACGCAGTGACGATGCCGTTTCAAAGAGAGGCTTACGATAGGGCTGCTCTTAAGATAGCGGAATATGTGAAGAAACATCCGGGATGCCTAACGAGGGAGATCACTAAGGTTTTGAAGATCGACCCTCTATTGACTGTCAGGATTCTAGCTGATCTCGAATCGAAAGGGAAAGTAAGGTCTGAAGAGCTTGGCTGAGAATGGGAGTATCATCCGATTTACTTCAGCAGTTGCCTATGCTAGAAAGATAGAAGTGGCACCCAGGCTTGTCACTCTTACTGGTGGGCATAGAGGACGCATGGCGAAAATGGAACTCGGCTACGTCATAGTCGAGAAGAAATGGTATTCCACCGAATAGTCCTTTTCAGCAAGTCTCTTCTCCGGTATCGAATCGTGACGTGAAGGTTGCGAGTTTTCGCATCGAACTGGCCTACGATGGGTCTTCATGTTCATGATATATGCGTTACAAGGAGATTTGATGCTAGATTTCTCTTCTTCTGATTTCTTTGAGCCTGTCGAAGTGTTTGTCAGCAGACACCATGGAGTCGGCGTCTTCAGACATAGCTGAGGCTGCATGAATCGCGTCTCTGGGATCTAGCCGATATTTTTCCATCAATTCCAATGCCGACACCAACAAGCCTCCATTCACGTCCAGCAAAGTCAAGCCAGGCATGTTAAGGAATGTTTTTCCAGCAAGGATAGCATCCTCAAAGCCCCTATATTTCTTGACTACCCAAACAATTTCATCAAACGTCAATGCCGACGACGCAGCGTTTATTTTGCCTTGCTGCACCTTTCTGAGAAGGATTCTCGCTCGATCGCCGAGGGCGTCTTGGTTTATGGCTGCGTAGATGAAGACATTGGCGTCAAGATAGAGCATTCTACTGGACTCTTCCCTCAAGCTCTTCTTCATAGAGATGGACTGGGGGTGTTGCAGATCGGCCTTTCTTAGCTATTTCTTCGAAAACGGCGACAGCGTCGAGCTGAGGTTTCTGAATGATCACTTTGTCGTCTTCGAGTCTGAAGGTTACCTTCGAGCCTGGGTGGATCTTGAGCACTTTCCTAAGCGCTTTTGGGATTACAACCTGGCCTTTGGGGCCGACCTTCATTTCTTCTTCAAGCATGTATTACTGCCGGTTATACTGCAGTATGACCTTAATTTATACCTTGTGAAAACAATATGATATGGTTGGGAACTACTTTTCTTGAGCTAACTCGTCATAAGGCTTTACAAAGGCGTAAATCGACTCATTCAGAGGAACTGGGATACCGTATTTTTTGCCGAGGTTAACTACGGTTCCGTTCAACGCGTCTATCTCAAGGCGTCTTCCAGACTCCATGTCTCGCTGCATAGATGACTTCATGTTGGGGCTCATAGCTTTAGCTACGTTGAGAGCCTTTTCAACTGCATCTTGGGTGAAGCGTACTCCATGGGCGACACCTACTCTGTGGGTTTCCCTGATTGTTTCCTCGAAAGCCCATCTTGAAGAGTCGTAGCTGAGAATCTCTCCTAGGGTGAGCCTTGTGGCACATGTGACTCCTGCGAGGGCGCAGATGAAGAGGAACTTCTGCCAGAGTTCTCTGACTACGTCTTCGGATACTTCGTGGTTTATGCCTGCTTTTTTCAATAGTTCTTCAATACGAATAACTCTAGTGCTTCTGGATCCGTCTGCTTCTCCGAAGAGAATCTTTCTTGGGCCGCCGAGCTGATGTATTACGCCGGGGGCCTCTACTGTGGTTTCGATGTAGGCTGATCCGGGCAGCACTTTTCCTTGTCCCAGTATGTCTTCGATCTCTTCTTTGCTGGTCACACCGTTCTGGATAGTGATGATGCTTGTCTCTGGTCCGACTATGGGTGCAAGAGCTTTGCTGGCTGTAACGGTATCATAGGTCTTTACTGTGAAGAGGATTAGATCCGGTGTCTCTGTTGTCTCCGGCTTGTCTGTGGCTTTGGCTTTGACGGTGAAGGTTCCTTCAACGCTTTTCACTGTGAGACCGTTGGTCTGGATTGCCTTCAGATGGTTGCCTCTCGCTATGAACGTGACATCTTCTCCGCTCTTGGCTAGGAGGCCGCCGAAGTATCCTCCTAGGCTGCCTGAACCCATAACAACTATCTTCATCGAACGACTTACTCCTGAGACTGGATTGGTGGTCACTATGGGAAGCATTTGGCGCCTTAAGTGTAGCTATGGAGTCAAAACAATTATCTTGGAGTCTTCTTATTTCGTCTCAGTTGAAATTCTACTTTAAGATTCTGGCTAAGATCCTGATCATTTGCTCCATCGTAACATCCTTTGCAACAGGATTTTGGATAATAAGTCTTCAGACACCATGGCTCTTAGCTGCTTCAATTTGGTTTGGAGTTACACTCGGAGCATCGGGGGCAATTGCGGCAGCGCTCAGCCTTTCACAGATCTTGGCGGTAAGACGCCTGAATATTCCAATCTCCGATGAAACTCTAAGAGTGCATCAAACTAAAGTCGTTGAAATCATGATGCCTTATGAAAGAGCATTTGAACTATGCGTGAGTTCGTTTCGTATTCTGAAAGGAGCCAAGGTTATGAAATCAAATCAGCCATTAGGATACATTGAAGCGCTGACCGGCGTGTCGTGGAAGACATGGGGCGACATCATTT
Organism: Nitrososphaerota archaeon; assembly: GCA_016184315.1. Lineage (GTDB taxonomy): Archaea > Thermoproteota > Nitrososphaeria > Nitrososphaerales > JACQRY01 > JACQRY01. The sequence continues at coordinate 119,909 of JACPCU010000007.1, forward strand.
CATTTAGACTGCAGGCCTTGGACAACGACCACACTCGAATTGAAGTTTCGAGCCGTCCGAGGTACGCACTGCAACTTGTTGACTACGGTTCTAACCTGAGTAACGTGGAAAAGATTTCCAAGTTTCTCACAGAAGCAACAGATGATCCTTTTCCCAAGTAAAACGCCCCGAAGACAACTTTAATGATGGCGTGCGCTTCAACTAGCATGGAGGCCACCTCCCCCCATTTTTCTGCTACAATCAGTCAACTGGGGTTCACAAGACAATCCCATCCTCAAACTTCCAGACAACACTCCGCCTATTGATTCAACAGGGCAGAACCGTCGCTATCTTAGGGAAGTACCTCGAATCTAAGTATGTACCGAGGGCAGAACTTAAACTAAAAATGGTTCAAGTCTAGATAGGAGGCGTAATCAGGCTGGACGACGACCGCTTTTGTCCGTAGTCTGTGAGATGGTTCCCGAGAAATGTTGTTCAAATGTGGGTTCTAAGTGTTAACCAACCTCTCTCTTAGTGCTCAGGCAGCAGACGTATCGCCGCCCCGCTTGAAGCTGAGCCTCCAGAGGTTCTCCTCAGGACTCACTGGCCATCTAGGCTCACTCTTTCGGCGCCCTCGAACGCCACACCTTCCTCGCTTCTTATGTCTTCTCAAGTCCTTAACAAACTTGCCACATCTTTCACAGATAGGCATCTCTTATCAGAAGCGCTCCGAGCGATCTAGTCGCGTACTCCAATCCCCCCTACTCGGCGGTGTTTACTCTCGGCGTATGTCGCTGACGAAAGAGTCAAAAGACCAGCCACCATGAAACTCGCAAACTCGTATTCAGATAAGTTGAGCCTTGTGGGCAAGGTGATATCTAGCATGAAATAGAAAAGAACTTTGACCAACCACATAGAGACGCTTGGAACTGCGAAGACAAGCCTTGAAATCTGAAGAAAAACTCTCACACTCTCGAATTTGGGTTTATTCATTAGAGAAGTGATTACAGCAATAAGCATCATAGAAAAGCCACCACCTTGTGCAGCCAACGCAACCGAGACGGGTACTCTTCCCACATTATAGAGCGCGAAGACTAGGATGCCAATAGCCACTAGGAAAAGCAAGGCTTCCACCAAGGTGTTCTTCGGCACCATCTTACCGTCGCCCCTGTCGTTGTTCACATTTCTGTCTCTCTGTAATAGAGAGGTAATATCCCCAAAGAGCCCCGGCGATCCCGCCAATGAAAGCTCCTGCACCAGCTCCCGGTGGGCCAGCCAAGCGAAAACCTATGCCTCCACCAGCCAGAATCCCTAACCAAGCGGTACCCTCGATGATTTCCCGATCCAAATCACACGGCGGCTGTCCGACTGGAGGTAGCGTTGACGATGCTTGACTGCCTCCACCAGCAGGTGTACTTGTAACTATCATCTTACCAATGCTATCATCAGCCGCGTTGTTTGGTGATTGCCCTGCACTTGGAGCGATGATGTTTGCTGTCTGTTGTATATCTGATATGGTTGGCTGCTGTGGGTTTGGTGGAGGAGTCGGCTCAGGCGGCGGTGTGGGCAGGATAGGTGTAGGTGGGACTGGCGCGGGTGGCGGGGGTATTGGTGCTGTGGGAGGTGCTGATGGAGGGGGGCTCTGGCGGTGCTACAGGGGGCTCGGGAGGAGGACCGGTACTGACCGGTGGATATGAAGGACGTATGTTATACAGCTCGTCAGCATCACTCGGATCAGGAGTAAATACAGGCACATACTCAGTCTCATTCTCCAATTCAGCCAATAGACCCGTAGGGTCCGTGAACTTCAACGGATTATCGTTGGCGTAAACATACCTGTTGAGTGTTGAAGGTTCAGCGCAAGAGCACACCGGATCTTGCGTGGTGAATCTGCCTATCTCCGGGTCATAGTAACTAGCTCCGAAGTAGTATAGTTTGGTGGGTGAGTCTTCCCATTTGCCGGTGTATTTGATCTTCTCTGTGCTATTTGCATTATGTTGTGGTCCGAAGGGCTTGTAGTTGGAAGCGAATAACTGGAGCTTAGATGCGCTAGTCGTCAGCCTCGTTGAGCCCAATGAGTCCTGATGGTAATACGTCAGCGAACCATTATTCTTAGCAATCAGCAAACTATTCGCGTAGAGGAATTTAGATTCTCCTCCACTCGTAACATTCTTCTGGTAGATGATGTTTAAACCGCTGAACAAGATGATCAGAGTAGAACCCTCGATGACCTTCACCCTCCTATTTTCGCCATCATAGAAGTACTGTCCCTGAGTAACACCGTTCTTAACCGCTTTAGTCATCATATTATTGTAGTTGTAAGTATAGTTCCAAGTATCCCCACCCTCAATCTTGCTGAACGTGTTCCCGTTGTTAGCATAGGTAAAGGTGAGAGAGCTGTTTGTAGAGGTGAGCCTGTTATATGTTCCGTATGTGTAGGCTACAGTTGTGTTCCCCTCCCTCTTCGTCAACCTGTTTCCCACCTGATCATATGTGTAGGTTATCGTTCCCCACGGCCCCGTGGAAGAGGTCAACCTGTCCAACCCGTCGTAACCGTAGGATTCGGTCGCGCCAATACTCGTAATGTTCTTAACGTTCCCGTTGCTGGCGTAAGTGTAGTTCAGGTCTAAGCGTCTAACCTCTCCGTCTTTGACAACTATTCTTGTTGCTCTGCTCCTGGAATCATAGCTGTAGGTTGTTTGAAGCCCGTTGCCATAGCTTATCGTCTTAACCTTACCGTCTATCGTATAGGTGAATGATGCAAGTGTGCTGTTGAGGCTCTTAACCCTGTCCAACCCATCGTACTCATATGTCAACGGCTTGCTATCAGGATAGACAAGTCTTGTCAGACGACTCTCAGCATCATAGCTGTATGACGTAACATAGGTTGAGCCGTCAACGGTCTTAGCCTCACTGAGAACCCTGTTCAAAGGATCATAGAAGTCGGTTGTAGAAGATACGAGATCGTTCATCGATACTCTGTTACCGTTCTTGTCGAAGCTGAAGGTTGCCGTTGTCGAATTGGGGTAGGTTATCTTCCTTATTCTGCCCTGTTCGTCGTAGCTCGTCTTAAGGATCTGCCCCTTGGCGTCGGTTGCATTCACTAGGTTGCCGATCTGATCATATTTCTTGGTTTCATTCTTGTTATCGGGGTAAGTTGTCTTGTTGTTCCGGTTTAGATCATCGTAGTAGAATCTTGTCAACTGGTTCTTAGCGTCTTTCACCGTAAGAATGTTTCCAGCCTTATCATAGGTCTGATCAGTCTGATAATACGTGGTTGAGTTAACATACTCCCTCGTCCAGATCAACCGGTCCCTCCAATCGTAGCCGTACACATTCTTCTTCCCATCCTCATTCAGAGTAGGTCTAGTGGTGTTCACCCATTTTTGATATGAGCCTCCTCGTGCCTTCTTTAGCATCCTCTATCTCTCTTTCAACATCCTTCCTGCTCTTGGTCTGTCGTTGCAGTCTTGAAGTCATCTCTTCAAGTGTTTTGACCCTCTCCTGACTGTATAACAACTGCTTCACCGCGAACCTGATGAACTCGCTCTTCGTAGTGTATTCTCCGGCCTTGACCAGGGTCTCTATCCTCTTCAGGTCCTTCTCAGGTAGGTTCAGCAACATTTTCGTCCCCATATTCTCACCTTGTATACATGAAATATATGTTTTACATATATTTATGCCTTCACCAGTTCTCTGGTTCTCCAGACCCTGAACCTGCCCTTGACAGTGTCGAAGTCCGCGTCGCTCGACCAGATCCCGTCGTGGTCTTCCATAGTTAGAGCGAGAGCTACCAGCGGTATGTCCGACTTGTCTCTGGAACCTATCAACTCGTAAGCCTCCTCCCACTTATCCTTGATGAAGTCGTAACTTACTGCCAATACTGGCATCGACCTGATCAACGTCAACGCTTCAACCCTGCTCAGCCCTCTCTTACCGGTGAGAAGCCTATAGATTTCTGCGATGGTGAACTCGGTTGTGATCAATATGTAGTCCCCAGAGAGGAGCACCTTGTTCTCCAAACCTTTGTACACCAGACCAGAGTAGAGGACGGTCGTATCTATCAGCAGGACAAGAGGCTTTTCATTCATCCGAATCCGTCCTCAACGCCGTGAGATTCATGAGGCACTACACCGCTTGTAGGTATTGTTCATTCATATATTTGTAAGCTATCCCTGGATCAGAGCAAATAGCATTCTCAAGCTTCCAGTTTACAGTTCTTCCTAATGCATCTCGATGGAACTATGTCGTCGCTAGAGGAGTCAATCCTCAGAGCGTTACAGCTGGAGGGATCAGAAAGACGTCAAAGTTAACCCCGAAGAGCAGAGTAACGCCTTAAATCTTTCTCACATACCTGAGAAGGCCAGTCAAGCCATGGCGCTCAGATTAAGGAGGTCAGAATGTATACCTGTGGCCCCACCATCTATGATTACGCTCACATAGGCAATTTCAGAACCTTCATCTTCGAAGACATTCTGAGAAGATACCTCAAGTTCAAAGGCTACTCCGTCACCCAAGTCATGAACCTCACCGACGTAGACGACAGGACCGTCAAGGCCTCCCGAAAAGAAGGAATCAAGCTCAGAGAATACACCGAAAGATACGCCAAAGCCTTCTTCGAAGACCTAGACGCATTGAACATCGAGAGGGCAGAGTACTACCCGAGAGCCACCGAACACATCAAGGAAATGACCGCCCTAGTCAAGAAGCTCATCGACAACGGATACGCCTACGAAACCGCAGGCTCCACCTACTACGACATCTCAAAATTCACAGGCTACGGCAAGCTCTCCGGCGTAGCAGCATCCCAACAGGGAATACGCGTCACTGCAGATGAATATGGCAAGGATGAGGCAAGAGACTTCGCCTTATGGAAGACTTGGGACGAAGACGACGGAGAAGTCTTCTGGGAGACCGAAGTAGGCAAAGGCAGACCCGGTTGGCACCTGGAGTGCTCAGCCATGTCCATGAAGTACCTCGGCGAAACCTTCGACATACACGCAGGCGGAGTAGACCTCATCTTCCCCCACCATGAAAACGAAATCGCTCAATCCGAGGCAGCCACAGGCAAACCCTTCGTCAAATACTGGCTCCACGCCGAACACCTCATCGTAGAAGGCAGAAAGATGTCCAAATCACTGGGAAACTTCTACACCCTCAGAGACCTCATACAGAAAGGCTACGACCCCACAGCCATAAGATACCTCCTAATATCAGCCCACTACCGCGATCAGCTGAACTTCACCTTCAAAGGCCTAGACCAAGCATCAAACACAGCAACACGCCTAAACGAATTCCACACCAGACTACAAGAAGCCCAAAACTCAACCACACACAACCCCACCATAACCACCCTCACACACAAACTGCTCAAAAACTTCGATGAAGCCATGGACCAAGACCTAAACACGCCAGCAGCCCTAGCAGCCCTATTCGAAGCAGTCAGAGACATCAACAAAGAACTAGACACAGGAAAATACAGCAGACAAGACATACAGCAAGCCACCGACACCCTAAACAAAGTAAACACAGTCCTAGGCATACTCAAACCCCAAGCCAAACCCACCACTCTAGAACAAGAAATCCTCCAACTAATACACGCAAGAGAAGACGCGAGAAAACGAAAAGACTGGACAACAGCAGACAAAATCAGAACCCAACTCCAACAAAAAGGCATAATCCTCGAAGACACCCCCCAAGGAGTAAAGTGGAGAATCAAAAGATAACAACACACCATTAAGAGAAAAACACCCTACAACAAGCCGAAAACCCACTCAAACAAAACCAAACAACAATAAACAAACCCCGAACCTACATAAACCCCCCCACCTCCCCCCCAACAAGAAAGCACACACAAAACCAACAGCCCTAACAATCACCCAAGAAAACCAAAGTCAAAAGCAGACCTAGGATACCACAACTTCTTCTCCTCCAAAACACCCTGAAACAACAACGGAAGAGCAATAGTAGCATCACAATTCACAGTCGCAAAAAACGCCCCAGGCAAATACTTCCCCCAAGACTGACTCTCCTCAAACGTACATCCAGACAACCCACCCCACTCCGGATGATCAGTAGTAACACTCACACCATACGAATGACCCTCAACCTCAAAACTCAAAACCTCAGCCATAGGAGTCACCTGCTGCACATAATTCTTAGGAACACCCCCACCAATCATAATCACCGCAGTCTTCCCTGCATGAACCTTAATGTCCACAAACTCCAAATTATCCTTCAAAACATCGATCACAATAGGCTTCTCCCCCTCCTTCAACCTGAAGTAAGCATGCTTAGCCAAAGCCAAACCAATAGAAGAATCACTGATCGCAGGACAATAAACAGGAGCACCCACCTCCGCAGCCGTGCCTATAATAGAACTCTTATCCTCCAGAGTCTTACCCAACAAACCGAGAAACTCCCGGGTAGAATAACTCCTAGGCTGCAGCTTATCCGCCAAACCCTTAATGTAGTCATCAGTGTCATAGAACCTCAAGTCATCAGCATACACATCATACATCCTGTTAATCCGATGCTTCCTCAACTCAACATCCGAAACATCACTCTCAGCCAAGAAATGCCTGTTCCCCAAAGCCTCATACACATCATGATACAAATTCGCACCAGTAGAAACCAGAACATCAACAACCCTATACCTAATCATGTCGCTGACAACCTTCCTCAACCCCCCAGGAACCATCGCCCCGGCCAATGCCAACAACACAACAGGCCTATCCTTATCAGTCAACATCCGCATCAGAATGTTGAAGCATTGACCGAGACTACGGCCCTGAAAACCGATTTCCCTGAAAGACTTCAAGGCGTCTGAAACACCGGAGACCTTTTCGCCATCGTAGGGAGCCACGGGGTGATGCATGAGGGTTGACCGTGATCTCACTGATGAGCCTCGCCTCCCATGGACTGAATGCCCGACCGTTCTACTATTCTGCGGCTTATTCTTAGGTGTGGTTGAAGTGGTCTTCAATTTGATAAGTAAAACGGACATAGGGTTCAACTGCCACGCATTAAATCTTTCTGGAAACTTTTACCGCAATTAGATTGATTGAGTCCGTCGCGATTAGCCTAAGATCAAACTGGAAAAAGACCAAAGCTATGAAAACGTGCAACAGAGGTTTACGGACTGAGGCGCTTGGGGACAACTCGGTGAGCCCTGAAAGAGAAGATTGATGTATGGATAAAGGGCATTATAGTAGGCTGCGTGTTGCGGGTGATGCGCAGATGGGAGACCAAGTCAAGGGGTTTGTAGAAGCTGAGCATGTTGCAAAGCTAACTACTGTTACCCAGCTGGGCATAGGTCTAGTCGAGCTCTTGGTCGGTCAGATCACCACCAGTATTAGCTTGACGGCGGATGGCATAGACTCATTGTCCGACTCAACAATAACTCTGATTGTGTGGTTCGGGCTGAAGCTTTCAAGAAAGGCGCCCGATGGACGCTTCCATTTCGGCTACCTTAAGGTGGAGAGCTTGGCAGCTTTGGTAGCGTCAAGTGCAATGATCGCAGTGGCCATAACAATTCTCTACCAATCATACCTAAGGCTGCTGGAACCGCAGGAGATCTCGTATCCTGTGATAGCGTTGGTTACTCTAATTGGCGCAGGTGTTTTGGCCTTATACCGTGCGTTACAGATGAGGCGTGCAGCAAGACGATCGAACTTGGTATCCCTTAAGGTGGGAGCCCTCAACTCGTTAAAGGACACATCTGGCTCTTTCACTGCTTTTGCTGCCGTTCTTGCATCCGTAATGGGCATCCCACAGGTAGATGCGATTGGAGGCATGGTAATCGCGGGCTATATCTGCTCGGTAGCTTATGTGTCCATCAAGGAATCATCGTTGGTTTTGGTGGATGCATGTCATAGGCCTGAGCTTGTTGAAGAAATCAAGGGAATAGTTGAAGGAAAACATGCTGCAGAAGTCAGAGAAGTCAGGCTGAGGAGAACTGGATCTTACGTTGTCGGCTTTCTTGACATAACAGTTGATGGAAACCTCCGAATGCGTGAGGTGGATGAAATGGTAAGAAGAATTGAACTGGATGTAAAGAACGAGATCGAAGGTCTAGGGCGACTCATAATATCCGCGCATTCCAGATAAGAGATCAGGCAAACTGGAACAATCATGATCTTCACCAATAGAACCTGTCTACTTGACGTGTGGTCAGGGTATGCGGGAAAGATGCTCATGGAATATGAGCCATCCTCGTGGCTTCCTTCGGAGAACCATGGAGACCCTTGACTCAACTTCAACACTCTGGCCGCGGAAAGAATAGCTATCCACCGCTACGCCGCCATACTTCAGGTAGAAGGTGGCCAACGCTGCTTCCCCGAATACATTTATCTTCAAATCCTCAATCTTGTAGTGATAATCGCTGATTCCTGCGAAAGCTGCCTCTTCGTGCATCATAGCTTCACCATAATTCTGCTTCCTGTACGGGGGAGAATCATCGAATTTGCTGAAGCCTTCCTCATCGCTATGCAATCCAGCTATTAGAACGAAGTCTCTTTGCTTTGCAGCTTCAAACAGCGCTGTGATCAAACGCCTAATCTGCTCCGCGTCATTGGAAAAGTTATCAGACTGTGTCAAGGCAGTTCTCCCAGTGGATGGTAAGGGCCTTAATTGGGTTTACCCCAATTCCTCTTTGGGGGAGTGTACACCTACAGTTGAAGTCTGGCGGATACGTCTTGCTGCTGCAAGTAGATAGAGACATGGAGATCGCAGTGGGAAAACTTGGACTGGTGAAGTTCAATAAAGGAGTCTACGCTTATGTGGGCTCGGCCCTAGGTGGACTGGAACACAGAGTAACTAGGCATCTGCAAAGAAAGAAACATCAATTCTGGCACATAGACTACTTGACATCCTCACAGCAGGTAAAAGTAAGCAAAGTCTTGTTCATAGATTCCGAAGAGAAGAAAGAGTGTTTCCTAAGCATGATGATAGATACCAGTCTAGGGGTAATTGTGGTTAAGAAGGGCTTCGGCTCTTCTGACTGTAAGTGTGAATCTCACCTCTACCATCTGCCCAAATACAGCATTCCACTTGTAGCCGAAGAACTCCGGGTCAAACTAGATGCCTATGGACTAAGGCTAAACACATTGCCTATTCGCACTAAGCCTTCCGGCGTGTCGTAGACACGATGGACAGAACATCTCTATCCTTGAGCTGATAGTCAACAGGAAGCCTCAGCCCTGATCGGGCATCGGTAGCGTAGAGGATGCCTTTAGCTAGCTCGCTGTGAATAGCCTTAGCAAGATCTGTGACATTCGACCCTGAGGGAAGCAAATAGACATCGGGAAGCACATGATTGTGCTTATCAGTCATCTTGACGGCGTCGAACACAGGATAGATCGCATTCATGCGGAGGAGCTTGAAGACAGCAACGTTGAGGGCGAACTGGACGCCTGTCCTCATATATTCTCCAAAGACGGTCTTCTTGATGTAGTTCAACGCCCATCTCTGCTTCTCGTTCAGCTTCGTTGAATTCGAGATCTCGAACCTCTCCTCACCGGGAACATATTTGATCAGACTCTTCTCCTCTGCTCGTCTAAGGGTCAGCTCAGCATCAGCTGAAGCCGGAACCACGATGAGGTCTGGGAACGCTTCCTGCAGCCTCTTATAGTTCTCCTTCGACGAGGGAAGATCCATCTTGTTGGCAATTATCAGCGTAGGCTTGGAAATGTCCCGGAGCATCCAAGCGAATTTTCTGGTTTCCTCCATACCCCAGTCGTCAAGAGGCGTATCTTGCAGCTCGGCGCGGACTACCGCTTCCCGCAGATCCTGCTGCTTGACGCCTATGCCCGCGTAAATCTCCATCAATGCTTCTTCTAGAGGAGAACCGGACTTCAAGAGGCGGGAAACGCGGACCCTGTTCCCTTCCAAGAGCTTTAGGTACCACATGGCCAGCTCCTCTTCTATGTCTCCCACGTCGGCAACAGGATCACCCATGCCTGCTTCAGCAAGACGACCCTCAGCATCCACACTTCCCGACGCGTCAACTACGTGGAGCAAAGCGTCAGAATGAGCTGCTACTGCTAGAAACTGGTTTCCTAGACCCTTCCCCAAGTGTGCACCTTTGATAAGCCCAGGGAGGTCTACGATTTCGACAGGTATGTGGCGCCACCCTTGGATGCACCGAGAGTTTTGAGGATTATCGTTCATGTTGAATTCCTTATGGACGCAGAGAGTGATTACGTTGGCGACTCCGGTGTTCGGGGTCTTGGTGGTGAACGGGTATGTCGAGACTTCTGCTGACATCAACGTGGCAGAGTTGAAGAAAGTCGTCTTGCCAGTGTTCGTCTTCCCAATCAACCCTAGTCTAATGGGCATAGAAGGTCAGTTACAGATAGGAGCTCATCATACTTAAATTTCTCTGCTGAGGGGAAACTCTGCGTGGGCAACCGCAACGGCCTCAAGATTATCAATGGGAACGGCATCACTTTGAAATATGGCGGAACAACCATATCGCTCGACCCGAAAAAACCCACAGACGCGGATGTCACATTTGTTTCCCATGCCCACGAAGACCATTTGCATCACCCCCGTAAGAACAGCGTAATCCTTGCTTCACGTGAAACGATTAGGCTCTCCTTTGAGAGAGGCTACAAGTTTGGCGACGCTAGAGAAGAGGTAGATGGGTTAGAGATGTTTGATGCGGGGCACATCTTGGGTTCCAGGGGGCTGCTGGTAGGAGGAGAGGTCTTCTACACCGGTGATTTCGCTAGTAGACCGAGGGCGTTCTTGGGGAAGGGCCGCGCCGTCAAGTGCAGCACATTGATCATGGAGGCGACTTTCGGCAGGAGCATCTACCGGTTTCCTCCTGTAGCTGAAGTTGTGGCCAAGGCGAACAGAATCATATCCGACTTGTACTCAAAGGGCATACCGGTTGTGCTGATGGGCCACGCTTTGGGAAAGGCGCAAGTGCTCACATATCTTTTCTCTTCCTGGGACCCTATCTACGTCAACTCTGCAATAGGGAAGCTCAATCATGCCCATTGCGATCTGGGTGTGGATCTACGGGACGACTTGATGGCGCTGGAGGAGGCTGAGGATAAGGGTTGTTTAGACAGGAAGCCTTGGGTCATGATCGCTCCTCTGCGTAGCGGCCGCTCCAAATTCGTCCAGCAGTTGAAGAAAAAGTATGGAGTAGTCACTATGGCTTTTTCCGGGTGGAGCTGTAATCCTCGCTACAAGGATTCGATGATGCTTGACTACGCTTTACCGCTCAGCGATCACTGCGATTTCAACGATCTGGTTGAATTGGCTGGAAGATGTGAGCCTGAGAAGATTTATACTGTCTTCGGCTTCGCATCTGACTTCGCGTCTCACCTTAAGACAATTGGATACGACGCGTCTCCGCTTGTGGGCGGCCAGATGTCTATCAAAGACTACTTTGAAGAGGATTAGAGGCCGAGGATTGTTGTTGCTCAAAAGGGTACAGCTGGAGAGTAGTCGCAGTCATACACCCTCTTGTAGCTGAATGATTCTCCAAGTTTTCCGAATTGACGCATCCACAAAGCTACGCTGTCGTCAATATTCGTGGAGGCAAGAATATGTTGATCGCTAGTCCTACGGGAAGCGGGCAGACCCTCAGCGCATTCTTGGCAATCCTAAGCAAACGAGTACGACTTGCTGGAAAACCAGCTTGAAAATAGCGTTTACCGCATCTATAAGGCCTCTAGGATCGCCGAACGATGGTATCTACAGGAATTTCTTGGCGCTTCTTGGAGCTGCAAAGTATTCACAAGTTATGCAGCTAAAAAGAGAGACCTACGTGTAATCCTCATCCTAGATCTGGCCAGCATAAAGCGGTGCACTAGTAACCTAGACGCTTGGTTTCTGCTAGACTAAGTTCGGTGTTCCGAGAGTCCTGGGAAGATAATGTCCTACGCCAGGTTTACCTGTGATTTCTCCTCCGTCAAATACCATTTGCCCCCTGAGGATCGTCGTAACAGGCCATCCGCGCAGTTCCCTTCCTCTAAAGAAAGCATTAGCCTTCGAGTGAATAGTCGATTCATCAACTTTTTTCGGAGTCTTCGGATCCATGACTACGACATCTCCATCAGCACCGGGGGAAAGAGTTCCTTTCATGGGATACAGCCCCGCGGCCTTAGCATTGTTTGCTGCACAAGAGTTCACCAGCTCTTCAAGGGAAATCTTTCCGCCAAGAACGCCGTAGGTGAAGATGGCGGGGAACATGGTCTGCATTCCTACTGCCCCGGTTCCCTTGAATATTTCGGTGTCAGGTGTCACAAGGAGATCGCCGTGGCACTGATCAGGCAGATTGGGCACATGGTCGGTTCCAAGGCACTTTACATGACCGCCCTTCAAACCCCACCACAAGGCCTCATGGGCCCTAGAATCGCGGATAGGAGGGTTCACTTTTCCGAGTGAACCAGGGGGATCATCATGGGAATCGATGATAAGCCACTGGGGCCCCGTTTCAGCCACGATTCTTACTCCGTCGTTTTTAGCTTTAACTACCTCGTCCAGTCCTTCAGCTGTACTCAAGTGAACCACGTAGAGAGGGCAACCAGTTATCTTGGCAAGGTAAGAGTATGAGTGTATGTGGTGGGCTTCGCAGAAAGGCGGTGAACGCCTGTTCCACGCGGCGAGGTCGCATCGTCCTTCCTTCATTATTTCCTCGAAGAAGATTCTGACTATGGGCATGTTCTCAGCATGGATGTGAGCGATGCACGGTGGTCCTGTTTCCGCTATCTTCTTGAAGCCAAGGTAAACGGTTCCGTCGTCGAATCCGTCTGGCAAGCCTAGTCTGGAAGAAAAGTTGCCTAGGCCCGCCTTCCTTGAGGCGGCGTCGCCCCCCATGTACCCCAAGTAAAACTTGAATGAGGTAACTCCGTACTCCTTGGCGTATAGTGGGATTTCTCTTGCCTGTTCATCGGTGACTATGGCGAAGTTGAAGTATAGATCTATGCCCAGCACCTTGTTGAGCTCGTCTTTCATGGCCGGGAAGACTTTCCGATAGGAGACGGGGGTAGGGGATTTATCAGTCCAGCCGACTCCCATCCGGGAGCTCTTTACAATGGCGCCCATGGTAGTTATTCCACCAACGGCGCCAACTAGAGACTCGTTGCGAACATCGGTGAAAAAGTCGCGTTTACCTGGGTGAGTATGAGGGTCGATTAGACCTGGCATAACATAGTTTTCCTTAGCGTCAATAACCCTGTCCGCGCTAGGCAGATGGATGTCGCTTCCCACACATATGATCTTGCCTCGATCGATAGCTACGCCTCCATGGAAGATGCCGCCCTCAGTGACAACCCTTCCATTCTTGACAACGAGATCTACGGTGCTCAAGACGCCACTGACGGTGATCGTGGTAGCTTAAAAGATTCTCTCTGCGAGGGTCAACGTGTTCTCGTTAATTTACAAGATTCATGGTCAGATCACGTGCATATTGATTAAACAATTAGAAAAGTCAGGAAAAGAGATACCAGCAGGAGTCGGGCTACTGTTCCCAGCAGAGTTAATGTTATGAAGACTCTTGCACGCAGGTTGCCGAGACCTGCAAAGTAGGAGACCATATCTGAAAGACCGATTGGAAGCACACTGATGATGATAAGAACAAGAATTCCGCGTCTGCGGCACCAGCCTTCCAGCCTGCGAACTAGTCTCCACTTGGAGCGTTGAAGAACCGTTGTTCTGATTCTCTTTGCTATAGTGAAGTTAACCCAGTCGCCGGCGGTAATTCCAATTGTGCCCAGCATCACAATAGACGCAAGGTCCATTCCTCGGAATGTTGCGCTGGCAGCGACTATCTCTGAAGGGAAGAATGGGCCGGCTAAAGACTGGAGGAATTGGAGTAAGACGTAGATGGCCATATTAAGTATGTAAACTGGGATGCTACCGGTGAACAAGGCGATCTCATTCTCTTGAGATTCATATGTCTGATAGGGAACGGAGCTGTAATGATCTATTCAGATCTTCATAATGACGCAGCGCCTGCAAACCCAGGTCTGTGATCGCGTAGAAGATACCTTCCTTCCAAAGGAACTCACGAATCAAACCGGCGTGCAATAGGTGCTGAAGGTCTATCTTCATTTCATCCCATGTTAGGTTCGCTCTATACAGGATCCGGGTTTTGCGGATTTGACCAGCAGACCGTACTGCGTGAAGAATGTCGATGTAGCGTTCAAGAAGGGACCTCCTTACAGTTCGGAGAGTTACGCGCTCAGCGCTAACAACATAGGTACCCACATGTGTGTTATGGTGAGCATCTTCGATCGGCTGCCTGCTCTTCTGATCATCCCGCTCCGGGGTCCAAGACGGCACCTAGATCAGAGGCTAAGGACTAGATTATTGAATATAAGCGGCGTGAAGCTGGGAACCAGATGCCTGCTCTATGGGCAAAATACAGATTTGAGCTACATAATTCATCTTCCGAAGCGATATATCAAATACTTGCCCACTGGCGTCCATGCCACAATTCGATCCCGACCCTGTAGCACAGTATCAGTCACCGGAGCAATTCATGGAAACACAGAAGATCATATCTGCCGTTGAGCTAGCCAGACCCAGCGTATCAGTAGTTGGAGTCGGCGGCGCCGGATGCAACATAGTTTCATGGATAAAGCGACGCGGCATCGCCGGGGGCAAACTCATAGCCCTGAACACTGATGCTGCCCACCTAAGCATAACCCAAGCAGACCGAAGGCTTCTGATAGGCGAGAAGCTGACAAAGGGAAGAGGCTGCGGAGGCTACCCTGAACGCGGCGAGCAGGCCGCCTTAGAGAGCCTTGAAGAGGTTAAGCGTGAAGTACACGGAGCAAACATAGCCTTCGTATGCGCAGGACTTGGAGGAGGAACCGGAACCGGAGGAGCCAAGATCATCACAGAGGAGTTCCGCAAGACGGGAGCCCTCGTCGTAGGCGTAGTTACACTGCCCTTCTCCGTCGAGAAGTACAGGTATGAACTCGCAAAAGAGGCATTGAAGTCTCTGCGCAACACCTGTGACACCGTGGTAGCCATCGACAACACGAAGCTATCCAAGGTCGCAGGAGACCTGCCTCTCCAACAAGCCCTGGGTGTCGCCAACGAACTGGTAGGCCAGTTCGTGAAAGGCATCACCGAGACCATCACCACTGCGAGCCTCATCAACATAGACTTCGCCGACCTACGTGCCATCATGGAGCGGAGAGGAATCGCTGCCATAGGTGTAGGTGAGAAAGACGGTAACGACCGCATCGAGTCAGCAGTACGCCAAGCCTTGGACAGCCAGCTACTGGACATAAAGGACATCACCAAGTCCCGCGGAGTCTTGGTACATGTCTCCGGCGGAGAAGACGTTACCCTTGAAGAGGTAACCCGCGCAGGAGAACTTGTGACAAGATCTCTGCCTCCGAACACAAGGATAGTCTGGGGTGCCCGTGTCGATCCGAGCATGAATAATCGGGCGCGCGTGATGGTTGTGCTGACAGGGGTAGAAAGCACCTTCATCAGCGAGCAGTCCAGATGGGCTCTTGGAGCCTTAAAGATCGGTGTCAAACGTTAGGTCACCGGTCTCCCCTTTCTTTTTTCTTATCTTAGGTCATCGACTAGAGTGGACTAAGCTTTGAGTGGATTGGAGCCTTACCAGTTTTTTACTTGGCTCGTTGAGTGTCTAGTGGTTTTTATGATTCTTCGGGGTGCTGATGTATCTTCTGTGTAGCGTCTTAGGATCCCCCTTTCAACATAAGCAGTCAGTCAGAATACTTTTGCGTAACCCGTAGAGCTATCTAGACCAGTTAAGACCCTACTCTGAAGCCATCGGATCTACCGGAACCGGTCTTCTTGTCTGTAATCAAGACTAATAGCCATGTATCTTCATGTGCTCAGCGGTTAGCATGACTGTCACTGGTGGACGTGCTGTTGTTCAAGTTTTGGAAGAGGAAGGCGTGGACACCGTCTTCGGGATACCTGCTTTGCACACTCTTCCTGTTTACGACGCATTGTTTGGTCACAAGCAGATCAGGCATATTCAGGTTAGAAACGAGCAGGGTGCGGCTTTCATGGCGTATGGCTACGCTGCTGCGAAAGGCAAGCCAGGGGTGTGTCTTCTTGGCGCGGGGCCGGGTTCTACAAACGCTGTTACAGGGGTCAGCGAAGCGTATCTTGACTCTATTCCAGTAGTTGTGATAGGAGGTGGTATCTCCAAATCTCTTCGCGGCAAAGGCGCTATTCACGAGCTCGACCAGATCTCGATCTTTCAGCCTGTGACAAGGTGGAGCGGCGGCATAAACTCTACGAGCGAAATCGCGAATGCTCTCCGCAAAGCGTTCAGAGCAGCGGTCTCCGACAGACCTGGCCCAGTCTTCATAGAGTTCCCCTTTGACACTCTATCCGCAAAGATCGACCAAATAGACGGCATAACAGAGTTAGAAGAGAAACCTAACATCGACCATGGAAAGATCAAGCAAGCAGCAGAAATCCTGTGCAGCGCTTCAAAACCCGTGTTCATAGTCGGAGGAGGCGCAGTATCCGCTGAAGCAACAGAGTTGATCAAAGACCTTGCTCGAACAATAGGTGCACCGGTGGGTACGACTATCAGCGCTAAAGGGGCTTTCCCAGACGCTGACGCTCTCTCTCTGGGCCTGCTTTGGGACGAAGTTTCTCTACAAGCAGTCTCAGAGTCTGATGCAGCCCTAGCCTTAGGCTGCCGTTTCTCAGAGCGATCAACAGCAGGATGGAGACTTAAGGTTCCGTCCAGGCTAATTCACGTTGACATCGACCCGCATGAGCTGGACAGGAATTATCCTACTTTTCTGGCGGTTCACGGCGACTTGAAGGAGTTTCTGAGCCTTCTTAAAGACGAAATAGAAGCAAGGAGATTTGCTGCATCCGATCGAAGAGAATGGCTCAATTCCATAGACGTGTTGAAGGAGAAAAGAGACGCTCGTTACAAAGAAATGGCTAAGCCAACCGATGTTCCGTTCAAACCGCAGCGAATCATACAGGAAATATCGGAGGCGCTCCCGAATGATGCCATTGTTGTAGCTGAAACCGGATACGCCTTCTGGTACTCCAGCTTGATGCTCAAGATCAATAAGCCTAGAAGCTACATTTCACCCTCAGGAAACGTGGCAGTAGGATTCGGCCTCCCCGCGGCCATAGGGGCGAAGCTGGCGAAACCTGAGCGGCCCGTCATCGCGTTATGCGGCGACGGTGGATTCATGATGACGTGCAACGAAATAGCTACCGCTGTTGAGAACAAAATACCGTTTTTGACAGTTGTCTTCAACGACAGTGGCTACGGTGCCATAAGGGAATATCAGCGACGGGGCTTCGGAAGCAGATTCATAGGTGTGGACTTCATGAACCCGGACATTCCTGCATTAGCCAGGAGCTTTGGAGCCATAGGCGTGAAGATCGACAAGGCCGGTGATACAAGGGACGCTGTGGCTGCATTCATCAAATCAGACAAACCCGTGATCCTGGAAGTTCCCGTAGACAAGTCCGAGAGAGTCGTCCCTGCATTCCTTACAGACAGATACAGAGCCTAACATATTGTCCTCTAATTACAAGCATCCTTATGCGACCTCTTCAAAGAGAAAACTCATTTGTCTTCTTGTTTGAGCTTCGGAATATTAGAGTGTGGTCTGAGGAGTGCGGTGTGGGTTTCCTTTCACAGCCGCGTAATTGAGAGGGTTTCAAAAAGAATTGAAATGTGTTGATTGGCTTCGATGCTGTTGTCAATGAATTGTCGGTTTATGTGCAGTGTTGTCATAGTGATGAGGAAATTTTGTGGTGGCGATGAATCTGTTTCTGGGTGCTTATTGGTGCTGCGATATGAGTGGGTTGCGTGTGCTCCGGTGTTCGGTTGGTCTAGGGGGGTTATATAAATGAAGATGAGAAGGGTTCTTGTAACTTAGCGTCACCTACCCATCATTCTTCTCCCTGTTAACTATTATTGTAACTCGTATGGAGATTTGCAGAGCCGTCTATACTAGGAAACAAGTATAGCTATCAGCCTATCTCCCGCCAAGTTACAAGAACCCATTTTGCTGGCATAGAGGGAGTAACCGTCGAACGCTGTTGAGCAGCAGCTACGAGAACGAGTATTCTTTCAATCGCCAAGGACGCTATTCTTAATTGCTCATCATCCCGGTGTTTGCCTATGACTCTCCTGATCACTGGTGCAGGTCTTGTAGGTTCACAAATAGCTAGGATCGCGGTGGAGAAAGGTGAACGCCCAGTCATCTACGATCTCGCCCCCCAGCCTGAAGTCATCAACCAGATAGTAAGCCTGGAAAAGATCGACATAGTGCGAGGAGACGTTCTTGACCTCAACGCCCTAGAAGACACAATAAGAACCAGATGCATCAAAAAAGTGATACATACCGCAGCTAACCCAATGCTCACCGTAGGCGCCCAGGAAAAGCCCTACGACGCAATCAAACTGAACGTCATGGGCACCGTCAATGTTCTTGAGGCTGCGAGGAAACTAAGCCTTGACAAAGTGGTCTTCACCAGCTCCTCAGTGCTCTACACCTACAGGAAAGGAGGCTTGGAGAGCGGCAAACTCTCAGAAGACAATTACCCTAGGACGACCACGATCTATGCTTCCACGAAACTGGCATGTGAAAATCTGGGACTAAACTATGCGGAGAACTATGGACTGGACTTCGTTGCAGTCAGGTTCCAAGCAGTCTTCGGCCCATGGGGCGGCAAAGGAGGCGGCGGAGGCCCTTCAAACATGTTCAAGCAGCTCATCGAAAAATCGATGAGAGGAGAAGAAGCTACTATCAGCCCGAGAGTCATAGAGTTCGTTTATTCTAAAGATGCGGCTCGATCCACCATACTTGCGGCAGAGAAGGCTGGGTTAAGAAACAGGGTTTACAACGTAGGCATGGGTAGGATCTATCGGCCAGAAGAACTATTGACAATCATCAGACAGAAGATTCCCTCCGCCAACATAAGAGTAGAAGAAATGCACATTGGCAGCCCAGCCACAAAAGTCGATGAACCCACAGACCTAACTAGAAGCAGAACAGAGCTAGGCTACGAACCCCAATACGACATGCCCAAAGCTGTCGAAGACTACGTCGACTGGTACAAACAGTTCAAATAACCTCTAATCCGCTGGACAAAACCTATTACAGAAAAGACTGTTCCCATCCATAATGATAGAGAAGAAACTCTAGGCTTCTGAAACACGCTGGTCTTAGTTATGTGCAGAGGACGAGGATTGAAGTCTTAAATATCGAATGCCGGTTTGCTGCTATTGAGTCCCATGAGTAAGCAGGTCTCCAAGGAGAACATTAGGATCAAAGTAAAATATCTGGGGTTGGCGAAGAGCTATCTACGCTCCCCCGGCGAGGAGGTCGAAGTTCATAGGGGATCTACTGTCAGGAAACTGATCTATACGCTCGGTGAGAAACATGGCGACATCTTTCTGGATAATGTCATGTCTCCTCAGGGTGATATCCGCGGCGACGCAAAGGTTCTCGTTGACGGAAAGAATATTTTTGAGTTGAGTGGATTGGACACGGATCTGAAGGACGGCCATAATGTCCTCATACTGGTGATTTATCCGTAGGGCATTTGGCAACCTGTGTTCTGTTTGTGTTGCAGTTCCCTAGTTTACTCCATTCTGCTGTTGTCTTGGCGGCTTTTCTGGTCAGACTTTGTAGACTTTTACTCGAGAACAGACGTCTAGGGCTGCCCCGACCATGTCTATTCTCTTGAAGTCAATGGGTATAAGGGAATTCCAGTGGATGCCTCTTCCCTTCGCTGTGCTTTTGCCTCCCGACCATGCTCCGAAGCATCCTGCTATGCCGCAGACCTCGGGGTGGATGGTCTCAGTGAGGTTAACTACGCCACTTACTTTCAGCCCGTGGGTGACTTCTTCAACCCAGACTCTGTCTCCGTCCTTGAGTCCAAGCTTCCTCCCGGTTTCGGTGTTGAGGTTAACGAAGTAGGCGTAGGGGTCACGCTCGATGATTTCTGCCAGCCACGGGTTGTTTGAGCTGTAGCTGAAGGCTGCGTAAGGTATCTTCCAGTTTACGAGCAGGAGTTCGTCGGGCTTCTTCTCCGCGTTAGCTGGGCAAGGCTTGAACTCGGGTAGAGGGGTGTAGTCAGATACATCCCAGTCCGGTATGCCTATGTCGTCGACCACGTTTTTGACGTCTTTGGCTACGTCGATCAGGTATTCGAGGTAGATGAGGGGTATTCTTCCTTTTACGAAGGGTCTGGGATATGCTTCGTCGGGGGTCTTCTTTCGCTGTATGTAGTACAAGTTTTTCTTGAAGTAATCCAAGCCATGTTCGTCGCCGAATTTGTTTCTCAGCATTCGATCTATGATGTCTTCATACGGGTATTTGATGCCGACTTGAAGCCTGTTGGCTTCTTTCAGGTTGAGCTGAACGTTGAGCACTTCGTATAGGTCTTCTAGGAATCCTGATCTGTCTGCGAGGTCGAAGAGGACTTCAGCCCAGTTTCGCGCCTCATAAGCAGGTTTCGCTACCGGCTGCCTGATGTGCCAGTACCAGTATCCGTCTCCGGGCTCAAGGTTGAGCTGACCGTTTACAACCGCATCCAAGCGCTCCAAGAAATGAGTGTCAGGCAGCACTATGTCAGCCATTTCGGCTGTTTCATTGAGCTCATTGGCGAAGCACACGATCAGCTTGATCTTCCTGAGTGCTTCTTCGACCTGCTTCGGGTTGGCTGTAGCCATCATGATGTTGTTCCGGCAGTTTATCAGTATCTCCGGAGTGTAGGGAAGACCGAATCGGGGTTCAAGAAGATTCACCAACATCATGGGTCTGGTGTATGCTGCTATGGGGAATAGTTCGATAAGCTCGGCGCTGAGGGGCCTCCTGGCTTTCCTGGCGGGATATGCGGGTCTCATACGTAGTTCGCCTCCCGGCACGATTATTCCGTCAGGTCCTTCACGCGGCGCCCAGCCGGGGCCTTTGGCATTACTGCCTTGCACGCCTCCTGGGACGTCGATGGCGCCTATGATTACGTTCAGGAGTTGTATGGCCCAGCAGTGGTGGAAGCCGTGTTTGTGTTGTGAGGGGCCTTTGTAGTATTTGAGGTGGGCTGGTCTGTAAGGGTACGTGGTGCCGTCAATCTCTATTGTTCCTCCTATGTTGGCCGCTTCACCGAATTCTTTGGCGATTCTTCTGATGGTTTCAGGAGGGATCGTGGTTATCTGAGACACGTACTCGGCGGTGTATTTCTTCACATGGTCTCCCAGGACTTGGAAGGATGGCCGGGCTTTTACTCCGTGGGCATCGATTTCTCCTAGGAGCAAGTAGTCTTTGATCGAGGAATCGTCATAGGGTTTGGTCTTCTTTTCCACTGCGTCGTAGATCAAGGGTTTCTTTGTCGCAGGGTCTCTTACGTATCGTCCGTCTGGCCCAACTAAGTATGGACCAGTGGTGTACTTCTTGATGAATTCGGCGTCATAGACGCCTAGCTCGTTGATGAGGACATTGATGGCACCTAGGCAGAAGGCTGCGTCGGTGCCGGGTTTGATGGGCACCCATTCGTCTGCTTTAGCGGCTGCATGGGTGTACACTGGATCTATTACGACCGTCTTGAGGCCTCGCATTCTTGCCTCCGCGGTCTCTATAGTGTTCCTCATGGTCATCCAGTTTACAACGGAGCCATTTGATGCTCCTATGAGAATGAGGTATTTGGCGTGTTTGATATCCGGATCCGACGAGACACATGAGGTTGAGAGAAACATGACTGGATGGTACCCGTTTCCGCAGTAGAATCCTGCGGAGCCATACCATACGTTGGGGGAACCATAGGCTCCTGTCCAGGCTTTCACAAGCCATGCCAGCTGGTTGTCAAAGGTTGATATGACCACCTTCTTGGGGTCTTCTTCCCGGACTTTTTTCAGATGGTCAGATACGGTCTTCAGGGCGTCTACCCAAGTTATCTCCTGCCATTTCGGGTCTATTCCCACTCCTTTCTCAGGGTTGGTTCTCTTGAGCGGCCTTTTGACTCTCTGTGGGTTATAGAGGCTCATTAGGGCGGCATTGCCTTTTGCACAGATCTTTCCCCAGCTTTGGGGATTATCCGGGTCTCCTTCGATTCTGACCACTACTCCGTTGATTCTGTGTGCTCTTATGCCGCAGGTGTTGGGGCACATGTAGCAGGTTGAACGTATCCAAACATCTTCTTGAACAGGCTGCTGGGTGTCTTTTTCAGTCTGGATAGTGTCCAAATCGTTCAATTGTCTTTGCAGATTCATATAAGCGTTGAGATGGTATTTGCCCGTAGTGTTCTGTCAAGTTGGTGGGTTATGATTCTCCCTTTGATGCGTCGGCTTATTTTGGATAGACAGTCTTGTGCATATTGTATTTTCTGCAGATTTGATAGGGTTTTCCGCTCGGGGGCAGGAAAAGAATGATGCTCACCTTCCTTGCATCTTTCCCAATTATCATCTTCCACTTGCCCTGCCCTTCAGCGATTATTCCTGCGACCCATGCTGAAGAAATATTCAGAATGAGAGTTGCAAGGAATTACACTATGGCGCAAGAGTTCGCACTCAGAGAAAGACGCGGTCACTTCGAATCCAAGTGCCCTAGTTTGTTCGCCGTGGCCTTGACTCCTTTGAGCGCTTCTAGTATGGATACGATGAGGTAGATACCACCTAGAGCGAGTGAAATCCTGCCTAACCAAGAGAACGGTCCACCTGGAACTTTGCCGAGGAAGGCACTCAGAAAGCCAAGTGCAATCAATCCTAGACCAAGGGAGAACCAATAGAGTATAGCTGTGCGAGACGTCGCGAAGTTTCTCATTATGACTATGGAAGAGTATGAGAAAAGTAAGATCGATGCTCCCAGTACCTGCTGTCTGACTAGAGTGGGTCCTACTCCTTGGACGAAGAAATCTGGTACCAGCCGAGTCTCCACCGCTAAGATCAGCACGGCGACTAGCACAACGCTTCCCATGTAGTCGACAAGGAGAGTTACAATAGGTTTTCCAAATTGCATGACTCTGCCAAATAGACTTAGAGTTGCAAATATGGCAAAGAAGAGTCCTGAGAAGAGAAACACCAAGCTAGAAATCCCCACTAGTTGGTTAGGGCCTCCAAACGGAGCGTTTCCAAGCAGTTGAGATAGTAAGAATCCGAGCCCCAAGACAAGCGAGGCGTTTCCTAGCGCAACCAAGTTAAAGGAACCACTTGACAAGAAGCCACGCGCGAAAAAATATGCAACAATTAGCGCACTGATCGACAAGAACAACGAATGCGCGAAGGAGAACGGAGATGGCAGTTCAAAGAACCAGCTCCGAGGAAGGTTTTGTTCGGGATAGAAAACCAATGTAAGGGCAAGCAGACCAGCCAGTAGAATGGGAAGGGGAATCAGACCGACATATTTGGCGTTCACTAGAAGTTCCCCTCCTGACCTTCAAGGAGGCTGGTGATATCATAGTTCAGAGCACAATAAGCGAGACTTGAGTTGGTGCAAGAGTCTAACACTCTCATTCATACCTCATGATTTCTTTCTTTTAGCGGTGAAGGCTTCTGAGAACCTGCCAACCGCTTCTTCAATAGTCACCCTCTTCCTAGGTGAACCAGTGATGATTCCATCGTAATCTGAGAAGGGTGAAGCAACCTTGATCCCTTGCTGAGTGATCTCGAATTCTCTTAGCCGCTTGTCGTGTTCGCTTCCTCTCATCTTCAATACTGTTAACGCTTTTTTCATAGAGGACTCGATCTCTACAAGTTTCAGAAGTATGATGCAATCTACCAGGAAGCTTAAGCCTTCTTCTGTGACGGAGAAAGATTGTCCAACTATTTGCGGTGATTCCCACAGCAGGAGAGAACTCAAACCTCTAGTCTTTAGGTGCATGACTAGTCGATAGGTTTCTTTTCTTAGCTCTTTTTCGTCAACGTACATTGCAAGATGGCTTAACGAGTCTATTACTATCCTTCGTGGATGGATTTCTCTTATGTACTCATCTAGCAAGGATTCTCCTCCATCGGACTCGAGCAAGAGTTGTGGCGATGTGCAGACTAGCCTTAGCGTATTCTCATCTTCCATTTTCCTGAGGTTCCAGCCGAAGTTCTTGGCGTCGCGATAAATCTGGTCGGGGAGTTGCTCAAAGGTCACATAGATTCCATTATCCCCAAACATTGTGACACCGTTAACCAGATGCTGCAAGGCAAGGGTTGTTTTTCCTGTACCAGCGCTCCCCGCTATCATTACCGAATCTCCTCCCATGAAGCCTCCGCCCAGCATCTCGTCGAGCTCGAGTAACCCACTTTTGACACGCGCCATCTTACCCACCATGTCTGAAATTCTTGAGATAGTTTGCTAGGCTTTCCTGGATTTCCTTATCTTTAGCGCGATCGAGAAAGATGGCTTCGGATTTACCTATTCTCTTTGTTTTCAGGATGCCAATGTTCACGAGGTCTCTTAGGTCTATTTCTATCAAACTGCTTGTTCTTCCTATTCTGCGTGCCACGCCATCAATAGTGTCGATAAGGCCAGGGTTCTTGTGGAAGAGGACAAGCAGGTCTCCTCTCACCTCTGAAGCTAACATCTTTCTTAGAATCTCGCTTCCATCGACCATTTAGCTATGGCACCAGTATTTTCATCATTACAATCCGTTTGGCGACATTGACGCTTTCTTCGAGATTAAAGTCATCTCTTTCTTCGTATACCATGTTCAGTCTTCGGTACAGCTCTTTGACGATCATCTTCTCCAGTACGATTGCTCCTTGGTTGAATATTGAATATAGGCTGGCGTGGAAATCCGAAGGCTTGTCCGCATGTTTGGCTAGGTTTAGGCGATGCAGGACTGCCTGCATACAGCTTTCGCCAAGAGTGTTCCTTAACCCTTCTATAATACTCTCAGTGAATAGCTTGTTGATATCTATCTCGGCCTGCAATTGTATTCACTTAACGCACTCCGCTTCGGAGCTAGCTTGATTGTTCCGTCAGATTTTAGATCTAACAGCATTTTTCTACTATGCATGTGATGGCAGAATATATACGTAGCTGTGCGTATCGCCTTATGACAAACTAACCAAGAAAAGGTCGAGGCTTCAAGATAGATATTACGTATCCCAACCTTAACTATGAATCATGAACGTGAGTCCCGGAGAATGCAACATTCCCTGCGCCTAACCGACAGTCACGAACATCAGTGGGCGGGGTGTCCTTAGGATATTAGATGACGAGTCCTGATCCACTGCAGCTCTTCAGGGTAAATCACCTTGCGCGCCTTTCTCCTTTCTTCTACATTCTTATCCCATAGGCTGAGCCAGTTGTCGTAGAAGTTACTCATTTTCCACTCAGGTTCCACTCGAATAATCGGCGTTATGAGTATTGACGCCTAGATCTCGGGTCTTTTTTTGTGCCACGCTGTATTTTCTTCGTACATGTTGGCGGCTGTTAGGACTGTTTCCTCATCGAAGGGTCTTCCTACCAGTTGGAGACCTATGGGTAAACCGCTTGACGCGTAGCCGCACGGCAAAGAAATCGCTGGGAACCCAAGGTAGTTGAAGGCAGTCGTGAACCTGGCCATAGCACCCCTAACCCTTTCTTTCTTTCCACCTGCCTCTATGACCGATTCCCCAATCCTCGGAGCCGTAACAGGTACTGTTGGCGCCAAAAGAAGGTCAAAGCTTTTGAATGCTACGAGGGTTTCCTGAATTAGAAGGCTTCTTAACCTCTGTGCTCGCAAATAATGAGATGCAAGAATGTATCTGCCCGTCTGAAGCCGCTTACGGACATCTTCCTGATAATCGGCCGCTCTTGCCCGCAAGTACTGCTCATGGTAGGAAGAGGCTTCACTAGCGAGGATAGTTGAAGCAGCTGCACGCAAAAACCTGAACTTGGGCGCCGAAACTTCAAAGACCTCTGCGCCGAGAACGGAGAACTGATCGGCAGCTCCTCTAACATGCGTCTCTACCTCATCATCCAAGGCTTCGAAGAAGTGCTCTTTCGGACACCCAATCCTCATCCCCTTAATTCCGCGAGAAAGTTTCTTTGCGTAGTCTGGCACAGCAATCTCTGAAGACGATGCGTCATTGACATCAGGCCCGGCAATAGCTTGAAGCATCAAAGCCGCGTCCCGCACACTCTTCGTCATTGGACCCACATGATCCAAAGACCACGATAAGGGTGAAACGCCATACCTGCTAACCCGCCCGTAAGTCGGCTTCAACCCAACAATACCACACAAAGCTGCAGGTATCCTTATGGATCCACCACTGTCACTGCCGAGAGCAGCCATGCATAGACCTGCAGCTACTGCAACACCCGAGCCGCCGCTGGAGCCGCCGGTAATCCTAGAAGTGTCCCAAGGGTTCCTAGTGGAACCGAAGTAGGAGCTGTCACCGGTGGTGCCATATGCGAATTCATGCATGTTCAGTTTTCCCAGCAGCACTGCACCCGCCTTCTTCAGCTTTGAGACTACTGTTGCATCGCGGTTAGGCACGTGGTCTGCGAGGATTTTGGAGCCGCATGTAGTCTTGATTCCACGGGTGGAAAACAGGTCTTTCAGCGCTATGGGAATACCATGTAAGGGGCCCAGGTATTTTCCGGAGCGGATCGTCCTGTCTGCTTGTTTAGCTGATCGAAGGGCTTCCTCGTGTGTAACAGTGATGTATGAGTTCAGTTTTCTATCGATTCTGCTTATTCTGTCGAGGATAAGTTCGGTTACTTCCAGCGAAGTAACTTCTCCTTGCCTTATTTGGACTGAGAGTTCGCTGATGGTCGTTGAATATAGCTGCTTCTCATTCACTTTCTCTTCACTGGCTCCCAGACGAACTTCGTCGCAGGTTCGAAATCCTGAAGGTCTTCGTTTTCAAATTCACGCAGTCCATGGAGAACTGCGTTCAGCTCTGATGCGACTTCTTCAGCGTCCTTCTCTGCCAAAGCAACACCTTCCATTTCCGCTATTCGTCTAAGAGTGTCAGCAGATGCTTCTTTCATACCGTGTGTGTCAGTTCCCTACATGGATAAGGATTGTCAGTCAAAACGCTGCGGGAAACGCTAGTCGGCCGTCACTGATACAATGGCCAAAATTACTTATTTTTGGGTGACGGAACCGACAATCACCTACCTATATCACAACCACCTAAGCCACGCATTACCCTTACTGGAGACCCTGTCACAGACTCAGAGCCAAAGTTTTAAAGGAGAAGAATTCGCCACGTAGGGTGACAAAAGACCCGTGGCCGCTAATCACACCCTCCCCACCATGAGAGACATAGAGTCACTCCTATACGAGGATGTGCAAGTAAACCCAAGCAACGCACCCCACTTCATTCTAGGCGAGGAACAAATAGACATCTGGGCCGAGCCCTACGCCCAATACCACTCTAGAACCCCAGTGGATTACGTAAGAAACAGAATCCTTGAGATGGAGAAAAAGGGGCAAGACCCGTTCCCAGACATAGTAGGTAAAACCAAAGAGAAGGAACTGGTCAAAACAGCATTATTCTCGGGCTCACCCATCCTGTTCAGAGGAGAGAAAGGCTACGGCAAAACGACCTTCTCTAAATCCATAGCCAAGCTGCTCCCAGAGAAACTGATTGCAGTCAAAGGATGCAAAATCTATGATGACCCTATCCACCCCTCGTGCTTCTCATGCAAACACAAGGTTTTGAACCAAGAAGCCATTGAAGTAACATGGGTTCCCACAGTCTGGGTAAGAATACCGGGAGACCCCATGTTAACCACTAGGCAGCTAGTTGGAGGAATCTCAATCCAGAAGATAAGGGAAGGCTACGATCTAGATCACCCTGAGGTCTTCATACCTGGAAGAGCAATCAAAGCCAACCGAGGAGTAGGCTACTTCGACGAGCTAGGCGCACTGCCGACTTCCCTCCAGACACTCCTGCACGAGCTGTTTGAAGAGCATCAGGTAACCACTACCGAAGGCGACATAGTCCCATTCAAGATCTCAACCTTAGAGTTGGCATCAACCAACCCTGCTAACTACCGTGGAACCAGTCCCATTAAGGAACCGCTGCTTGACCGTATGGAAGCCATCGACATTGGTCCCCCGGAAACACTTAGCGAAGAAGTCGAAATCGGTCTCAGAAACATGTATGTCGTCAAGGCTTTGAAGAAGGATCCTAAGTTCCCGGTTTGGCATGCCAAGATCCTTGCCAGAGTCATAAGGTTTGCACGGGATGAGGCGGAAAGCAGTACTGCGAAGAAGGTCCAGTCTCATCCATCTTGCAGAGGCACCATAAAGCTATTCGACCACGTAAAGTCCAGAGCATTAAGGAGCGGCAGAGAGGTTCCACTCATAGCAGACTACGGAGAGCAATTCGAAATGGTCGAACTAGCCCTCGGAGGAAGGCTTGAAATTGAGTACGGCGTGAAGCAGACCAAGCGGGAAATCATTCAGGAGCTCCTTACCGAAGCGGTTAGAGTAACCTGCAAAGAGTACTACGACAGAATGCCTCCCGCCACCTTCGAAGCATTCTACAAGGAGATTATGAGTAAGGCTCAGAGGTTTGACGGCGAAGCCTATTTGCCTATAAGCAAGGAGACCGCAGATAATCTACAGGGGAGCAGCATGATCGTAGGCGTCTTGGGCGAGGTGTTCGACGGCAAGATAGATGATAAAGAAACGTTTCTCTCAGCCCTTGAAATGGCGCTCCACTCGGTTTCCCTATGCCTCACCAAATACGCAGAGAAGAGGGGGCCAGGATACATACTAAGAGAGATGACCGCCAGTGAAGCCTGAGTGCCAGTCATGCGGAAAAGGTGAAGGCGAAGGAGGACTCTCCCAAGTCTTTGGAAAAGACTTCGTCGAGGATCTCACCTACGGAATGTTCAACCCGGAGGGCCTCGGCAACGAGGAGAACAAGTCAGGAATGGACATTGACGAGATGGTGAAGCAGGCCGCAGAGCAGATCAACAGCGACTCCATGGACGAGTTCCTCCAGCAGCTTCTCTCCGAAGCGGGCGACAACTGGGTTTACAGAGATTGGATTGAAGAATACGCTAAGCGAGAAAAGGCGAGGGAACAGGTTTGGCAGAGCATAATGGAGAAGGTGAAGAACGGAGAGATTGATCCATCTCAGATCCCCGTCAAGCAGATGCTCCGCAACTTCCCCAAGATGATCATGCAGGGCCTCTCCGAAGAAGGTCTGTTGGAATTCAAGATGCAGAAGCACAGGTTTCACCCGGAGGTGCACAACGGGTACGCTGAGATGACCATCGAAAGCGAGAGGGTGATCGCGAAGAGGGTTCTTGAAGAAGCATTTATCAACCTAGAGAAATTCGGCTTCGGGCTGCATGAAGTCAAAGAGTCGGGGCACGGCACCTATCCGTCAAACATCCTGAAGGAGTACGACTGGTTCCTACATGCCTATGACCTATTGGATGTTCAGGAGACCATGCTCTCAACAGCCCTCAGAGATCCGTCTGAAATGATGCTTACCGAAGACGACCTTAAGGTCAGGCTGCCACTTCACCGAGCCCGTTCCTCGAACATCATACTCGTAGACATCTCCTACTCCATGTATGGCAACAAGTTCAAGGGAGGTGTGATGGCTGCTCTGGCTCTGAGACAGCTATTGGAAGAAGAGTTCAAAGAAGATGTTCTCCACGTGGTCGCCTACAACCATGAAGCCACTCTTGTACCGAAAGGCGAAGTTCTGAGGCTTAGGCCACATGGTAACACAGACATCGGGAGAGCCATAGACGTATCGCGAGATATTCTTGTGAAGGAGGAAGGCAACAAAAACGTCTTCCTCATCACGGACAGCGAGCCTACCGCATCCTACAACCGTAACCAGTCGCCTGAAGCCAACGCCTATAGAGCTGCAATACAGGCGGGGTTGGAGAACATTAGGCTGAACGTAATCATGCTGGATCCTAGGCCAGGTCTGAGAGTGATATGTGAGAGGATGGCTAGGCTGAACGGAAACGCCTTGGTCACCTATGTTGATAATCCGCTGAACCTGAAAGAATTCGTAATCAGAACTTATGTTGACATGAAGACCCGTGGTCGCAGACACTCATAGAGCAAGCTAAAATAATGCACTTCGACTGCCAGCAACGGCAGGTCTTTTTTGAGGAACAGGCTTAGAGCAAAGCTCGCAGAAGGCAAAGTAGCTATCGGAGCATGGGTGAGCATAGGCAGCCCAGATGTATCTGAGATTCTGGCTAGTGCAGGTCTAGACTTCCTGATCTACGACACTGAACACAGCCCCTTGGGATTGGAAT
This sequence comes from Nitrososphaerota archaeon, assembly GCA_016184315.1. Classification (GTDB taxonomy): domain Archaea; phylum Thermoproteota; class Nitrososphaeria; order Nitrososphaerales; family JACQRY01; genus JACQRY01. The sequence continues at coordinate 150,055 of JACPCU010000007.1, forward strand.
CTATTGCGCATATGATGGCTGCAGCGGGACCTGACGTTACATCTGTCATCAGGGTTGCTTGGAACGACCATGTGCTGATCAAACGAGCCTTGGACATAGGCGCCCACTGCCTATTGATTCCTTGGGTGAACAACCGGGAGGAAGCAGAGAAAGCCGTGAAAGCATGCCGTTATCCTCCAAAAGGGATCCGTGGAGTAGCACCTAGGAGAGCGTCAAGATACGGCTTGGACTACAAGGAGTACTTGGCCACAGCAGACAGAGAGGTCATGGCTATAGTGCAGATAGAGACTGTGGAGGCCGTGAGGAATGTGGAAAGCATCCTGTCTGTGGAGGGCGTGGATGCCTATTTTGTGGGTCCCTCGGATCTCTCTGCCTCTATGGGTCTATTGGGACAACCTGAAGCGCCTCTAGTGCTGGAAGCCATTGAGAAGGTGCTTGAAGCAGGAAGAAGAGTCAAGCTACCCGGGGGCGTCCAGCCTGCAAACATTGATGCTGCCAACAGATGGATATCCAAAGGGTTCCAGATAGTGCCTCTGGGCGCGGACTCGTTTATTTTGATGAACGCTGTCAGAGACCTTGTCGGCAAGGTCAAGAGGCCAGACTAGCAGAGAATCGTTGTAGTCGGTCTGGTTGAATCATCTAGGCCTGTCAGAGCCTGTGCTCTCATGCAGGGCTGGTTTAGGGGGGTTATGCAACGCGGGTAATGCGAGCGCGCCCCGAAGTTCGAAGAGGTCTTCAGTCTCTTCTATTTTGTGTTCCTGAGGATCCCTAGGGCTTCTAGTACGTAGTCATGGCCTCTGCCCATTTGTTCGCGTCTGATTTCTTCGGGTTTGAAGTAGTGGAATTCAGATAACAGCTGGCTGGACTTGAAGTAGTCTTCGGGGAATCTTTTGGCTTCGCCTTCTTCACTGGGTTTCGGTTCAGTCTTCAGTGATACGTCATAGATGAAGCAGATGTCCCAGTGGGATGCGGTGAAGCTCCATATTCCTAGGTAGGAAATCTTCTCAGATTCAGCTTTCAGCTGCTCTCTCAGTATCCTCTTGGCGGCGTCGTCAGGATGCTCTCCGTATTTTAGCTGCGACGCGGGTATGACCCACCTGTCCTTGGCCATATCTGGAAGCAGGGCTTTCCCGAGCAGTATGGAGTCGCTTTTCTTCACAATCAGGAAGCTTGAAACGCATAAACCCCCTTCGGGAGTTCCTATTGCGATTCTTTCACTGCCAAAGCGGGCGAATCTTGCGCTCACAGAAGATGATTAGTCTGAAAGACGGGTAAATACTTTGCTCGGCGCAGCCGTTACGCTTTTAACAAGAAGCATGGAAGAGGGTCTTGTAGCATTGAAGCAGAGGCTGCTCGTCTTCGACAATAACTCACGATACTTAGATATGTTGGTGAAGGGGCTTAGAGAATCTTCCGCTGAGGTCACTGTCACTAGTCCTCTTGACGGCTCAGGCTTCAACACCTATGACGGGATCGTTATTTCAGGCAGAAAGTCCAAACCTGCTTCAGTGGCCGAGAGAAGACTGATCCTGAACAACTACCGCCGCATATTTGCTGAGGCCAGTGTTCCTGTGCTAGGAATTTGTTTCGGCGCAGAAGTGTTTGCCTTTGCGTACGGCGCCAAGGTCAAGACGATGGATACGTGGGAGCATGGGCCTGTGGACATACGCTTCCACAATGAGTATCCTCTGTGCAACGGTGTCAGAATCATGAAAGTGTATCAGAGTCACGGGATGATGATCGATTCTCTGCCCTCATGCATCAGGAACTATGCGAGCTCGGATTGGTGTTCAAATCAAGCTTTGAAGCATGAAAGCAAGCCTCAGTTCGGAGTCCAATTCCACCCGGAGATGACTGAGTCAGACTTGGTGCTCAGAAACTTTGTGAAGTTCTGCGCAAACCAGGAGCAGTCATAGCGCTGAGGATATGAAATAGGCGCCGTAGGCCACGAATACTACTCCTAACACCGCTGTAAACAGCCTGTAACCTGTGCTTCCAACTAGGTTTGCGCCTTTCTTTGAAGCGTGGGCCACGAATCCTAGAAACGCATAATCCATCCAGACATGAGCAGAATACATCAGGAATATTCCAGCTAGGGCTGCGAACGCTACCGCATCGACTACCAGCTTGATGCCGACGGTGAGCCACCAGATCATGAAAAAGGGGTTCAAACCTGTGAGGATCATGCCTATGGCAACGAGCTTTCTGGAGGATATTACCGCATCCTTATGATCGACTTCTCTACTTCTGATCTTTATTACCCCATAGGTTTGAAGAGCTCCGAAGATTATCAGTGACGCTCCACCAGCTAGGCCGGTTACCAGCTTCACAATTGGCAGCGTAGTTAGGCTGGTTAGCCCTGCTGCGAGTATCAGCACCAAGGGGAGTTCAATTATCATGTGCCCCATGCTGATCATTAGGCCTCCTTTTGCACCGGCTTTGGCACCGTTGAGAACAGCACCGAAGAACAGGGGGCCGGGGGAGAGGGCTCCTGAGGCTGAGATGAAGATGGTGAAGATGATGAAATCTAGTATGCCCATGTCGGGGTCAGATGGTTTCCGTTCGTTCCAGCAGGTCTTTCCGTAGAGTTATGGGTGCATCATAGTATGTTGCCAAGGCGATGGAGTCTGAGGCTCTGTAGTTTTTTAGTTCAAGTGATGCTCCTTTTCCCCGGAAGACAAGGTTGGCTCTGAGGACGCTTGACTTGGGGTAGATTTGCACTGATTCGAGGTATAGGGATTGGGATTCGGCTAATTCTTCCACAAGTTTGTAGATGGTGGGGATGGATGTCCGGTCGCCTTTTATGAAGCGTTGTATGTGGTCTGCGATTTCACCGGAGAAGGCTGTGATGGGGAAGCGTTTCCCGTCGTCAGATGTAAGGACAACGAGGCCTTGTAGACCTACTCTGTCGGTGTAGCCTACGTCGGTGACCCGCATAGGGACATATTCTTGGTCGCCCATCCTAGTCTATGCCCATTATTGATTAGGGGTCTGGTTTGTGTTTAAACCTATCTGCATATTGATGGAGGACATTGTTTCACTTAGCAGATCTCTGCGTGTATTTTCGGCCTCTCCACGTAAGAGGTTTTCCACGCCAAGTCTTATACACCGTTGTCAGCAATGCACCTATGAAGATTGCTGCCCCCATAGGAGCCAAGAGGATTCTACTCGCTCCTCCCCAGTATCCTCCTCTGGTGATAACTGCTTGAACAGTCAGGAAGGCTGAAGACGCGTATAGGCTTAGAGCCATTGCTGCGTATAGGCTTGGCTCTTGAGGGTAGGCTCCTGAAACTGCTGCGTAGAGTGACGTTAGCAACGAGATGAAAGGCAGAAGCCACATGCAGAAGGCAAGGGCAGCGAAGCCAATGCCATAGAGAGGATGCCCAGTTATTGAAGATGAAAAGACTCTCTCAAAACCGTGCCAAACATTGGGGGCTCCCTCTCCCCACTTTGAGGAGACTAGGTGTTCGCCTCTCGCTACTTTAAGGTTCAGCCCCATCTGCTTAGCTTTCTGTCCTAGCGCCCTGTCCTCCACTATCTCGTCCTTCACAGACTCGTGACCACCTATCCTGAAATAGGGTTCTTTCTTCACTAGAACATAGGCGCCGAAGGTGTACGCTTGGCTGCTGCGGGGGTTATTTACGTCCCTCACAGGATACAGGAGGATTATGACTGAGCCTAGAATAGGCGCAGCCGATTTGGCCACTACACCTTTCAACTCTATTGCAGGAATAAGTGAAAATATGTCTGCTCCTAGGCTCTTGGCGTATAGGTAGCTGGATGAAAGCGTATGTTTAGCATGGTTGGTGTCCGCGTCTGTGAAGAGGAGCCATTCTCCTCTTGCTTCCTTTGCTCCTTGTTGACACGCCCATGTCTTGCCTATCCAGCCTTCAGGATGCGTGTCCACCTCTAAGACTCTGATCCTCTTGTCTCTGGATGCGTATGATCGAGCGATGCTGAGGGTTGAGTCTGTTGAAGCGTCGTCTACAACTATGACCTCAATGTTCGGGTAGTCTTGAGCTGTGACGGATTCAAGGGTGCGGGCGAGGTTTTTCTCTTCGTTCCGAGCAGGGATCACTACTGAGACCAGTGGGCTTGACGCGTCTAGTCTGTCCTCCGCGACGGGAATCTTGGGGCTGCTACGGCGTAGCCGTATCAGTCTGACTGCCACCAGAGTCCATGCGAGTGCTATGAAGGGGAGTAGAACTGTTAGGATGAGTAGGAATGGGTTTTCGGGCAAGGCAGTTCCATTACCAGCCTTCATGTTTTTCTTCTGCTTGTATCTTGATTGTCCAAGAGGATCTCGTAGTCGTCTAGGGCTCCTACTTGCTGGTTTTCGATGGAGCCGGGTCTAAGTTCCCTGATCTTCTTGACTGCCTGCTGGGAAGATAGTTTCTGAGCTTTCATCAGGTACGCAGCCAGGATTGTCCCTGTTCTGCCTATGCCTGCTGCGCAGTGAACGGCGACCCTTCTGCCGGCAGCCAAGTCTTCTTCGATAAGAGCGACGGCTTCCTCTATTTTTTTCAGGGTTGGTGGCTCATGGTTGTAGATCTGGACATGGTGGTAGTTGAATCCGAGGCCGTTGATCGTTTCTTTTGAAAGAGGCTGTTCGGTTAGACTCAGGATGGTGTCTATGGATTGTTGTTTCAGCCACTCTGCTTCTTTTCTGGACATGGGTTTTCCGCATGCTGCCAGTCTGCCGTGCTGTATCCAGCTGAAGTTGGTGGGTCGGCCTGTTGCCGCGCCGAAGAATTTTCTGTAGACTGCTCCCATTTGCTTGCTTTCCTCTTCCTGAGTAGTTGCCCTCTCGATGGTCATCCTAAAAGGATAACGGAGGTGGGCCCGATGGGCTTCGATCCCATGGCCGACCGGTGTCTCAAGGGAGGGACCTTTGGTATCTGTTGTCTCCCTGTATGAGCCGGTCACTCTACCAGGCTGAGTTACGGGCCCACCTGAAGGAGAAATCGCTTCTGCTGCGGTATTTAGGTTTTGACTGTTTTGTTTGGGGAGTGTCTTTGTGCTGTTGGAGGACGGGGGATTTTTCGTTGTTTTTCGGGTGGTGCCTCTGTGTGACAGTAGACCTAGGGGGGGTTTATGTAGGGTTGGGGGTGTTTTCTTGTTGTTTGGTTGTGTTTGAGTGGGTTTTCGGGTTGTTGTGGGGTGGGTTTGCTGGTGTTTGAAATCGACTTTGGGGGGTGTGTCGGGGCATAACTGTTCTTGCTGGTCTAGGTGAGTTTGGAGTTTGTTTGGTTGATGATTGGGTTGACTCTTTGTTTGAGATGCTGGGTTGTGTTTGAAGAATATGTGTGGGGTTCTTCTCTTGGAAGGCGTGTCCGCTTGGGCTGATAAGTGGGCTCTGATGGGTGTGAGGTTGATTCGGTTTCGTTTGCTGGTGGTTAAGCATACCTTAAAAACAGCTTGGGTTTGATTGCGCGCCGTGCTCCGGTGGTGTAGCCCGGTCAAGCATTCCGGCCTTTCGAGCCGGAGATCGCGGGTTCAAATCCCGCCCGGAGCACCATCCTAATTATGGCACTCCATATCTTGGTCATCCCGCCCGGTCTATTTATCTGTAATCTCTTCTGGCTCTGTTAAGCTGTCGTCTCATAATGAGCACATATTTTACACCACTGAAGCAAGGTAAACAATCGCTAGGAATTACGCGATCAAGATATGATTCCATAGTGACTCTTGATTGATTTTAATAGGGGGTTGCATATCATCGAAGCAATATCGGTTCGATTGGTGACCAAAATCAAGGGCAATCCAAAGCATTTTGCATTTTTGCATGGACATTTCTTTATCCACCTCTCGATATCTGTTTGGG
>JACPCU010000028.1 GCA_016184315.1 Nitrososphaerota archaeon
GAAGAGGTCTGCCCGGCTAATGCAGCTGGCAGAGATTTGTCCCCTAGACTGGTGGTTCAAGACATAGCTAGGAAACTGCACGAAGACTTCTCCAAAGGGCAGGCCAGTAATCTGCTGGAGGGCACCATAAGAGAGAGCGAGGCGTGGTCCTGCACCACTTGTAACGCTTGCGTCCAAGTATGCCCGGTGGCCGTCAACCAGCTTGACCTGATAATCGACGCTAGGAGGGCTCTGGTGGCTGAGAACAAGATCGATGAAAGGAAGAGGGCGTTTCTAGCAGGGATAGATTCAGGCTTCAACCCCTTCGGATTACCTATCTCCGAGAGAGCAGGCTGGCTGGAGGAAGAAGGAGTGCCGACAATAAGCCAGAAGCCTGACGCAGAGTATCTTTACTGGATAGGGTGTCAATCCTCCTATGACGCCAGATGTAAGGGAATAGTTAGATCCATGGTGAAGATCATGGGGAAGGCAGGAGTATCCTTCGCCGTCCTAGGCAGAGAGGAGAAGTGTTCCGGTGAACCGGTGAGGCGCTTGGGGGAGGAGGGCCGCTTCCAACAGCTAGCCATGGAGAACATAGAGACCTTCAAGCGCTACGGTGTGAAGAAGATTGTCACTCACTGTGCTCATTGCTTCAACACCTTCAAGAATGAGTATCCGGAGTTCGGAGGAGAATGCGAGGTCACGCATCACTCTGAGTTTCTCTTCAAACTGATAGCTGAAGGTAGAATCAGATTGAAAGAAGGGGATGGTAAGAAAGTGGTTTTTCACGATCCGTGTAATCTTGGTAGGATCAACAAGATCTACGATCCTCCAAGAGAAGTTCTTAGAGCTATGAATAGAAAAGGATTGGTTGAGATGGAACAGAGGAGGGAGAACGCCTTCTGCTGCGGAGCAGGAGGAGCCAACCCATGGTACACTGTGCCTGAGAAGGTGAAGATCAGCGAGATCAGGGCGGGTCACGCGGAGGCGACTGGGGCAGAGGTTCTGGCAGTTGCATGCCCCTTCTGCTTATCCATGTTCGAAGACGCGTTCAAGGGCAAGGGCTCCGAAGAAACGAAGGTCAGGGACATTGCCGAAATGGTAGCCGACTGCTTGAACGACTAATCACCCAATCTTATTGCCTATATGCTTAACAGAGTTAATTTACTGAATTCACCGTTAAACAGCGTTAACCTTATCTTCCACTCCCACCCATATACACCTCGAGAAAATGTCTACCGTCCAAACAGAACCTCAGCGGGAAGAAGTATTCCTGAAAGACTTCGCCGCCCTAGCAGACTACTTCTCCAGATCCATAACGAGCGTCCAGAAGCTTTTAGGCATGGAGGCAAAAGACGCTCTCTACCGAATGGGTCAAGTCCTAGGAGAGGAAACAGCAAAGAAATTCGCAGCCTCAGACTTGAGGGAACTCATCCTAAAATTATCTAGACACTGGGAAGCATCCGAGATCGGCAGGCTCGACACTGAGAAATGGGATCCCTTGACACTTATAATATCTGACTGCGCAGTCTGCGGCCAGCTACCAGGCACAGGAGGAATGTTCAACTGCGCCTTCCACGAAGGCTTCTTCGAAGGCTTGTTGAGCACCAGAATGGGCAGGAAAGTCAAACTGGAACAGATCACAAACTTCGAGGGCTCAGCAGGAACATGGTGCAGAAGATACGTGACCGACGTCAAGCTTTAATGCTTGGTAATTGCGCATCTGAATAGATCATGCGTAGAACGATGATTTTCTCCCTCATACTCGCAGTATCCATCATAGGATTCACTGCATCATTCTATTTGCTCATGGTCAGCTTCCAGACCCAACCCACAATGTCTTCAATGGCTGGCATAATGGGTAGAATGATGGGAGGATTGAGTCCTGGTACTCAGGAAGCTGGATCACAGGTACCCCCATACTTCTTGATCCTTCCGCCGGTGTTCATCGTCACTCTGATTCTAGGTGCACTTGGCTTCATCTACTTCCTAATGGTACCGGAGATCAAGGTCTCGAAGATGATTTCTCCTGCGGTAAATGTGCCTATGGCTACTCAGATTCCAAAGAATGAGAAGATCTCGATGCTGGCAAAAACTATGAAGCCTGATGAAGAGAAAGTGTTGACCGTCTTGACATCTCATGAAGGCAAATACTTGCAGAAGCATATTTCAAAGGAAGCAGGTCTGAGCAGGCTTAAGACGCATCGAATAGTCGCAAGGTTCGCGGAGAGAGGCATCGTTACTGTAAGACCCTTCGGCAACTCGAATGAGGTTGCCCTGTCAAACTGGTTGATGTCAAAAGAGAATTCTGATAAAAAGGTGGAAGGCGAGGCTTCCTCATAGGGCCTCGCTTATTCGACTATTATCGTTCCAGTCATGTTCGGGTGAGGATCGCAGTGGTAGACGTAGGTTCCTGGGCTGGTGAAGGTGTAGCTGAAGCTCTGCATGTGGCTTAGAAGAGGTGATTCGAAGATCCCTGTTGGGGCATCGTGTGTTCCAGATTCCACGCTGTGAGATACTCCATCCATATTGATCCATGTTACCTTTGCTCCTACTGGCACTCGGAGGGTTTGAGGTTGGAAGCTGTAATTCACTATGCCGACGACATAGGTTGTGGCGTTACCTTGGTTTCCATTAGCGTAGGGGCATCCCGCTCCGTTGCTGCCCATACCCATGTGGCTGCCCTGTCCCATCATACCTCCCATCATCTCGCCTTGGTTGTAGCCCGATGATTGACCTTGCCCCATCATCCCGCTCATCATGCTCATGCCGCCCCGTCCCTGACTGTTCCAGTTGCCTTGCATCATTCCTCCGGCTGGACCCACCATGCCGAATGCTGGAGTAGCATAGGCGTATGCCGCTAGCAATGAGACTGTGACTACGGCTGAGACCACTGCCACTATCACGATAGGTTGCTTTACTGTCATATTCCTGTTGTCACCTCCTAGCCATCAGTATAGTTTGAAACAGAACTTGGCAGTTTGGTGAAACAGATGTGAAACAGTCCTTGAAACAGTCTGAAACAATTATCCAAATATCCAAACCGAGAATCATAGGTAAACGAAATAGCTTACCAAGACTTAAGAAGCCTAGAACAAAAAAAAGCATAATGGGCAACAACGCCAGTCTAGCCATCCTTGTTTTGGCAGTCATTAGCTTTACAACTCTTCCTACTCTAACCCGTAGCAATCAGGATTACCTCTACCATCTCGACCGTCGGGCAGAACTCCGGGTCTACAGAGGTTGAACGGTTAGCGTGAAAAGCGATCTTAAAGCTTCATCACTATCCACCAAGGGTCGAATAGGCTTCGACCGCAATGAGGTAGCAGGTGCCTTTGGAGACATGGGTACGGATCTGCCACTGATATTAGCCATGGTGGCCATTAACCATCTCGACATCGCAAGCACAATGATAATGTTTGGGCTCTTCCACGTCTTGACAGGATTAAGGTACAAACTCCCGATGCCAGTTCAACCCCTGAAAGCCATGGCTGCTATCATGATAACAACAGGATTGGACAAGAGCCTATTGTATGGAGCCGGCCTACTAATCGGAATCATCATGCTAGTTCTCTCTCTAAGTGGTATCCTTTCTCGGTTGTACTCATCAATTCCGAAGAGTGTTGTCGCTATACGGCAACAGGCGGATTCCAGCGGCTATAATCCTCCTACTGATCGGTGTTGTCTTCGCGTTTTTCAAAGGGCTGGATGTCGGTAGTATTGTCTCAGGTGTGGGCTTATCCCTCCCTTTGTTTAACGTTCCGAGTCTTGAAGGCATGCTGAAGGGAGGTCTTCAACTTGCACTGCCCCAGCTACCTTTGTCATTGGCTAATTCGGTAATCGCCACTTCACTCCTTGTTCGCGACTTCTTCCCAGAGAGAAACGATGTAAACGTGAAGAAGATCGGGGTAACCTATGGAATAATGAACATCGTATCTCCGTTTTTCAGTGGCATACCCGTCTGTCACGGAGCTGGGGGTATGGCTGGACACTACCGCTTCGGTGCCAGAACGGGAGGCAGTGTCATCATATATGGTTGCATATACTTGATACTAGGATTGGCATTTGCCTCGGTTGTTGAGGAGGTGACCAGACTCTTCCCATTTCCGATTTTGGGGGTGCTACTCTTCTTTGAGGGTTTTGCTTTGCTTCAGTTGGTACGGGATGTGCAACAGCAAACGGGTGAATTTTATATTGCTATCCTGGTGGGGGCAATAATAATTGGTCTCCCATATGGCTATCTTATAGGGTTGGTGGCAGGCGCCATCCTCTACAGGCTAACTAGGACAGGGAAGCTCAAACTGTCGCAGATCTAATCTGTGAGCAGTCTGAACGCCGATTATTCGCGCCGAGGATATGCTGAGACCCAATTAGAACATTCCCTAACCTTACGCTCATATTTATCAGCAAACCCTTCAATTCACCTAATGACTAGCAAAGCTGAGTCATGGGTTTCCGTGGATATTTCGCTTGCAGAAGCTTCTCTTACCTAATTACAATCGAACCGTCTTCCTCAACCAGCACCTTTACTACGGCTGTGATATGGTGTCCTCTTATTCTTCCCCTGCATTTGGATCTGAAGGTGGATAGGATGTCATCAGCAGTAAGCCTTAGCTTTGTTCCAACGATGTCCGCTCTAGTCATTATCATACGAACAGCTTCGAAAAGGTCGGTGCCGGTGGGAAGAAGCACCTCGTTTTTCAGCGCCAGGTTATTCAAGGCTGCAAGAGTCGCCTTGGCGGCCCTTATCTTCTTGTACGCCCTGCTTTCTATAATGCTAATGTTCTCGCGTGAGGTGTGCAATCTGATAGCGGTTTCGTGTTGCGTGAATCCTGCAGATCTGAGCTTAAGAACCTCCCACTGCCTGCTGGTCAACAAGGTTCCTTTGTAGCGTGGCTTGCGTAGCAAGGAAGCTTTAGAGCTTACTCTAGTATGATAAGCATTGCCCTGAGAGTCAAAACGAGTGCCTTGGAATTAGGGGCCCCAGAGCTCTTCCACCAAGGATTCAACCTTCTCCAGCTCAATGCCATGTTTCTGAGCAGCCTTTCTGAGCTTCGATGCGTCGATCATGGGCCTAGGCTTAGCTAACGGGGAACGCTCCTCTTCCCGTAGTTCCAGCCTAACCACGTCCCACCTAGAGTAGTGGCCCAACGCGTCGAAATACGCCTTGGTGGCTCTCCTGTCATCAGCATCCAGAGTAGCGTAAAGAATCCTCTCCTCGTCAAGAACAGGACCTGAGAGAAGCAGACCCGCAGGATTCACGATCATGCTCCCCCCTGCAGCCACATTAAACCCTCTGGAGTCCTCGGGAAGAGAATCGTCGGGAAGATAGCCGCCTACGCTCACAACGAAAACCTGGTTTTCAAAGGCGTACTGTCTGACTGCAGGAGCAATGTCGCAAACCTTCTCAGGATCGGGACCAGTCTTGAACCTCTTCTTCGCCCCAGGATGCTTATCCATGATCCACCATCCTGGCCATACTGCGCAGTGAATCTCCTCGCCTTTTGCAGCCATGGCTGCCTTCAACAGAGTCATGTGATGCTCATAACAGACCAGTCCTCCCAAGCGACCAAGATCCGACTCAAACACCCTGAGATCTTCGGCGCCACCCATGCCCCAAATCATCCGTTCTGCGTGAGTCGGCATAAGTTTCCGATGTCTACCCATAACTCTGCCCTCACAATCCAAGAACAGCAGAGTATTGTAGAGGGTCTCGCTTCCAATCCTGTCATCCATCTCAGTGCAACCGATAACACAGTATGCTCCAGCTCTTCTCGCTGCGTCACCTAGAACATCAGTGTAAGAGCTGGGAATCTTCACTGCATTCTTTTGGTATTCGACCATCAGCTCACTCCAACGTGATATTGGGAGGATGCCTCTCCAATACGGGTAGCCTGGGATGAAGGTTTCTGAGAAGACTATGAGCTCAGCTCCGTTTCTACCTGCTTCCTCTATGGTCTTGCACGCCTTGTCTACAGTGGCATCACCGTTCATGTAGACTGGTGAGACTTGGGCTGCTGCAACCTTGATCCTGTCGCGCATCTCCGTGTGGTAGGATTAGCCTGCACTAAATAAGGAAAAGCTTGGCTTCGGTTCACCCAGTATTCGTAGAGGTTTGTGGGTTCGGCTCACTTCATAATTATTTGCGACCAACATACATATTCCACAATATATCTGACTTATCTACGGATAATCGCCAAGAAACAAGGATAATTTGAGAGTCTTCTGGAGAAGCCTTATAAGCCATTCCAGAGCTTTCATCTAGTCATGGCTAATACAGCACTAGCCGTAGGAATAATCGCTCTCGTATTATCCGCAGCATCATTGGGCTACACGGCGCTCACAGTCGGCCAAGAAATGAGCCAGCTGCGAAGCCAGCTAGCCTCAGCGGAGAAAACCTTTGAAACTGCAAAGAAGGATGTATCAGACCTTAAGGGCAGCCTCCAAACAGCCTTAGAGCAAGCCAGAAAGGACGTGGCACAAAGAGAAGCCCTTCTTCAACAGATCACCCCCTTCGACACGGCTCTAGTGGCAGCAGCCCTCAAGGAGGGCGCGGTAACCATCTACTCGATCAGAGACCAAGAGGACATGGTGCTCTTAGCACAGGAGTTTCAGAAGAAGTTTCCGGGCATCAAAGTAAACTTCTTGACTGCCAGAAGCCCTGAACTCCTATCGAAAATCAGCGCGGAGTTGAAGGCTGGTCAATCAACATGGGACATTTATGACGACAGTGGAAGTGCGCTGGATGTAGCTGTAGAGATGGGGGCTACTCAACCCTATGTCTCCAAGCAGTACACAAAGGAGAACTTCCCTCTGCTCGACCCCCGTGGACATGTCTCATTCTATGGCGCAACTGTAATCACGGTCATCTACAATACGAAGGTGGTAAAGAAGAGCGACTTGGAGGGAATCAAGACTTGGGCGGACATACCTGGGCTGGCTGCAAAGTATCCGGGCAAGGTCTTGATGGATCACCCGTCGCGGGCAGGACCAGGCACTCGTTCAGCAGGAGAGCTGAAAGTGTTCTGGAACGACGACGCGAAATGGAACAACTACATGAATAGCCTCAAAGCCCTTAACCCTAGACTCTTCAAGAGCACCGGTGAGATTGCGCGACTAGTCATTTCAGAAGAAGGAGCTATTGGAATCCCTGGCCTTGTACACGATGTTCTGCAATCCAAGGATCGTGGAGCACCATTAGATCTAATTCCAATTACACCAGTGATCCTTAATCCCTCAGCGGTACTAATCTCCAAGAACGCGCCCCACCCCAACGCAGCCAAACTATTACTGGAATACATGCTCAGCCCTGATGGCCAAGAACTATACTCAAGAGCCTACCGAACGCCCCTCAGACTAGGCTTCGTCGCCAAATCCTCGCTAAGCATCCTCTTCCCCAACATACCCAGTGAACAGATGATCGGCATATTGAACACTGAGCTCATCTTGAAGCCCACTGAATGGGTCAAGAAGAATGTTGAACCCATCTGGGGCCCAGCTTAACCACGCGACATAAAACGGGTAGGCGAACACTGTAACGGAGCTGCTGTAAGAAGTACAACCTTAGAGTAAGCTACGGGGCTTAATTCAGGCCTCTTGTAACCTGTCTAGGTGGCTGAGCGCTGCTTCTACGGCTGTTCCCCTCCGTCTCTGTTTGCCGTCAATGGTCTGAAGCGCCTTCTCAAGGGCTGACAATACGGTCAAGATCTCTGGTGCACCGATGATACCAAAGTGGCCTATTCTCAGACTCTTTTCCCTTATCTCCCCTATGCCCAACGCTACTTGGACATGGAAGTCTTCTCTCAGACGGCGCTGCACATCCTTTGCCTGAGGCGCGTAGAAACCTGTCACCGTGTTTGCCCGACAACCTTCTTCAGCGACAAAACCCAAGTCGAGGGCTTCAAGTCCCGCTCGTAGACCTTCTGCGATGATTCGGTGCCTGCGCCAACGCTTCTCCAATCCTTCCTCCTTCACCATGGTCAAGGCTTCTCTTAGAGCCAGTATGTTTGGGATAGCGGGAGTGGCAAGGTATTCTGAGGGGTCGTCCATGACCTTCTTCCATTTGATTAGATTCATGTAGTAGGAAGCTATCTCTGTTTTTCTTTTCTGCATGGCTTCCAGAGCCTTGCCATCTAAAACTATCAGAGTAGTTCCAGGCGGCGCAGCGATAGCCTTCTGAGACGCTGTTAAAGCTATGTCGCATCCGAGACCGTCGAAGTCGAATTCGCATCCCGCTATGCCACAAACAGAGTCCACCACACTGAGAACCCCGTGTTTCTTGGCTGCACCTACGATTTCATGTAGCGAATTCACAACTGTTGTTGAGGTATCTACGTGCGTTACAAATAGAGCCTTATAGTCGCCCCGTGAAAGTTTCTCGTCAACCAGCTTGGGGTCCGCGTGTCTCCCCAGTGGAAAGGATAACATGTCAGTCTTGGCGCAGTGCAGATCCAGCATTAAGCCAAATCTTTTGCCGAAGGCTCCGGTGTCAACGACCAGAGTTTTGTCTCCATGCTCCATGAGGCTGACTGCAACGGTCTCCATGCCTAGGTTGCCTGACCCAGTTATGATATACGGGTGGGCTGACTCAGTTTGGAAGGCGAACTTTGTGAGTTGCAGGGCTTCTTTCATGGCTTCGACGAACCTTGGGCTGTTATGCCCCAGCTGGGGTGTAGCCATAGTCTGCCTGACCCTGTCAGCTACCATCGTGGGCCCAGGTATCAGCAGAAGATCGTCAGACATATTTCTCAAGGAACTTTATCTGCCGTTTTTAACTATTTGGAAATCTGGTTCTTTTGCGTTGGTTGCGCGTGACGCTTATCGGTGTTGCGTCTGTTGTGCATATTCTTGGATGTGTTAAAGCCCGACAGGCAACTCTCTCCACCGAGTTATGTTGACAATAGGAATTTCGATGACACCAAGGGATTCTCCTTTTACCCTGAACGGTTCTGTGCTAAACATCACAGGTTCCTCTATAACTCTAAATGCGTCCCTAAGTCTTACTGAGGTAGAAGTTCGCTCCATTACATATCCACCGATAATGTCACTATTAGTTTGATAAATTAGAACCTTCTCATTAATCGGAATCTTGGGAACAGACATTCAAGGCTAGATACTTACGACATTATTTAAGCCGTTTGTAGCTTGCTTTATCAGATCCAGTCATCTGTTTCCCTCTAGTCTCAGTTTGATTCTCGCTTTCTCTGCGGGTGTTTTTTCTCCCTCAATTCCCATGTGTCCTCTCACATAGTTGTAGAAGATTCTATGTCTGTCAGTCATGTTAATTGATGCGATAGCCTTCTTCTTAGACGGTGCTTGATTCTCTACAAGTGTAGATAGTGTTCACCTTTCTTGAAAGGATTTAAGTCTCAACACAAATTTATGTCTGGAAAAATCTTGTCTGCTTATCTTAAGAGTGATCAAAGTGAAATCGGCGTAGTTCCCATAGGAGAATTTGAGTGGCGGGTGAAAAGAGCCCGCGAAGCAATGGCGAAGATGAAGCTAAATGCCTTGCTGATTACTGATCCCTTCAACTTCTATTATTTCAGCGGCCACAGAGTTACGTTAAACAAGATGCGGCCCTGGATCATGATCCTCCCCCTTGACAAAGACCCTGTGCTGATAGAGTACAGCTTGGATCAAGAGAATACTCGCATCTATGGCACTCCATACCCGTCCTGGGTCAGCGACAGGCGATACTACGTCGATGTTCCCTTCAATGTTGACGCTGTAAAGGACTGGGGCATCAGCAAAGCCCTGAGAGACCTCGGATTAACAAGAGGAATGATAGGCACAGAGCTAGGCGAGCATACAAGACTCAACATCCCTTTCAACGACTTCCTGAAGCTAAGAAGCGATCTGTCCGGGACAAGGTTTGTGGATGCTAGCATCCTAGTCTGGAGGTGCCGAATGATCAAGTCTCCTTGGGAGATAGACAATCTGAGGAAGGCCTGCGAAATCGGAGGCAAGGCTTGGACTGGTTTCTTTCAAACGTTGAAGAGCGGGACGACGGTAAGAGAAGTAAACGCGAGTTTGATGAAGCTCTACATTGAGTATGGAGCTGATGTTGAGAACCCCGGTTCTCAGACGGTGAAGGGCGCAAGAGGCCCCGGAGGCCGATTGCAGAAGGGAGACATGCTTCAGGTCGATGGAGGCTCTTACTATCATGGCTACAAAATGGATGCCACTAGACAAGTCTTCCTCGGAGAACCTCCGTCCGATGTAGCAAAAGACTATGAGTTCATTTGGAATGTTTGCAGAAAGATCATTGACGAGATAAGGCCGGGGATGCCTGTGTCCCAGACTCACCGCATCTACAACGAGGAACTAAAAGCAGCAGGTAAACCTCAGATGGATCCTGTGAAGCGAATCGGACACGGGATCGGATTGGAGGCTAGTGAGCCGCCCTCCCTCAACCAGATAGACCAGACCATCTTTAAGGAGGGAATATCTGTGACTCCGGAGCCCCGTATTGTAGATTCTGTGGGAATGATCTTGGCTGAGGAGCATATAGCCGTCACTTCCACTGGATGCGAGGTTCTTTCCAAGTCTCTTAAGACAGAGATGACAGTAGTAGGCTAATGCTAGAAAGCACCGTAGGGTGTGTAAGAGAACTTTCGGCCGATGCTTCTTTGTATGGCGCGCTCATAGACTACTCGTGATGCAACAGCATCTTGCACCGCCATCCCAGTGGCTATGTACAGGGTGATCTCCTCACGGGAGGTTCTTCCCTTCTTCACGCCTGCGACGAGCTCACCCATTGACGCGTAGATGGAGCGCTCGGAGATCAGTCCTTGCTTTAGAGCGTCGGCCATCCTGCCTGTTTCCACCATGGACTTGATGTCCGAAACCACGACTTTGGCCCGGTTGAAGAAGTCTAGGTCGATCTCGTCTTGGTAGCCTACTGACGATACATGGGTGCCCGGCTTAAGCCATCCGCATTGGATCACAGGTTCCTTAGCGTATGTGGCGAGATACACTATGTCTGCTTCTTTGACCGCTTCTTGAGAGCTGTTTGCTGCCGCTACTTCGATTCCCAAGGTTGAAGTCATTGTTTCGGCGAAGGCTTCTCTGTGCTGCTTGTTCGGACTATAGACATATGCCTTCTCTATTCTCAGTCTTACTTTGAGGGTGGCTGCTAGACCTGCCCGAGCCTGTACTCCCGAGCCTATGACACCTATTATCCGTGAGTCCTCTCGTGAGAGATGCTTCACTCCGAGGGCGCCGTTGCCCGAGGTTCGCACCGCGCTTATGTAAGTTGAGTCAAAGATCCCCATTGGTAAGCCCGTCCCGGGCTCAAAATAGATGACTAAGCCTGAGACACTGGGGACATTGAATTTCGCTGGGTTCTCAGGGAACCCTCCGCTGATCTTCGCAACCAGTATATCCTCCGCATCATCAACGAATGCGCCTTGAAGCATGACTGAGCCGTGACGCTTCGGAGCGTATTGGCGAACCCTCTGGGCGAGCAGGACTTTTCCTTGGTAGTGCAGTCGGAAGCTTTCGTCAGCCAGTTCGATACCTTCGTCTAATCCTATGAGGCACTGGATCTCCTCTGATGAGAGGAACAGAACATCCATAGAGTTCTGATGCGGCGATGAATGTTATTTGAAGATATGCGTGGGTCGACTTTGGTTTGCGGTTTTTCTATTTGAATGAGGAGATGACTTTGTCTCGGAAGACCTTCATATTGCTAGGAATGTCCTTGTAGGTTGATTTGCCGTATCCGTAGACGAAGACCAGTAGGAAGGCGGTTACTCCTGCATCCATGTATTCCTGAATCTTCTTGATGGCGTCGCTGGGAGTGCCGATCAACGCGTTGTCGAGGACGGAGGCAGCTGGTCTACCGTAGGTTGGTGCATGGGACTTTGGATATATCTCGATGAACTCTTTGCAATGATCGATGGCTTCTTGATGCGTGTTTGCAACCCATGCTCTGACGCCGTGCATGACAGGCATATTCTCCTTCTTACCGTAGCCTCGAACCTTCTCCTTCAGAATCGAGTAGTGCTCCTTCATCCATGAAGGGGTTTCAGCGTTGCACGACCATCCGTCTCCCAGCCTAGCGACCCTGTCTAACGCAGCTTTCGATCTTGCAGCCATGTAGATGGGCAGAGGCTTCTGAACCGGTTTTGGAAAGATTACTGCGTCCTCAAAGTCGATGTATCTTCCTTTGAAGGAGGCTCTTCCCTTGCTCCAAATCTCCCTCAGCGCCTGAGCATATTCCTCGATGACTTTCACCCTTGTTTTGAACGGAACATGATAGCATTTTTCAGCGTAGGGCAGAAAGGTCTCGTTGGACCCGATTCCGAATGACACAGTAATCCTACCATTAGACAGATTGTCGAGGCTGGCCAGCTGCTTAGCTAAGGAAAGAGGGTTCCTCGGAGGCGGAACCATAGCCCAGAAACGGAACTTCAGCTTCTTCGTCATTCCAGCCAAATAAGAGTACATGGCTATCGTGTCGTAATGGTAGATGTCTTCCTCAGCCTTCACGGCCCGGAACGCTGTTCCAGCATGGCACACCCAGTCAGTGCTTGAAACAAAATCATATCCCAATGATTCTGCTTCCCGTGCCACTTCAGTTATGCTTTGCTGACTGGTGTAACCGAGGCCATTAGGTAAAACTACGCCGAACTCTGGTTTCATTTAGAACAGTAGTTAAGGCCACGCATATTTCTGGGTTTTTGTCACAGTCCTGTTTTCCACGTCATATTTGAGTTGTAAATCGAATAGTCGCGACTACCTAAAGAGATCCACCCTGATGGCTTCAGAGTTAGGATGTGCAGCTCAACCTTCTTTGAACACAAACCCAATAAATTCTGATAATTCAGTGGGATACGGAACAACATCTTAGTTGACGACTTACATAGTAAGGGGGGGTTCCTAACGATCCTACAGAGAAGATCACTCAACCCCTAAGAGAACTCTTTATCTGTCAGATCCATAAGGACGGTTTGCGTCCTTGACGGATATTGTCGAAGAACTCCTAGAAAAAAGGAGAAACCCTACGGCCATAGCATAATCCCAGCCATAAAGAAAACCCTGAAGACGATAAGAGACGCCAAGATCCCCGTCTTCTACACGATGGTGGTCAACCGCAAAGACGGAGTGGGGCAAAGCCACCGCCAAAGCCGCCTGATAGGAGCCTTAACGGAAGACACATGGGGAGCAGAGATTGTAGACGACTTGAAGCCTAGAAAGAACGAGTTCATCATAGTCAAATGGCGGTACAGCGCCTTCTACGCCACACCCCTAGAAGCCATGTTAAGAGGCCTAGGAGTAAAGACCATAGTGCTGACCGGAGTCGCCACCAACGGAGGGGTAGACTCGACCGCCAGAGACGCAGAGTACAGAGACTTCGGAGTAGTCGTGTTAAGCGACTGCTGTGCATCCCGCAAACCGGAACTCCACGAAGCCACATTGGAAACGATCAGATCTGCATTCGGAAGAGTCATGACCTCCAACGAACTCACACGAATACTGAAGAGCTAAGTTTCCCCCCTACTCACCTAGGAGAGAAGTCAACTCACACACGGTTACCCAATCACTCACCGCCGGCCTCTTCAACAAATAAAACATCCATCCACATATCTTTGAAAAGAATTCAGATACTATCCAGCTGACCTGATTTTTCTCGAAAAACGGGAATTCTAAAATATAGGAACACCACTTGCACATGTCCATGGAGAGAGAAAGAGAACGCAACGTATCTTATGAGATTTATCAGGCAAGCCTAAAATTCCGAACCAAGAGGCTTGAAAGCCTAGAGCAAAGCAAGATCCTAGCGAAATCAGAAGAAGTGAAGCCCATGTGGAACGGCCACGGATACACATGGTATCTGATCAGAAGCGAAATGGGCTTCGACAACCTCGGAGTCAGCATGTTCATCGAGGAAGTAGCTCCCCACAAGTCGAACGTGATGCACAGACACTTCAGCGAAGCCACCGTCTACATTCTAAGCGGCAAGGGTCACACTGTGCTCGACGAGGACACACTTGAATGGAAGGCTGGGGACGCTGTCTTCGTGCCGCCTATGCGCTGGCACCAGTTCTTCAACGACGGAGATGAAACAGTAAGATACATAGGGATGGGCTCTGAACGCGTCATGAGAAGCGTCGGTCTGTACCTTGTCCAAGACGTGACTCAGGTTTCTCCAGAAGAGAAACCCCACTTCGGAAAAAGGGCGTCTATCTCTGTCTCCACCTCTCCTACCGAGGCTGGACCCAGAGAAGTCAAAGCTGAAGCCGGCTCTCAAGGAGTCTACGAAGATGACAGAGCATCTGAAAAGGCCCTCATCGATAAAAGGTTGAAGAGCAAGGTTGTGGCAAAAGGGAGTGACGTGAACCCCCGGTGGGACGGCCACAGCTGGACTCATTACATGGTTGACCCGAGACTAGGATACAATGCCTACATCTACCAGATCTTCATAGAAGACATCCCACCAAACAAGTCAACTGCAGAACATAGGCATCTCTACGAAGAAGCAGTCTACGTGCTTGAAGGCAAAGGACACACAATAATGAACGGCAAGAGATACGACTGGAAGGCCGGCGACGCCATGTTTATACCGCCCTTCTGGTGGCACCAACACTTCAACGACGACCCCAACAACAGAAGCAGATGGCTCGTCCAATCAAACGCTTTGCTCATCAGAAGCCTCGGATATGCCCCTATAGAACATAGAGAATAAACCTGCTCACTCAGATTCCAGCAGTCCCTCACTCCAACCCCAGATAAGTGGCCGCAAGAAGCAGCATCAAAGCCGCGGCTCCAATACCCATCAAACCAAGAGTCCTTAATTGAAGGAGTAGGCCACTTATACAAAGACCGCGAAGACATTCCTACCTGCGCTTTCGATCAATGGTTCGCCAATGAGCTACCTATCGTCTGACAACCTCCGATGACTATATTGTTCAATAGGGTTCTGCAAAGCTGTCGGCTCATGATGTATGCGCATTACACGCTGACGGGCTGAAGAGTTAACAGAACATCCTGACTTTCCACTATTCATCCTCTAAGGCTGGCTTCAAAGAGGTCGGTCGAAGATGCTGACCCGATGAAGATCCGCTCAGCATCTTTCAAGCAAATTCCACTATTCCTTGGTATGCGTGCTTACAGTCTTTTCGTCGCTCCGAAACTCCAAGGTGAATTCGTGTTGCTCACCTTCAGCGATTATCCTCAACAGATGTCTTGAACCACTGTCATTGGCCGTTACACCAAGAAACAGGCTTGCGATTCCCTTAGGCTGTATGATTGGGCTGTTTGGTCCGATAGTATCCATGTTCCACTGATCTGCTGCTGCGAAGATAAGATCATTTGTAGCTATGATGCCCTCATGTTTTTGTCCGCTGTCCTTGGCTATGACTGTATGGTCTACAGCTGAGCCTATCAAACCCTTGGTCAGATTCATATCGTCATAGAAGACTTGTTTTATCGTGATGGGCTTATCGCCAATGTTCCAAAGCGTGACTGAAAGCTGGACGAGTTGTCTGTTATAGTTGTAACCCATTAACTGCAGCGTTTCGCCATTTGATCTTGGTCCATGGTTGTTGGCTGCACGGTAGCTCTCGGCAAACACTATGGATAGTGCAAGGATGATCAGTGGGGTGGCGATGGCAATTCTCTTCCACATCATTTCTTCAACTACCTCCTCCGATTTTCCTCGAGGAATGCATCTTTATTTTCAGAATTCGAGTTAGGACATATGTGTACATTACCCACACAGAACCTACGACGATAGCTATCATGGCGATTAGGGTTGCTGCAACATGGGCTTCGACTCCAACCAACCTGGGATCTAGGAGCATGTTTTGCCCACTCAAGTATGGAGTCTCAGGTTCTTCTACTGTTGACGCATCCGGAATAAGAGCCGATGTCGCATTGCTACCCACATAGCTACCACTCCCTCTAAAGTATGCTGCAACACTCATCTTCCGCAATGAAACTAGTGGATACAACAGGTGAGCCGAGCCATCAGCCTCTGTCACGTTAGATGCCACCTTCATCATTCCGAAGCTTGTGCTGAAAAGGAAGTCCACTAGAGCCCCGACTACCGGTCCCCCGTTTTCATCCGTCACATAGGCTATTACATGAATCATATCGGTATGGGGGATGAAGTGATCGATGTTCGGATGGTGGACTTCTAGGTGATTCGCGCTAAGACTGGTTTTGATGGATGTTGCTAGCTTGGGGCGGTTAACCTCAAGCATACCCTTTTGCAGATTATCCATTCCTAGGCATGGGACAGAGCAGTAGAACCTGAATTCTCCCACCTGTCCCGCTGTGAACTCCACAATTGAAGTTGGATCCTTCTTCCGAATCTCATCTGACTGTATATTGTAGCCTTCAATTATTACTACATGCGGGTTGTCTTGTCTCAGATCACCGTCACCATAAACGAATATTATCCTCACCCTATCTCCCTGATTCACCTGAATGTTGAGGGCGCCAGATGAACCATTGAAACCTGTTCTGCCAACAACGATAGTGAACACCTTCACCTCGGAACCGGTATCGGTGATTGACGCGGGAGAGACTACGAGATTTCCTGAGGCCATTATCATAGGAGAGGAACCTTCTGCCACCGTGAAGACTGATGGAATAAGTAAGAGTACCGCGAGCAACAAGATGAAGAGTCTAGACACTTTGAGCATCCTCCATAGAGCTCGCGATCTTAACCAGCTCAGCCTCGGGTAGGTTTGCGAATATTGAGTATCTGATCCCTTTACTCCACCAATGCATCTGCCCAGGTTCCCGTTCATCTCTCACTGTCCTGCGGATGGGCTCCCTTGCAAACCCCTCCTTGTCCTTAATGTGGACCTTAAAGAAGCCCTTTGGTAGATACTTTGGTGGACCCTCAATGTTGGGATCTGGGACCTCAAAGATTGCGACGGCTACTTCTTCGCTGTAGATAGATAGTTGACTCATCTGTGGATTCCCGTAGAGCAGGCTTACCCTTTCCCCGTTCTCAGTTACTCTAATATCCTTCAGGATGCTTCCATCAGTTAGCCGTAATGGGGCAACGACAGGGAACTTTGCAGCTTGGTTTACGTCGCTTAGCGACATGCTGCGGCCGAGGTTTGACAACGGAGTCTTCTGTTTGACTGATGTTTTCTCTACCGCCCTCTCTGTGACACCCAGTGCACCTGATGCTAGTCTGGAAGTAGATAGACCAATGGTGAGCCCCGCCGCGATTATTGTTGCTGATCTGAGAAAGCCTCTTCTATTGGTAGGCGCGATCCGCTGCTTTTGCTCAGACACGGTAATGATGGAAGAAGTGCCTGGATGAGTCTCAAGAGTCTTACTTGGCTCGGCGTGTTCAGTCACTTCGGTTTCCCATATGGATATGATTGGAAAGATCTTCGTGAAGATCAGATAGATAAGTGTGAAGCCTGCGAACGCTCCAGCAGTTATCGATATTTCTACCCAGCTGGGAAAGTAAACTCCCCAAGGATAGTTGAGCTGGGGGACAGCTAGACTGGGGATGACTATGTTGAATCGCTCCACCCACATCCCCATGTTAACCAAGATTGCTGCGAGGAAGTATCCCGTCACCGTTCTAGTTCTGGGGATAGCGACAAGGAAGACTGGGATGATAAGGCCTCCTATTATTTGGAACCAGAAGAGGGGTGCATATTTTCCCCAGAATAATGAGGTCATCCATTGGCCTTCAAGATTCGATTGTTGTAGAAACTTGTATCCTGGAACCAGATACTCGTTGATAGTGAGATAGATGACTATGATGTTTAGGGTGAGAAGAAGCTTCCCCATATTGTCGAAATGTTTCTTGGTGATATATGCCTCTAAATGGTAGAATTTTGTCAGCAGAGCCATTACTAAAATGACTGTCGCTACACCGGAGAACAGTGCCCCGCCCACAAAGTAGGGCCCGAAGATAGAACTGTTCCAACCTGTCCTAAGATTCATTGCAAAGTCCCAAGACACAACAGTATGGACTGAGATAGCTATAGGTATGATCAAGATAGTCATGGTCCGTATCGCCTTCTCCAGATGTTGCATCTGAGACTCTGAGCCGTCCCATCCTACGGAGAGAATATGGTAGATGCGTCTCCTAAGCCTTGACGCGTTAGATAATCTATCCCTGCAAGTGGCTATGTCAGGTATCAGAGGAAGGTAAAGAAAGATGACGCTACCTGTGAAGTAGGTTCCTATGGCAAGGAAGTCCCATGCGAGAGGCGATTGGAGCCTAGCGAAAATCACGGTGTTGGCTATTCGATCAGGTCTACCCAAATCGATCAAGGGCATTAGAGCAGCCACGATAAGTGATGCGAAGGTCACTACCTCCGCCATTCTCATGACAGGTCTTCTCCATTCCGCATTTGTTAATCGGAGGATAGCGGACATGAGCGCGCCCACATGGCTTATCCCTATGAAGAACACGAAGTTGACGACGTAAAGACCCCATGAGACTACGCCTCTCATCGCGGTCACTCCTAGGCCAGTCGTGAACTGCACGTAGTATGCGTACATACCCCAGCCTACGACAGCCAGTAGAACTGAAACCAGCAGATAGTAGCGAGCAGTGTACCAGCGAAGGGGGTCAAGAAGAAGCTCGCTTCTATTCGCCATATGCTCTGTCATCTAGTTGCACCCCTCCTTGGAGGAAGATAGACGACCCTAGGCTCGGTGCCCAAGTCCTCCTTCAAGCGGTAAGCACCTCTTCCCCTGAGCAAAGTGCTCAGCGAGAACACTTCTCGCCCATTACTTACAACATCTTCAGCAGCATCTCCGAAATAGAGGGCATCGTGGCCTGCTGCAGTGCATGCTTCGACGCACGCAGGAAGTCTGCCTTCCTTTACTCTGTGTCTGCACCAGATACATTTGACTGTGACTCCCCGTCGGTGCGGAACCTGATAGTCAGGCGAGTATGGGAGCTGCCTCTCTTCTTCCGTTACTGGCGGTTCGAACCAGTTGAAGAAGCGCCTCTGATACGGACATGCTGCTATACATATCCTGCAGCCAATGCACCTGTTCTGATCTATTAGGACAATATGATCTTCGCTGTAATAGGTTGCACCAACGGGGCAGACCTTGGTGCATGGAGCGTTCTGACAGTTCTGGCAGGGAACCGGCAGGAATCCCTCTGACCCGTTTTCGAAGACCTGTATCCAGGGTTGCCTGCCCTGATACTGGGGCTCGCCCCAAGCAGGAGGGACATGCATTTCTGTTATGCATGCCTCGGTGCATTTCCGGCAGCCATTACACTTATCCAAGTCGATTACGAAGACCCATTTCCTCTTTCCTGGCTCAGTCTCCGTTGTCATTCTAGAGATCTCTTCGCCGCTGATCGGTTGAAGCCCATCCAAGACAGTGGATAACGCCAGACCAGTTGTAGCCGAAGCAGCACCGGTCAAAAATTCACGTCTTGAAACTCTCATATCATGTATCCCCCAATAAAACAAAAAATAGTGAGGACTGGGTTCTCCACCCAGCCATTCTCACGAAGTTTCCTCACGGACCTTTCGCCCTAGACATCCAACACCGTCAGGTAGCCTACCATCCTCGCGTGATCGGGGTTACATTCCTTCTTGGCTTCATCGAACTTGATTGCGCATTCATACTTGAATACTCCTGCCTTGTCAGCTACGAACTTCACTGTGACCGTGCGCTTTGCTACATCCGGTTGCAAGTCCCTTCCAGTTATTGGACCGGTGTCGACGTTATACGCTGAGAGAGTGAAGGAATGGGTGTTATGCCGCGGATTCACCACTGTCAGTTCCACCGTGTCCCCCTTTCTCACTACGAGTGTGTCAGGCTCCCATCTATGGAAATCACCTGCTAACTCCTCTTTCCCCTGTACCTCTTGAACGATCTCTCCCTCTCCTAGTTCTATTCGGAGCTTCTGGACCTTGGGAGTGGTTCCCGGTCCAGCTGGACCGGGTGGACCTTGGGTACCAGCTTGACCTGCTGGCCCAGCTGGTCCCTGAGCGCCTTGGGGCCCTGGGATAGCGAAGTTGACGGCGATTGCCACAGCTGCGAGAAGGATGGCTACTATTGGTATTGCAGAACCTTTTGCAGACATTATTCCTCAGGCATAAGATAGATTTAAGCCACGCATGGGAGTTTCTAGGAATCCCTGTTCCCCGAACAGGAGAAATCAGCTTTTTCCAATGTACGAGTTAGTTACAAGCCTCCGTGATGGCTTCAGCTCTGCATCGGCATCGTCTTGAACTATGGTTTAGCAAGGATTTCCGCCAGTCGGTTGACGGCTCGATAGATGTCAGCCTCTCTTTTCGCTCCTGTGAGGACAATCTTCCCCGAGGAGAAGAGCGTTATGGCGAGTTTCGGACTGTCCATCCTATGGATTAGACCGGGGAACTGCTCAGGCTCGTATATGGATCTAGGAAGCTCTCGTGCTGTTCTTTCTATGTGCACTGTCTTTCCAAAGCAGGCGGAGGCGACGATGTTCCGTACTTCTGTTTCTATTTCTCCTTGAGGTCGTATTCCACATTTCACAAGCATACGTGTAAGTCTGCGTATGCTGTTATTGGCCTCCTCAACGGAATTGGCCCCAGTGCAAACAATGCTACCGGATTGAAAGACAAAGACGTTGACTTTGGATTCCGGTTGTCTAACTAACAATGCGCGGAATTTCTTGGAAAAATACTTAGCATTAGGTATGATTCTGACTAAAACCGTTAAGTCTACCGTTTGATGCACATTGGCTACCGCAAGGATATTGTTTATGCTTACTTCGGGAAACTCCCCTCTTCTTGCCATCGCTGTTTTGACCGCCCTCAGAAGATCAGCTCCCGATAGTTCTTCCCCGAGCCTATTCGCTAGTTCTTGCACAATAAGAGTCTCAATATTTACAGCACCAGCGCCTATGATTCTTGCCAGTCCGATGCGTAGGAGCTGGGGTACAAATGGAATTTCACTCTTATCAACTTGAAAAGTGTTTTCCAGATAACCATAGAACATGTCTTTGACACGGTCTCCTACAGCATTTAGACCTGCGTCAATAGCCTCAAGAACTAGTTCTTCCCGTCCCTCAGTCAAGAGGGTGTACCTTTCCCAGACATCTTGACCCAAGAATTGAAGAAGAGATAAACGCTGATAAACAGCGAAACCACAAAAATAGCCTCAAGAGCTATGTGTATGTCAGACAGATAACGAAAACTCAGCAATTCCCCAGCGATATCCAATGCCTCCGCAGAAGCAAATACCAGCGCCCCAATGGCTATGATTTTGAAGATTCTTGCGAAAAGGCCTCCTTTGAAGACTCTCTCGTAGAGACGGTAGGAATATAGAGCTAGGCCGATTGAAAGAGCAATGACGACTGCATCGAGTCCTACCTCTAAGATATCAAGCATAGTTTGCAAATGAGGTCTTTCACCTTAAAATAGTTATGAACGTCCCAGCGCAAGTCATCCAGTGCCATGATGCTTTGCAGCCGCCTTTTCAACAGCTTCTGCAAATCTAATCTGGTTCCCAGCAGTCATTCCAAACTCCTTCTCAATCTGTCTGACTATCTCTTTTTCCACATCTCGCCCAACTACGCCAAAAATCTTCTCGAGAGCTAAACTGAAAGTCTCAGGCATACGCGGGATTTGATATCTCCTTAGACTGAAGCTCCTTCCCATATAGTATACTAGAACCCTCCTGACCTTAGGACCAAAGCTTTCAAGAACCTCGTCAACACATCTGAGTATGCGTTTGTCAAAATCATTGGTGCTCGAAGCATTCCACCTCATGCCACTTGAGCTAAACTATCTCCATGCCCATTTTTTTCCAAGCGTGATAGAAGAGATTGAAACCATAAGTCACCAAGGTAAAGGAGGCAGCATAGAATGTCAAATGGATCATGTGAACCCATTCTTCTCCAATGCCAAGCTCAGGAAAGATGTCAAGGAATGAGCCTATTGAGTAAAGTAGGAAGGCTGGCCCAAACATTCTAAACGATTTATGAAAGATTCCCCCCTTCAAGAAGGAAGCGAGTCTGAAACAATACCATGCTATCGCTAAGGCAAACAGGGTACTGAACATCTGTATGTACGCATCCCAATGAGTGACCTCAACCATGAAAATCGTTCCTCACCGTTTGTTCTAATAAGGATGTTGTGGCGGCTAACCTGCAGACCGTTCTTGGAAGGCTTTTATTTGTAATGAAAACCAAATCTGGGCAAATGAGCGAGATCAAGGTGAAGGAAGATGCGCAGCGCAGAGCTTCAGCGGACTTCCTAGCGTTATTCAATCAGAAGATAAGATTTGAGATAGTTAAGCTCCTATACCTGAACGTTGAACTATCGTATACAGAAATCCTTGATGCGCTACAGATAGACCAAGGTCTTCTAAACTTCCATCTTCGAAAGATAAAGTGGTTCATAGAGACTACGGATGAAGGCACATACATCCTGTCGGAGTATGGGAAGGTTGCCTATGAGACCCTCGGAGAAATGGAGACTAGGACCAAGTCGCTGATGCCTTCTGCAGCCTCTTTTGAACCAGCGCCTCTACACATAGAGGGAAGTCTCGTAGCTAGGCGAGTCGTAGCTTTCCTGATCGATATCGTCATCATGTTTGTGAGTACAGGGCTATTCTTTGACAAGAACGTGGTGGAAATTGTGACAGCGTTTTTCTCCTTTAGGTTTCCCAATTTGTCTTTGACTGATCTATCCTACAGCACGATTAGTGGTTACTCATCAGTCTTCTTCGCTTCGTACATAGTATTTGCACTACTTGAAGCATATAAGGGGCAGACCCTTGGCAAATTCCTCTTGGGGATAAGAGTTCTAAAGATAAATGGGAGAAAGGTCACTCTGATGGATTCAGCTGTGAGAAACTTGGGCAAAGTTTTCCTGCTACCTTTGGACATAATCTTGGGTTTGGCGGGGTACAGGAGCAAAGGCTACCTAAGATTCTTCGATTACTATACACAAAGCAAGATAGAGAGGGTCAAAGTCGAATTGGCGTATCCCCCGACAACTTAACAGAACCTATGGAAGTTAAATACTAAAATCAAGCGAATTGGGGATCCTATTGTCTCCCTTCTACTGGAGAAAAGTTACTATGTGGAAATTCGATGCCTAGATACTAATACTGGAAATAAACTCAGATTTTGCCCATTTCCTCCCAGTAGGTCGCCACGTCTTTCTTAGAAGTCGTCCCTTGAAAGCGCCACGTTAATCGTTGAGTGCGGGGGGTGGGATTTGAACCCACGAACCCCTAAGGGACAGGAGTTCTGCACCCGCAAGGCTCCTCAGTGTCGCAGCAGCGAGCTGCACCTGCGCCTTTGACGTAGCCGGTACATCTGCCTCTGGCTTGGCGACCCCCGCATGCAGATACATCCCGCCTGAAGATTCCTCAAAATTTAACGTTTCTCTTCGCCTTGCTCAGCAATGACATGGAAAGCGCCTCCCCAGCTCGTTAGAACGCAATTCTCACGTGTAGTAACCCTGTAAGACATAAAAGAAAGTTTGTTGATGAATCGCTGTGGCACCCGATTTTATTAGAGTTGCCGTAGATATTGTCGGCTTGGTTGTGACTTTAGCAATAGTCTACTTTTCTGGTAAGATGATGCTTTTGATGAGGAAAGGCTTCTTCGAGAAATCTTGGAGATCTATTGCGACTGGGAACATCTTGGTTTCAATCGCGGTTCTAACTTTCCTTGTAAGAATCTTGCTCACTCCAGAAGAGTCTGCGATGCCAGACACGTTGGTCTATCTGGGAGGGACACTGGCAGTAGCTGGAGCCCTGTTCGTCATATGGGGGTTACGAACACAGATACTGTTCTGGAAGATGCCTAGGCAGTAAGATAATGTTTCATTCTGTTTAGAAGTCGGCGTTTTCAGCTTGCTCCCAGTCCAATAGGCCCAAGTTCATCATTAGGGGTATGCTTGTCGCCGCGAATAGCTTGGCAGGTCTGGTGTCTGTGTTAAAATGCTGGTGCCAGCTCCACGGAGGGATGCAGAGAGTATCGCCTTCCTTCCACTCTATTTTTCTGTCGTCTATTATGGAGTAGCCTTGGCCGCTGAGAACGTGGATTATGGCTTCCATGCGATGTCTGTGTTTGCCTCCTTTCTTGCCGGGTGAGATTTCACGTATGAAGGCGCCTATGGTTTTAACATTGAATCCCATGAGTGGGTTTACTACTTGGGCGGTGGTGCCTTGCCTAGTCTTTTCGAATCGTAGTTCTTCTTTTCTGGTTATGAGTTTGGAGTTGCTCCATTTTTCCCGTTCTTTGGCGGAGAATTCTAGTAGTATTCTGTATCTTTCTTCGCTTGGGACAGCCATGGCCTAGTAGTATGGTTAGGCGTGTTTAATGTTTCTCTTTCGCTTAGAAGCTGGGCAGTATTTCTTTGGCGAAGCGCTTCAACTGTTCTTCTGGTTTAAGTGAGGCGAAGTGGAGTATGAATCCTTTGGTGCCGTTGGCTATGGTTTTCTCTATTCTGTCTGTGACCAGGGATCTGGGTCCGAAGGGTCCCCATCTCTCTAAGGTTTCCTTGGGGAACTTGGTGTTGTAGTAGGCTGCTAGGAAGTCGTCTGCTCCTTTCCAAGCTTTGTCTCTGTCTTCTGCTAGATTGAGGTACATGTAGAATACTGGTTCAGGTGGTTTGCTTCTGCCGTGTTCTTTGCTGTATGTTCGGATCTTCTGCCAGCTTTGTCCGAATTCTTCTGGGTGGAGGATGTTTGCAATCCATCCGTCTGCTAGTCTTGATACTCTTCTGAGGCAGACTTCTGTTGCCGAGCATGAGATCCAGATTGGGCATGGGTCTTTGAAGGGTTTGGGGTTGAGGGATACATCGATGGCGTTCAGGAATTTGCCGTTGTAGTTGACGTGGTCTTTTGACCAGAGTTGTTTGAGTATCTCTATTGTTTCTTCCATGACTTTCATTCTTTGGCTGAATTTTATTCCGCATGCTGCGAATTCTTTTTCGAAGAGTTCTCTGGTGTATCTTCCTCCTCCTATGCCTACTCCCATAATGGTTCGTCCTTTGGCTATTCGGTCTAGTGTGGCCCATTGTTGGGCCAGTAGGAAGGGGTTTCTCAGGGCTGCGAGCAGGACTGCTGTGCCGAGTTTGACTTTCGTGGTTTTCATGGCTGCTGCCGCGAGGGTTGTCAATGGGTCTAGGCGAGGCTTGGTGAGGAGGCTGTCTCCTACCCATACTGAGTCGAAGCCTAGTTTCTCGGCGAGGGGGGCTGTGGCTACGACGTTTTCGGCTTCTGTTAGGCCTAGGACTACTTCTCTGCTGGGCATTAGGAATCCGAATGATGTTTTTCGGTGCACGTTTGGGTTTGTTTGGGTTTGCGGTTAAAATTTGTTGTGGGGAGTGGGGGAGTCTTTTGTTTACCGGTGTTTCTGGTGTGTGCTTGTGTGTGGTGAGGTGGTCTAGGGGGGGGTTTATGTAGGGTTGGGGGTTGTTTCGGGTTGTTTGGGGTTGTTTGACGGGGTGTTTGGGTTGTTTTGGGGTGGTTTGCTGTTGTTATCTTATGCCTGTGTCAATGTCGATGTCTGTTTTCGTGGTTGTGTTGGGTTCTATTTTGATCGTCTTGGGCAGGGCGGTTCTGCATCCGAGGAAGGTGCAGTCTGTGAGGTTAAGTTCGTAGGTTCCGGGGTTGACTTTGGCTTGGAAGTGTCCGTCAGAGTTGAGGGGCACGCTGGTTGTGTTGCCTGTTGCTGAGCGTAGGGTTATGGTTCTTGTGGAGTAGACGTTCTGTGTGGGGTTGGGGCATGGCTCAACCGGGCAGAGGGGTCCGATTGTGACTTTTCCGATTATTGTTCCCTGTTGTCCTTGGGGGATGGGTTGCTGTTTGATTTCATCCCAGCGGCCGTCTAGGATGGCTGAAACCACTTTGCCTTCTGTTACTCTGACTTGTGCTTCATGGGGTGTTATGACTTGGGCAAGAATTTTTCCGGTCCTGTCTCCGTATCCGGCGGTTCTTGATTCAAAGGTTATTGTGACTATGTGTTGCTCTGGGAAGGTTTCCATAGTCTTTGTGTCTGCGGCGGTGAGGGTTTCGGGTAGTCCGTCGAATTTGAAGGTTGGTGCCTGAGCTATGAAGGCTTTGGCTGCTTCTTCTGCTCCTCTGCTGTTTCCCGTGGGTTCGGATCTGCCTGCGAACTGAGTACCTATGGTACTATCCAAGGCTGCGAGTATGGTTGGGTCTCTGCCTACATAGATCACCATTATTTTGCCGGTCTTATAGAAGTGCGGCTGTTCTATCCAACTGATCATCATTGTCTTACCGTCGTCGCCTATGCTTCCGCCGTCTGATGAGACCTTTGATGCTTCAGCATTCATTGTTGACTCGTCAGGGTATTCGTAGACCTGCACGCTGTGGCCGTCTACCAGTATTACTTGTGCCTGCATGGTGAAGAATGGTTGATAGATTCTCTCCGCAGGCTCTACTTTCAGCCCTTTGGCTCGCAGAGTATCTACTAGGCTCACGTAGTCTTTGACGGGGCCGCCGTGGGAGACGGGGAGACTTGACATTGTGGAGTAAGCTGTACCTATCACCACCATTCCTGCGATTACTAATACGATTGCAACTTGGAAGTCCTTCATCTTTCCGCGGCGGATTATTGGCAATGGGTGGATGATAATAATAGAGTTTGGAACACCTGTTCAACGCTGTAGAACAGTGAATGTGACAGTCGAATGTTACTGTGCTGGCATCCAGGTTCTGGTGTCTTCAGCCAGTTTTGATGCGGCTTTGATTAGGGTTTGAATGTCTTGGGTGCTGTGGCTGGCGGAGATTGCGCCCATGTGACCTGGTAGGAAGAATATGTTGTGGTAGGCCAGTAGGGCGAGGTAGAAGGCTTCCTTTGTCTTTTTGTTTGCGTTGGAGTTGTCTCTTGCGTTTCTTATGTTGTCTTGACTGGGGTTGAGGAAGTGGGTTACGAGTAGCGATCCCATACCTGTTGTTGCGGTTCTTAGTTTTGTTCCTCTGAAGGCTTTTTCGACTCCTTGTTTTGCTTGGCTGCCCATTTCTTCGAGCTTCCCGTAGACCTGATGCTTATTTTTGATCAGATAGTCTAAGGTGGCTATTCCGGCGGTCATGGTGAGGGGGTTGTCGGAGAAGGTTCCTCCCCCGATCCTGCACGTCTTGCTCTTTGATGCTCGTTCAAGGGGGCTCGCAAGTTGAAGTATTTCTCTTCTTCCGCTTACTGCGCCTATGGGCATTCCTCCTCCAAGGATCTTTCCCAGTGTGAAGATGTCTGCGCTCACATTGTAACGTTCCTGTGCTCCTCCGAGGGCTAGTCTGAACCCTGTGATCACTTCGTCGAAGATCAGCAGTGCACCAGTCTTCTCCGTCTCCTCTCTCAGAGTCTTCAAGTATTCTGGTTCTGCAGCTATGCATCCGCCCGCCCCTAAGACTGGTTCAAGCATGACGCCTGCGAGATCTTGGCCCTCTTTTCTTATGGCTGTGACTGCTGCTTCAACGTCGTTGAAGGGAATGGGTTTCACGAAGGCCTGCTCCTCCTCCATTAATCCTGCGCTTTCCGGTTCTTCAAATGGTGATGTTACCGCTTTGTGGAGGACGGGGTTGTAGCCGTGCCATCCTCCTTCTATCTTGAAGATTATGCGTTTACCGGTGTACGCTCTTGTAAGCCTCACGGCATACATGGTTGCTTCGGCGCCGCTGCAGCAGAATCTTGTCAGCTCTGCTCCCTTCATACATTTTGATAACCGTTCTGCGAGCTCTGTAGCCATAAGATTCGTTGTGCCGAAGTGAGTCCCGTTGCCGATTTGGCTTCTTAATGCTTGGACTACGGGTTTAGGTGAATGTCCTAAAATAAGGGCTGTGTGCCCCATCCAGTAATCGCAGTATCGGTTACCGTCTACGTCCCAGAGGTATTTTCCTTGTGCTTTGACGGTTGAGAAGGGATAGGGGTTGAAGAATCTGGCGTTGTGGCTTTGGCCGCCTGCGAGAAACTTCTTAGCTTTTTCAAAGGCTTTCTTGGAGCCTAAGGTCTTCTTCACGTAGTCGTTTTCCATGAGACTCAAGGTTCAGGCAATGCTGCAGCATGTTTCCATTATATAACTCACCCAGAAACCTGTTCTGATAACTTAGTTGGGTATTGGGTTTCCCTTTCATAGCTGTTCAGATACACACTTAAGTTATCTGCAACTATTAGACCATAGGCAGTTATCAATCTTTACTGTCAATCCGCACAGGTGCCGAAGCAGGAAAGAACCTTAGGAATTACATGCAGAGGCTAATCGCCAAATCACAGGTTAGAGTGACCTTCTCAGACGGTCTTAAACTATACGAGTTGGTGAGTTAGATTCCAGAATTCAATGTGCCAGACATAGACGAAGAGGCATTGAGGAAGTTGCCCTACTGGAATCAGTGGTTGTACAGGGCCTTGAGGGAACTCGATAAGCGGAAGGAATGACGATCAGTCTTGATTCGTAAGAACATCTAGCATCTTGTCGACCGTGACGATCCTGATTCCCATGAATTCCCTCAGAGCTAGCAGATCTTTGTCTCCTGAAACGATATAGTCTGCCCTGGCGCTGTATGCTGCTTCCAGTACTATGTTGTCGTCTGGGTCTTTGGTGGCTTGCGGGAAACGAGTCTTGACTCTTGTTAACACTGCTTTCTGAATCAGGATTTTTCGGAGTCTTTCCATGCGAGATCTTCTGACATATTTCTTGAGTTCCGGCCTGATGATGACTTCGCTGAACTCGGAGAGTATTTCTTCTGAAGTGAATAACTTGATCCTGTCTTCGAGGACGTTGTTCCATAGTTCTCTTGGTTTCCCATGTTTTATCAGGGTTGATACTAGGATGTTGGTGTCGAAGACCACTCGGAGCGTTCCTATGCCCCTTTAGATCTGTTTCTCTTTTCTTTCCGGTGCTTTTCGATGACGGCTTGGATTTCTTCTTCGCTCATTTCGCCGTACTTGGCTATCTTCTTGTCAATCTCCTTCCAGAGTTCCTGCATCTCTTTCCTGATGTCTGGCAGGGTCAGTTTCTTGAGGATGATTGTGTCTTCTACGCTGTATACCAGGAGCTTGGAGCGTGGTTTGATTCCCATCTTGTTTCTTAGGTATGCTGGTATGACTACTTGTCCCTTGTCGCTCACGATTGTTACGTCAGGCTCTTCCACAACGTACTTAGCCATGTATGAAATTCTTACATTCTTACCTTAAATAGTTTTCCAAGTGGAACAGCACATTGCTAGTGACGTTGGGGGAGTAGTCTTCGTAGGGGCGTTCACAGTTAGCACCCCATGTTGGAGCTTATCGTAGGACAGAGGATATTGACTTGGCTGTAGCTATACCGGTGAAGGATGAAGAGCTTGGGAGGCTTGGATATCGTATCTTTTTTGAAGCTGGCAAGAAGGTAATAAGAACGCGAGAAGGCGTTAAAGTAGATATCTATAGTCGTGATGTAAGTGGTATGCCAGTTCCGAAGATACTTGAGACCGCGGTTACAAAACAAGTAGGTAATGAACGAATACAAGTGATGTGCCTTGAAGTACTTCTCATAGCTAAGATGCGTGCCTCTAGGCCCCAGAACATCTCGGACGCGCAACATCTATGCCAAATTAAGGGAAGATCAATACGTTGGGAAGTTGTGGAATCCATGGCAACACCGGTAGAGGTATCTAATCCGAAGACCACGGTGTTAGCGCTCTCCAGTTAACCGAAAACCATTATTGTTGCATTATCCTGTTCTTGTAACTAAGCTTACGGACAAACATCCTTATGCGTGCATATCCGTATAGAAAACGGATGTGGCCGCCTTAGAGCCTAGAAGAATGGGCAGCGATGTTCAAAGACAAGAAGATTCACGTAGCCTCGACCGAGGGCGGCCTCTCACGCTCAGCACCACTGCAATAGACGTAGCTGTCAAGGAAATGAAGAAGGTCTTCGGCAACGGACTAGAAACATTCGCATACCTCACAGGCGAATCATACAGCAAAGCCATCCTGGGACGCAGACCACAGCTGAAGACAGAACCCCCGGATCAAACAATTGCACAGCTGATTGAACTAGCAGACGCATACGGATGGGGGACCTTCGAAGTATTTCCTATCAGTGAAAGAGGAGACTGGCTGAAGGTCACCGTCAAACACAACGTATTCCACGACATCGAAGACGGATGCTACTTCCTCAAAGGCTTGATGAAGGGAATCATGGAACAGCTCTTCGCCAAACAAGGCTCATACAAAGTAATCGAAGTCATCCACTCAGAACCAGAATGCGTATTCGAATTAAAACCAAGCCAGTAGCATGGTTCACCGAAACATTCTCAAAGGCAGCGAACAGTTTGGCAGAGGAGATTTATGGATAGTTTCGCATCTTTTTCAGATACTACTATGTCACAGTCCACGGAGAATCTGTGTGAGGTTAGAGCGTTGACTGCATAGCCGCCTACAACCACAAACTTCCCTGCGTGTGGACCGGGGGCTTTCAGTATTCGGATGATCTCTGCTTCCCTTGCAGTAAGATGGGCTGCGTGTGACATCGACTCACCTGTTCCTATACTTCACCTTCAAGCCAAGATGGGGTTCTTCATCCAGCATTTCAAGGGCAGGCTCTAAGGTGTAGATATGCTTCCTGCAGAACTCTACAGTATCCTTGAGCGGCCATGAGCTTTGAACCGTTCGTTGTATAAATGCAACATATGATGGAGCAATACAACATCAACCAGACCACACTGAGAATATTGAGACTGTACTTGAACGGTTACAAGAAAGCTCTTCACCTGAGAGAAATAGCAAGGGAGACAGGTGTCGATGTTAAATCAATCCAATTACAACTGAAGAGACTTGAGCGTGAAAACATCCTTTCGAGCGTTCTCAAAGGAAGGAATAAGGAATACGGTCTCAACCTGAATAATTCACTGACATGTTGCAGTCATCGGCCTCAAGAATTATCTCGATGAAAAATATTTTATACCTGTATAATACGTGTATACATGTATGAGCAAAACTGCTGTGTTAAGGACTGCAGTCAAAGCAACGGCGGCGATACCTACTAGATATTCTAGAGTTGAGGTGGAGGAAATAGAGAGGGCCCGTAGGATCCTCGGCCTTCCTTCTCGAAGCGCCTTCATAAGAGCAGCGGTTCTGGGCAAGGTTGAGGAAGTAAAGGCTATGCGAGTTGTAGAGATGTTGGATGTTCCGGTAGACAGGGCTTCAAAGATGATTGATGAATATCTTCGGAAGAAACCCGGCGTTCATTACGTTAGTGAGTTGATAGAGAAGTTGGGACTTGAGCCTAGGATTGCCTTCGACGCTGTCAAAAAGTTGATGCAGGATGGTAGAGCCAGAGTGAGGGAGGAGAAATGACGGTTCTTATTGGAGAGGGGGACGGGATAGTAGGTAAGCGCATAATTTATGTTGCCCGTAAAGTGGAAGGCCCCCATCTGGTGAGGAAGAGTGGTAGCCATAGGGGGCTTCTTGGCGAGCTTTACGATGCCGAAGTCTACATCGATCTCCCAATCGAGAAGGGAAGCTCGACTTAATGATCTATGTCTGTACACAGACGTGTAGACTAAAACACCATCTTGATTGAAGCGAGTCCGCCGGGTTCTGAACTGAGTTTGTCTTGAAATAGGGCTCGGACTAGCGATAAGGATGGGGTTTGAACCGAAATAGAGCCTAAGTCTTGTATCTGGTAGATGAGACCAAAAGTCTTCCTGCATAGGCATTTTAGTAGATTTTGGTTAACTTTTGAGATAGGTTCAACAGACGACGTATGCAAATAGTAGTCTCTGGAGAACATCTCTGAAGATGGCGAGTTCTGTTTCTCTGGAAGATATTCACGAAGAGATTAGAGAACTTAGGCTACTTTACAAGCAGCTAGTGGATAGACTGATATCTCTTGAGGAAGCGACTAAAGAAGAGAAGAGAGCCATCAGGGAAAGAGACGAGATAGCGGACGAACCAGAGCTTTTGAAGACTATTGGCGTTCACGATTGAGATCAAGAGAAAAGCTCTGAAGAACATCGAAGGGCTTGACGACAAGAGAAAGCACGCCAAAGCAGCCACCAACCGTCCATCAAGCTGTTCAATACTTAACCCAAGTATAACATAATCCTTAACTAACCCCAACCCAGTTATACACACAGGCAGAATGACCACCACCAGACACAGGAGCAGAATAGGACCAAAGGGCCAGGTCGTCGTCGCCAAAGAGTTAAGACGAAAACACGGGCTTAAAGAGGGCGGACTAGTCGAACAGGTTTCAACGGAACAAGGAGTACTGCTAGTACCCCTGCAAACAGAAAAACTCTTAGACGAATTAGACAATGCAGCAAAAGAAATAGCCGAGACATGGCCAAGAAAGGTCTCCGCAGTCCAAGCGATCAGACAGGATAGAGAAAGACCTTGACAGAAACCGTCGTACTCGACTCCTCAGTAATAGTTTCATCCCTCCTAGAAGGAGACATCTTCAGACCCGCCGCCAGAGAAATCATGAAAAAAGTCTTCGAAGGCGACCTCATTCCCACCGAAAGCAGCATCATACCACCAGAAGTCATCGGCGCAATATCAAGGCGAGCAGGCCCAGCGAAAGCAAAAAGGGCCGAAAACCAACTACGAAAATGGGAAGACCTAGGACTCCTCAGCTACGCCGAGCTAGACAGGCGTAGAAGCATCGAAGCAACCCAGCTGGCACTCACCCTACGCACCAGAGGCATGGATTCGATAATCATCCAAATCGCGAAGGAAAAAGACGCAACGCTAATCACCTTCGACGACGAAATGGCAAGCAAAGCCAAGAACGTAATCAAAACCCTGACCGCCAAGGACTACAAAACCCAAACTTAATCGGCGCAACCACACATAGAATGGCTTCGGCACCTCCCTCCACGCTCTTGAACCTTATCCCACTAGTTATCGCAGTGCCCATACCCTGATCCTCCAGCACCTCGCTCACCTTCACGTCGAAGACCGCGTAATCCACACCCTCAATCTTCCGAGTCCTCAAAAGCTCAGCCTTCCCCTTAACGTAATACGTCAACCCCTTATCAACGAAGAGCAGAGACACGGCGCCATGCTCCTTCAAATTCTTCGCCGTAGTCTGCACATAAGGCGCAATTCTAACAGACGATCTACCAGCCGCCCAAATCTCGTTAAAACTTAACATAGAGAAACATGGGCTACCATCACTGGCTATAGTGGCCATAGGAATAGCATTTCCTTTCACCGCCGAAGGCTTCTTCCCCGTAAGAAGGCCCATCAACACTGCAGGCAGCTTGTCGCCAAGGCTCGCAGTCATAATCCCTTCTCCCGACAAGATACAAGAACCGCCAATAGCAACGGTTAATTCAGAGAACAATGAAATAACTCTAAGGAGATCGAAATGTCCGAGTCAGTAGTTGAAGGAGCAAAGGCTCCAAACTTCACACTACCCGATCAAGAAGGTAAACCCGTCAAACTATCAGATTATCAAGGCAAGAAGATTGTCCTCTACTTCTACCCCAAGGACGACACGCCGGGCTGCACCAAGGAGGCCTGCGGTTTCCGAGACTCGTTCAGCGTAATCAAGCAGAAAGGAGCCGTAATACTGGGAGTAAGCAGAGACGATCAGAAT
The DNA here is from genome assembly GCA_016184315.1 of Nitrososphaerota archaeon. Taxonomy (GTDB): domain Archaea; phylum Thermoproteota; class Nitrososphaeria; order Nitrososphaerales; family JACQRY01; genus JACQRY01. Next base: position 33,497 of record JACPCU010000028.1, read on the forward strand.
TCACACCAGAAGTTCATCAGCAAATACAGCCTGCCCTTCACTCTCCTCTCAGACAAAGAGGCAGAAGTCAGCAAAACCTACGGAGTCTACAAACTCAAAAACCAGTACGGGAGAGAATACTGGGGCATAGAGCGCTCAACCTTCATCATAGACGAGCAAGGAAAAATCAAGAAAGCCTTCCGAGGCGTTAAAGTAGACAACCACACCCAAGAAGTCCTCCAAGCCCTAGAGTCCTAGAGAATTCCTTCCACTTTGTAGAACTACTCCGCCTAGCGAAGCCTAAATAACATCACACACAACCCCAAACAGCTATTGATTCTCAACGTGCCTCGAAGAGAGTTCTTAGGAATAGCTTCCCTGTGGCTCATCTTCTTCGGCATGATAGGCACACTAAACATGGTGAAGCCCTTTCTAGGTTTATACGCTCTTGAGACAGGTGGAGGCTTACTACTAGTAGGAGTGGTCTACGCGGCCAACCCCTTGGCGTCCTTCGCGGTTAGAATTCCCGGTGCAGCTCTCTCAAATAAATATGGCAAACGCAACATCTTGGCATCAGGATTAGCGTTACACGGCGTGGGGCTGCTCCTCTACAGCACCTCCACAAGCCCTTCAGTCCTGATACTCTCAGCCCTGATTCAAGGCACAGGCTTCGGCCTCTTCCACCCCGTCATGCTTTCAGCCATGACCCAGAGCAAGTTCGGCCACCTGAAGCAGGAGGAAGTGGTCGCATACATCTCCACCAGCGTGGCCGTAGGCCAGACCCTTGGGCCAGCCATAGGCTCATTCGCCATCATCCTCGGAGGATTCCGCACCCTCTTCTTCGCAGCGGGATTAGCCAACTTGACACCAATAATCCTCTGCTACGCCGCTTTGAAACAGGAAGCAGGAAGCGGAGCAGCAAAATTCTTGAGGAAAGGCGTATTATCGAATATCTTCAGAAAAGACTTCATTGTCCTGCTTTACTCCCGAACATCCTTCAGCTATGTTCAAGGAGCAATCGTAACATTCCTGCCGCTGTTCGCTGCAGACCGATTCCAACTATCGAAGACTGACATCGGATTACTGTTCACCTTCGCAGCCATATTCAACTTCATTGCAAGACCCCTCGTAGGTCAAATCGCCTTCAGGTTCGGAGAGAAGATACTGATCCAGATCGGTTGCGCCCAAGTAGCGGCCGCGGCACTAGTAACGGCCTTCGCCCCGCATCCATCGTTCCTCTGGCTAACGGCAGCCCTCTACGGCATGTCCCTAGGATTCTTCGTTCCCTCAAGCATCCTATACGTAGGAAAAATGTTTCCATCCGATATTCGAACCATAAGCATGGCCTTCCTCACCATAATGATCGACGCCGGACAATCAATGGGAAGCGCAGCTTCAGCAGGCATACTGGCGAGAGCCGACTACTTTGCTCTCTTCGGAGTAGCCGCGTTGATCGGGTTCACCAGCCTCGGCGCATCTTCCACAGGTATAGAGACTCATAAGGAATCAAACAGTGGGAAGAAAACTACTTCTTGAGGAAGCCTTTCTTCAACCCGTCTTCAGCTCCAAACTCCTTGGCAAGATCCTTGAGCAGATCCTTTTGACGTGAAGTCAGCTTGCTGGGAACATCTATATGCACAACAACCAGCTCATCACCCTTACCGTAACCGTTGATATGGGGCACGCCTTTACCCTTCAACCTGAATACAGATCCGCTTTTGGTTGCAGGTGGAATATTTACAACAGCCTCACCGCTGATAGTAGGAACAGTAATTTCGCATCCCAAAGCAGCCTCAGGGAAACTGATAGTCTTCTGAACAATCAAGTCATCCTCATCCCTCCTGAACACAGGATGTCGCTTAACGTGTGTAACTACATACAGATCCCCCGGAACACTCCCTTCAAGACCCGCATCACCCTGTCCCCTCAATCTGAGGCTGAACCCCTCATCCACACCCGGAGGAACATTCACACTGATGGTGCGAAGCCTCTTCTCCACCCCTGAACCCCTGCACTTCTGGCATGGGCGATCAATAAGGGAACCTCTTCCTCCACATGCGCCGCAGGTTTGAACCGTCACAAACCTAGCGAACCCCGCCGACCGGACATTCTGAACCTGACCCGCGCCACCGCAACGCGGACACTTTTTCGGAGAAGTCCCTGGTTGGGCCCCATTGCCACCGCAAGTGCCGCACTTCTCCGTCCTAGGCACCTCAATACTGCTGGTCAACCCCTTGACAACATCCTCTAACGTAAGATCCATGTCATACCTGAGATCTGAACCCCTGCTGGGTCCGCGAGAGCCGCCGCCAAACCCACGGAAGAAACCTTCGAAGAGATCGCTGAACCCGCCGAAGCCGAACCCCAAGTCCCTGAAGACTTCGTCAAAGTTGGCGCCCCTGAAGATATCTTCCTGTGTGTACCTTCCGTCAATGCCGGCGTGACCGAAGCGGTCGTACTGAGCCTTCTTGGTGTCATCGGAGAGGATGGCGTAGGCCTCGGAAATCTCTTTGAATTTTTCTTCAGCGTCAGAAGACTTGTTCCGATCAGGATGATACTGTAAGGCTAGTTTACGGTACGCTGCTTTGATGGCGTCCTTTTCGGCGTTCTTCGGTATTCCGAGTATATCATAGTAGTCCCGTTTGGAAGACATCCCCAGTTGATTCGCCCGCTATTTCTTCTCTTCGTCAACAACCTTGTAGTCGGCGTCATAAACCTTGCCGCTTTGGTCAGCGGAGCCGCCTGAAGGCTGCTGAGCCTGTTGCTGCTGTTGACCTGCCTGTTGGGCAGCCTGCTGATACGCTGCTGTCCCGATCTCCTGCGTCACCTTCGCTACTTGATCGGTCTTCTGTTTTATCAGATCTATGTCTTTGCCTGAAACTGCCTGCCTAAGCTCAGAGAGAGCCTTGTCAAGCGTCTCCTCCTGTTCCTTAGAGATCTTCCCCTTCAGATCCGACTTGGTTTTCTCAGCAGTGTAGAGAAGGGAGTCGGCGTTGTTCCTTATCTCGGCCTCTTCTTTCTTCTTCCGGTCCTGCTCGGAGAACTGCTCAGATTCGCGTACCATGCGCTCCTTTTCCTCCGTGGAGAGTTTGGTTGACGCGGTTATCACAATCTTGTTTTCTTTACTGGTGGCCAGATCTTTCGCTGAAACGTTCAGAATCCCGTTGGCGTCAATATCGAAGGTGACTTCGATCTGGGGGACACCTCTAGCAGCAGGAGGGATACCGGTCAAGTTGAACATGCCTAGAGAAATGTTGTCCGCAGCCATAGGTCTCTCACCCTGAATCACATGGATCGTCACCGCGGTCTGGAAGTCCGCAGCAGTCGAGAAGACTTGGCTCCTCTTCGTCGGGATAGTAGTGTTCTTCTCCACAATCTTCGTCGCGATCCCTCCAAGGGTCTCCACTCCTAGAGTCAGAGGCGTAACATCTAGGAGAAGAATATCCTTCACTTCACCCGCAAGGACTGCTCCCTGTATCGCTGCCCCCACTGCGACGCACTCCATGGGATCAACACCGGTTTCAGCCTTCCTCCCGAACATGTCTTCCACGAATCGTCTCACCAAAGGCATCCGCGTCTGACCGCCGATCAAAATGAGCTTGTTTACGTCGGTCATCTGAAGTTTCGCGTCAGAGACCACTCTCCTGATTGGATTCTCAACCCTCTTCACTATGGGCAAAGCCAGCTCCTCCAGCTTCGTCCTAGTCAAAGTGTAGTGCAGGTGTTTGGGGCCACCGGCATCAGAAGCTATGAAGGGTAAGTCTATGTCAGTCGTCATAAGGGTGGAGAGCTCGATCTTCGCCTTCTCCGCAGCCTCCTTAAGTCTAGTCGACGCCACCTTGTCCACTAGCTCGATGCCTGTCTGCCTCTGGAACTCTTCTCTTAGAAACTGGACTATGGCGTTATCAATATCCGCTCCTCCAGTCTGAGTGTCACCGCTTGTAGCTAAAACTTGGAAGACCCCGCCGCCAAACTCCATGACAGTAACATCATGGGTGCCTCCTCCGAAACTGAAGACAACTATCTTCATCTCTTTGCCCTGCTTGTCTAGGCCATAGGCTAAACAGGCGGCGGTTGGCTCATTGATGATGCGAACAACATCGAGTCCAGCTATTTCACCGGCGTCCTTTGTAGCCTGCCTCTGGTTGTCGTTGAAGTGCGCAGGAACAGTGATCACAGATTTCTTCACAGGTCGGCCTAGAAACGTGTCGGCATCCTTCTTGATCTTCTGAAGTATGAGCGAGGATATCTGCTGAGGAGTGTAATCCTTGCCGTGGATTTGGATCTTATAGTCGGTGCCCATCTTCCTCTTGATTTCGAAGACAGTTCCCTCGGGGTTGGTGGCTGCCTGCCTCTTAGCAGGCTCCCCTATGATCACCTGTCCGTCCTTGGTGAATGCTACTACCGAGGGGAACATCTTTCCTGCTACTGTCTGACCCTCAGCGCTAGGTATCACAACTGGTCGCCCTGCCTCCATTACCGCGGCGGCAGAATTGGTTGTGCCTAGGTCTATTCCTACGATCTTCTCGAATTCTGGTTTACTCATGGTTAAGCCTCCTTTGCAGCTGTCGGCGCCACGGCAACCCTGACCATACTAGGTCTTAGAAGTTTGCCTCTTAGCAAGTATCCTGATCTGATCTCGTCGATGATCATTCCTTCCTCCTTCCCTTCCACAGGTTCCTTAGCTACGACTTCATGAATGTTCGGGTCGAACTTCTTGCCTACCGATTCGATTCGCGTGAGACCTTCTTTTCCAAGTATGCCTTGGAGCTTCTTCAGGGTCATGTCAACGCCTTGTAGTAGAGTGGCTAGTTCCCCTTTGTTCTTGGCTGCAGATAGTGCGAGCTCAAGTTCGTCTATAATGCTGAGGAGGCTCATTATGATCTGATCGCTGCCTGACTGTTTTGATTCAGCGAGAGTTTTTTCGACCCGCTTTTTGTAGTTATCGAAGTCTGCTTGAAGGTAAGTCATTTGGCTGCGGTATGCTTCCGTCTTCTCGGATTCTTCGTGCAAGAGCTTTTCCAATTCCTCTGCTAGGGGAGGTATGCTTGGTCCTACTGCTTTCTCTTCCATGGTTTTTTTCGACTCATCTTTTCTTTGGGAGCCACTGCTCACATTGATCACCTGTATTGCCGTATAAGGGTAGCCATGTGCGCGTTAGAGCTACGTTGCAGCTAACTTATTGAAGGAACCTATAAATTTTTTGCGGATATGAATCAACCCAGTTGGTTCTGCCACCCTATCTTTTCATGAAGGGCGTCGGAGACCTCTTTGAGACTCGATCCAAATGAGCCTGATCCCGCCATAGGCGGTTAAGATGACGCCTGCAATGAATAGATGCACGTCAAGCTGTTCGTAGTCTTCCAAGAGGTGTTGCCACGCATTCATCAAGGCATTTGGGAGGCCACCTAGCAAAGCCCCGTAAACACCTAGCAACGCAAGCCCTATGATAAGATAAACTAGGGGGAGTTTCGGCAGAGTTTTCAAGGTTCCTGCGACGCGGCTCGGATTTCCTGAAACCTTATAAAGATTCGAGCATAATACACCAAACTATGCCCCTTTACGTCAGGTTGATCAAATACACCGATCAGGGTTTGAAGACCCTCAAAGATCTTCCTACAAGACTCTCCTCGGTGCGCAAGATCGCGGAGGCCAATGGCGGAAAACTGGTCAACTCCTACGTAACCCTAGGACCCTATGACGTAGTATCCATACTTGAAGCGCCCAACGATGAGGCTGCCTTCAAGATAAGCGTACAGATCGCAGCCCAAGGAAACCTTTCAGCACAGACCATGAGAGCCATAACCATGCCTGAGTTCGTAAAGCTCACGAGCGGATCACCTAAAGGCAAGTCTAAGAGAGCCAAGTAAGCCAAGGCGTAACGGCGAGATGGAGATGCCAACGTTAGAGCTGACACCCGCCAAGAAGTAGACAATTTCTTGACCTCTCGGTGGTTTGACAAGCTTCTCCACAAACAAACGTCATTGCTCAAGAGTGCTCTTTAATACCATTATAAAGAACCGTAATCAGCGTTCGTAATGATTTGTGGGGCATAATCTTCGCTATTATCTCAGCGTTATGCTGGTCTAGTGGAATCGTTGCTCTGAGAAAATCTTTGCAGACCACTAGTGCTTTTACTGCAACACTGGCTTCAGTAGTGATCAACGCTATTCTGGTATGGCCCCTTGCCCTTCTTCTCACACCCTTCGACAAAGTTGGGCTGGACGGAATACTGATTCTGGTATTCGCTGGGCTTTTGGCTCCGACTCTTGGCAGATTGCTGAGGTTTATGAGCGTAGATAAGCTTGGAGTGGCCCCTGCTGCGCCGTTCATAGCGACTGCTCCGCTTTTCAGTTCTACTCTGGCTGTGCTGTTTCTTGGTGAGCATTTGAGTTTGCAGATAGGTTTGGGAACACTTGCTATCGTGGTTGGTATAATGATTCTGTCGCGAGAAGAGAGGTCCAAGTTCACGAAGATCGGGGTGATCGTGGCTGTCGGCTCAGCCTTTTGCTTTGGCACAGCAGATGTAATCCGTAAAGTGGGTGCCACAGCAGTATCTTCTCCGACTCTTGGAGCGGCAATGGGCGCAACCATAGCCTCCATTATCTACATAGTCTTTGCAAGAGGGATGAGTCAACCCATAAACAGTCCGCTCAAATGGAATCGCTTCAACGTTCTGAACGGCATATTGACCGGCTTCGCCATCACCTTCACCTTCGCCGCGCTCTTCGTGGAGAAAGTGGTGATAGTTGAGCCCTTGATCCAGACCTCTCCTCTCTTCACCCTGATCTTTACGAAGTTCTTCCTAGGCAAGCTGGAACGTGTGACTGCAACCATTTACTTTGCTGCGGTCATGGTTGTAGTAGGCGGAGTTTTGATTAGCACCGGCTAAGATTCCGCTCTGGATGATTCTCTTAGACTGCTTTTCCTTGAGGATACGAAGAAGATGACGGCTCCTACGAGCGTGATTATCCCGGCAGCTTTGAAACCCCAGTCAAACCCGTATCTGTCAATTATGAGGCCGGTAAGAGCAGGCCCTCCTCCCATTCCAGCGTAGAGCACAGTGTTGATCGAACCTAGGACAACGCCGCGTTTACCTACTGGAGCAACCCTTGCAAGAATGATAGTTGAGATTGTCAACGTGCTACCCTGAGCTAACCCAACCATCGCCCCGATTCCCGCTATGGGTCCAACCGTGTGCATCAAACCCATGGACACCATGGCAAAGGAACCCACCATCATTGCAGCAGCCAAAGTGCTTCTTTCCCTGCGAGTTCTGCGGATGAATCCGCCCACAAGAATTCTCACCAACGCGCTGGTAAAAGCCTGAGCACCGTACACCAAGCCAAGAGAAACTGTTGCAATACCGCTCGCAACAGCGTAGAGAGGTACGAAAGCTATGAAGGTTCCGTTAGAGAAAGAATTCGCGAACACAGCGAAGAGCCCCGCGATGATGAGCCAAGAGAAAACGCCTCTTGATGCAGCAACATCAAACTCAGCCGATTTGCCCTGAGCCTTCGGGCGAGTAGCAACGTGGGGAAGAAGCGTAACACTCAGAGCCAAAGCCACAAGCATCGAGACGATTGAAGCGGAGAATGCTGCATAGTAACCGAGACTTGCTTGAACAAAAGTGCCTAGAGCGGGGCCAAATATGAAAGCTAGTTGCCTAGAAGTCTGGGACCATGATACCGCTTTTACCAGATCCCCTTTGGCTCCGATGTCAGCTGGATAAGCCATAGTTCCCGGCCCGTAGGCAGCGTGCGCAATCCCGACAACTGTGTACGTCAATAGAAGCATGTACAGGTCTTGTGAATATAGGAAACCCACCGAGGCTAGGGCTGCAAGTGCTGCCCCAATGGTTATGTTTCTCTTCCTCCCAATCCTGTCTGACAGCAAGCCGAAGGGTATGGAAAGAACTGAGGATACGATTAGGTTGGCGAATGTTACGAGGCCTATGTCAGTAGCAGTGTAGCCTAGATGATTCGCGTATAGAGGAATGAGGGGTACCAGCATCGACTGGGATGTGTAGGTGAAGAAGGTGACGATGCAGATCAGGAGCAGGCTGTTCACTCTGAGCGGCTCCTCTAGGTTGCTCTTCGCCTGCTTAGTCGCATTACTGGTAGATGGGGAGTGTTACTTGACTAGGGGAGCTAGGGCGTTTATGTTATCTATCACAGTCTTCTTCCCGGTCTTCTTGTCCACAACATTGCGCACCACGGAGAAGGTTATGCCCAGCTGCTCATACTCCCTGACTTTTCGGCGGACCTGTTCAGGGGTGCCCATGAAGGTTATCTTGTTCATCACTTTGTCATCGATCAAATCCAGTGCTCCGTTCAGGTCTCCTTTCAGATAGGTTTCCCGGATCTTCTTGTGCGTGTCCCCGAGGCCTGCAAGTCCCATGGTGAACTGGTGGTGATCTTCCCTCAGATAGTAGAGGCACGCTCTCTGAACAGCCTCTCTGACCTTTTCAGGATCGTCGTTGGCAGCCATAACCATACTGCACGCTAGCCTCAGCTCTTTCCAGTCTCTGCCCGTCTCCTTGGCTCCCTCCTTCAATACGCCTATGGCCCATTTGATGTACTCGGGTGTGGAAAGGGAGTTGAAGATCACTCCGTCAGCGTAGGCGCCAGTCACCTTCATCACAAGAGGACCAGTCGCACCTACCAGTATAGACACGGGATGCTTCTGCGCCAAGTCACTGGCAGAGGTGCCGACTCCGTAGGTCTGAGGTATCCAAGCGTTGTCGAGTTGGAAGAATTGTCCTTTGTAAGTGGTCTTCTTCCCGGTTAGTATTGCCCTTATGATCTCTACGTACTCCTTCATCCTAGCCGCGGTCTTTTCAACTTTCACTCCGTGGTTAGGCTCGATCTTCAAGCGTCCCCCTGCGCCTAGTCCGAGGAGACCGAATCTACCTTTGGTGGCCTCGTTGAGAGTTATGACTGACATGGCTAGGTCGGTGGGTGTCCTAGTGTAGATGGGGATGATGTTGGTTCCTAGCTTGATCTTTTTTGTTGCGTTGGCGATCTGGGTTAGTCCTACAAACGCGTCTCTAACGGCTGACTGGCCTACGATGGCGTATTGGATGCCGACTTTCTCTCCGTGCTGGATCGACGTAACGATGTCTTTCAGGGGCAGATCTAGTAGACTGTAAAAGCTGAGACCAAATTCTATCAAGATCTTCTCACGTCTTCGGGTACGGAAAATGACCTAATAAAGCGTTGAACTAGGACTGGAAACCAATGATTTGAGTGTCTCTAGGCCAGTTTTGATAATATTTCTTCGCGTCTGAAGAGTCTGACTCCTATTACGAAAACTGCTAAATCGATAGCTGCAAAAACTAGTATCAGGAGCCCTACGATCAGTGGTCCCAGGATCAAGGCTCCTGAAACCTGCCCCAAGACCAGTATTATGATCGGTATCAACAGGAGGCCACTGATCTGCTGCGCCTCTCTGAAGCCTTTGACCCTAGATGATATTATGACTGTTAGACCGATGGCTGTCAAAGACAATACAGGTGTAAGCCCGAATATCATTGGGATCCAAACCGCCAGCGGCGGCATCACCAATGCTCCGAACACGTAAGCCGAAGTAGAGATCACAACAGTCGAGTAAACAATGAATGAGCCGAAGGTTACGAACATAGATGGAATGAAGGAGACCAGTATCTTGCCCAAGAGCAGTTCACCGTCAGAGATCGGAGAAGCCAGAAGAGCTTCGATGGTTCGCCTCTCCTTTTCCCCTGCAAAACTGTCCGAGGCGATGACGGTAGACGCCATCACAGGGATTATCAGGAAGAAGGGAGCAAAGAAGTATGAGATCATGATGTAGAAGACTATTTCTTGGCCACTCAGCCCCGACACTTCTTCTCTGATATTGTTAGGCAGACCTCTGAGCACAGATTCAAGGTCTCTCGTCGAAGAATTTTGAGTGGAGGTAAAGCTGGGGACCAGTCCGATTAACACGGGAAGCATCACGGAGAGTAGCAGGGGCACCACGATCATAGGGCCAATAACCTGCCAGTTCCTCCTAATCTCCCTCCAGTCTTTCCTGAAGATCAGCAGCGCCTTGTCAAACCTCAATGTTTAGCCTCCTTGATGAGCTTGAGGTAAGCATCTTCCAGTGAAGGAATAAGCGGGTTCACGGTGAGAATCATGCCCCCAGATTCAACAATGCTCTTCACTACCAGGGGCGTCACTGAGTCAAAGTCGTCTACTGTTATTGTCAACTGGTTCGGCGAGGCTTGTACAACCTCTTTGACATGAGGAAGGCTTCCTACAGCTTCAACGGTCTTTAGACTCGTGTCCTTCAGAGTGACGAGTAGAACCTTCTGGCCGCCCATCCTGTTTGCAAGATCAGTGATGGAGCCAACAATGATGCTTCTTCCTTGATTGACGATCATCACTCGGCTGCAGAGCTTCTCGGCGTCTTCAAGTCTGTGGGTGCAGAGAAGAATAGTGCTCCTATCTTGGCTGCTCAGCTTTTTGATCAAGTCTCTTATGGATCTGGCTGACTCAGGGTCGAGGCCCGACGTCGGTTCATCCAGCAAGATGACTGGAGGCCTATGCACCAAGGCTCTTGCTATGGCCAGTTTCTGCTTCATCCCCTTGGAGAATGTGCCGGCTTTATCGTTCCTTCTCTCCCAGAGATCGAAGAACTCTAAGAGCTCCGCGATCCTGCTCTTCTTCTCCTGCAGGTCGGTTAGTCCGTAGGCTTCTGCGAAGAAGTCCATGTTTTCGTATGCTGTCAGCTTCTCGTAGAGACTCGGGTTCTCAGTTAGTAGGCCAACGATCTCTCTGACTTTCAACGGTTCGCGACTGACATCATATCCGCCTATCTTACATGAGCCCTCTGAAGGGGAAAGAAGGCATGCAAGCATTCTGACTGTGGTGGTTTTGCCTGCGCCGTTGGGGCCCAAGAAGCCGAAGACCTCTCCCTCATCCACTCTAAAGCTGAGTCGATCTACGGCTGTAAAACTGTTGAAGCGTCTAATCAGATCTTCAGCTTCAACAGCCACGTTTCTAGGCAATCTGGTTGCCCTGAGCTGACTTGCTTTCTGCTAAAAACATTCCCACCTAGATGCTACGTTACCTTCGCTTGGCTACGAAAGCCAAGATGATGAGCAGTAAGCCCAGACCTATCAGAGTGAGCGGGACTGTAGCCGCGGTGAGGAACATTCTTTCGCCCAACAGAAATCTAACCAATTCACCTACAGCTATTCCCAGAGATGCAATTCCGCCTAGCGCTATGAGTATAGCTCCTATCAGAAGAACGATTCCGGTGGGAACGCTGAGTTGAACTGTCTGGGGGCCTGAAGGGACAATTAGGGTTGCAATAATGTAGAATACGATAGCGGGGAACGGTGCGAATATGGCTATTGCTACGAATGCTATTCGGACTAGTGTAGGGTCTAGGCCCAAGTATTCAGCTACTCCTCCCAAGACGCCTGCGATGAATCGGTTTGTGGATCGGCGGAGCTGCTTTACCGGTTCTCCTCCGCTCATGGCCGTATCTGGGTAATACTGTGCTGGACGCCTAAGTTTTGATGGAACACCTACCAGAGATTAAGGTCATTACGTCGGGTCTTGAGGCAGGAACTCATAAAAAGTCCTAAGCATGATAACGCTAGGCACATTCATGAGTATTTGGGACGACGTGATCGGTGAGCGCGACAGACAGGTCCTAGCTGCTGGAGGATACGTCAAGCCTCTGGGGTTAACGGGTCCCGGTGAGAGACCCGCCGTTCTGGTAATCGACGTGGTCATAGACCTTGTCGGTGACAAGCCTGAGCCAATATTGGAGTCCATTAAGCGCTTTCCCCGTAGCTGCGGAGACACCGGCTGGGAAGCTGTTTACAGGATCAAAGAGCTCCTCGATGTCGCAAGAATGAAACGTGTGCCAGTCATATATTCCAAGGAAGAGCAGGGCACCGGGATTGACTGCTGGAGGCATGAAGCTTCTAGCCATCATCACGACACCTCTAAAGAACAGCAGATTCCTCAAGCTATTCAACCTCTTCCGGAAGACATTGTGATCAACAAGAGGAAGACGAGCGTCTTCTTCGGTACGCCGCTTATGAGCTACCTGAATTTTCTACGCGTCGACACTCTGATCGTTACCGGCGGGATCACAAGCGGATGCGTAAGAGCTACGGTGACAGATGCATACGCATACAACTTCAAAGTAGTTTTAGTGGAAGAATGCATCTTTGACAGAGCTGAGATCTCGCATAAAGTGAACCTCTTCGAGATGCATCAAAAATACGGAGACTTGGCAACGGTGGATCAGGTAGCTGCCTATCTTAAAGGCATCCCATCAGCGTCTACATCATCCGTCTCGGATCGAGAAAGTAATCTGCAATAAAACTGCGTTCACTAAGCCTTGCAGGGAAAATGATGCATGAAATTCGTTGTATTCTTAGGTTAACCTAATAATTTTAATTAGGTTAGGCTAAACTAACATTGTTTTATATCTTCGACGACGGTCGGGGTGCTCTGTGTATCATAGGAGCCGCAGACCTCACAGAACCTACTCCATCTTTTGGGTAGTTACAGCGGTGGGAGGACGCCTTTTCAGCATGCTTAGACTTGTCTTGGACAAGCGGATGTGGTCAGCGATATTCCTCCGTCAGCAGTCATCGCGGAGTATGCAGAGGACGGAACTGGAGGTGCGCGGAATGGATCATGAGGCTGATAGACTTGAAGAAGCCAGGAGGATGAAGGAGGCCCGCCGGAGGACCGCCGGAACATACATAGGGGATATGGTCTTCGGTGCTCAAGACGGCTTGGTCACAACCTTCGCAGTGGTCGCGGGGTCAAACGGAGCAGCCCTATCCTCGGCGATAATACTCATACTCGGCCTAGCGAATCTGATTGCAGACGGAGTGTCTATGGCTACGGGAGATTATCTCGGAACAAAGTCCGAGCTTGAATATGCTAGGAGAGAAAGGGAGTACGAGGAGTGGAAGGTCGATCATCACCCTGAAAGGGAGACTGAGGATATACGTCGAATCTATGCGTCAAAGGGGTTCAAAGGAGCTGATCTTGAGAAGGCTGTCCATGTGATCACTTCAGACAAGAAGGTCTGGTTGGATACTATGATGCTTGAAGATCTTAATGTTGTAGGAGAAGGCAAGTCGCCAGTCAAGACCGGCCTAGCAATATTCGCCGCGTTTGTGACAGCGGGCTTCGCGCCTCTTGCCGTTTATGTTGCAGACCTCTTCTTTCCTGTTGGGGTAGACAAGTTTGCAGCATCGACTGTCAGCACAGCTATCACTCTCTTCACGGTAGGGGCTGTCCGAACATTTGTCACGGGAAAAAGGTGGTGGACGTCGGCCGTAGAAATGACGTTGGTGGGCGGCTTTGCTGCGTCTACTGCATATCTGGTCGGGTATCTCCTCAGGGGTCTAACAGGCTAGCAACAAATATGGTTTCCCATCTGATCATATGGAACTATTTTATGCAGGCATTGAACAGATTAAGATGAGTTAAACCTCTTCTAGTCAAGGTTACTTCCGGCTAGACAGGAGGAATTAAGATATTACAATGCGTTTCCTTACATTGAAACACAAGATCTACCCATGTCTATCTAACGCACAGGAACCCGATTCAAAGATGACTTAAGTGGCGGGCCCGGTGGGGTCAGCCCCTGAATGGGTTCGGAAAGTGGATTCCCAGAACTAAAGGTGTACTACCCCATTGCTCTTATCAGGCAAATGTGTTTAAATGAAGACAAAAATTCACAACGTTCGGGGGAGAGTCTGGTCGTGAAGCTGGGTAGAAGGACTTATGCTGGTGTTGTGGTTGTACTTATCGCTGTTACGGCTCTGGCCGTCTATCTCGGGTATGTACCCAATTCAGGTCAGACTTCTCAGCCAGCAGTTGCCTCAAGCGTCCTAAGTGATCCAGCCGCAGATATCGGAAACAACCCAATATTCCTCGATGTTGTCTCGGCCAGGGTCGTCCGATCTGAATCTAATCTCTTGTTCAGTGCTACTATGTCTAGCGAGATCCCAAAGACGCCTACAAGTTTCGTTGCTTTCGGATGGTTTATCACGTCGGGTGTGACCTCTGTCAATCAGCCAATTGTTGTGCTGATTTATGATCCTGCCGTTGGAAATTGGGCTGCTTCCATCTTCGTAGGTAGACCCCCTAGTCCATCTACTAGAGGTCTCTCCTTTACCCTGGAAGGTAATGTCGCTACAGTTTCGATACCTCTTCAGGCTCTGGGCAGTCCTGAAAGCTTCACGTGGCACGTCGTCTCTCGTACGACTCCCTTTGCAGGTACAGGTCCAGGTACAAGCGGCACCCCTGTGATTGATAGAGCACCTGATTCGGGTGATGTAACTTGGCCGGCTACTTAGATGAATATCTGCTGGATGGGCCCGGTGGAACCCAATACATTTTTGTCATGAAAAGTGGATTCAAAACCGTGGGTTCGAGTCTCGGAGGATTCGCGACCGTGATTCAAGAAAGACCATTTAACAAGTGTGTAGGAATTTAGATGGGAGTGGCTGCGGCACTTTATTTACCGCGATAGCTGGATTGGTGTTGTTGGTAATGAAGGTGAAGGGTCAGACTTTTACGTTCGTCGTAAAGAAGGCGGACGAAGGGGGATATGTAGCGAAGTGTGTAGAATTACCTCAAGTTCATACTGAAGGGGAGACTTTGAGTGAGGTTAAGCAGAACATGCGAGACGCTCTAAGTCTGACCTTAGATTACCTTAAGGAAAAGGTAGGAGGGAAAAGGGCAGAATCATGGAGATTACTGTCCAGTGAGTCTCAGAAACCACAACTGGAGAGAGGTTATCAAGATCCTAAACAAACTAGAATTTGTAGTTAAGAGACAGTCAGGCAGTCACATTATTATGGAACACCCTGATGGAAGATGGACTGTAGTACCGCGACACAATCCAATAAAGATAGGGACCCTAAAAGAGTATCGTGGAAGATACCGGCCTGACAGTGGAAGAGTTCCTAAGC
>JACPCU010000001.1 GCA_016184315.1 Nitrososphaerota archaeon
ATACACGCTGAAGTCAAAGTCATAGGGTTTACCTGTGCTGAGCGTGATTGAATGTTCTTGCTTAGACGTGATATTAACTTTATTTGAGGCGGAATCAATCTCGAAGATGTTTGCTGTCTTAGGAACTGCTTTTTTGCCGTAGAGGGTTACATACGGTTCCTTTTTTGTCTCTTTGTGTTCGGGGTCATACCACCACAATTCCTGATCTCTGAAATCGGAGTTTTTTACAGTGGCTATGAGTTTACATTCTCTAGCTGTTTGCCATCCTGTGTTTTGAACGACGAGATTAAGGAATCCATACGTAGGGTTAATCTTCGGAGCTTTGCCGACCATGTATCTTGCAGTTAACCTTGGTTGTCGGAAAACGTAACTCAGCAACTTACTCACCGCCAATAACGTTGAAAGTATGCTCCCCATATTCCCACCAGCTCTTGGATTGATAGACCGAAAATGCTCATGGCTGAGAGATTTACCTGAAACTGTATTTAATGGTGAATGACGACGGTTACCAAGATTAGATAAAAGACACATAGTTACCAGAACCCTTTTGTGTTAGGTTCAGATAACTCTACGGGTTACTGAACAGTATCTTGACTTACGGCTTATATTGAAAGGGGGGTTCTAAGGCTTCCAGGGAAGATACATCAGTACCCCCCGAAGAATCATTCCAACCGCTCGACGGGTGCATCCAAGGACTGAAGGCTAAATCGTGTCTCAACACAATTTCACTTCAGATTCCAGGGATACAGTAAAGCCGCAAAATGTCATAGCCAGCCACATGAAGAATGAGGACAGGCTTTTTAGGAGCCTTACGATACTGTGTGAATATGCCTCTGGTACACATCTATATGAATGAGGGAAGGACCGTTGAAGAGAAGAGGAATTTAGCCAAATCTGTTACTGAAGCAGTAGTTCAAAGCGTCAAGGTGAAACCTGAGGAAGTCTTGGTGCTCATACACGACTTGGCGTTAACGAACTCTGCAAAGGCTGGCGTTCTCAGAATAGATCGGTAGAGCTACGAGCTGCCTGTTGAACCAGTTCTGTACTTCTCTGAAAGAATCTTTGCTGCATCCATGAAGTCCCGGTAGCTTGATACGCATTCCTCCACTGTGTAGCCTGTTAGAAGCAGGTTCTCCACCCAGTTCAGTTTGACCTGTCTATCAGAGAGATATTCATCGTCGCGCCGCATCACCATAGCTCTGAAAGGAATATTCAGTCTTCCGAGCTGTTGCTCAGTTGCAGCCCTAAGCCGCTCTGGTCTACCAGTAACTATGACAACATTGTTTCTGCTATGGGAACATAGTTTCTCAACATATTGTCCAATGGGTTTGTCCAGACCCAGGTGTTTCTCGCTCAGATAGATGCCCCAGAACCGTTTCCTGTCCTCTGCGGAGAGCCTCTTCAGATCAGTGTCTTCGGACAGACCTATGTCTCTGAGGCTGCGTCTAAGCCTGTCTCTGCTGTCAAGAAGAGTGTTATCCAAGTCGTATACTGCAATAGGCCCCGTTTCCAGACCTTCTATTTGGAAGGGTTTGCATGTTGAGAGAAAACTGCAGTATCTGCACTCCCACAGCCTGTTCTCAAGAAAAGCTTCTCTGGGCGGAGGCTCCTTTGAAACTAGACTTTTATGCAGAGCTCCGACTCTATGCTCCAGTTTCTCCAAGGATAAGCGTTCTTTTTCGATTACGAACCCCTTCTTGGCTCCGTGCCTCTTATCCCAGTAGAGGAGAACACCTTTTCCCAGACCTGTAGCGTGAAGATAGGTTTGAAGCTGAAGAACTTGATGCTCAAAAGGTTCTTCAGGGATCCTGCTTGTGCTCTTCACCTCGATAGCTATCTTTTCTCCTCTTAGAGACGCTACCACAAGATCTATCCTACCGTGAAGAACCGCTTCTCCGAAGGGCAACGAGACCTCTACTTCACGGGCCTCAACCTTCAAGACCCCGCTGTTGTCAAGAGCATCTGCAACAGCGTCATGGACTCCTCTGCCTGTCGCAAAAATGGCGAGGGCACCGTCATCAGGCACTTCTCCTATCGAGTAAGCATAGTACTGCTTCCTTAGGCATGCGCCGATCATGCTGGGATAATAGGACCCCGTCTTGGGCTGATGCAGGTCCGCTTCCTGTCTCCAGAGGTTTCTGAGACCCTTGTTCACGCCTTCAACAACTTCTTCACCTACGTCACTCAACTGTTCCTCACCCCTTGTTCACGCTGCACGTATTTGACAGACAGATTCTTCAGGGTTGAAGGAGCACCATCCTTCTACAAGCTTCTTTTCCCAAATGTCTTTCTCCATACCGTAGCGTTGAAGAGGCTTCGTTAGGTGTCGCTGAGCTCGAGGCGGAGGAAGGTAGAGGCTTAGCTTCAACGATCTATGAACACCCATAGGTATCTTCTTCGCGTTAGGATCCCTAAAGCCGCATTTTTCGCATCGATAGCCCTGGCCTGCTCCCATCGAGGACATACGGCCTGAACATTTGTTGCACTTCGGGTTCCTGTAGGTGAACTGTTTTTCCACTTGGAGAACCCTGATGTATTCAACATTGATGACTGTGGGATGCTTCTGGGATCTTCGTCTAACGCCTCCACCGAGCTGGACTGTGTCTCCGTGGCGTAGTTCTAGTGCTGTGCGGCGCAGGTATCCTGCTGGTTCGTAAACTGCGCATAGGGTTTCACCCGTTTCATTTCTTGTTTTGAAGAACACGTGGCCGCCCTGTTCAATCCGTGGTTCTTCTGAGACTTGGCCTGTGAAGTGTCCCGCGGTGTAAGCCTTTAGTGATTGCAAGGAGAGTTCTGGGGTGAGATGGGTGCCAGTCCCCTGATTCGATCTGAATACGACATAGGAGTCTACTGGTTCAGCTATCTTCAGCAAAGTCAGGCTTCGGAGGAGGAGTTGGGGGTCTTCGCCTCTGACGCCGAATAGGATCGGGTCTGGTCCCCGGGGGGCGATGAGAATGCGTCCGGTTTCAGGGTCAAAATTGTTGTAGGTATAGGGATAGGTCTTCTTCGTCATCTCTATCACCGAACTTGGCTCCAACTGTCTCTGCGTACCCCAGTTCTCCTGCTTCCTATAGGCCAATACTTCAAAGGTATGATCGCCTTGAAGATCGTTTCCTATGGCTGCTACGGCACCCACCAAGCCCATGCCCCTCCCCTCCCAGTAATGCGGCATGTCGAACTTCCTGATCAGGCTAAGAGCGTTCTTGACGCTTAGAATGTTGCTAAGAGCGTTCTGGGAGAAGGCTTTGATCTCTACCGGTATGCTTTCAGATGCGAGCATGACTAGGCCGGGGTGGGTTCCATGTCCCTTGCTGCAAGCATCCTTGAACAATCTTACAATGGATTCGAAGGTTCCTTCAGGGCTTTCTGTTTCGAAGCGTAGTGCTACTGCACCGTTTCCCCTAGTCTTCCAAGGAACATTGGGGTTAAGCCTTATGAGATGAGGATAGTCAAAGAACCTTGCTCTGTCCACCAAGTGTTTGACTAGTTCCTTCGCTAGGTGGGTTGTGCATCCTCCTTCAACAGAGTCCGTGTCGTCTAAGCCGATGTGTACCTTCAAGACCCTTTGAACTAGCCTTCCACCACGATCATAGTCAGGGTGGATCGAACATTCCTAAGATGTCTAATCTTCCATGTGATGGTTTCTTTCACTTTGTCCATGGAGTCTGCCACAACCTTGGCCACTATGTCGTAGACACCGTAGACTATGAAGACTTCACTTACGTTTTCGAGCTCCTTAAGTTCCTTTATGAGGTCTCCTTCTGACCCTAGGTCAGCGTTTATGAGGACAAAGGCCATAGACATCTTGGAAAACTGATTCACCTGACGTATTCGTCGAATATTAAAGGATTATCCGCGATGAGCCCATCTCAAAACATACCTGCCTTACACGCGTAGAAAGGAGAGCCCCCCAGCCTACACCACCGCAAACAATCCAGCAGACACCACCCGTCAAACCACCCCGCAGCAACCAGAAAACACCCTCAACAAAACAAAAACAGCCGAAACCAAACCCCGAACCAATAAAAACCCCCCCTAGAGGACAACCAAAACACACAGCCACAAGCCACCCAGCAAAAAACAAAAGCCTTGAGAAAGATTCGACCAGCACCATGAACTCTCTCGCATACCTTTGCTTGGCTGTGAACACCTAGCTACGCGCCCTGTGACCCCCCCCCTTCAAACATAAACTCAAAATCACCATTCTTTTTGTAAAGATACGGATCCCAGACCAAATAGTGAGACCCCTAACCGCCATGCAACAATAACCATCGCCCTAAACGAGCTTCGGCGTCTTAACGTCTTTTTGACCCTGTATCTTTGTTCACGGGGAGCTGTTGGTGTCTTCCCTTAACAGCTCCTTCCACAACCTTGACGAAACTCTGCGCATTGACATCCAAGTTAGCTATGCCTTTTACTTCTCTAAGCATCACCTGCTCCAACACGGTGGCTCCGCCTCCGAAGATCCTGTCTAAGGCATCGATTAGCTCTTGAGGTTTTGTAGGAATGTCGTGCTTCTTGAGGCCGAAGCTCCTCTCTATGTAGAAGTATACTGCGTCTCTTCCTGATTCTCCCAGCAGACTTAGAGCATGGTCGACGCATTGCAGGATGAACTGATTGTAGTCCGATGACAATAGGCCTCTCTCCTAGACAATGGGTGTCAAACGGATCATGGGATAGCCCTTAAAGTGGTCTATGCATAGATGCATAAGTTGTGAAGAGGGTTTAACTGAGTAGAGAATAGGCGTGTCTTCTACACCATCGATAGCTAGATGTATGTCACAGAGATCTGATAGTTGCTGGGTAATTTCGTTACCAGCTCTTATTCTAAATACGATCGCATCTTTTTGCTGCCTAACTCTTCGAATAGATTCAAGCACAAACCAGAGCACATCATCCTTCCCGTAAGCATAATACAGGAAATCGATGGATACGAACATGAAGCAAGGTCTTTCCTCTGCAGTTTTGAATTTCTGCACCTCAGCCGAGAATCCTTCGTAAACCTTCTTGATGGAGCTACCGTCAAGTCTCACGAAACTTGGATCCTCAGGTAGATTTTCAAAGTGGCATATCCGCATTCTCGACTCGGCGATCGTCTTCCCAACATACTTAGAAATGGCGCGTTTAACCTCGTCTGGGTTAGTACCTATGGGCATATCAACACTATAGGACCCCTGTACAAGGAAGTTACATCTAATAGATGATGCGAAGGGGAGGAACCATCCCCGATTCACAGTTTTACCTAACTCAATCAGAACGGATGAACCAGGTGACACACCCTTTCCCATGAGGATGTCGAGATCCTCGCTGCCCGTAGAATAATAATTCGGATTGTGCAGTGTTGGCTTGAATTTCTTGTGTCGAGAGGCTGCTGGTGGAGTAGATACCAAGTCTTCGAAGATTCTGAATCTTCCCCCAGACAGAGTGAACAGTTGACGCTTTCTGGGAATCTCTACTGCGCGAACCTTGTTCCATTCCGCAATTCTGAGCCTTCTACCGTTATACTCATCGTCACGGAGAGTGATAACCGCATCGACAAGGTAGTCAGTGGTAGTGAGCTCAGGGTATTCGCCCACGAAGATCAGCTTTGAGTCAGTTGCTTCAACCATTGCTACTAGAGACTGTTCGGCGCGGAGCCTCTCGGTTTCATCAAGCCGTTTTGCCAATGCGTCCCATGAGTCAAGCACGATAAGAGGCATCATTGACTTATGGGCGGCATCAAGAACCCTTCCGATAAGATCCGTAGCAGTGCCGAGCCTAAGATCTTCAAATCCAAGTTTGGGAACATCTGCCTGATATTCGAGTATAGATCCCTCTTCGAAGAGATTCTTCAAGTAGGGGAATTGTTCGCTCATCTTGCTTTTGGAGGATCTGGTGGAAACATACATACCCCCACCTGCAACTTTCAGAAGCTCTAGGACTAGACTGGTCTTTCCAGTCCCAGGTAGACCTTTGACCAGCACAGATTTGATACCTGGGTGCAGGAGGGTATCGATGTTCAACTGTTTGTTGACCTGATCTAATCTTTGGCCTGTTATTAAGGAGAGCATGTTTCTATGTCTACTCATTAGTTTCACCTATTCGTCAGAGTATCACTGTTCGCAGACCCCCTCATTGGTCTACTGACACACGCGGACACGGGGTAACGCCTCTGATGGTAGAGTAGGGGTATGTTAGACAACGGTGTAGGGTACAAGTTTTTTCCCTAAATAGCAAATAGCATAATAATTTTACCTTTTAATGTAATTTTGTTTTCTTCTCTAAATTGTTCTGAAGAGCAGGTTAACAATTAACTGTTCTTAAACCCCTCCATTTACCGTCAAGGGTAGCGGATTGATTTGGAGCTCGACGAAATTGACTTCAAGATCTTGTCAATGCTTCAGCGCGATGCTAGGACATCCCTCAAGAATCTAGCTAAGTTTGCAGGCGTTTCTATTCCCACAGCGCGTTTCAGGCTACTGAGACTTAAAGAAACAGCTGTGATAAAACGCTTCTCTACAGCGGTTGACCCAGCAAAGCTTGTCGGAGGACTTTCAGCATTCATCATGGTGAAGGTTAGGCTTCCGGATGTAGCGGCCGTAGCCAAGACTTTGAGTGAAATGCACGAGGTTAGCGAAGCCTACCTCACAACCGGACAGTTTGACCTAGTATTGAGGGTTGATGTGCTTGACATGAAGGTCTTCCAAGATTTTATTGTTGGAAAGCTTGGGAGGATCCCGGGAGTTGACGTGTACAGTAGCTGTTTCATTGTCGAAGCTCTTAAGGATCAGGTTGGGCCTACTCTTAGACCTGGCTTCGGGGTTCGTCTAAAGTGTGAGAATTGTGGCAGACTCATAACTGAAGGATTGATAAGAAAACAGATAGACGGCGCAGAACGCTTGTTCTGCAGCGAAGCGTGCTTAGCAGCATATGCTAGCAAGAACCCTGCTAACTTGTCAGCAAGTGGTAACAGTGATCAAACCCTTGAGCGCTCCAACTCTTCTCTCTCATAGACACAGTGACATGAGCATCTATCGGAGTGGTTTGACAATACTGCCGATCTTGCTGGACAGCGCTTCAAGCACTTGTTCTGCTAGATCTCGCCGGTAAGATTCAATGGTCATTGATGCAGCGGTGGGATGACCTCCGCCTATGCCTCCTTCAGATTTGGATATCGGGCTTGCAATATCTGTCCCAAGGTGAATACTGGTCTTCGCTCCAAAAACCTCGCTGCTCCTAAGGGTAGCACGTGCATCCTGCTTTTTCTCGTCCAAAACCACAGCCACATCAGCCCCTAGAACCACAAGAGCCCTCGCCAACGAAGCATGAAATGAACCAACACGACTTACAGCAATAAGCCAGCCGCCAGCATCATAGAGCTTAAGACGCTGAGCACCCTTCAGCCTCGCTATCACCTCGGATCTATCCCGAGGTATCTGAAGCATTGCCTTGACTTCGCTTAGAATGTCTCTGCCTGCACAGAGATCGTGGACTGCACTGATGGTGGAACATCGGGCGAGCCTGAGATGCTGAGAATCGTACAATATGCCTGCTAAAAGAGCTTTAGAAACCTTAGAATCGTATGTCACCTTCTTCGCCTTGAAGAGCCTGTGAACCATCTCGCAGGCTGAAGAAGCATTGGTGTCAACAAGCAGGTAATCCATTATGGTTCTTATCGAGTCGTCGAGGGGGTGGTGATCAACAGCAACTTTGACGGCTTCAGACCTCTTAACTACGTCAAGCCACTCCTTCAACAGCCCTGCGTGACCCGTATCGACAGTGACGATCAAGTCTAGGCCGTTGTCAATGGGTTGCTGAACCACAGGCAAGGGGAACCGTTCCGCAACTTTTTCCGCGGGTACTCCTAGACCTTCAGGACAGGCAACGGCAACTTTGACTTGGGGGTTAAGTTTTCTTAGGAGGAAGCGTGTGCTGTAAGCTGCACAGTAAGCGTCCACATCCGCGTGGCGATGGCAGAGGATAAGGGCTCTGCCGAGTCTGTCGGTTTTGATGAAGGGGAAGGATCCTAGCCGCAAGGAGTTCAACTAGGCTTCAGGAGGCTTTATTCTGCCGCGGAGCATTTCGTCAAGCTTGGTCTGGAGCTCTTTGGCGCTTTCCCTAGCCCTCTGCTCCTGCTTAGCTAGGACGGCTAGCCTAGTGTTGTCCAACTCCCGTTTCTCCTCTAATTCCTTCAGGAGATCGTCTCTCTTAGCTCTGACGAGAACACTGCCAGCGGACTTGTAGACCACGTCGTCCGGCCCAGTCTTCCTGAGCTCGGTGAGAGCCTTGTCGATCTCAGCGAGCTCCAGCTCCACCTGCTGCTTCTGAATCATAATTGCCTGCAAGTTTTGCTGCAGCTGCTCGTAGCGCACCACGTGTTCCCTAAGCATGGGTGGGATCTCTTCTCTGCTCAAAACAGCTCTCCTTTCAGAGTTCAAGGCGAAGAGTCAACCTAGATAAGGGTTACCCAACACCTGAGGATACTTTAACTGTCTCCTCAGACACGTTGATCAACCTTAGGTAGGAGTTCAAGGCTGCTCTTACGTCAGCCAGCTTATCCGCTTCCAACTCCACGGCAATCTCGCCCCTGGAGCGTTTTACGTCAGCAGAAACTTTGGATGATCCTCCCTGCAGCTCTGGTCTTATGGCTTTCTCGATGGCCGAAGCATGGTTCTCAAGCAGCTTTAGGTGGATTACTGCTTGGACGTGTTCCACAGGGCTCTTTGAGGCAGTGCCCTTCTTTCTACCGTGTCGGGATGGTGAAGTCGTAGGCGCCGCCTGCCACCTTGTAGCCGCATGAGCGGCACGTCCATATTCCTACTGCTTGCCTCTTTAGTTTCCATGAGCCGCAGGAGGGGCATCGCCTCTTCGTATGCAGAGTCTGCATGACTCGTGTGTACCGCTTACGGACTGTGGCGCCGTATTTTGCGCCCAGTCCTACCAAGGATTTGCTTGCTTGTTTAGGCAATACCTGTCATCTTCTTCAAGAGCTCGCGGTTCTCCTTGCCTTTCTCTATGGCGATATCTTTAGCTTGCATTATCTGCTCCACTGTGAAGCCTCCGGGGCAGCCTTTCTGCCCTGCGCAGATATTGCCGTCGCTATCTGTGGCAAGGGTTAGTCTAGCGTCCATAACGGCCTCCTCCTCTAAGTCGGGGTCCACGATCAGCGCGTCATGTATTCTGGCCATGGTGATGGAGATCGGTATGGTTTTGACGGGGAGGGGAATCTTCTCTTCGCTGGCTTTGATTTCTTCGCCTGAGACTTCGTACTGAACGATCTTGGCAGTAGCTAGGGCTGCTGTGCACGCGTATGATATGGTGTCGAACAGGTTTCCATCGATGTCGAGGACGCTTACGTCTATGAAGACGGCGAGAACCTTCTTTCCGGGGATCAAGCAGAGTTTTTGGAGATCTATCATCTTGGATTCTCTTATGCCTCTGTCGACTACTCTGGCCAGCTCGATGGCGTCCTCGCTTGGGGGACCTGGTTCGGCGTAGCGGGATGATATAGGGAGGACCTCTGTGTTTACGACTAGGAGGCCTTGATTAGGGGTGTCTGGGAAGGGTGTGCCCATCTCTACTTTTACTCCTGCGATTACCTGGGAGTTGCCTATGCTGACCTTGGCTGAGCCGCTGGCTTTTTCGATTAAGCCTGTTTCGATCTTTATGGGCCTGTATTCTAGCAGTCCTCTTCCGCTTAGACGGTTGCCTTTGGAGAGGAGCTCGGTCATACGGGTCTTGCGGATGTGTTCGACTACTATGGGGTTTCTACCTATGGCCAAAGACTATTCCTCCTGGGACTCCTGAGATTCCTGAGCTTCTTGCTGCGGTGGCTCGGCTTTCCCGAAGTATTTTGTGATCAACGTGGCCCTCTGAGCGTCGTAAAGGGTTTTGCATCCTTGAAGAGCGAGCTCAAAGGCGGTCTTGAATTCTTCCCTAGTCACTGTTCCGTCGAGCTGTAACAGTGTAACTTGGTTGAGGTTGGGCATGATTGCTACCGGCACGTCTGCCTCGCCTTCTTTGTCTTCAGCATCATTGAGATCCAGGACGATTTTGCCCTCAATCTTACCGGCTGCGCAGGCAACTACAAGATCCCTCATGTTTATGCCAGCGTCGGCTAAGGCGAGAGCTGCTGCGGTTAGGCTGGCGCATCGAGATCCTCCGTCTGACTGCAACACCTCTATGTACACATCTATGGCTGTGCGAGGATAGTCGCCGAGTATCAGAGCTGGCTCTAGAGCTTCTCTCAGAATCTTGGAGATTTCGATTTCTCTCCTTGAGGGCGCAGGGTTCTTCCTGGTGTCAGTTGAGAATGGGGACATATGGTACCTGCATCTTAGGAGACATTTGTCGGGGAGAGTTTGATGTTTGGGGTGGACCTCTTTGGGGCCGTAGACTGCGGCCACGATCTTGTTTTTGCCCATCTCTATGTATGCTGAGCCGTCAGCGTTTCTGAGCACGCCTACTTCCAGTTTGAAGGGGCGGAGCTGATCGATTCTGCGTCCATCTACCCTTAAGCCTTCTTCGTTGATTAGAGTAGTCATATCTCTATGCACCTCCGCTTCCGGTGAGAAGGGCCTCGACCTTCTGGGTCAGGTCTGCTGTGTGAGCCTCTTCTTCAATCAGTCTGATGGCGTTTACAGCCTTTGCTATGCCGTCGGGGGGTCCGTTGACCACAATGATCCCGTTCTGCCCTATCGAAAGGCGGCAGCTCGTTCCTGCTTCAACAGTTTTTATCATTGATCCTTTCTTTCCTATCAGCCTAGGCACCTTTGTCGGCATAATCTTAACTATTTCTCCCCTGTTGATGAGGCCCAGCCCTGGGCCTGACACTGAGAGCAGTGGATCCCGTGTCCGGTCGAAGGCAGCTATCTTGGCTGCAACCATGTCTCCTATTTTGAATCTGTCCAGCATAGAATCTTGGGCGGGAGAATAGTCTCTGCCGAAGACGGCTTGAGCTGGGAGATAAGCGTAGAAGCATGATGCTATGTCTACTTCCCAGGCGAAGGCTGAGTAGTCTTTGATCTTCCCTATGACAAAGTCGTCTACTCTGGGTATGTATGAGCCTGAGAGAGGTATGACTCTGACCTCTCCTCTGCTGATTTCTGCTAGGCCGACTCTTGTCGAGTAGACTTTGTCTTGGCTAGCGTAGACGTTTGCTCCAAGCCGGTACTTGCCGTCTACGATGAGTTCGCCGGGCACTACGTATTTCCTTATTATTCCAGGCATGTTATTCACCTATCTTATCACATTGACTTGAGCTGCGCCCTTGGTCACTGCGCCGAGTTTGTCGATCAGGGTTACATGAGCCCCAGCGGGAATCTCGAGCAAAGCTGTGAGGGTGCCGTCGGCCCCCCACTCTTCTTTCTGGGACTCTCCGAAGCCCTTCAGGATCCCCATGGATTGAGGGGCGAATTGAGCCGGTATCTTGACCATTATCTTCATCTTCTCTGATTTCAGAGGCAGTATTGTTCTCATCTGGTCGACTACGGCTTTGGCCTGCTCCTCAGCGGGTTTGAAGGGATCTATTGTGACTCTGACTTGCTGCAACGCCTGCTCTATCCTCAGCGGAGGATGGGGCAGCCCAGTCTTGGGGTCTATAAAGTTCCTAGATATGAAGTTGATGATCTGTTTTCTCTTTTCCTCGACTTGGCGCCTTCGTTGGTCGGTGGTCATTTGGAGCTCTCCTTTTTCTAGGATTGCTTTGGCTACTTGTGCCACGTCTTGTGTGCGGAAGAATTTGACTAGTTTCTCTGCTGAGACGCGTAGTCCCTTTGATGAATCTGAGTAGACTTCATCAACGGCTATTACTTGGGATAACTCGATTTTTCTTCCGAGCTTGTAGTTTAAGGCGTTATCGGGGTTGACCAGTATCTCAAAATGTTCTCCGCTGATAGTCAACCTTACGGTTGTAAACTTCGTCGACATTCAGGTGACACTTCTCCACTATTCTCCGTGCGTATCGGGTGATGAGGACGGTAATAAAGTATTGGGATCAAGAATCCAGACGCTAATAGCTGGGTTGGCTATGCGTGGTGCGTGTGTAGGGTCTTTTGGGCCTTGTGTTTGTGTGGTAGTTGCTGGCTCTGGTTGGGATGGGTGTGGGAGGATTGTTCTGTGGGGTGATGATGGTGTCTGGACAGGCTTAAACACGGTTAGACACGCTTGGAAATAAGGATAACGCAACACTTATGCGGTGCGTTATGTGGTGCGATACGGAAAAACTAATCCGAGCCTAATTTTGAGCCTAACAAATCTGTAACGCAACACCCTTTTGAGCCTAACATGTCCAGTTAGCCTTTGTTGCGATATAACCCAGTCCGCACTTGTTAAACCACGCTTAGATAAGCCATAACGCAACAGAAAACCGTTGCGTTATGCCATTGTCAGGCTCAAATCACAAACCCAGACTTCCCCATACCGCACCAATTTAATACCAAGTTGTTATATACCACACCTATATAATACCAAAGCGATGCGTAAAACCATTACCGTATCCGAAGATTTTATGGCAAGCCTGCAACCCTTCATAGCTGAAGGGCTGACCCACAGGGAAGCCGCTGACAAGCTTCTAGCATCACTTCGAAACCCTCAAGACCCTAGAGCCGATGAAGACGCAACACCCGCATCCTTCAAGAAGCCTTGCACATGGTTTCCTGACGCTGATTGTCCCATAGGCAACTTAGACACCACAGAGATCATCAAGGCTTGTGGTAAATGTTGTCCTTTGCTTTTGGACTTCAAAGCATCCCTACGAAAACCTTCAAATGAATTCACGAGCCAAGACCAAATCAGACACCAACGAATCCAACGAAAATTCTATCCTCAAACCGTG
>JACPCU010000029.1 GCA_016184315.1 Nitrososphaerota archaeon
GGAAGAGTGTTCAGAGTTTATTTGGTTGGGGGGACAGAACCTTATTCTTAATTGTAGGTGTTGGCTGCGCGGGTGGGCGTGGGGCTGTCGTCTAGTTTGGTCCAGGATTCCAGCCTTGGGAGCTGGCGGTCGTGGGTTCAAATCCCACCAGCCCCACTTATCGTTTTGTTTAGGAGAGAATCTAAGACAGTTCTGGCCTAACTGCCATCACGCATAACCTAAAGTCTTATAACAAGCTTCTAGACCATTTGTACTTATGGTCGAAGTCATAAAGGCCGAAGTGGAGGAGGCATTGGCAAAGAAGTTTAGGAAGAAGGCTATGGAGGTTTACGGATATAAGAAGGGAGCCATGAAGATGGCTCTTGAGGATTTGATGCGGCGATTTGCGTCAAGGGGCAAGGCAGATTGGGGAGCATTGAAGGGTGTGCTCGTGTCAGAAGTTTCTGCGGTGGAGCTGCAGCATCGTGCCTGGAGAAAGGTCGACTGATTGATATTACTGGACACTAACATATTCTTAGAGCTGCTCTTAGATCGTAAGAAAGCTGGTGAATGTGAAGAGCTACTTGACAGGGTCGCGGAGGGAGCTGTAGAAGCCGTCGTCACCAAATTCACTGTTCACGCAATTGAAGCTTTGGTTGACAACCCTAAAACGATCCTGACTTTTCTTAAGAACCTTAACAACTCGGTCGGACTGGAGGTCTATGATACGAGCTTGGAGGAAGAATCAGCAGTTCCTTGGATAATGGAAACCACTCGACTCGACTTTGACGACGCGTTGCAATACTATGTGGCCCAACGGTCGGATGCTGAGGCGATAGTTAGTTTCGACAAGCATTTCGACGGATTGGACATACCGAGAAAGGAACCTAAAGAGTTCGCTACATGATCTAAAATAGTAATTCACCATTAATCTCCACATAGATCTGATTCCGTATCCTCGCGACTTCTCAGCTACATGGGTGTGATGAAGTTGCCGTCTGCATCTGTAATGAGCGTGCCTATGTTATCTGCTATATGGGTCATCAACCTCCCCGGTATGTTGGTAGACTCGTCATCCATGACTGTACCAGTGTTAACAGGGTCTCTGTAGGGGTCTTCGCTGTCCTTATACTCGTCGAATTTACCTAACATGTGCCCGAACTCATGGGCAACAGCATGGGTTTGGTCAAGATTGTCCTAAGTAGTCATGTTGGATCGGTCCACTCATCAGCGTGCTTCACTTTGACCGTGCAATGATATTTAGTCTCCTGTTCTCTCAACTTTGAAAATCATAGTCATGGCTTCTGACTGAAGTCTGGTGCTCGCTGGGTGATTTTCATTCACATGCTCTTCCATAGCTTCTGCTACGGGTTTGCTTTCGTTATGTTTCTCTAATTGGGATTAGATTTTGTGGTTTTCTAGTTACATTATGCCGCCTTCGGTCATCTTCTTCAGGTTGAAGACCTTGTCCATCTGCTCCTTCGTCATGATACCCTCCTCCAACACAATCTCCCTCACAGTCTTCCCGCCTGAAAGAGCCTTCTTCGCGACCTTCGCCGAATTATCATACCCTATGACCGGCGAAATAGCCGTGATCAATGCTAAGCTGCTCTCAGCGTACTTCAAGCACAGCTCCTTGTTCGCAGTGATACCTTTGACACACTTCTCAGCCAGAACCTTCGAAGCATTAGCCTCCAGATTAATCGACTCCAGCAAGCTGTACGCTATTACAGGCATCATGATGTTAAGCTCCAGCTGACCGGCTGCGCCAGAGAACGTTACCGTAACATCGTTCCCAAGGATCTTGGCTACCACCATCACAACAGCTTCAGGGATGACAGGGTTGACTTTGGCAGGCATGATGCTGGACCCGGGTTGAGTAGGAGGCAGTTCAATCTCACCGAAGCCCGTCCTAGGACCAGCGTTGAGTAGTCTAATGTCGTTGGCGATCTTGTTCAGGCTTACAGCCACGGTTCTAACCGCGCCGCTTGCCTCCACCGCCGCATCCTTCCCTTGCATGCCCTCAAACATGTTCTCACACTTCCTGAATTTTACACCAGTAGTCCTGCTGATCTCGGCAATAGCCGTCTCTGCGAACTTGGGATCAGCGTTGAGCCCTGTTCCCGTAGCTGTTCCTCCCAACGGAAGCTCAGAGAGATGACCCCTAGCCGCCTCAATCCTTCTTATTCCATGATCGATCATGCTCGCATAGGCACCGAACTCTTGGCCCAAGGTGACTGGGACAGCGTCCTGAAGATGGGTTCTGCCAGCCTTGACGACATCCTTGAACTCTTCAGCTTTTGCTTTCAAGGTGTCTCTTAGAATCTTGAGGGAGGGTAGCAGCTTCTTCTCTATGGCTTCAAGGGCTGATACATGGATAGCCGTGGGAAACACATCGTTGGTAGACTGACCGATGTTAACATGATCGTTGGGATGAAGTATGCCCTTGTCGCCCCTCTTGCCTCCCAGCAGCTCTATACCCCTGTTAGCGATAACCTCGTTAGCATTCATGTTAGTCGAAGTACCGGAGCCCGTCTGAAAGATATCTACAGCAAACTGCCCGTCAAGCTTACCGTCCATCACTTCTTGAGCGGCCTTGATGATCGCATCGCCTTTTTTCGTGTCTAGGAGTCCTAGCTGCATGTTGGCCTTGGCTGCAGCCAGCTTAATGATTCCGAGTGCTCTTATGAATTCCCTTGGGAACCTGAGACCGGAAATCGGAAAATTGTCGATAGCCCTCTGAGTCTGAGCCCCGAAGTACGCGTCTGCGGGAACCCTGACTTCGCCCATAGTGTCTTTTTCAACCCTGAACCCTTGAGCAGTTCCACTCAACCCCACTTGCCACCTATGGTTGCGCAGAACGGCTGTCCCAGTAAATAAGCCATACGTGAACAATATTCTTAGCCAAAATAAATCAATATTTTCAAAATATTAGTAACATTAGAAGACCCTTGCCATTAACACAAGTTTCCACCCAAGAGGACAAAAGACTTAACAAAACTGCCTACCCCACCTAAAGCCGCATTGCGCCTAGGCCTAGAAATATCCGCAACAGAACTAACCTCCACCCAAATCCTCCGCTTAGCCAAAGAATCCGAGAAAAGAGGCGTGCACAGCCTATGGATCAACGAAGACATAGGAAGAGACGCCGTATCCATCCTCGGAACACTGGCAGCCACAACCAGCAAACTAAGACTCGCAACAGGAGTCATCAACACCTACACAAGGACACCCTTTCTCACAGCCATGACAGCAACAACCCTACAAGAACTCACCCACGGAAGACACATCCTCGGACTAAGCGACGCCCACACAGCCTCCAACACCAACATGCACGGCATAGTCTTCGAACCATGGGGACAAGCCCCCGCAAGAATGAGAGAATATTTGATAGTACTCACAAGGCTCTTGGCAGGAGAAAAAGTCTCTTGGAAAGGCAAATACATCCAAGTCCCAGACGCGAAGATGCCTCTACGCCCAGCCAAACCAGTACCCATCTACATAAACGCCCGAATGGAAGAGATGCTGGAAATAGCAGGAGAATTCATAGCAGGAGCCCACATCAGCATAGCAACACCCCAATGGATCAAAGGATTCGCGTTGCCACACATTAAGGCAGGAGCAGCCAAAAAAGAACGACGGCTAAGCGAAGTAGACGTCTCGTATCATCCCCTCCTGTGCCTCTCAGAAGACCATGACAAGGCCCTCAAAACAGCCAGAAAACGACTCTCAGGATACTTCGACAACCCCGAGACCATAGACCTACTCAAAGACTACGGGTTCAGAAAAGAAGCCACAGCCATAGAAGAAGCCAAAGACAAAGGCAGAAAACAGGAGCCTAGCGACAAACTCATCGAAGCCATAGCCCTAGTAGGATCACCTGAAACCGTAGGCAAAAGACTACGGCAATACATAGATGCAGGAGTCAAACTCCCCATACTGAGACCACAACCCATAGACAACGAAGGAGCATACACAGCAACAGAACGAGCCCTCCACAACATCAGTAAAATACTAGCCTAGACAGCAAAACACCATAAGCGCCGCCTTCACATAACAATCATCCCCCCATATCACACAGCAGCAGAAAAAACCACCTCCCAACCCGTCTTGACGGCATATATACAAAGGGGGTTCTACACGACCCACAACAGAGCTATCCGGCTCCAGACACACAACAACTTATAGAACACCAGCATCAGACCAGCAACCAGATTGCAAACCCTGATCCTAAAAGGCTCAGACATCAAACCCCTCGCATCCATCAAAGACATCATACAGGCAGTAGAAGAAGCCTTCAAGCAGAAAGGCCTCGGAAAAGTCCAGATGCCCCCCAAAACCTACCTCTACTTCGAAAAACACGGAGGAGACCTCAGATCCATGCCCTCAGCCCTCGAATCACCGGAAATAGCAGGCGTCAAAGTCGTCAACTACCACCCCAACAACAGAAACCTCAAACTACCCTCAGTAATGGCAACAATAATCCTCATCGACCCCAAAACAGGCACACCCCTAGCCATCATGGACGGAACATGGATAACAGCCATGCGCACAGGAGCAGCATCAGCAGTAGCAGCAAAACACCTAGCGAGAAAAAACTGCAAAACCCTCGGACTAGTAGGCACAGGAACACAAGCAGTAACCCAACTCATGGGCATCCACGCAGTCAGACCCATACAACAAGTCAAAGCCTACGACATCTACCCCGAAGGACGCAAAGCCTTCGTCGAAAAAATGAGCAGAGAATACCCCGACGTAACCTTCCAAGCAGTCAGCTCAGCAGAAGAAGCAGTCAAAGACAGCGACATCCTCGTCACAGTCACCCCAGCAAGAGAACCCGTAGTCTTCAACCAGTGGATACAGGAAGGAATCCATATCTCAGCCATCGGCGCCGACGCCCCAGGCAAAGAAGAGCTAGACCCAGCGATACTGAAAAGAGCCAAGATAGTCGTAGACGACAAAGAGCAAACCTTCCACGCAGGCGAGATAAACGTCCCCCTCAAGAAAGGACTCATCAAACCCAGCGACATCTACGCGGAGCTAGGAGACATCGTAGCCGGCAAAGCAGAAGCCAGAGAATCAGACAGAGAAATAACGTTATTCGACTCCACTGGCGTAGCCATTCTAGACGTAGTGTCAGCCAAGCTGGTCTACGACAGAGCAGTTCAGAAAGGAGTCGGCCTCAACCTAGACCTGGTATCATCATAATCCATTCAGACAGCTAGAGCCGTTACCTGTAAGTAACATGAGGAGACAGAAGCCTCTTCGTGCTGCTGTACTCAGGCTCCACAGGCTCAGAAGGATCAAGGTAGTGCTTCGCATGGTTCACTGCCACCGCAGCCTGAGCAAACCCCGTCGCAAGAAGTCCCAGCTTAACAGACCCCTCAGGAGAAGCAATATCACCAGCAGCATACACTCCGGGAATATTCGTCTCCATACGGCCATTAACCTTGATGGTTCGCCCATCTATCTGGAACCCCCAGTTCTTGATGGAACCAAGATCAGCTTTGAACCCGATGCTTACGATAACGGCGTCAACAGGCATGTAGCTCTCTTCATCTGTCTTACTGCTGTGGATGGTAACGGCCTCCACATGGTCACTGCCATGGATCTCAGTCACCTCCCAGAACATCCTCAGCTTAACATCTGAAGACATCAGCTCGGCAACGCTCCTCTCATGAGCCCTGAACACGTCTCTCCTATGAACCAAAGTAACCTCCTGAGCCCAATCTCTCAGCGTCAAAGCCCAATCCACAGCCGAGTCCCCTCCACCTACAATCAAAACCCGCTTTCCCCTCAACGCATTCTTATCCTTCACAAAATACGAAACCCCCTTACCCTCAAACTCGTTCACACCAAGCGCCTCCAGCTTATTCGGCGCAAACGCCCCTACACCAGCAGCAACAAGAACCGTCTTAGAGTAGTGCTTCTCCCTCGACCCCTCCAACAACATCGTGTGATCCTCCAACACCTTCAGGTTCTGAACCTCCTCTTCGAAGAGAATAGTAGGCCTGAACTGCTGAGCCTGAACCAAAAGTTGACGGGCAAGATCCTTGGCGAGAATCTTAGGGAACCCAGGAGCATCATAAATGAACTTCTCAGGGTAGAGAACAGCACACTGGCCGCCAGCCTCGTGAAGAGCCTCCACCATCTTCACCCTCATATTCCTCAGACCGGCGCAGAAAGCAGCGTAGAGACCGACGGGACCAGCACCGATGATAGTCAGATCATACACCTCTCGACCAGTTTCAGCAGACATCCTACGCTCCTACTCCAATTTTCTCCAGAAACGTGTTGCAAAGATATGTAATATTAAAAGCTCGTCCCAAAGGGATAGGTTAATCTACTCCGCCATAACATATTCCAAAACGTAGAGTTTGCCCCGAGTAGAAGATTTGATGACTAAACACGTAATCACAATTGAACCTAACGCTTCAGCCATCGAAGCAGCCAAGATCATGACAAAATCCGAAGTAGGCTGCCTAGTCGTCACCGACGGAAACGACGCTGTAGGAATAGTAACTGAGAGAGACATGCTCACCAAAGTCACAGCGAAAGGCAAAGCCCCATCCAAAGTCAAAGTCTCCCAGATAATGTCCTCCCCTATCATAACAATCAAGCCCGACGACTCCATCAGAAATGCAGCCAAGCTGATGAGGGACAACGGCATAAGGAGGCTAATAGTAACGAACAACGGCAAGCTTAGAGGAGTTATCACGATAAGAGACATCACCGACAGCATCGTCGGCACCATGGCTGAACTCGCAACCCCAGTCACAGAATGACGCCGCCACAATCGTCACTGCAACACTGACGTGAAACCCCCTATGGCCAAAAACCAACCACACTCCATTAACCCTGCACTGATGAAAGGCCTGAAAAGAAAACTAGGCTCAGTAACCAGCGGAGCGTACTTCAAAGCCTACCGGGACAGCAAAGGCAACCTCCTGTCGTCAAACCTAGAGCTTGCAGTAGCCAAAATACTCGAATTCTCCGGAGCAGAATACGAGTACAGAAAAAAAGTCAAAGCCGCAGACACCAGCATCACCGTAGACTTCGTAACTAAACGCGGCTTCATACAGGTCTACGAAGACAGCACAAGCCTCTCCAAAGAAGAAGCTGAGAAGATAAGGCTCCTACAAAAAGCCCACAAAAACAAACAAACCCTAATAGTGGCTCGAACCAATATGCAGCCCAACCTAGAATCACTCGGCGTCCCCGTTGCAGCCCTAGCATCAGAAAGCCTAGAGACTCGCACCCAATCCCTATTCGTAGACGACCCATCCCTCTCCTTCGACTACTCACACATACTCCCATGGTCCAACAAATGCTCAGTGCTACACGGACACACCTCCACCATGCTCATAGAAGTCATAGGCAGACCCGTAAACGGAATGATAGTCGACTTCGGCGAAGTCAAACAAATCGTCAAAGAATGCGTCCGAGCACTCGACCATAAGCTCTTCATAGCCCAAAAATACGTCAAGGAAGACAAAGACTCATCCTACAGAATCAGATTCAAAGGACCCAACGGAGCCTTCGACCTCACAGTACCCAAACAAAGCACCTTCCCACTGGAAGGCGAAGCCACAGTAGAGAACCTTGCCGAAGTAGTAGTCAAGATGGTTTCCCCCAAAATGCCCAGCAATGTGGAAGCACTGGGCGTGTACATCTACGAGGGATTAAACAAGGGTTCACACCTCTTAGCAAACCTAAAACATGCAGATAGCTCCAAACGGTGAAGCATTGAACCAGAAGGCCGTCGTCCTCCTCTCAGGAGGCCTAGACTCAGCAGTATGCCTCTGGAAAGCCAAGGAAGCAGGATGGATCCTCTACACCATAACCTACAACTTCCACCTCAGACACTCCAAGGAAATCCAAGCCGCCGAAAAACTAGCCGAGAAAGCAAATGCAGTAGAACATAGAACAGTAGATCTACCGTTCCTCAAAGAAATCAAAGATTCGGAGATAGACTCTTCACACCCCCTCCACAAAATCCTAGACAAGGTTTCATCAGCCTACATCCCGATGAGGAACACAGCATTCTACGCCATTGCATCCTCCTGGGCTGAAAGCCTAGGCGCAAAATACGTGGTAGGGGGCCACATCGCCAGCGATCACGCTTCCTTCCCAGACTCAACTCCAGAATACTTCCAGTTGTTCAACAGACTGTTAAAGACAGGGTCGTGGACAGGACGGGTCCAACCAATTAGGGTCGTGACTCCTCTGAGCGGTTTGACCAAGGCGGATGTGGTCAGAGAGGCTGTAAGACTAAAAGTGCCCTTGGAGTTGACTTGGAGCTGCTATGAGCGCGGTGAGAAAGCGTGTGGACGATGCCCTGCCTGTGTCTCAAGGCTCAAAGCCTTTCAGTCTGCAGGGGTCAAAGACCCAGTGGAATACGAATATTCAGCTCCTTCGACAAAACTTTAAACCCAATAGGTAGAATACCCTATGTCAGAAAGTTAGAGGCGGTAATCCTTGGCCAAGAAGTCACAAAACGAACGAGGATCGAAGACACATCTCCCCGATGTGCAGATGGAGAAGGCAGAAGTTTCCGTCCTAGCCGGCGTCACGAATCTCCAAGTCATGCACGAGTCTAGAGGAGTTACGCTCCCAGCCAAATACACCATTCTGACATCAACCAACAGTAACCGTGGAGTTCACATGAGTAGACTGGTGGCTGCTGCGAAGAAGCATGGGTCAAGCTCCTACGTGGAACAATCTATGAGGGAGATATGCAGAGAAGTAGATTTGACCCAACCCGGATGCAAGGTTGCCGTTGAGCTCCAATACCCGTTTCAAGATCAATTCGTCAACATAAGGGTTGAAACTGCTTCTGACGCGCCCTTCCAATACACCTTTGAGCGCATAGGGATCACCGCGTGCCCCTGCAGCAAAAAGATCGTCGGCATAGGCCACATGCAGAGAGCATCCTTGAAGATGCAGCTGGTGAGCGATGAGATCCTTGACTTCGAGGAAGTAGCCTTGAGGATGGGTGAATGCTTCTCCACCATGCCCGAAGAATTCTTGAAGAGAGTGGACGAAGCAAAGAAGATAACCGAAGCTCAGCTGAACCCCAAGTTCGCAGAGGATCTGGTCAGAGAATGTTTGAAGCGTTTCCCAGATTCTTTAGCAATTGAAGCAAGATGCTTCGAGAGTATTCATGCCCACGACGCCACCGCCCTATGGCGCAAAGGTAACGCGAAGTAAACACAATTCAATCCAGCGTATTCCAGTAACACTTTATCTTCTCCCCATTTTAGACCGCGCTAAGATGCATCCGGAGACTCGTGCCGTATCGGTCCTCGCAATCGTCTTTCTCTTCCACGCCCTCGGCAGGAACGTAATACTCCCCATCATGACACCGTATGCGAGACAGCTAGGAGCATCAGAGGCCATAGTAGGCGCGGTCATAGGAGTATTCGGCTTAGGGAGAGTGCTATTCGACCTCCCAATAGGAGCCATGGTTCAGAAATACGGCGCGAAAAGAATAATGTCGATCGGCCTGATAACCGTACTCACATCTTCAATCCTAGCAGTCACAGCCTTCGAACTGTGGGTTCTGATAGCTGCCAGACTGTTGGAAGGAGTGGGGGCCAGTCTTTTCTATATTGCTGGACTAGCCCTCCTAGCAAGAATCACGAGCCCCGAGAAACGAGGACGGTTAATGAGCATAACTTCCGGAATGGTCGACATCGGGATCATGTCGGGTCCTGCCATAGGAGGAGTGGTGGCAGAATTCTATGGGCTTTCGGCGCCATTCTACATCTACGTGTTGCTATCCGTTGCAGCCATACCACTAGTGGTTTATCCGCTACGTGAACCAGAGGACGCCGAGAAGACTGGGGCAAAATTCAATCTTGGGATCTTCAAAGAACTTCTAGTAAACAGAGATCTGTTGCTCGTAAACTTGGCTACCTTCGCCATTTTCGTGAGCCGCTTCGGTGTCATGTATACCGGTGTTTCTATCTTGGCCTATGATAATCTAGGCGTTTCAAAGGCAGCTTTGGGGGGAATGCTCGGACTAGCTAGTGTAGCATCATTTATACTACTGTATCCTATCGGATACCTGTCGGATCGATTCGGCAGAAAGCCGTTCATGTTCATGGCATTATGTTCATCTGCGATCGTGGTGTTTCTTATGCCTAGAGTCACCGATGCCAACAGTTTGGCGATCGCCATAGTGATCTACGGTGCCGCCATCGGAGTGCACGGCCCTACACCCGCTTGGTTCACTGATCTTGCTCCAACTCATGCGAGGGGAAGCGCAATGGGGATGTACCGGTTCGTCAACGACATAGGACAAGCCCTAGGACCAATCATGGTTGGCATCCTAATAGAGCTGACACGCACCGACATGGTGCAACCATTTCCCTTCGATTTCATAGTCGTTGTGCAACTGGCAATCGCCGTCCTGATAATCAAAGCAAGAGATCCCAGATTCTCATTTCAGAACCCCAGAGAACAAAAAGGAGGAATCGAAACTGCAAACAGCTATCAAATCCATGAATCATCAGGCAGCTTGAACTCAGTGCAAAGCTCCAAGAGCTTTTTGAACAGACTTTGGCTTCAAAGCAAGAACCATGTAACGACTGCGACACAGGAAGAAGCTAATTGCTCAAGAAAGACCAAGGCTCCCTGATACTTGCCCACAACAACCCTACCTAAACGTCCCACAGAAGACAAAAGTCAACTCACATCGAAGTATTTTATACAGGTCTGAATATCCCACGCAAGGCTTTGTCAGCCTCTGAAGACCTCCTAAAAGAAGCCCTCAAACTCAGCCTATACGAATCCAGAGTCTACCTTGCTCTCCTTAAAGGAAACTCAGCCTATACGAATCCAGAGTCTACCTTGCTCTCCTTAAAGGAACCATGTCTGCAAAAGAAGTATCACGTGTGTCAAAAGTACCTTTGCCTCGAGTCTACGACACTCTGCGAAGCCTTGAGGAGAAGGGTTTTGCTGAGGAAGCAGGAGACAAGTTTCAAGCCTTGCCGCCCACGCAGGTTTTGCAGGGGCGTCTAGCTCAGTTCGAAGATCTTTTCCGAAGAGAACAGGAGGACAGGCAGAGAGCCACAACACGCCTCCTTTCCACGTTAGAGTCTCAATACCAGAAAAGAGAAGTTGGAGATCAGGAGATCACGCTTCTGAGAGGCATTCATGCAATAGCAAACCGGTTCGCAGAGATACTCCAAGACTCACAAGACATCATCCTAGGAGTAAGAAAAGCCATTGCAGCCAAGGATCTCTTCAAACCCTATTTAGCGCAGACAGACAGAAAAAAGAGGATTCGGATCCTAGTTTCAGGAGACGTTAAGTTGTCGAAAGAAGATCTAGCGGTAATTACACAAGCCGGTGTAGATCTAAGGCAATGTGGAATCCTTCTCTTCGACGTGATGGTCTCAGATGATAGAGACGTTTTGATCGGTGTCCCAGATCCGTTGAGCGAAGACGTGTATCACTCAATAGCGATATGGCTCAGGAATCCTTCTTTCGCGAAATCTATCCGTGAATCACTGGAGCAGCTCTGGAGCACAGGTGAAACTGCAGCATCGCAACTCTAGGCGTGGCGAATCCACTCATGAGACCCGTCCGCATAGAGCTCCTTCTTGAATAAAGCTGGCTCAGACTTGTAGCGCTCAACAGCCTCCCTTAATCCAGCGAACACTATATCACGGCTGCGACCTGCCGCAGCAACGAAGACCACGCTCTCTCCTATGTCAAACTCTCCGATCAGATGGTAGATGCGGACAAAGGTTAACCCATACTTCTTCTCTGTATCCTCGCATACTCTCTGCACGACTTTGTTGGCATGCTCCTCATAGGACTGCATCTCCAGCTGCGCCACAGTCTTATCATCCTTACCCACATTCTTCACTATTCCCATGAATGTGGCGAAAGCACCCACATCGCTGGGCAGACCTTGGAGCAGCTCCTTGTTTACCACCATGAAATCTAGGCTACCCTTGGGGTAGACGCCGGGCTTAAGCATCTATTCACCTTGCTCCGCAACAAAACGAGGGTTGGGAGTAGCCTAAATAGGTTCACTTAGCTCTGACACTTAGCGGCTTCCTCTTCACCTCTGAGCCGCACACATCACATATTTTTCTCACTTTTCCGTGGAAAGTCTTTCCGCAGCCGGGGCAATACCACAGCCACCTCACCAGCCTGAAATCTTTTTTCGCTGATCTATGCTTCAAGCCAAGGGCCCTAGCGACATTAGCAACTGCGTAATCATCAGACACCAAAATCAGAGAATACTGTTCCTTCAACTCCAAGGCCAAAGCAAGCACCGAAATATCTGCTACCGAAAGCTTAGCTAAATCTCCGCTCGCCGAAGCTGTCTCCACAACCTTCCCAGCTCGGCTGAGAGAACCCTCCCTGACCTCAAGTTTCCCTGAAGCCAACGCTCCTTCAACCACCGCAGCCCTAAGCTCGTCACGGCAAACTTCTACTATAACCTGAGGCGTAGTGCAACCCTTCGCAGCTCCACCAAAAGGTATCCCCGCATAGAAAGCCGTGGCGTCGAAGACCAATACCATTTTCTCTTCATCAATCTGGGTAACCATTATCTGAAGCCCAGATTAGATAATTGGCGCAAAGGCTTGTCCTCGAACCTTATGAAGACCGCTGGCGACGCATGTCTTCTAACAGTTACAGTGGCACCTGCTTCCACAGGGAATACGCTGTAGCCATCTATCACAAGGTTAGTGGGTTCACTGGCAGAGACCGCGACGATGCCTGTTGGCGCCACAATGGGTGGCATACGGGAGATCGAGCATACAGGAGTTACTAGAAACACCTCCAAGTCCCCTGACACGACGGGGCCGCCAGCAGAAAGAGAATGACCAGTAGAGCCAGTAGGAGTAGCTACCAGTACTCCATCCATGCCCTGCTCAAACCTATCAGTCTTCTGAATTGTTATCGTATATTTTGGGGTACGAGTCTTGCTTACACGAGTCAAATAGACCTCGTTGGCTGCAGGCGGATACGTCTGAGAACCGGTAGAAGCCAGCAGCTTTAACCTCTTCTCCAAAGTGAAATCGCCATCACGGAGACGTTTCACCACCTGTTCCACCTGATCAGGACTAGCTTCAGACATCACTCCTCTGCCGCCCACATTAACCCCTAGGACAGGAGTATCATTATCAAAGACACGGAAACTGCGAAGAACAGTGCCATCCCCACCCACAGCTAAGACAGCGTTAACCTTCATGTTGCCAACATCAGCGTCAGAGACTTGCCGTAGCTGTGGAATGGCAAGAGGCTGAACAGTCACAGCGTCGATACCGCCCTTGGCTAAAGCATCAGCCAAACGGAGAGAAACAGACTCGGCGTTCTTATCATTCTGCTTGGCAACTATGGCGACGCTTCTGACCTGATGCATAAAGGAACTACCAGAAGACGTTGCACCCGAAGTAGACTGACTGTATATAGCCTTGTCGTGGAAACCCTATTTTCTCTTCAACCACTTCCTATTATCCCATGAAACAACCTTCAGGGGAGTGACCTCAACCACTTCCCTCGGCTCCACCTCAAACTGCTTCCTCCACTCTACAGGCATCTCAACAGTATTCCTCTCCCCTCTGTAGCGGGCGAGGAGGTCTTTGATCACGGAGTCTCTCAGCGAAGCATCTTCAACTACGCGGGCCTTACCCTCGATCATCACGCCCCTAAGCTCAGTATACTTCTCTCCGTCTTCAACAACACAGGAAACCCATGGGTTGGCAGCTAGATTCTTGATCTTCTTCTTGTAGCCTTGGGCCCTGAAAAAGATCTCTCTTCCTCTAACCAGAAACCAGACTGGCGTGTTGTGAGGTTTGCCATCAGATGAAACTGTAGCTACCACCAAGATCTTGTGTTCACTCAGGAAGCTCCAAGCTTCTTCTTCACTCATTGGGATATACTGCTTCACGGCAGACCGCTCAACATGCTCAGTAAAATATCCTTAAGGTTTCCCCCACCGAGCTTTTAATATAGGGCTTAAGAGAGATTGATGAGAATCATCTAGGAGCAAGAGTGGCGACCTATGAGCAAACCAGTTGACTTGGGAATCGTCAAAGAAGGCTCTTACATCATGATCGAAGGAGAGCCATGCAGAGTAGTTGAATACGATAAATCTAAACCAGGCAAACACGGCTCAGCTAAAGCTAGGGTAGTAGGGATGGGGGTCTTCGACGGGGTGAAGAGAAGCCTAGTCTCACCAGTGGACTCGAACGTTGAGGTGCCCATCATAGACAAGAGGTCAGCACAAGTGATCTCTATGACCGCCTCCAACGTTCAACTCATGGATCTGGAGAGCTTCGAAGTCTTCGAGCTTCCCAACCCCAGCAGCGAGGGTCTTGGCGGAAAGACGTT
Organism: Nitrososphaerota archaeon; assembly: GCA_016184315.1. Classification (GTDB taxonomy): domain Archaea; phylum Thermoproteota; class Nitrososphaeria; order Nitrososphaerales; family JACQRY01; genus JACQRY01. Next base: position 14,338 of record JACPCU010000029.1, read on the forward strand.
GAGCAACGGCGCGGAATGCGAATACTGGGCGATTCTCGGCCGAAGAAAGATCATGCGAATTAAAGGCTGAACCTGCACACATAGATACAGCTAAGACGCAAGAAGGCCTAGGCGTTGTTCGAGGGGCTTGCAGCAGCTTTCACTGTTGGGGCAGCCTTCAGCTTCGCCACCAGAAGCGTAATTCTCAGGAAAGGAGTAGTCAAGTCAGACCCCTTCACCGGGGTTTTCATCTCTCTTGTAGTCTCTTTGCCTACGGCACTGGTAGCAGCTTTTCTGAACGGCGACTTATCTAGGCCTATGAACTTCGGTTTGATTCCACTGGTCTCTCTTGCTCTCGCCGGTATTCTACACTTCGTTGTGGGCCGAGGCTTCAGCTACGCGGCCATCAAGTCGATAGGTGCTTCACGAACAGAGACCTTGATCAACACTCAGCTCATCCTCTCCTCAGCTCTCGGTGTATTGGTGTTGAACGAGGAGATTACGGTACCTCTGTTAATCGGGATGGCGTTGATTCTTACGGGGATCATGTTGATCTCCCTTGAGGAGATACGGAGGGAGAAACATGCCGGCGGAGCAAAGGGAGGAGGCAGAGCAAAGATGAAGGGTTTAACTTACGGTGCCCTTGCTGGTGCAGTTACAGGCGTAACGCCGTTTCTGGTGAGAGTAGGAATAAACCAGTTCGGACCCGCAATTGTTGGGAACATCGTCTCAACCATATTCGCGCTGGCAGCCGCTCTACCAGTACTCATGGCGACCAGAAACCAGCTTACACTGACCCGCCTAGACTCCAACACTCTGAAGCTGTTAACCGTATCAGGCTTCTTCGCAGGGTTAGCTCAAATCCTCCGTTACCTTGCCTTGAGCATTGCACCCATAGTCTTTGTGGCCCCGATCATGCAGACTAACAACCTGTTCGTTCTCGTATTGTCATATGCTGTCATACAACGCTTGGAGAAAATCAACATCCTTGTGGTTGGAGGTTCTCTGATGGTGATCACCGGAGCAGTCACCGTATTAACGCAGTAAATCCTTCCAACCGGTAAAGATAGCAATGTCTCCGCAGAAAAAGTTCAGAGTCGTGGCCCTATCGTCAGGAGGCAAAGACTCCACTCTAGCTATGCATCTTGCTTGTGAGAGAGGGTACAAAGTGGATGCTTTACTCACCATGCTTCCAGAGGATCCTGAAAGCATGCTTTACCATGCACATAACGTGGAGAATGTTGAGAAGATCGCTCGATGCATGGGGTTAGACTGGCTGAGTTTCCGAGCAAAGAAAGACGATGAGCTGGGAAGTCTCAGCGAAGCTTTGATGGCTCTCGACGTTGATATGTTCGTCACAGGAGGAATTGCGTCGCGATATCAGAAGGACAGGTTTGACAAGATCGCGTCAGAGCTGGGTGTTACTCATTACGCTCCTCTGTGGGGCTGGTCTCCCAGACAGGTTTTGGGAGGAGTAGTTGATACAGGCCTTGACGCGGTGCTCATAGTTGTTGCAGCCCTAGGGTTGGATGAAAGATGGCTGGGCGTTCATCTCACCAGAGACAAGATCGAGGAGTTGACGCGGGCTTCTGTGAAATACGGTTTCAACGCTACGGGTGAAGGAGGAGACTTCGAATCCTTCGTCCTAGACGGGCCTCTCTACCAGAAGAGACTCATCATCAGAGAAGCGGAGAAGAAATGGTTTGGCGACAGAGGCGTCTTAAACATCAAGAGTCTTGACATCGTGGAGAAGCCTTAACGTCAGATCTGTGCGCCCAAGCCGCGTTTAACTGCTGCCTCGTAAACCCATGCCGCAACCCCGATCTGCTCCACAGATATTCCACCTGAGCAGAACAACGTGTTCTCACTATACTCTTCTCGCCCCTTTACTTTTCCTGCAACAACCTCTCCCAGCTCAGCGTAAATAACATCCGAGGTCAGAAGCCCCTGCTGGATAGGTATCAGGAGCTCACCTTTCTCCTTCAATGCCTGCTCCCTTGAATCCACGATAACTTTGCTTCGCTTCACCGTCTCAGTGTCGACTTCACGGATCTCGGGGTAGTGGGCTCCTATGGCGTTTACGTGGACTCCTTCTCCAAGCCATTCGCCGTGGAAGACGGGTTCCTTGCTGGTTGTAGCTGTTACCACTATGTCTACGTTTTGGCCGGCGACCTTGGCGTCGACCACAGGTTTTACATCTATACCCATGTCTCTTGACGCGTCTGAGGCGAATTTCTCTCTCTGATCAAGGGTCCTACTGTAGACCTTTACCACCTTGATTTCCATGACTTTGCTTAACGCTCGCAGCTGGGTCCATGCCTGTCTCCCTGTGCCGATGATGCCTAGTGTGTCCGAGTCCTTCAAAGCTAGGTGTTTAGTAGCAACTGCGCTGGTGGCTCCAGTCCTATACCAGCTCAGGAAACTGGATTCGATAAAGGCGAGGAGGCGTCCATCCCTAGAGTTGTACAGTATGGTGCTGAAGGGGTTACTGCCCTTTCTCCCGTAGCCACCGGGGTAAACATAGGTCCCCATGTAGCCCCAGCTCGTCAAGGCTGCTGAAGCAAGCTTAAGGGATACTGGTGGAGCAAGCCAAAGGTTCTCTCTAGGCGTCATGACGGCTTCACCTAGGCCGAAGGCTCTGTATGATTCCTCAACTGCTTTGATGCAGTCTTCCATGGTGAGAAGAAGTTTAACGTCTTCTTCCTTGAGCAGGAGCATTAAGAATCAGTTTTGAGAACCATTGCGCCTATTTCACGGTTTCTAGAGCAACTGCGGATCAAGAAGATCAGCTAGCCACGCAACTTAAAAGACTGGATCACCATGTGTTAACTTGATGCCCGTCTGCGATCGCTGCGGCAAATTCGTCAAAGATCTCAGACGACACAAGGCTCGTGGAAGATGTAAGGTCAAGGGACGTCGAAAAACCGAATCTTCATGGCCCGTGAGCTATGAAAAAAATCTTGAGAAGCTTAAGTACGGCTTTGGCGGCGACACATCTGCTACTTAAGCAGCATATCTACGATTATTTGGGCAACACTTTTATCTCAGGAATTTAGCTGGAAAAGTTAGGAGAATGAGCTTATGCCGACTCACGGTTCACTAACAAAAGCAGGCAAAGTCCGCGGGCAGACCCCGAAGCTTCAAGCCAAGCCCAAGGTCAACGCTATCCCTAAAATGAGGAACAGGAACACCTTTGTCAAACGGTTTAACTTGAAGAGGAAGCCGGGGCAGAACTGGCTTAGAAGTTCCCGTTTCTGACATTTTTTCTTGCAGGCACGTACTGGCTTAGCCATGATGCTCCTTCACTCATGATCATCTCGAATGTCTTCGGATCAGCTTCGACGTAGTGTTGCTCAGATTCAACCACATGAATCTTCTTAGGCTCTCCAGAGGCCTTATACATGGAGACTTGCTCCCTTTGGGGCGTCAAAGGATCTAGCTTGGATGAAACGAACATCACTGCCCTAGGAGATATTCTCCCAGCAACATCCTCAGGCTTGAATTCTAGCAATGCTTCGGCGCATTCAAGAGGTATCCTCATATTTTCTCTCTCAGGATACTGCCTGTAGGACTCCTTCCACGACTGCTCAGTCTCCGGTGGAGGAGTCATAATCTCAAGGGGATGTACACCCCTAGACTTGCCTGTCAGGATCCTCGTCTTGCGGTCTTCCTCTAGTATGCGTAGGAAACCTATCCACTCCCATTCCCTACGGAGACTCCTAAGCCATCTCCCACCGTCACCAACACCGCTGACACTGACAGTGCATCTGACACGTTCATCAAGAGCAGCCGCATAAACCACCATGGAGCCGCCTAGGCTCATACCCCACAGCCCAAGCCTATTCGAGTCAACTTCTCCGCGCGTCTCCATGTAGTTCAACGCGTTCCTGATGTCCTCCACTTGTTCCATGGGTATGAGCCTCCACCTAGGCCCCCCGCTCTCACCGAAGCCTCTGTAATCGAATGCGAGGCAGCAGTAGCCCTCATCCACTAGGCGCCTAGCAATCTTAGGAGAATTCCTCTCTTTCCAACCTGCATAACCATGGCAGATCACTATGCCACCGCGTTTCTCGCCAGCCTTCAAATCATCTGGAGCATAGAAGAGGGCTGAAAGCCTGTAACCCGGGCCGCTGTAGAAGAACACCTTATCCTCCTTCAAAGACTCTTCAAACAGTGATCAACATGCCTGTCCTTGAAAGTCTTTGCTCCTGCAAACCATCTCCATAGCTCTTAAAAGGCTGAGCGTTTGGCTGGGCATCAACTATGTCCATGTATTTCAAAGGCAAGAAGATGCACGTCGTCCCCAAGGCAGAGGGTCACGAACACTTCGGTCACGGACAGGAAATCAAAGACGAGTTAGCGAAAAGATTTCCACAAACGGCTAAGCGCATCCTAGATGTTGGAACAGGCTTCGGCTCAAACCTGATCTTCCTCAAGCATCTCTACGGTAAACCAACACTCATGTGGAGCATAGATCCCTCTCAGGACACTCTAGCCAACGCTGAGAGACTGTTGAAGGAGAAGGGGTTGAGCGAAGGCGTCACCCTCCTGAAAGGTAATGCGGAGAAGATGCCGTTTGACGACGGTTTCTTCGACTTGATCACCTCAGTAATGGTTCTACATCATACAGTGGATGTGCCTGCATCCTTCAGGGAAATGTACAGGGTTTTAGAGAAGGGAGGCACACTTATCATTGCTGACTGGAAGCCTGAGGCTCACACTCTGCCATTTAAGGACCATCACCATGAGAAAGATTTCGTCAGCGCTACGAAGACCGAGCAGATCTTCAGAGGGCTAGCAGAAGACGTTAAGCTCTCCGAGTGGCCTCTCTGGTATCTGCTCAAAGTAAGAAAGTAGTTCTATTTTATCTTCAAAATGTAGACTAATGCTGCTCCGTACACAAGGGAGTCGGCCAGGATCTCTAACCCGTGCACCACTCTAAGAAAGAGAGGGAAGGGAGCGCCTGCCACGAATGGCACAAAAGCCCCTGGGACGAACAATAAGGCAGCGACGCTGAGAAACAAGAATCTCTTAGGAAGCCTCAATACTGCTATGATTGGAAGGAGAGCAACAACGTAGAGGAAGCCACGTAGAAACTCCAGAGGGATCATGACTTCGAAACTTGGGATTCTGAGGTTTAGTCCTAGGGAAGGGTCGGTGTAATAGGGGATTACGAGGGGGCTGACTATGGCTCCGAAGGTGAAGTAGACCGGAAAGTAGATGAGGGCTGATAAGGCGACTCGTCCTAGCAGAGATGGGAACGGTTTCCTTCTGAAATATTCTATGACCTCAGTTCTCACAGATGTTTCCGCCCGGCCAGAGGGGAAGAGAACAACTGCAAGACCTGCTTCTATCAGTGTTATCAGCAATCCGACCAAGACTCCGCCCAGAAATACGTCCAGCGTTGAAATCGCGGTGGTGAAGAAGGCTCCTTCGATGATGTTGTTGAACACTTGTATTATGGGTACTGATAACTTAACTGGGTATACACCTGTCCCTTAAGGTGATGAGACAAGGAAGAATAATGAAGCCATACCCAATTGTGTTATCAGAACCGTATTATGAACAGGCAGAGCCAAGCTAGGCTTATTCGTGCAGATGTTTTGAAAGGCAGATGAGAAAAGACAAACGATACAACAGCTGCAAGGAAGACTCCAGCAATCAGACTAGAAGCAGCAAAAGTAATCGCCGCCACGTTGATCGATACATACATGTAGACAACATCTACAACAGTGAACAGCACTGCGTAGATTGCAATACGAAAAACCAAGGAACTTGTAGTAAGCCTTGTCAAACAGCTCGAGATGCTTAGTGTTAAAATCTAATATTTGAACCCCTCTGGACAGGAGACTTGCAACCTCTTTGAAACTGTCGCCCGCCACGATCCTGTCGGTCTCCGCGTTTCTGGTAAGCGCATCCGTCTACATGGTGAACCCCATCATTGCCATCTACGCCAAGCAGCATCTTGGGGCAAGCCTCTCTGAAGTCGGAATAGTGGTCTCCACAGCCTTCGTCTCGTCTTTCATACTGAAGATACCTCTGGGCGTATTCTTGACAGGAAGAAACCTGTACAAGAGCACCGTAATCAGCGTCTCCATCATGACAACCATGCCTGCAGCCTACGCCCTCTCAACCAATATCCAAACCATCCTAGCACTCAGAGTAATACACGGAGTAGGCATCGCCCTAGTGTGGAGCCTCCTGTGGACAGAGATCTCCCTAGTAGACACAGGAGACAAAATGACATCGTACGTAGCTCGATTCGCCTTGGTCTCCTCTGTAGGCATGGTGGCAGGCCCAATCATATCTACGGTAGTAACAGGCTTCCTAGGCCCCAGAGCAACACTCCTAGTTGACACCGCCATAACCGCCCCAACAATACTCCTTGTGGCAATGCTTCCACGAAACCTCGCCAAGACGGTCAGAGAAGAAGTAGCTGTGAACGCGAACCAGTTCTTGAAGAGTTTCTCAGGGGTATTGTCTCACCCAGGAGTCTATCTGCCAGTGTGGGGAACAGTCTCCTACTCCTTCGTCTACGGCTTAGCCCTCGCATACGCCCCGCTCCACGTCTATCAGCGCTTCGCGTTGAGCGAATCGGAGGCTGCCAGCCTCTTCATAGGTTTCACCGCCTTGACCGTGGGGACCAGAGTCATTCTAAACAAGATGATGGCAAGACTCTCTCTTCCCTCGATAGTCTCGGTAGGCCTAGTGAACGTTGGCTTCATGATGATCCTTATGGCTATAAGTGAAAACGTATGGCTCTTCGCCCTCGGATTCGCCTTAATGGGTTTCACTCAGGGGCTCGTCCCGCCTGCCAACGCTCTGTTCGTAGCTAGAAGCGTTGATGCACCGAAAAGGGTGTTGGCGAACAACCTTATACAGGCAGCATGGGATCTGGGAATCCTCTCAGGTCCACTGTTTGGGTCAATCTTGGTTCCTCAGCTAGGCATTCCGTTGGCGATGGCTCTCTCTGCAGCTGTGCCCTTGGTCAACAGCGTAAGCATTAGAACGGCTTCAAAACGCTTCAAGGATGCAGAGGCTTGATCAAAATTGCCTAGGAACATAATAGATTGGTTACTCCCTGAAGATCAACCTTCCGTCCGCTACTTCACTCTGAAAGATCTCTTAGACCATCCAGATGACGACCCTGAAGTACGTGCTACACATGAATCAATAGCCGAGAAAGGCTGGGCGGCAGAGCTCTTGGGAGCACAAAACCCTATGGGTTTCTGGGAGTCGCGTAAAAGTCTGTACTCTCCCAAGTACACAGCATCAAATTGGCGCTTAATCGTGCTAGCTGATTTGGGATTAACTAATCAGAACCCGCAAGTACGCCAGACATGCGAGCTCTTCTTGGAAGAGTATTCGAGGTCTGACGGAGGATTTGGGCGTCAAACAAGCCATTTCTGCATAACAGGCAACTTGGCACGTACACTGGTTCGTTGTGGTTATGAGGATGATCCTCGTGTAAAATCTGCCTTCAAGTGGCTGGCTGATGTTCAAAAGAAAGACGGTGGATGGCACTGCTTTGACTCTAAGAAGGGGACGCTGGACTGCTGGGAAGCATTGAGCGCGTTCACCGCTCTCAATAAGACGAGATGGACGCGTCAAATCAAGCGTTCAGCGGAACGGGGTGCAGAGTTCTACCTTGAGCGCAGCCTCTACAAAGAAGGAACGCATCGATATGAGCCTTGGTTCCGCTTCCACTACCCCGTGCACTACTATTATGATCTCCTCGTAGGACTAGATATTTTGACGGCGCTAGACTACGGAGCTGATTCGCGATTGGAACCTGCTCTAAATATTCTGAAAGAGAAGAGGAGGTTAGACGGCACATGGATATTGGATGCCGTTCACCCTGACATAGGCTCCGGCGCCAACTATTCACTCGGAGACAGAGCTACCCCCTTTGCCTTGGAGAAAACAGGAGAGCCGAGCAAATGGATTACCCTACACGCTCTTCGAGTATTGAAGCGAGTGGAAGAATGATGCTTCTTCGCAAACAGAATACGAATGTAAATCCTGACTGGGGCAGCTGTAATTGGACAGAACTGGATGTACACATAACCTAGGAAAGCTTGTCAAGAGCTTCCCGTCCCTTCATTCCTTCCTTAACCCCTAGTTCCCTAGCCTTTGATGTTACTTGAACCACTTCCCTCTCCAACAACTCATCTATGCTGCCCACTCCTAGCACACGGACAGCAGCCATACCAAGTCTCTCCGCAGCACCAATATCCAAAAGGCCGCACATCACAAACCCCTTTGAAGCAAAAGCCGCGATCAAAGGCTTCCCAGTAGCATAATCACTCTGACATAACGCCACTGCTGCTCCCCTGCTAAGAGCAAGTTCCCTTACCTCAACCAAGCCGCTGCCACACGGCAACGTTCCTCTAATAACAGTTTCAACCTTCTCCACCCACAAAGCGATTTTTTGTCAGAAGAGTCTCTCTCCATCTTCCCTCTCTTCCCCACACAAACACCAACCACAACTTCCTAACCAAACCCCTAAATCCCCATCCACCATACACCCAGAAGACAGCATCACGCAGGAGAATCCAGCATTGACCACAGCATCAACCAGCATCGATCCCTACAGAGAAGCATGCACAGAAATCGCAAACATACTAGCATCAACACCGCAAATCGGAGAAAACAACCTGACTCATCTCAGAAAAATCATCAGCATAAAGTACGGCCTAACAGGAATGCCCAGCAACTCAGCCATCATGTCCCTCCTCCCACCAGAACACCAAGAGAGACTCAGAAGCATACTGCAAACCAAACCTGTCAGAAGCGCATCCGGAATAGCAGTAATAGCAGCCATGACCAAACCCTTCCGTTGCCCACCTCAAGCCCAATGCACCTACTGCCCTGGAGGACCCGAAGTCAACACTCCGAAATCCTATACAGGCACCGAGCCAGCAACGATGAGAGGCAAACAGTTCGACTACGACCCTTATCTACAGACAGAATCAAGAATCAAACAGCTGGAAAACGCTGGACACAGAGTCTCCAAAGCCGAAATCATAATCATCGGAGGAACCTTCCTGAGTTACCCTCCAAGCTACCAACAGAGCTTCGTCAAAGGATGCTTTGACGCCCTGAACAACCAGCCTTCAACCAGCCTAACAGAAGCCCACCGGATCAACGAAACAGCCAAGGTCAGAAACGTGGGGGTCACAGTGGAGACAAGGCCAGACTTCTGCAAGCAGAGACACATCGATATGATGCTCAAGATGGGCGTAACCCGAGTAGAAATAGGTGTGCAGCACCCTGACGATGAAATCTACAGGCTCATAAAACGGGGTCATACAGTTCAGGATGTTGTCGAATCCTTCCAGATTTCTAGGGACACTGCCTACAAGATCTGTGCTCACATGATGCCCGGGCTTCCCGGGTCAACACCTAAGAAAGACTTGGAATCTTTCCGCCTTCTCTTCGAGGATCCGAGGTTCAAGCCAGACATGGTCAAGATCTACCCTACCCTAGTGGTGGAGTCGTCGCAGCTGTACAAGACGCATCAGGACGGCCTGTACGAGCCCTACGACATCCAGACCACTATCAATCTGATAGCTGATGTGAAACGCTTTGTGCCGCCTTGGCTTAGAATAATGAGGGTTCAAAGGGAGATCCCCGCGGGTACCATAACTGCAGGAGTAAAGAAGAGCAATCTACGCCAACTAGCCTTAGAAGAAGCAGCCAGAAGAGGCTACGCTTGCAGATGCATCAGATGCAGAGAAGCAGGTCTTAAACAGCTCAAAGAAAAGGTCAGTATAGACACCTCCAGCGTCAAACTGTTGAGAAAGGACTACAATGCTTCTGATGGTCAAGAAGTCTTCCTGTCCTACGAAGATGTTAGCAATGATGCTTTGATCGGATTCATCAGGATCAGAAACCCGTCCCAAGAAGCACACCGACCCGAAATAGACGGGCAGGCAACATGTTTGATCCGGGAGCTACACATCTATGGCCCCACCGTCCCCGTCGGGCAAAATAGTAAAGACGGTTGGCAGCATAGAGGCTACGGCCAAGGACTCATAGGTGAATCTGAGAGAATAGCTAAAGAGGAATTCGGCGCCGACAAGATGCTGATCATAAGCGCCATCGGGACACGAGAATACTACCGTAAACTAGGATACAATCTAGAAGGGCCATACATGGTGAAACGGCTGTAACAGCGCCGTCCAATCAACCGCAGAGCGTTTTCATGGTTCCTGCATGAATCTGATGAACTGTTCTTTGCTCCTAGGCTTCAACGTATAGTTAGATCGTCTCTCTTCACCTATGGTTGAGTAAGGCTTGTTGCCATAGTCATGCCCCGGATACACTTTGATGTCATCTTCAAGCTTCAACAGTTTGTCAAAGAATGTGTGATATAAGTCTTCAGCGCTCCCGCCAGGAAGATCAACTCTACCGCATTCACTCACAAACAGCGTGTCGCCAGTAAACAGGTTCCCCTCCGCCAAGAAGCAGACGCTGTCATGCGTATGGCCAGGCGTGTGGATCACCTTCACCTTGATCTTACCGACAAGTATCTCGTCCCCATCCTCTAATGTAACATCTTTGTGAAGGGGACTGTTTCGATGAGCATAGATCTTGGCTCCAGTCTTATTCGCAACTTCCTTGTTCCCCTTCGTGTGGTCAAAGTGATGATGGGTATTGCCTACTGCAACTACCCTCAACCCTTTGCTGAGAGTCTCTTCCAGAACCTTATCCACATCCCAAGACGGATCAATCACTAACGCCTCGCCGGAATCGCCTATCACATAGGTGAAGTTATCCATGTGCCCGACAGGAATCTGAAGCAGCATCAATGCTGATCCTCTATTTGCTTCCTCTTAGGGAAAAACCTTGCTGAGTCCTCCCAACGATTAATAAGCTCCCTGATTCATCGCCTTCATTCAAGCTGGAAACTTCAATGCGCATCACTGAGGCCAACAAGCTCCTAAGAGAAGGAATACTCAACATTTTCTTCACACCCCAGCTCAGAAAACTCAGGTACAAACCCAGCAGAGTCAAACACCCCACCCTAAAGACAAAAGGCCTCTCAAAAGACAACATACTACACATCTACTTCGACACCGAAACAGGCCTAGACTACCCTGACGGCGATGAATGGTTCATAGTAGAATACCTACTCCCTCACAGCGTAGAGATGCCTGACGCATTGAAGAACCCAGATCTATTCTCAAGCATCCCAGCTGGAAAAGGTGTCCGACAGTGGAGACACCGTGAGCTGGTAAGATACAGGCAAGGCAAGGTCAAACGGTTTGAAGAAGCCGTAGGTTTCATCGACCAAAAAGCAGCAGAGCTACGTGAAATGCTCAAACAGAACTCAGTAATCACCACGCCACGATCGAAGGCAGAGAAGAAAAAGACAGGCTAGCTTTTACCTGTCTTAGCCTGCTCCTTACTCTGTATTCTAAGACTTGGTGAAAGGGCTATCCAGCTCAAGGTCTTTGTCCTAGCTGTGACTGCGTCTATCACTGCGTAAGCTAGTGGTACTGTGTACAGCGATACTATGCTGTTGAACAGGACGATAGACGTGATCGTCGCCGGCATTGCTCTAGCAGGTATACTGAACCCTAGGGGAAAAGGCATGGGTAAGAGTATGCTCATCAGAGGCGCCATAATCCCTACTCTCACAATCAAGCCGAAGACTGTTGCTAGGACTGCTCTGGATGCTCTTCGCTCACCTAGAATCTTCTCTAGTTTCGTGTAAACTGCCTTTGCGGCGATTATTCCAGCCATCATGCTGGAGAAGGCGACAAAGTTGTAGAGCTGTCCTGTTGGAAGAGGCCCTCCAGATAGCGCCGAACCAAGTAGGAGAACCACTATTCCTGCACCGTAGCCTCCTTTGGGTCCTAAGAGTAGCAATGCCAGAACTATGGGGACTTCCCATATCTCGAAGATAAGGAAAGGCGCGAACGGTGCGGGTATTCTGAGAGGTGAGGCTCTTAGGACTACGGCCAAGGCGCTGAATAATGATAGGGCTGCGATGAAGCGGCGGCCACTTATCCTGTTGATGCTGGACTCTATGTTGACGGTGTTCATGACTGTCTTACTCCATGGAGCAGAACGTTTAATGTTTCAGTCATTATAGTTAATGATTAAGCTGAGTAATATTTATCTTTTGTTTGAATATATATGGGCTTCACCGCTACTATAGATTTGCTGGTGAGCCCAATTATCAATGAGAATCGGTTCATGTTGAGAAGAAGTCTGTCAGGGTCTTCTGGCCCTGCTTCTTTACCAGTTCAGCAACTCTGACACCTATTCTTCTTACCTTAAGATCCGGATATTCTTCTAGGATCTTCTCTAGAAGCATCTTAGCAGAGATCTTCAACGCTTCCACTCCCTTGACACCATGTTCAAAGGTCTCGCTTCTTGTATGAGGGGTGAGGTCTTCCATGATGGCTACTATGCCTATGTTTCTGAAGGAGTATTCCTCAGCTGAAACCCTTTGGTAGAGGTCTTCGCAGGCTTTGTCTAGGTCTTTGACGATGGCTTCTTCTGAGCGAGTATCTTCTTTTAATGTGAGGATTCGGCTGAACTGTTCCGGTTCGTTTCTTTCCTCCACAGGCTCTTGGTCTGCGCCGTTTGCAGCGTCATGGAAATAGTAGGCTAGTTTTTTGCCGAAGAGTTGCACCAGTTTTTCCACATCGGTTTTGGCTAGGTCTCCTATGGTCTTTACGCCTATGTTGCTCAGGGCCTTCGCAGACTTTTTTCCTATGCCCTGTATCTTATCTGCGTCTAAGGGCGATAGGAAACCTGATACTTCGAGTGGGGTTACGATGGTTAGGCCGTTGGGCTTCTGTATGTCTGAAGCGATTTTGGCGACAACTTTGTTGGGCCCCATGCCTATGGAGCACGTTAATCCTTCGCTTCTGAAGATTTCTTCTTTGATGTTGTAGGCTAGTTCTCTGGCTTTATCATAGCTGTTTTGGGTCCTCTGGGTTATGTCTAGGTATGCTTCGTCTATGCTTTCTTGTTCAAACTTGTCTGCGCTGCTCTTCAGGATGTTCATGATTCTGGAGGATACTTCCTCGTAGTATTTGTCATCCACAGGTAGGTAGGCTGTGTCGATGTCTTTCAGCATGCGTTTTGCGAAGACGATGGGTATGCCTGATTTCACGCCGTATTTCCTTGCAACATAGTTGGCTGTGCTTACGGCGCCGCTGTCAGGGGTTCGCCCTGAGTACATGCAGACTACTACTGGCTTGTCTTTGAGGATGGGGTTGCGTATCTCTTCGCACTGGGCGTAGAAGTAGTCCAAGTCTAGGTGCATTATGATGCGGTTGGCCATTGCTCATCGCTGTGGCGTGGAAGCTATGAGTGGCGAGATTGGTTATGAATGTTTGCGCTTGTGCAAGATGCGACTGGGGAAGAGGAAAGGTAGGGCATGATGAGAGGGTTTGAGTTAGATTACGTAGGGGATTGCTTCTGCGTTTCCTATGATGTCTCCTTGGAGTGTCAGGATGGCTGCCTCCTGTATGGTTGGCAGGGTTCTTCGGATTATGGGTGATATTATTCGTCCCTTGTGGGCTGTGAAGCCTGTGTGGCTGAGTTCTCTGTTGAATGACGGCTCCACATAGAGTTCTATTTGCTCTTTTTCGCTGGCTGCAGGGAAGATCTGGTTTTTCTTTGCCTTTGCTAGTAACCAGACTTGTGTTCCGCTGAGGGGGCTTCCATGTCTGCTGTAAGTTGGATGCAGGTGTCCCATGACTATGCGTCTTGCTTTGGTTAGGCGTTTAGATGGCTGGGTGTGACCGTGGAGCAGTGCTGTTTCCCCGATGAGCAAGCCGTATTTGCTTGCTTGTTTGACCGCTCTGGGTAGGAGGGGGGTTAACGCTCCGTCGTGGTTGCCTGGCGTTATGGTTATGGGTACGTGTCTTAGGATGGTTTCGAAGAACTTGGGGATCTCTCGCCATTCCTGGGTGGTGATGTTGTCTATGCTGTGTTTTACGTCTCCTAGTATGATTAAGCGGTCAGGTTGGTGGGTCTGTATCAGTTCTGTAAGCTCTTGGGTCATTTGGCTGGTGTTGCTTTCTATGCGTATTCCTGATGCTGTGAACATTCCTTCGAAGCCTATGTGCAGGTCTGTTGCGACTAGGTATCTTCGCTCTTGTTCTGTTAGTAGGAGAGCGGGGTGGGGGTGAAGGAGTTTTATTGGTGGAGGGGGCAACTGTTGGATGTTTGATCTTTGTTGAAGGGGTGGTAGATAATGGTTGATTCTAGCGGCGAGGGTAGGAGAGGGGGGAAGGCCGTGCAGCTGGCTGAGTCAGGATGCGTGAAGAAGTATGTGTTTTCTCCTAGTGGAAGAGAGCTCTGGACAGTTGTTGGCAGTAGAGGTGATCTCTTGGTGGATGATGCTTTGCCTTACTGTTCGTGCAGGCATTTCCATTTCCGGGTGATAGGGGGAATGGATGTTACCTGTGTGCATCTTATGGCTTTGACTGTGGCTAGGGCGAGGGGTCTCTACAAGGAGTTCAAACTGAGTGATGAAGAGTATAGACAGTTGTTAGGGTTCATCTTGAATGATTTTTCCAGTAGCTTATAGGTCATATCAGCTGGCATGTTGACTGGGATATGAACGTCGTTATCTTGGGATTGGGGTTTGCCTGTTACATGAACTCGACGGAAGTATGTTGAATTGAATGTGAAGTTTTTCGCAGTTTCGATTGTAGTGTTCTACGGTTTGTCACTTCTTATGCTTCTGTTGCTTGTATTTCCCCTTCAACTTCCAGATGAGCTGTTCAAGACGCTGCAGGGTCTTGGGACCACTGGGACAACCCCCGGCGTCGTTTCGTTGCTGTTCCTTGTTCCACTGTACTTCTGGTATAGGAGAACATCAGGCTCCAAAACCTTGAGGGGTTTTCAGACGGAGTCTAGGCGTCAAGCGGTTTTCCTACCCTTACTTCTCTTCGCCTTAGCTATGAGTGTCAGGGTCAGTTTTGCAGTGAATCTTGGCTCTCCTCTGGAGAAGATGCCGCTCATCTTCCTCCTTCTTTCAACGATCATGCTGGCTGAGAACTATTCTCCTTCTTCCTTCGGGTTTACTTCTCAAGCCTTTCTTATGCATCTAGCCTTAGGCTTCTTTCTCTTCGTTGTGAGGCTGCCTTTACCGTACTTTGCTGTACTGGGCGTTTTGATTACTGTTTTCGGTGTTGATCCGTTTAGAGGATTCGAACTCTTTCCTTTCTTAGCTGTACTGCCTTTCCAGGTCTTTGCTGTAGCTATTTCGGAGGAGGGGCTATTCAGGGGCTACATGCAGACCAAGTTGAGTTGTGTGGTGAGGCCGTGGGTAGCCATATTTGTTCAGGCGTTTCTGTTTGGTCTGTGGCATGTTGTATGGCATATTTCTCCTCTGAGGCTGGACAGCATGGTTCTCAATGTTTCCCTATCCTTTCTCTTCGGTGTTCTTAACGGGGCCTACTTCAGGCATACGGGGAGCTTGACTCCACTTGTTCTGTCTCATGGATTGTGGAACAGTTTCCTTTCAGGGGTAGTCATGGATTTCTCGGTCACCCCCAGTCTAGGTCTGCTGTTTCCTCTAGTTCTGTTCGTGGTCATGTTACCGGTGGTTGTGTTGATGTCTGTTTTGGCAGAGAAAGTGTGTGGAGTATTCGGTGTTGCCCACGTTAGGGTTTCTGAAACCAGGAGGCTATAGCTCTGATGTGGGTCGTGTAGAACCCCTTTTGTATGAGTCGTCAAGCTGAGAGCCTTTGTCTCCGCTGTAGAATGGTAGGACCCCCCTAGCAATATAAATTTCAAGTTGTGTTGACGGGTAGGGTGCGTGTCTGTTGTTTTCGGGTAAAGTAGAAATATTGCATGGAGAGGCGTGTTCCGTTGAGCCTCGGTAGCTCAGCTGGCAGACAGCATCAGCCAACAGCACAAGGGTTGACTCGTCGCAACTGCTCAGTTGCCTTGTAAGCAAGGGGTCGCGGGATCGAGACCCGCCCGAGGCTCCACCATCCTGTATATGCGTAACCTCGGGCCTTAGATTTGTTAATATTGATTTCTTCCTCCACACTTCGTTACCTTTAGACAGTGATGCTCAACCGATGGAGATCGATATGCTGGTGGACTCCTGTTGCGGTTTGGTGTTGGTGTCCAGCAGGTAGAGAGTGTAGACGCCGTTTCCATGCTTCTGTGTGAAGCGTGTCAACGGAAACTGAATATTGATGGAGCTGGAGGTAACCTGCCATGTTGTAGCATAAACAGTAACCACGTCTCCAATGTAAGAGGGGCACCCTCTGGTGCAGGGAGGGAATACTCCTCCGGTGAAGTTGCCCTTGCTGTACGCTCCTACATACAGAGGCCCGTTTAGCTGGGCGGGGCTGATAGGCGTAGGAGTCTTGTCGAAGTAAACCGTTACTGTGGTAGGGTTGATTGGTTTAAGCAGGTTTCCCCGAAGGGTTACGACGCCGTCTGAGATGACTGGATCATAGAGCTGTACGTAATAGTTCTCGAAGTCCTGCACAAAGTAAACCGCAGTTTGGGTGTAGGCCACTCCTATGGATACACGGTTATGGTGAGGGTTGAGGATGTTGTTCCTATGCCCGTCGTTGCAGCATGCAGTGTCGTTGTTCATCATTTGCCACTGAAGATCTTTGACGGATTCCCTTACATCCGAGGTTGAAAGGTAGCATGGGCGGGTGCAAGTGTATAACCCCACATTCTCTGCAACCGATCCTGATCCTCCCAAAATGGTGTAGCGCATGTACGGTTTGTATCCCTGATTGTCCCAGTGGCTGAAGTACTCGTTTCTCAGCATAGAGTTAACATGGTATTGACCAGACGGAATGGAGCTCAGCGTGACCGGAGCAAGTCCATGCCTCGCCCTGTCTTCGTTGACAAGGCTCAGTGCGTACCCAGCTAAGTCATCGTAGTCATGGGGATAAGTAACGTCAGCAACAACACCACCTTGGAGAATGACACGCACCTGTGAAGCAGTTTGAGTTGTAGTGGACGTTACGGTCTGCGTCTTAGTGGCTGTGGTGACTGACGACGTGGTTTTAGTCGACGTGTAGGACTCCGTGACAGTTCTGGTAGTTGTTTCAGTTAGAGTCGCTGTCGCAGTTTCCGTGACGGTCTTGGTTTCGAAGGGACGGATCCCGCCGGGAGCATTAAGCCAAAGCCCTGCTGCCAGGCCGAGCAGTAGGGCAAAGATCACTGCAGCCACGGCACCTTTCATCTTAGCCACCTTTTTTGGAGCTGCATGTGATAGAATTGTAGTTCCCACGTATAAACTTCAGGGTAGGGAGATCAACTTCCTCAAGCATAGATGTTAAGACGCTACCGAACATCTATGTCATCAAGATCAGCAATCATCATGCTGATTGGCGTCTTCGTAGGCAAAGGCTCCTAATCATAGTGAAGGAAGATTCCATAATATCTAAGATCTCCAAACTTATGTGCTAATCAGGGGACATAGGCCGTCGTGTCTATCTCGACTAATATGGCCTCCTCTGAGAAACCCGCGACTTGGATCAGAATTGCAGCTGGAGGTTTCTTTTTGAAGCATCGTTCTCTGGCTTCCCGAATGGTTTTGTCCGCCTGTCTTTTGAAATAGACTGTTGTCTTGACAACATTATCCATAGAAGTGTTTGCAGCTTTAGAATAGCTTTCAGATTCTCCAAGGCCTGAATAGTCTGAGCCTTCGCGTCGCCCTCTGCGAATCTTTCCTTCACGCCTCTTCCCACCGGGCCTGCGACATACAATGCGTTGCTCACCTTGACAGCCTGAGAGTAGTGTCATCTTGAAAGAACCTTGTTTGTGGAAATAACTTCCTTTTTGACCAAAGCCGTCAAATCAACTTATTTGGCCAAATACATGAGTATGGTAGAGGCTCCAAATCGATCAACAGGTTTCTAAGCCCTTTAAAAGGGGGTTAGCGTCAGCCGCTGCTGGACGCGTCATGCTCGAACTTGTCATACTGATAATCATCGTCGCATTGCTCTTCGACTACTTCAACGGTTTTCACGACGCTGCCAACTCCATTGCCACCGTCGTTTCTACTCGAGTCTTAACACCTAAGCTCGCCGTCGTCTGGGCTGCTTGGTGGAACTTTGCAGCAGCATTCGGATTCGGGGTAAGCGTAGCAACCACGGTTGGCAAAGGGATCGTGGAGCCTTCCGGAGTAACCCAGGGCGTCATCTTATCTGGCCTCGTCGGCGCAATCGCTTGGGACATAATCACATGGTACTACGGCCTCCCTACAAGCTCCTCACACGCGTTGATCGGAGGCTTCATAGGATCAGCCGTTACCAGATCAGGCATAGGTGTTATCCTCTTAGACAATGTCTACAAAGTCCTGATTTTCATCGTCATCTCTCCTCTACTAGGCGCAGTACTGGGCTTCGCCACAATGGCGCTCGTCGCCTTCGTACTCCGCAAAACATCACTAGGCAAGGCGAATACAGTCTTCAAAAGATTGCAACTAGTATCCGCCGCGTCTTACAGCTTCGGACACGGAACAAATGACGCTCAGAAAACTATGGGTATAATCACTGCCCTACTCTTCACCTCAGGCTATTTGGGAGACACTTTCTACGTGCCGTTCTGGGTTATTCTAGCAGCCCATGCCGCAATCGGCTTAGGGACGCTAAGTGGAGGTTGGCGCATAGTCAAGACTATGGGGATGAGATTGACTAGGCTGACGCCTGTCGGAGGCTTCAGTGCTGAAACTGCTGCTGCCGCAACGCTTGTTGGAACAGCCATTGGCGGCATACCTGTTAGCACCACCCATACGATCGCAGGAGCCATCATGGGGGTGGGAAGCACAAGGAGACTCTCCGCTGTTCGATGGGGGATTGCAAGGAGAATAGTTTGGGCATGGATCCTAACCATTCCCGGGAGCGCGTTGATAGCCGCGGCGTTTTACCTGTTGACTGGAACGTTTATCCCTTAAATCTTGAAAGTATGTTCTTATAGTTTTTAGCCGTAGGCAGATAGGGGTAAACCAAGTTGAGGCTGAGAGACTTTGCGTTTCCAACTGAAACAGATTTCTTCGAATTGTTGAGGACGCAGTCAGAGACAGTGCTTGATGCATCACTATACCTCAGCCAGATGATTACGAAGTTTGATCAAATAGA
This sequence comes from Nitrososphaerota archaeon, assembly GCA_016184315.1. GTDB lineage: Archaea > Thermoproteota > Nitrososphaeria > Nitrososphaerales > JACQRY01 > JACQRY01. Next base: position 33,414 of record JACPCU010000029.1, read on the forward strand.
GAAACGTCGCGACCAAATAAAAGAGTGTGAACACGCCGGAGACATCAATGCTCGCAACTTGTACACCAAGCTAAACATATCTTTCATAACCCCCTTTGACAGGGAAGACATCTCTAAGCTCACAGCATCTTACGACGATGTCGTTGACTTTATTTACGCTGTGGCAAACAGAATCTACCTCTACAAGATTGAAGAAGCCACACCTCCTATGCTAGAGTTCGCGTCACTGATCACCGAGTCGGTGAAAGAGCTGAACAAGACATTGGCGACCCTAAGCAAAGTGGATGCAAAGAAGATCGAGCAGGGCTGCGCGATGGTAAGCGCCTTGGAGAATAAGGCTGACAATCTCCTCAACGAAAGCGTAGCGACCTTATTCAATATGTCAGACCCTATCCGCATCATCAAACTGAAAGAGATCTACGAGTACATGGAGATCGTGACCGACAAATGCAAGGAAGTCGCGGATGCCTTCAGAGAAATAGGGATCAAATACTCCTAAGCATCGAAACAGGCATGCCATTCAAAGGCTCAACAAAAATAAACTGATGTGAGCCTAGGATTTGTTCATCCGTAAACTCCTTCTTCTCTTTGCGCTTCCTCGCTAAGCTCTTCCAACTCATCTGCTCTAATGCTGAAAACTGGATTATGCAATAGATTCTCGATAGAGGGAACACACTCGCCAATATTCTTAGTATCTCCAACTCTTATCTTGGCCTCCCGACTTCTGCGAGCTTTGACCATAATCCTATACTGCTTGTTCGCAAATATTTCTACTTGTTCCCCAAAACAGTAACTGTGTCAGATATGAGAACCATCTTATCCTTTGCCTATCAATTTCTTTATGCAACTGTAGAAGCAAACCTTCCTTCGAATCAAATACATGACTTAACATTTAACTGCCTTGAACTACGCCAATTACGACGGAAACTTTGAGATTCGGTGTCAGACTTCCACAAGATGGTCCTTTCGCTTCAGCAAAAAACATGATTCGCGTAGCCAAAGAAGCGGAGACACTAGGCTTTAGCCATGTCTGGGTGAACGATCACATCTCTTGGAGCACACATGAAAAATACCATCTCGGAGCAGGAACCAAGGAAGCAGTAGACAAGGCCAGCAGAGAGCAGATACTGGTGAAATACGACTCCCTGACTACTCTAGCAGCGATTTCAGGGATATGTCCCAACATCAAAGTGGGCACAGCGTGCCTAGTCCTGCCTCTGAGAGCGCCATTAGCATTAGCTAAGGCAGCTGTATCTCTACGCGAATTATCTGAAGGAAGATTCATCATGGGTGTCTGCGCAGGTAACATAGAAGAGGAAGCAACCTTACACCACTACGACTACAACGAGAGAGGCAAGATCATGGATGAAGCCCTCCAAATCATAACAGAAGCCCTCCATACAGGAGAAGTCCACAACTATCGCGGCAAATACTACCAGTATGAAGAAGCATACCTCTACCCCAAACCTTCAAAACACATCCCATTGTGGTACGGCGGAAGACTGCCAACAGGAGAAGTCACCTCTGCAACACCGCTCGCCGCCCTGAGAAGAACAGCTAAGTATTGCGACGCCCTCTTCCCAGGCCTCTACAGTACTCCTGATGCTTTCAGAAAAGTTCAGCCCCGCCTAGAAGACTACTGCCGCAAATACAACCGAGACCCGAAGACCGTGGGAAAAGCCATTGAAACCTTCGCCTGCATAACAAGGACCGACGAGGAAGCTCTCAGCATGACTCGCCCAACCATGAAAGAAAGAAGCATCGACCCGTTGGACAGCTGGGTCTTCCTTGGTTCACCGTCAACAGTCACCGAGAAATTCGAGGCCTACAAGCCTATGAGAGTAGAAGACTTCGAACTGAAATTCGTAGTCCCCACACTGGAAGAAATGCTGACCCAGATGCGTCGCTTCGCAGCTGAAGTTATTCCAAGCCTCCCGTGAACCACGACAGCTAGATTTAAACAACCTCTCATCCACCCACGCTTCGCTGAGAAGGATGCAGAAACGCCTCGGATGGCTCGATCAACGAACCCACACCACTAGAAACGCTCTTCAAGCCAAGGAAGGAGAACAAGTAAGGCTTCTAGGCTGGGTCCACGTCAAAAACCAAGTAGGCGGCATAATCTTCCTCACAGTAAGAGACGGAGAAGGCTTCATACAGGCCGCCGGCAAGAAAGGAGTAGTAAGCGAACAAGTCTTCGAGGACCTCAAGAAGGTTACCCGGGAATCAGCAGTAATGGTTGGGGGAACAGTTAGAGGAGACAAGAGAGCACCAGGGGGCAAAGAAGTCTCCGTCAAAGAATTCGAAATAGTTGCCTTGTCCGATGACTGGCCTATCACGAAGAGCGCTGTCAAGTCGGCTTCATATCTATATGACATGCGCCACCTCTCCATAAGAGGAAGAAAAGCTTCAGCAGTGATGAAAGTTAGGGCGGAGGTGATCTCTGGTGCGTTTGAACACTTCGTAGACAACGGTTTTATCTTGATCAGTGCTCCTACCATTGTGCAGAACGCTGTTGAAGGAGGATCAACACTCTTCGAACTGAACTACTTCGGCAGCAAAGCCTACCTGAGCCAAAGCGCCCAGCTTTACGAGGAAGCAGCCATCAACGCGCTTGAAAAAGTCTTCATCTTCCAACCAGCTTTCCGAGCGGAGAAATCCAAAACCTCCAAGCATCTAACAGAGTTCTGGATGATAGAGGCAGAGCAAGCCTTTGCAAGCCAAGAAGACAACATGAAGCTCCAAGAAAACCTCCTGTGTCACATATGCAGAAGAGTAGCGGAGAAACGCTCAGCAGAACTATCTATTTTGGGCCGCAGATTCAACCCCCCTGAACCACCGTTACCACGAATCAGCTACGATGAAGCCATCCATTTCGCTAGCTCAAAGGGCATACCGATCAAATGGGGGGAAGACATCACTACGGAAGCTGAACGACTACTCTCCGAGAGCCAAGACAAACCCTTCTTCATCACAGGATACCCCCTCTCAACAAGAAGCTTCTATCATATGACCAATCCAGACGACCCAAGACAGGTAACGATGTCAGCAGACCTGATAGCACCTGAAGGCCACGGCGAGCTTGCAACAGGAGGCCAAAGAATACACGACTATAAGCTCCTAGAAGACAGGATAAAGGGGCAAGAGCTTCCCCCAGAAGCCTTCGGATGGTACCTAGGCCTGAGAAAATACGGGTTACCTCCCCACGCAGGCTTCGGCATGGGAGCAGAGAGAGCCACTAAATGGATATGCGGATTAAAGCATATACGAGCTACAAGCCTATTCCCACGCACAATCACCAGAGTTACCCCCTAACCTAATCATCAGGAGCGAAATGTATGCCCAGGGTCTTCAACGAGATCACTGGGAAACAATTAGACCTTCCTGAACAGCCAAGACGCATCATAAGCTTCAGCCCAGCGGTGACCGAAACCCTGTTCCTCTTAGGTTTGGGAGACAGAATCATCGGAGTAACGCCGTTCTGCGTAAGACCTCCTGAGGCACGGGAAAAGAGGAGGATCGGCAGCTACAACACCGTACGCTTAGATGCGTTGAAGGAGTTGAAGCCTGACTTGCTCTTCACCGTGACAGGTTACCAGAGAAGCTTCGCGTTGAAGCTGGCAGAGGACCTACCGGTCTTTCCTGTTGAGCTTCCCGTAAGTGTGTCGAGCATAGTGGACATGGTGGTAAAGGTCGGCTTGGCAGCAGGAGCAGCTCAAGCAGCCCGGAAGCTTGAGCGAAAACTCATAGAGAATCTGGCTAATCTTCGACCAGCATCTTCCAAACCATCCGTTTACGTAGAGATCGACTTGGGTGGTCCGGTGTCCTTCGGCGCCTACAGCTACATTACCGATGGGATTCGTCTCCTTAACGCCACAAACATCTTTGAGGATGTAAACGTGGAATGGTTGACACCAGACTTTAACGGGGTGGTAGAAGCGGACCCGGAAGTAATCTTCTACGAGGCGAAGATGTTTACAAAGTTTGAAAAAGGGGATTTACACGCGCTTATCGGGAAGAGGGGCTGGGAAGGTCTCAGAGCTGTTAGAACAGGAAACCTTTGGTTGACGCCTAGACCTTTCGATTTCCTTGCTCACCACGGTCCCAGTTTCATCACCGAAGTTTTGCCGTGGGTTGCGGAGAAAATGAGTCGTCTTGCCTGATTCTCTGTTCTTGGCTCTACTTGCAGGCAGCTGTGGCGTAGGGTACATTCTGCGGTAGGCTGGTTGATGTGCTTCTGTAGGGACTGTAGGCTCCAGCGGTGACCCACTGGTAGACGGAGGCCAAGGCGAACAGATCTAGGGTTGAGGGGCAAAGTATGCTTCTTTCCTCTCCGCGTTGGACCCTGTAGTACATCAGGTCGCCGGACTTGTCGCTGTGGCCTAGGCCTAGGGCGTGGCCGAGTTCGTGGGCTACAATGTTTTGCAGTATGATTTGGTTGGTGTTGCGTGTGGCAACTGTGATCTCAGATCTGGATATTGAGGGGCCGCTGGTGAACGCGGTGTTGGCGACGCCGGCTTCTTGGCTTGAGTCAAGGCTGCTGTGGAATCTGATGGTGATGTCTTGTCTGCCCTCTATTGCAGTCTCGTTGACGCCGGCCACATACAGTTTCATGTCTAGGTTTCTGAGGTAGGAATAGGCAGGGTAAGTATCGGCAAACCAGTCCAGAGCCTTATTCCATTCTGATACTGCTTTTCCAGCTGCGGTGACTTGAGGTGAGTTTGATGTTACTCCGATGGTTCGGTTTGTCGTTATTAGTACGGTTATCTGGGTTTTGCTCCAAGAGGCTGCGTAGTTGCGGTACGGTGAGACTAGGTTGATGGCGGGGCCTTGCTGGCCTGTTGGTGTGGTTGATTGGTTGGGGGGCTGTGGTTGGAGGTCTGTTGTCGGGGTGGCAGTTGGGGATGAGTGTTGCAGGTCTGGGTATGGGATGTCTAGGTTGGTAAGGATCGATGCTACTGAGTGAGTAAGCCTATCGGCGAGTACTGTGAATATGCCTGTTGACTCATGGATAGTCTTCTCTATGAGGCTGGGCGGGTCAATGGATTTGGCGGTGAACCACAGGACTACTAGTAGCAATGCGAATCCGATAAGCTTGCCGCCCATGTTGGGTCTGGCATTCCTATGGTCGAGATCCTAGTTAAGGAACAGCTTGGAACGCGTTGAAACACTATGCGAATCGGGTGTGATGATGTTGAGACCGACATCTTATAAGACTGTCTGTGAACCATGAGGGGTGTGCCTAAGATAAAGCTTCGACAGAACCCTTGGCAGCCAAGGGACGCCTCTAAGCCTATGGGCCCTAGGTGCCCTTACTGCGGCTCCTCAGGTACGCATCCTTTGAAGGCTTTTACTGCTGACGGCTTCCAGCAGTACAGGTGCAGCTCATGTCTTAAAACCTTCGAGAAGAAGCTTTAGCGTAGAGCCGTGGATAACTGTTGAAGCAGTCTGTGATCCGTTGCCCGAACTGTGGTTTTGGAAGAGTTGAGGCTGTTGCGACGAAGACTGCCCCCGGGAAGCATTATCATTGTGGTAAGTGCAGTTTTGAGTGGCAGGATAGGACCGTTAGGAGGCGTCGGAAGCGGATAACTTTGTACCGGGAGATGTTGCAGATAGTGTTGGAGAAGAAGGACTTGTTGAATAGTCAGGACAGGTTCTTCGTTGAGAAGACGTTTGCTCGAGATAAGACTAATCGTAAGCATCATGCTAGGCTTCTAAGGATAGCTCATAAGATCGGTTTGGATATGAGGGAAACGGAATAGGCTGTCTGATAGTGGAAGTTTCTGTGTTTGAGGATCAAGGGTTTCTCTGTTCGTGGTCGTCTGGGGCAGAGAGGTAGAGATACAGAGAGGTTCCTCCTAGCTAGTTGCTTTTTGTTTGAAGAGAGGTTTGATTTTGTTTAAATATTGACTGTTGTTCCTTTGGCTTATAGGTGTGGTGCGTTGAGGGCGCCGTCGAAGGACAGCTTGGTTCTGATATACACTGTGGGTGTTCTAGGGGCTTTTCTGCAGATTTCCGGTGGATACTGGGATGTTTCGTGGCATATCTTGGGCTTGGTTGAGACTTTCTTCACTGTGCCTCATAGTTTTCTGTATGCGGGTGTGGTGTTGGCCCTCGGAGCTTCTGCGATAGGTTTTGTGTTGAGGTTTACGGTTTTTAGGCGTGAGGAAGGTGCAAGGCGGCTTCTTACTGGGCTGTTAGTCTCTTCTGTGGGAGGAGGTTTGCAGCTTGTTGCGGGGCCGTTTGACTTCTGGTGGCACAGCAATTTCGGCTTTGATCCCTTTCTTTTCACTCCTTCTCACACGTTGCTGATTTCGGGGATTGTTCTGGTGGGCTTAGGTATGGCTCTGGGAAGCATCCGCATTCTTAGGGCGTATCAATCTGATCCTAGTTTGGGGAGATTCGGGGCGTCTTTAAGATGGCTGAACACGGTTACCGTTGTTTCGCTGACTACTCTATGGCTGGTTTTGAACAGCTTGGTCTATTTGATAACTGATGTCGGCGGCATAGCCTATACCTTCAATCTGGGTCAAGATTTTGTGAGAGGGACATTTCTATCTGTCTTCGTGGGCACATCCGTTGTGCTGCTTGCTTTGACCGGCACACTGGCGCTTTTCACTGCTAAGAGGGTTCTGAAGTGGAGGGGTGCAGTAACTATCATCGCCATCATCTCTGCAGCTGTCTCCGCTACGGCCAACTTGGGCTTCAGAGCCTTCATACTTGCAGGTGGAAAGGAGACTCTGACGGGGCTGACGGGCTCCGGAATATCATCCTTCATCCCCATATACCTCTCATTTATCATTCCCGTAGTGCTGTTCGATTTCTTCGTGGACGCATCAGCGTCAAGAACAAGACTGATTGTGGCAGGCGCGTTGATAGGGCCCTTCGCATCTTTCCTCGACGGGTTCAGATCCGTGGATCTGTGGGTAGGCACCAGCTCAATGATTGTGGTGCTGATTGCCCCGATGCTGGTAGCGGGAATCACGGCTGGTTTTCTAAGCACGCGGTTTGGAAGCATCCTTATGGCGGAGAAGACGATAGTCGCAGCTCAGCAAAGAGCCTAGGGTCAGAAGAATTTTCAGCCTAAGACGTCTACAGCTATCCTAGCGTAGATCTTCGCGGCGTCAACAACCTGAGAAGCGTCAACATATTCGTCAACCACATGGGCCTGTTCAAGCCTACCGGGTCCCAGTATGACTGTAGGGGTCCTGCCTTTGTTGACGAATATGCTCATGTCGCTGGTGGCTGTGAAGCCTCCCACCTTAGCGTCGATACCTTTAACGGCTTTGACGGCTTGCTTGCAAGCGGACACTACTCTTTCAGATTCAGCTACTTCCGCAGCCTCTCTTTGAGAGACGACTCTGACCTCAGCCTTGAACCATGGATCTGAGCTGCTGAGGGTCTTCACTAGGGATTCGATCTCGGCTCTAGCCTTCTCAGGGGATTCTCCGGGGACAAGTCTGCGGTCAACCTCAATCCTGCATATATCTGGAACCATGTTCACCTTTAATCCGCCGTCAATTCTCCCGACGTTGACTGTGGGGTTACCTACCACGTTGTTTCTCCTTGCTTCCAAGGTTTTCAGATGGTCTTCGAGGGTTGATACGAGCTTAGCCATCTTGAAGACCGCGTTCACGGGGCCGTCTTTGCCGGAAGACGTGATCCTGCTTGAATGACCTGAGACGCCGCGGGTCGTGATCTCAAGCCAGAGGGTTCCCTTGTGGGCTCGCTGAATCTCGAGGTTGGTGGGCTCACCTATGACAGCCATGTCTGCCTTGACGCCTCTGTCTACTAGGCTGCTGGCGCCTGAACCCATAGACTCTTCATCCATCACCGCTGAGATCACCAAGTCTCCTTTGAGCCGGAAATCTTGTTCAACTAGTGTCTTGGCGGCTACGAGCATCGCTGCGAGACCACCCTTCATGTCGGCTGACCCGCGGCCCAAGACGCGTCCATCTTTGATAGCGCCTGAATATGGGTTGAAGCTCCACGCTGTTCGTTCCCCTGCTGGAACCACGTCGAGATGACCGTTGAGCATCAGCACAGGTCTGCCTTCAGATCCCTTCAGCCTCGCTACGACGTTCGGTCTCTTGGGGAGAACCTCGTAGATTTCAATTGAGAAGCCTAGGGCCTTCAGGTACTCTGCTACAAACTCAGCTGCTTCTTCCTCTTCGCCGGGAGGATTCTCGCTCGGTATCTTGACTAGGTCGCTGGTGAGGTGTATGACCTCGTCGCCGCGAATCAGCTCTGAGGGGTCCTTCAAGACAACTTCTTCAACGTTGTTGAATGGACTAATATTTAATGGTCGCTTGGGACGGTGATGATAACTTAATGGGTTATGAACCTAATCTTGCGTAAATGAGATAAGAGACATCACAACCCATACCTCGAAGAATTATCAGAACCGTTTCAATTCAAGGGTAAACGTTAAGGATATGCGAGGTAGAGGATGGGCCTCAGAGATGGCTGATTGTTAATGAAGGAGGGTTACGTTGTTGCTAACGGCATCAGAACACGATACCTAGAGTCAGGGAGCGGCGAGCCTCTTCTCTTGATTCACGGCGGTAACTACGGTCAATACTGCAGTGCAAATGACTGGGACACGAACATAGACAGCCTAGGCAAACACTTCCATGTCTATGCCATTGATAAGATAGGCTGCGGGTTTACAGACAACCCGAAGAGCGACAAGGATTACGTCATCGGAGCAACTGTGCAGCATGCCTATGATTTCCTCAGGGCCATGAAGATAGACCGAGCTCATGTTGCGGGTCATTCCAGAGGCGGCTATGCTACTACACGCCTCGCCTTGGAGCATCCTGAGATAGCAAAGACACTGATCATCGTAGACAGCTCAACGCTGATGACTCCGCCTAACCCCATGTATGATCAATGGGACAGAGAAGCAGAGAAGATTCCGGACTTGAAGCAGCGTTACCGCTACATAGTGACGGCCAACTCTTACAGCGGGACTCATGTGACCGATGACTTCGTGAACATAACGGTGAAGATAGTGAGTCTGGCGAAGACTCAGGAGGCTGCAGCCAAGATGGCCGCTGGGCTGAAAAAACAGTTCAACGAGGATCTTGTGGCTAGGCAGAAGGAGACCCATGAGTGGATAAGGGCTGGCAGATTAAAGTGCCCGACACTCATCATGTGGGCATACACCGATCCGTCCGCGACGATGGAGCGCTGCGGCGTCCCGTGCATGAACCTGGTTATGCCCAACGTGCCAAAGTCAGAAATGCACATAGTTAACCAAGCAGGTCACTACTGCTACCGAGAGCAGCCCCAAGCCTTCGACAACGCAGTGGTCGACTTCATCAGACGCTACTCGAAGTGATGCTCAAATACCTGCTAGATGTCTACTGACAAGAGCGTATCTGAGGGCAGCATAACACTCGAGACCACATCAGACAGCAAGAGTCGCAGAGAGAACAAGAATGGCTAACACCCCGGCTAAAACCAAAGTCATCGGCAGAGGAACTTGGCTGGACCAAGTAGCGCAGCGAATCATCAGAAGGGAGAAGAGGCTCCGTAGACGCCTTTCACTCATCAAAGTGGAGAGCGGCCTTGGAGCATCAGGGATACCTCATGTTGGAAGCGTCGGCGACGCCGTCAGATCCTACGGCGTCAAACTGGCTCTTCAGGACCAAGGCTACAAATCGGAGCTGGTAGCCTACTCAGACGATCTTGACGGTTTAAGAAAGGTGCCTGAAGGACTGCCGGACTGGCTCAAAGACCACATTGCAACGCCGGTCTCCATGATCCCGGATCCCTTCGGTTGCCACTCCTCTTATGGAGG
>JACPCU010000030.1 GCA_016184315.1 Nitrososphaerota archaeon
AACAGCACCCACATATCGATATCAGCATCCTACCTACAAACGGACACGCCTAAAACTCTCCGAGTAACAGGCACGGTCGCAGTACCAGAATTCCCGCAACGCATCATTATCCTATTCGCAGCCACAATGGTAGTAGCGTTCATACTCCAGCGATCACTCAGAAAACCATCAAACAAGCCCGAGCGTCTTGCAACGCAACTCTGATGACCCACAACGTCTCATCACCAGCCTTACTTCAGGTCTAATGCAAATGTTAGAAACAAGGTAGGGCAGACGGATTCAAAAATCTGTGGCTTTCGCTTATATATTAACATCGGAACTTGCCGCCATGGTCGATCCATACGTTGCCATGGCCATGCAAATGGAGACCAAAGCATCATACATCACTGGAAAGACACCAAAGTCTCAGCTGAAAGAAAACATCAATCACTTTGGCGAGCTGTTGGATAGGTTTGTGCCGTTTGTTGAGCAGTGGACTCGGGGCTCTGCCCCCAAGCTAGTTGGACTCAGCGAGGGCGTCCTGCATGGGTTTGGGCCTGCGCGTAAGAGAAGCTTCCAAACGAATCTGAAGCTAGCAGTTAACATTCCAGGAGAGTCCACTGACCTACTAGCAGAGAAATGCAAGCAGTATCGGTTGTACACTGCCGGAACCTTATTCGAGGTCGACGAAGCATATCGCGGGTACTTCTTTCACACCGGTTTCATCATAGACCCTCAAGGAAAGATCATTCTGAAACATAGAAAGAATAATCGACCCGGAGCCTCGATAGAACTGTCGACCGGTCCTCACGCGATTCTGGACAAGTATGGCAACGACGCAGAGAAGATCTTCCCAGTGGCAAAAACGCCTATAGGGAATCTTGCTATGCTGATCGGTTACGAAAGTAGGTTTCCGGAAGTAGCTCGTTGTCTTGCGCTCAACGGGGCTGAACTAATGATACATCCGTCCACCACCGGCCACAGAAATCCTCGAGACATCGAAACTTACACGATGCTAAGCCGAATCCGCGCTTTCGAAAACAATGTTTACCTGATGGCGGTAGACTGGGCTAGATCGCCTTCATCTGAAATACTCAATCCAGCAGGCACGTCGATGATTGTTGACTTCAACGGTGACGTTGTAAGTTCATCTGACATGCCTCTGGAAACCTGTGTTTACGGTCTGATTGACATAGAAAGGCTGAGGCGCGTCAGAAGGAGTAGATGTTTTCTGGCAGAGCTGGAGACCGAACTATACGCTGGAGTCTACAGGGAGAAGCAATGTAATATTCCGAACAGGTGTGCCGAAAAACCTGCGCAAAACCAAGAGGAAAACTGGGCGTGGAGTAGCAAGGTCATTCAGAAATTGATCAAAGATGGAATAATTACGTAGCCGCGTGGCAGGAGCATCATTACAGGTGGCTCCACGAGTCGTGGAAGCATTAAGGATGTGTCCTTGGTTGAGTCACCCAGTCAATGTAGGATTGTTCCTTCTGGACTCAACTTCAGGCTTTGTAAACGGCTACGGGGATGTGTGAATCTACTGCGGTAGAGACGTAGTCGATATTCTCCATGTCGAATGATACCAGATCGTTGAAGTTTATCCCTCTGCCCCGGCCTACGCCAATCCTCTTGGCGAATCTTCCTCCACCTCCTTGGCAGGCGACGACCTCAGGATGAACCAGATTGGTGACCTTAGCCTTTGCATTCACCTTCTTGCCGTAGGCAGTCTCAATCCAAATCTCATCTCCGTCTTGGATACCCTTCTTCTTGGCAGTCTCCACGTTTATTCCGACGTCGTCTGCTCGGAGTTTCTCTCCGAGTTGTGATGTGAGGGAGTTTGAGTGGCCGAAGCTGAACGACATTTGTGGAACCTTGTAGTTGACGAGAATTAGGTCGAACTTTTCGTTTTTTCTGGTTTGGGCTGCGCAGGGTTTCCAATCGGGCAGTGGGTGATAGTCGGATGTATCCCATGGCAGACCGAGCTCTCTGGTGAGCTTGTCAACTTCTTCTCCTGCTTGCTTCATGAACTCGAAGTATACGTGAATTCTTGGTCCGGGAAAGGCGCCTCGGTACATCGCCTGTGCAGTCCTCTCTTTGACCATTAAGCCGTCTCGCATGTACCACTCCAAACCATGTTCCGATCCCAGTCTTGATTTGAGTCTGCGATCAACCATATCCAAGAACGGGAATTTTTTGCTGCGGTCCAGCCGTTGAGTCTCCTTCAAACCCCATGCCTTGTTGATTGATTCATTGACGTCGCTTAGGAAACCGGCGCGCTCGGCCAGATCTAGGAAGATTTCGGCTGGGCTCACCAGCTTGTCCCAAGGAGGATCGAATGGTGGTTCAACTACAGGCTTTTGTCCGTAGAAGAACCATGGTTTCATGCCGCTTTCGCTGCGTTCTCCTTTACCTAAGGCCAAGCGTTCAAGATAGTGGAGGTCTGGGAATACGATGTCGGCGAACTGTGAGGTCTCGTCCAGCTCCAATGCGAAGGACGCCATGAAGGGTATCTTCTGGAGGACTTTTTCTATCTGCGATGGAGAGATGGAGGACTTCACAAAGTTGGTTCGGATCTGGATGATCATCTCGGGCAGATAAGGCGTGTTATACAGGTCTGGTTCGAGTATGGCTTGAATGAGGAATGGTCTGCTGTACGTAGCAACGGGGAAGAGCTCAAGGAGATCCAGTGATTGTGGGCGTGTGGGTCTTCGAGCTGGATAGTAGGGCCATTTGTGGGCGTGTTTTGGCGGAATCATTGTGAGCAGACCCTCTTCGCTTACTGACACGTCTACTACTCCGCTGCCGAGGAGACCGCCTGGGACGTCGATTCCACCTATTATGGTCTGAAGGAGCTCAACAGCGAGTCCTGAGAGCATGGAGTGTTTGTGAGCGCTTAGGCCGCGGTAGTAGGCTATGGACGCTGGGCGGTAGGGCAGCTCCTTCCCTTTGATGGTGATGGTGCCGCCTATGTTCGCTGCTTCTCCGAACTCCTTGGCTACTCGACGTATCGTGTCGGCTGGAATGGTGGTTATGTCTGATGCTTTGTCAGGCGTGTATTTGCTGACGTGTTCTTTGAGTTTCTGGAAGGCCGGTTGGCACTCCTTGTCGTCAAGATAGTAGGTTCCTTCAAGCGCGTAGTCTCCAGATGGCTCATCCCATTTCTTGGCCCTCTTTGCAGTAGGATCCCAAATCAGAGGCTTGTTTGTTACTGGATCTCTGACATACAGTCCGTCAGCTCCGATGAGGTAGGGCGCGTTGGTTCTCTGTTTCAGGAATTTTTCGTCGTAAATCCTGTAATCGTTTAGGAGCAGGTTCACCATGCATAAGGCGAGGGCCGCATCGGTTCCCGGCCTGATTGGAAGCCATTCCTCCGCTTTGGCCGCGGCATAGGAGCCTACTGGATCGACGGCTACGACTTTTATGCCTCCTGGGCGTTTGGCTGCGATTTCAAGAGCGGCGTGCATTACGTCGTAGTTGACGATTGAGCCGTATCCTGAGCCGAAGAGAATGAGATACTTTGTTAGTGAAGCATCAGGGTTAGCCTCCATGGCGCCCTCTGTGGCGTAATGGATGTTGTGTACGTTGTTGCCGCAGTAGAAGCCTGATGAGAAGGGTCTGAATTCGGTTCCGAAGGCTTGGCACCAGGGAGCGATGATGTCGTAGGCGGTAAAGTAGTCGAAGGAAGTGACGTAGAGGAGCCGGGGATCCTTGTCCTTCACCTTGCGAAGCCGCTCTGCGACTGTAGTTAATGCTTCTTCCCAGCTGATGGTTTCCCACTTTGGATCCTCGTCGAGAGCCTTGTGTGGGTTTGTTCTTTTCAGGGGCTTGGTAACGCGGTAGGGGGAGTATCGGTAGAGGAAGCCTGATGCGCCTTTAGCACATATTTTGCCTCGGTTATGCGGATTCGCCGGGTCGCCTTCGATGGCGACTACTTTGCCGTTGACGCGGTGGACTAGGATCCCGCAGTTGTTTAGACAGAGCTCGCAGGCCGAGCGTATCCAAAGATCATCTTTCACTTGCAAGAGATAGGTTAGTTGGGTGCTCGTTCGGATTTAATCCTTTCTCATGAGAGTTAAGTGTTCACATGTTGGAACCTGTTCTGGTTCCTCTCCCAAGCTGCAGACGAGTATTCTTGTCGAGGGTAACGGGAAGGAAAGACCTAGTATCTTTTTGCTTGAAAAAGGTTAACTAGCATACATGAACCCCCGAGTTTTGCCATGCAGAACGCGGACTTTGCTGTTGATGTTCAAGGGTTGAGCAAGGTCTACGATGGCAAGGTGAGGGCTCTTGACGGGGTCGATTTGAAGATTGAGGCGGGGAATGTTTTTGCTTTGCTTGGGCCGAACGGTGCTGGTAAAACTACTCTGATGAGGATTCTGACGACTCAGATAAAGCCTTCATCGGGTAAGGCATCCGTATTCGGCTGTGATGTTGTTCGAGGCGAATCTAGTGTCAGAAGGCTCGTGAGCTATGTTCCTCAGGAGATAGGTGTTTGGACGGACATTACAGGGTATGAGAATCTCTTGATCTATTCTAAGCTCTACGCGATCCCTTCGGACAAGAGGAGAAAAACTATCGATGAGGTCTTGGGCATAGTCGGCTTGTGGGATGTTGCGAACAGCATTGTCAAGACGTATTCTGGGGGGATGATTAGGCGGCTGGAGCTCGCATCAGCTATGCTGACCAGTCCCAAGATCATGTTCTTGGATGAGCCTACCATAGGTTTGGATCCTTCGGCTCGTAAAGCGGTCTGGGAGAGGCTGTGGTCATTTAGGAAGGAGCGGGGCACCACAATTTTCTATAATACTCATTACATGGATGAGGCGGATCAGTACTCCGATATGATAGGGATCATAAACAGGGGTAGAGTGGTCACGGTAGGTACGGCTGAAAGCCTGAAGGATTCTATTGGAAAAGATATGATAGTTTTCAGCTTGCAGAACCATTCCGCGGCTGATATTCCTATGGAAAGAATCACGGCGCTGGATTCGGTTTACGGTGCCAGTGTTGAAGGTTCTGAGCTATCTGTCTTGGTGAGAGATACGGAGAGCTCTCTGCCGTCTACGGTCAAGGTGTTGTTCGAGGCCGGCGTAGCTATCGAGAAGATTTCTGTTGCTAAGCCAACGCTTGATCAAGTGTTCGCGAGTTATGCGGGGCCGCAGGCTGAGAAGAGGGATGGTGTCCGTCAGGTAAGGGCGGTTAGGCGGCTGATCAGGAGAGGGTAGTGGTCTTGATTGAGTCGATGAGGAATATGGCGGTTATGATTGAGCTGGAAGTTAGGCGTCTGAGGCATGATTGGGCGGAGCTGTACGGTAGGGCGATTCAGCCTTTGCTGTGGCTGGGGGTCTTCGGCCCGATTATGAGCACGATTAGGGCCATACCGACGGGAGGAGTGCCGTATATTGACTTCATCACTCCGGGGGTGTTGCTGCAGTCTGTGACGTTTGTTTCGATTCATTACGGCATAAACATTGTGTGGGAGAGGGAGTCAGGCATCTTGAAGAAGCTTCTGGTGATCCCTGGGCCGCGGTATTCTATTGTGATCGGGAGGGCTATGGCGTCGGGGCTGAGGGCGATTTTCCAGTCTCTGATCATTCTTCCTGTGGCGTTGTTGATCGGGGTTAGGTTTGTGCCCAATCCTCTGTACTTTGTTTTGGCGATTGTGGTCATTTTTCTTATCTCTGGGGGCTTCGCTTCTTTTTCCATTCTTATTGCGTCTTTCATGAAGACCAGGGAGCGGTTTATGGGCATAGGCCAGTCTTTGAGCTTCCCTCTTCTCTTTACTAGCAACGCCCTTTATCCGCTGAGCATTATGCCTCCGCCCCTCCAGTTCATAGCTCGGCTCAACCCGATGTCCTATGTTGTCAACGCAGTCCGAGGGTTAACGATAACAGGAGACATCTCCAATCTCGCTGTTGATCTGCTGGCAGTAGGAATATTCGACGTAGCCATGTTTGTCGCGGCGTCTATCAGCTTCAAAAGAGTAATAGAATAACTGTAGATACTCCTTAGTTCTATCTGTCACGGCAAATAAACGCGCCAAGAAAGGTGGGACGAATGGGGCTTGATCTCTTCTTTTAGGTCCCATAGGCACCCGAGTTCTTCTAGGAATTCTTTGTTCTCCTTCATAGAGGTCTCTAGGCGTTTTGGGCACTCCGAATCCTGTTCACTATGGGACTTCTTTCAGTCTTATCGAAGTAAGAATTGGAGCGAATGACATTAGGATTCTTGATGTATGGGTTTTCGTGATGTCTACCGTGCAGTGACTGTCTTCCGTTTCTCGGGTATACCTAGCCGTCCGATTTCCTCTAAGAAGACACGCTCATCCCTTATCACTTGCCTAGCGATCTCGAGGAATTTGGAGCTATCTTCTGAACGGTGAGATGCCATGTCCCTTTAACCATTCTTTGACTTGATTCTTTGTATAAAATCTTTCTCGTATGCCCTGAAGTGCTTTGGCATCAGGAACAATCTTAGGTTCCTCACCATTCATTCTGAGAAACGTTACTGTAGCTGTGTAAGCTGTTCGCCTATTGCCACTGTCAAAGGGATGGCTTTGTATTAAGCTTCTCAAAAGGCTTGCTGCTTTGTCGTAGATGTCGCCAGGTTCGTTCTTTGCTTCCTCTATTGCAGCAGAGATAGCTGGTCTGCGTAAGACCTTATGCCTGTCAGCCTTCTTTACTCTTATCTCCGCCAAGACCTCTTTGTTTAGCTGTATGATTTGATTCTCAGTCGGATACCTGTATTCGTTCAACTACGCCTACCATTATGTATTGTCGTTTTATAGTCTACGCGCCTTTTCAGAGCTATTAGGTTGAATTTGGGATTTGTAACTGTTTTGCGTTAAGTTCGCTGCGAACGGGGCGGCTGAGGTTACTCAAGAACTCGTGGAGACGTGGGGCAGATGGGATTCGAACCCATGATCTGCGCCGTGTGAGAGCGCCGTCGTAGCCAGCTGGACTACTGCCCCAGTAAAACCCCCCTCAAATCAAGTAGGTATATAGATGATTACTGGTGCCGAACCAGAGAACACTCTGTTTCAGACTTGAAATTTATATGTGAAGGGGGGGTCTGCAGCCAGCACAGACGTGAATAGTAGACCCGTTTAGCTCGTGTAGCTCTCTACTTCTTTACGCCCAGAGCCCTGTTCTTCAAACGCAGATCGCTGCTGCGGCACCGACGACACCTATCAGCCGCCAAAGGATTCTTACCTCCGCACCGCAAGCAAACCTTGAAGAAGAGCCTACGCTTCTGAGCAATCTGCTTCTTCACAGCATCCGTGATCGGCATATGTTTCCTGCTCCTCCCAACGCAGACAATAATCAAGGCTTTTTTACTTGTCGGTCACCCGCACAGGGAAGCGGCAGATCGATTTGACTACAGTAGACCTTGTCTTCAAAGGAGGCAGGATATGCACCTCCCTCGACCTCTTCGAAGCGGGAATAGCAGTAGACCAAGGCAGAATAGTGGCGGTGGCAAAGGAACCTCATCTCCCGAATGCAAGCAGAGTCATAAACGTTGAAGGCAAGATCATTATCCCCGGGCTAATAGACACCCATTCGCACCTAAGGGAACCCGGATACACCTACAAAGAAGACTACGAAACAGGCACCAAAGCAGCCGCCGCAGGAGGAGTAACAACAACCATAGACATGCCCAACACCAAGCCCCCCACAAACACCGTGGAACGCTTCGAAGAAAAGAAGAAGCTCGCCCAAGCCAAAGCAGTAGTCGACTTCGGACACCTAGGCGGCGCAACCCAACTACAGGAAATAGGGCCCCTAGTCAAAGCAGGGGCATTCGGATTCAAAATATTCATGCAGGAAAGAGTAGACTACCCGAAAGACGCCCTGGCAATCATCGACGACGGACACCTCTACCAAGCCTTCGAAGAAATAGCCAAGACAGGAGTCATAGCAGGAATCTTCGGCAGAAACCAAGAGATCAACGACATGCTCGTCAAACGCTACAAAGAAGCCGGAAAAACAGACCCCATATCCTACTACGAAGTCGCCCACTACGGAAACAACATCATATCAACCACAGCCATCACCAAATCAATCCTAGTACAAAGATCAACAGGAGCCAGACTCCACGTACACCACTGCAACATGGGCGAAGAAGTAGAAATAGTCAGAGAAGCCAAGAAAAAAGGATACAACATCACCGCCGAAGCCAACCCCAAAACATTCCTCATGACAAGAAAAGAAGTTGAACACCACGGCCCCTACGCCCTCGGAGGAGCCCTAAGAGACCAAGACGTCGAACCCGTATGGAAAGGCCTCAACGACGGCACCATAGACGTCCTAGGATCAGACCACTCCCCCCACAGCAGAGAAGAAAAAGAAAGAGGCTGGAAAGACATGTGGAGCTCCATAGGAGGCTCACCCCAGCTCCAAGAATACCTCTCCCTAATGCTCACAGAAGTAAACAGAGGAAGAATACCCCTCCACAAAATAGTGGCCCTAACCTCAGAGAACGTCGCCCACATCTACAGGCTCTACCCCAAGAAAGGCACCGTGCAGCCAGGAGCAGACGCCGATCTAGCAGTCATAGACCTGAAGAGAAAAACAGTCCTCAAACCAGGCTACTCAAAATGCGGCTGGTCCGTCTACGACGGAAGAGAAGTCCAAGGAGTCCCAGTCATGACCTTCGTACGCGGAACACAAGTCATGAACGAAGGCGAAATACTCGTGAAACCAGGGTTCGGACAGTTCCACACACCTATGTTCGACTCCTACTTCGAAACCAAGAAACCGTAGACAGCAGTATCTATCTTCTTTCTTCCCCAGAAGATGGGAGGCGACTAGGCCACTACCCCCCATCATCAGTGAAAATCTTCAGGCCGTGTGGTGTCTCCGTTTCTGCTGATCCCTGTATCTGAAAACCTTTCTCGCGCCGTCCCTGAAGATTCTGGTGTAGCCGTCCAACTGTTTCTTGTTCCGCTCGTTTTCCTCTGAGCCAAGATTCCTCCACTCAGAGTTTCTGCTGCAGAATCGATAGGTCTTAGTATTGTCGTCCACCTCGTATAGCGCTCGGTCGATCCTAAGCATCCTAACCATAACAGGAGAGGCGGGCCGTATGTCGCATAAGGATTCTTCGACAATCGAACACGCAGGTAGACTAGGATTCAGGAGTATCCTTTCTTCCGACACGGACAAGCAAGATCACAAGCAGCGCTGCCAACTCAAATACTGCTGCCGCGCCCACCGCTGACCCCGCTCCGAAAGACTCGGAGAGACGTCCAGCCAACGCCGCCGAAAAAGAACCTAACCCTGAGCCCACCGAGAAGATGATCCCGAAGACCAAGCCCCGTATCTCCCTATTCGTCAAAGTAGCGATCAAAGAGTCCGAGGCAGGCTGAGACGCATAGAAACACAGGCCGTAAAGAACCACGAACAGCCCCGCGGCAAGCACAGAATCAGGAGCCACCAGCAGACCGACCAAGCCCAGCAGAGCACCCGAAGCAGCGTACACCAACCCCAGCCGCCCTCCAAGACGCTCAACTATCCTCCCACCAGTGAACTGCCCCAGCACACCGAAGGCCAACAACACCGAGCCCGCTACACCCGCAGACTGAACCGAGAAACCGCGGACATTCACAAGATACGCGGGAAAGATGAACGAGATGGCTTGAAACGACAAGCCACCGAGAAAAGAAAAAGCGAACAAAGCCCTCAGAGAAGAATTCCTGAAGGATTCCTTGAATGTCTTTAGAAGAGGCGCCTTCGACTCAGCCTCCAGACGCTGCACCCGCATGAAAGGCAAAGCAAAGACAATTGAAGCAAACGCAAAAGGCATGAACGCATAGGGCCAACCGAAAGCCACCGCCAAGCCAACCGCACTTACAGGCGTAAACACTTGACCCAGATGACCAAGAGCCCCGTGAAGACCAAGAGCAGAGGCGCGCCTACGGTAATACACCTTCGAAATCAGACTTATCGCAGTGGGATGATAGAAGCTCCCCCAGAGCCCAACAGACAGCAACCCCACCGCAAGCCCAATCTCATTCGGAGCCAAAGGAACAATCAGCGCCGAGGCTCCTGAAAGACCCATGCATGCCACGAGCACACGGCCCTCACCGTGCCTATCAGCAAGCACACCTCCAGCCAAAGCCCCAAACCCATACATCAACGACGCCCCAGTCGCAATCAACCCGAGGCTAGTCAGGGACAAACCTGCTGAAGCGGTGATAATCGGTATCAGCGGAGGCAAAATCAGCAAAAGAGAGTGGTTAAGTGAATGAGCAGCCCCCAAGAGATAAATCAAGAATCGCTGGTTGAAGCTCAGTCCACCTCCAAACATCCATCAGCACGAAACTCTTACTTTACCGATGATGGTCTCAGCGTTTAAGGACCTGCCCGAGCTTAACAGGAATCTCAGCAGGCCTCAAAGCCACAGGGATACCAGCACCCTCAAACGTCTTGATCTTAGACTCAGCAGTCCCATAGGAACCCAAGATAATAGCACCCGCGTGACCCATCTTCTTCTCCTTAGGAGCATACCGGCCAGCAACGTAGGCCACCATGGGCTTACGATTACCCTTCTTTGACAGATGCTCCACAGCCTTCTCCTCAACGTCGCCCCCGATCTCCCCCACCACAACCACCGCCTCAATGTCCTTCCTTCCATGAACCCAGTCCAAGCATTCGATCAGATTCGTGCAGTTAATCGGGTCACCACCTATACCAAGGGCAATAGCCTGCCCGAAGCCGCTCCGAGAAAGATGGTAAGCAACTTCATACATCAAGGTGCCGCTTCTAGAGAAGACTGCCACCTTCCCTTTTTCGAAGGGGTCAGGAGGCATAATCCCGATCTTGGTTCTGCTAGGCACTATGACTCCAGGAGTGTTGGGCCCGATGACAGTAGCATTGTTCTCCTCGGACAGCTTCAGCAGCTTCAAAGTGTCTCTGACAGGAACCTGCTCGGTGATTGCAACAGTCAGCTTGAGCCCTGATCTGACAGCCTCTTCAGCGGCACCGAAGAAGAAAGCCGCAGGCACAAAGTTGATGGAAGCCTTAGCAGAAGTAACAGCCACAGCTTCCTTCACCGTGTTAAAGACCGGCACACCATGCACCGATTGACCACCTTTACCAGGCACCACCCCTCCAACAACCTTCGTGCCATACTCCAGCATAAGCTCAGTATGCAAACTCCCGATCTTGCCCGTGATTCCTTGAACAATGATCGGCAGACCTGCGCTGTCTAGTAGCATGTCAAGCGACTGAGGATTCATATGAGGCGACCCTCGCCTAGCAGGTTCTAATTAATCATGCTGAGGGACTAGGCTTCTTGGAGAGCTTCTCCATAGTCTCCCCTATCTTCTCCAAAGCCTGCTTGATCTTCTCCACACTTGCAGCATAAGACATCCGGAGATAGCCTTCGCCATAGGGACCGAAGGAAGACCCATGCAGAGTAGCCACATAAGCCTCGTTCAACAGCAAGGTAACCAAGTCCCTAGACTTCATACCGAGAGACTTGAAGTTGGGGAAGACGTAGAAGGCGCCCCGAGGCATCTTACATGAAACTCCCTTAATCGAGTTCAGCCCCGACACTATCACCCTTCTCCTCCGATCATACTCCTCCACCATCCTCTTCACATCGTCCTGAGGACCTCTCAGAGCAGCTATGCCAGCCATCTGGCTGAAGGCTGCTGCGCAAGAAGCGATATTACTCTGCTGCTTCACTATGTGGCTTATCAACGACGCAGGCCCAACGGCGTACCCCAGCCTCCATCCCGTCATGGCATAGGTTTTGGAGAAACCGTGAATCATGATCGTCCGCTCCTTCATCCCCGGCTCAGAGAGCAGACTGTGATGCTCCACATCGAAGATGATCTTGGAGTAGATCTCGTCACTCATCACCCAGAGGTTATTCTCCCTGCCTATCTGAGCCAATTCCTGAATGTCCTTCTTGGTCAGCGTGGAGCCTGTGGGGTTAACAGGGTAGTTGATGATCATCAGCTTGGTCTTCTTCGACACATGTTTCCTTACCTCGGCAGGATCAAGCCTGAAGTCGTTCTCCTCACGTAGAGGCACGAACACGGGGATTCCTCCTGCAAATCTTGTGACGGACTCGTAGATGGGCCATCCTGGTCCGGGGATAATCACCTCATCACCAGGGTTCACTGTGGCCATGATGGCTGAGAAGATGCCGGGCTTCGCACCTGGCATCACCACAACTTCGCTATTGGGATCCACATCCATGTCAACTTCGTCGGAGACTCTTTCAGCTATGGCTTCCCTCAGCTCATAGATGCCTGGGGCAGCGGTGTAATGGGTGTAGCCTTTTCTTAGAGCGTCTATGGCGGCTTGCTTTATGTGCTCAGGAGTATCAAAATCTGGTTCCCCTATTTCCAAGTGGACAACTTCATGACCTTTTCTCTCAAGCTCCTTGGCTAAGCCGAGGATCTCGAAGGCGCCTTCACCCAGCAGTCCGCCTAATCGGTCTGCCAAACCAGGCTGCGTAGCTGTGGTCATGTGATTACACGTTGACCCTTTTTTGGCTCCTAAAATACTTTGATTAATGGAATACAGTCCAGCTGCTAGATGAAAAACACCTAGGTCATGGCGGCCTTCAATGTTTCTTCTATGGTGGTGTACACTTTGACCGGTAAGCCGCGTAATATCTGCAGGGCTTCTTCTTGGCCTGCCCCCGATATTCTGGCGGCCAACGGCTTGCTTATCACTCCTTTCTCATAGGCTTCTCGTACACCTAGGGCCACGTCGGTGCACCTCGTTATGCCTCCGAAGACGTTGAGAAGAATCTTGCTGGCCTTGGGGAACCGATTCACCAGCTCCAGCGCAGCATAAATCCTGTCCTTGGATGCTCCTCCGCCCAGATCTAGGAAGCACGCAGGCTTACCGCCGTTGTCAACCACCAAGTCAAGGGTTGAAAGCACCAGCCCAGCGCCATTACCAATGACAGCCAAGGAGCCGTCCAACTCCACGAATGCGAAACCCTCCTTCGCAGCTTCTGCCTCCAAGCTTTCCGCAGCGGAGAACTGTGCCAACTCGGGATGCCTGAAGATCGCACTGTCATCAACATCCACCTTCGCGTCCAACGCCACAAGCCTCCCGTCCCGTAGGACAGCAAGAGGATTGATCTCAGATAGAACAGCTTCAATCTTCGAGGACAGGGTTGACAGCTTAACCGCGATATCTACGAAATCGTCCAGTGACGCTCCTCCTAGACCCAGTTTCCCGCCCAGCTCCTTCGCAGACTCTTTTGAGACCTGCCCGTCCTGAAGAGGAACAGTAAGCCTACCCCCTGAGCTCTCAACCTCAATGCCTCCTTCAGCTGAAGCGATAAGAATGAATCGCCTCAACCCTCTGTCCAAGACTATGGAGACGTAAAGCTCCTTCTGGTATGGGGCAGCCTCCTCTACCAAAATGACTTCAGGCCTAAGGCCTCCTATTGCAAGATTCTTGACGCGCCTGAAAGACTCAGACAGATCACTCTCCCTATCGACCTTCACAATGCCACCAGCCTTCCCTCTGCCCCCAACAGCAACCTGGGACTTCAAAACCACAGGCAGCCCCAAGCGTCTAGCGGCGTCAACAGCATCCTGCTCGACCCGGGCAACTGAGCCTCTGGGGGTCTTTATTCCAACGGAGGAGAAGAGCCTCTTAGACTGGTATTCAAGAAGCCTCACAATGGGTCACTTACCGCAGCCCCTTCGAGGCATATTTAAGTAGTCTCGGAATAAAACAAAACATCAGGCTTTTCCCAACAGGTTGTAACTTGGCATGGCGAGCATAGGAGTTCCTGGTGAGCGGGACGAAGTTACAAACCTCATGACCGCTGTAGATGAACATGAAAGCCAGCTGCACAGCTTGGCGCCTCAGCAACACTTGGATACGATCCACGGAGCTTTAGGCAGGGCGCACCCGTCGTGGAACTTCTGCCCTTTCTGCGGTGCGAAGCTTCGCCCCTCGGCTGGTTCTTGACTTAAGTGGATTAGGGATCAGAGGTATTTGGCGAGCTCCTCTTTCATAGGATCTTGCTTGAAGAGCGAGTAGCAGTCGTTGCATAGCTTCGTCGATCCCACTGTGTTGACCTCTGATTCATCGGCCTCGTGTGGCAGCTTCTCCCAACCTGCACATGTGACCTTAGCCAAGATGGTTCTACGCTTTCTTGGTTTGCAGTTGACTATAAATCCATAGCTAGGTGAATGCAGCTGACTCTGATCTGCCTGCACTGTAGTCTCTTTGACAGTCCTATTCGAATCCCGAGTCAGCTAGGTGAGCACGGTGTGTGACAGGGGGCTGACGAACTCTCCTTCCCCTGGCTTCCCGATTACCGCGCCCTCCTGCATGACGATTCGTCCTCTAACTATGGTCATGACGGGGAATCCCTGGACTTCTCTTCCCTCGAAGCATGTGTAGCCGCACTTGGAGAGGACTTCTTCCTGAGTGTAGGTGTGCTTCTTCTTCAAGTCTGCTATCGTGATGTCAGCGTCTGCACCCACGTCCAAGCTGCCTTTCTTGGGGAAGACTCCGAATCTTCGGGCGACATTCTCCGAGCAGAGCTGGATGGCTTTTTCCAAGGGGATGATGCCCTTGTTGACCGAATCCAGCATGAGACCCATGTATTCCTGTATCATGGGTCGTCCACCAGGAGACTTGAACATGTTCGTCCAGCCGATCTCCTTCTCGCTTTTGTGGTGGGGGGCGTGATCGGTTGCGATAACGGTTGCTGTGCCGTCGTTCAACGCATCCCATGTTGACACAGAGTCCTCTGGTCTGCAGTAGCTTCCCAATGACAGTGGACCCCACTTCTCGATGGTGTCCCATGAGTTAGTTAGGAAGAGGGACGCAGGGTTGACCTCCGTGGAAATGTCTTGGCCGTGGCCCCGGGCATCCCTGATCATCTCCCAAGCGCGCCTCAGATTAACGTGCAATATGTGCAGTTTGACGCCGGTGGATCTCTGCAGCAGGATCAGGGTTGAGATCCCTGCAAGCACAGCAATGTTCTGATAGGCAACGAATGCTCTTGCGTAGCCCCGGTGGTCGACTTCGCCCCTATCCATGTATTCCTTCGCGATGACTTCGTAGATGGCTTGGTTATTCGGGTGAACCAAGCATACTAGGCCTGTTTTGGAGACGGCCTTAAAGCATTGAAACAGGTGCCCCTCATCCCTGATACCCGTCCCAGACATGTGAGGATAGTCTCGCCCGACATCTATGAGCTGGAAGATTTTGAATCCGAATGCTCCAGCCTTGGCGATCTTAGGTATCTCCTCAGGCACAACTCCTGAAGCGTTATGGCCAAAATCCACTATGGCCTTGGTCTTCGCGTCAGCCTTCTTGGCTTCAAACCGTTCAAGGGTGTTCGGAGGAGGATTAACATTGGGCATATCGACTGTAAGGGTGACCCCTCCTGCCGCGGCTGCCCTTGAACCTGTCTCAAAATCCTCTTTGTGGGTGAACCCCGGATCCCGGAAGTGGGCGTGAGTGTCGATCCACCCGGGCATGACTAGCTTCCCCTGCCCCGTTGCGTCGATGACCTTCTCCGCCTTAGGCATGTTAGCTTCTGAACCAAAAGCTACGATCTTTCCTCCGTCTATAGCTAGGGAGGCTTTGACGACTCCGCCGTACGACCAAGCGTAAGTCCGGTCTGATTTGATTACGAGATCTACGTGATTCGACTTACTCATAAGGCGGTGTTCTCCCATGTCCACCAAAAAAACATTGTCCCAAGCCAATTATGGGAGTTATGCGTCCTAGACGCATGGAGCACGATAAGTATTTAATTACGCTCAGCAGCGGCGAGAAGCAAGAGGGCAACTTGGATATGCCCGAATCGTCTCAACAACTAGATCTTGAAAAGCTGTATCAAGAGATTTATCGAACAGGCCTGAGGCCTCAAACAGCCGTAGGCCCAGGTTGGAATACTGCCCATGCCACTTGGTTTACCGCGATGGGAGTAGGCGGAGGACTCTACCTTTACAGGCTCGTATTAGGCCTTAACCTGGGCACATTCCTCGGGCTCCCCTTAATCGATCTCCTGAGCATAATAATTGTTGGAATAGGAGGCGGTATTCTTATTGCTGATCTGGGTCACCCGGAAAGGCTCCTCAAAGCCATCGCGAATGTGAAGACTTCTTGGATTGCTAGGGGAGCTGTGGCTGACTTTCTGTTCATGGGCTTCGGCATCCTCGCAATTGCCCCGCACTTTGAGATAGGTAACGGGTTCAAACCCTTCTCGTTTCTGCCCTGGACCATCAATAGCCAAGTCGGCCTGGTAATCCAGCTGATCGCATGGGTTACTGCCATCATAGTCATGATTTATGTGGGTCTGGTCCTCTACGGGTCCCATTCAGTTCCCTTCTGGAGAACGTCAACCGTGCCGATCCTTCTACCCTTGTCCTCGCTTTCCGCAGCCCTAGGACTGGTGTTCGTGGTCGCGTCTTTCACCGGGTTGACCGGAGTCAGCCTCAAGACGGTGGAGGCTCTTCAAGCAGCCCTAGTAACCCTCACCCTTGTCTTCGCATTCATCCAAGTTTCATATGCATCAAAGAACGGTGACTCGGCGAAAGAATCCGCCAGCTTGCTCAGAAAAGGCAGATACGCAACACTCTTCATGGGAGGAGCCCTAGTAGCCGGCTTGGTACTGCCGCTCGTACTGATAGCATTTGCCTACATGGTCTCAGGCGTGGCTGAGACCAGCGCCCTAGCCTTCTCCGGAATACTGGTGATCATCGGAACCTTCCTCCTCAGACTCTCCCTCCTGAAAGCCGCATACTTCTCTCCGCCCAACTACCATGGGCTGAGAGTATCCAGTAAGATCCCTTAAACACCATCAATAGGGGAAACTGAGGAGAAGACAACCTAGAAGGCGTCAGGAATATACTTGTTATTCCTCAGCCAATCAGCATGAGCATGAATGTAGCGCCAAACAACATCCGCCCGCTCATCATTAAAGTCCCATGGCGCAACTAGCACAATGTCGTTCTCTCTGATCCACATTCTCCGCTTCAATTTCCCCCTTATCCTGCACAGCCTAGTCTTCCCGTCCACGCATTTGACGATCAGATGCTCACCGCCAGAAAGCTTGGCGACCTTGCCGAGGACTTCGCCCTGCCCTGGGAGGACCAGTTCCTTCAGGTCGGATTCACTCAGAACTTTTCGTTTACCCATTCTCTCAACGCCCTACGCCGGAGCCTCATCTAACAGATCCGTCTGCAAACCAGTAGGCTCCCTTGTCTGCAACTTCGGGTCGCTGAAAGCGTCGATGTCTCTCTTCATATAGTTGTCGGCCAGACGGTGTTCTAGAAGTTCGGCGCCACCTTCTCTGCGAATAGTCCGAGAGACTTCAGAGCCCTGTCGTCTTGGAAGAAGAACATTAAATATGAGGCGCCAGCATCGATGTATCGCTGTATCTGCTCGGTGATCTTGTCAGGTGTACCTACGAGGGCACCGGGGTTAATCCCATACTTTCCCATCTTCTCCTTTAGGTCTGCCTCGTCTTTCCCGATCAAGACTGGACCCTGCCAAGACTTCTGCACATCACTCGGCTTGCGACCATACTTCACGCAGTATGAATCAAGAGTCTCCACGGTCTTCCTGTACTGCTCGAGGGGGAAACGCCTGCAGTTCCACCCGTTAGCATACTTGGCAGTTATATCTAGGACATCTTCTCTTTCACCTCCTATCCAGATGGGAGGATGAGGCTTCTGCAGAGGCTTGGGGCTGCAAATGGCGTCTGTCAGACGATAATATTGGCCTTGGAAACTGGACCTCTGTTGAGTCCAGAGAGTCTTCAGGATTTCGATGCTCTCTCTGAGCCTTTGAAGTCGTTCAGCCCTCTTTGGGAGTGAGAAGCCGTATCCTGAGAGTTCTGGTGGCGTCGATGGACCGCATGTCCCTATACCGAATTCAAGCCTGCCGCCACTGATCACGTCGAAGCTACTGGATATCTTCGCTAGAACGGGAGGCGGTCTGAAGAGATTGCAGACTACGAGTGTGCCCAGCCGTATCCGCTTAGTCTTGGTAGCCAGGGAGGAGAGGATAGTCCAGCACTCTAGGGACACGTCTTCAGTCGGCTTCCTGCCCCATGAGAACATATGGTCAGCCACCCAAAAAGATTCGAAGCCTACTCTCTCGGCCTCCAAGCAGACGTTAGAAATGTCGTCGAAACTGTAGTTATTCTGAGTGATCTTGACCCCAAATTTTACCATTGGTAAAGTCCCCTTCGTTTTTGAGGGCTGCTTCTGCATTTAACCATTTTAGCAGAAGCAATGTTATGCGGTGTGGAGTCAAGTAATCCCCCCTTCAAACATAAGCCGTCAGGTTCAACGGAAGACTGTTTGTGAACTTGATTTTCCTACAAGAATCTTGGTGTAGAGCGATCTGCTTCGAGGACCGTTATGCGGCGGGTATCTGTATTGGATTCCTGCAATCCTTAGACCCAATCTGGCAGGTTGATCTTGGAAGACGTAATAAGCACCCTGAATGCTCCTCTTAACCTATGGCGCAACTCAGTTCGTTGGACAGGCTCAGAGATGACGCCCTGTATCTTTCCAATGTGATCGGCCCGAGGCCTGCTGCTTCTAAAGCTGATGAGAGAGCTCTTCGCTTATACAAAGATAGGTTTGAATCTCTTGGCTTGGAGTGCAGGGTAGAGGAATTCGCATTCACCGGTTTTGAGGCGGAGGATTGGCGGCTCACAGCCGAAGGCTCAGAATTGCCTTCCCTGCCCTGTGTCGCGTCTCCTTCGACAAAAGGCAGTTTGACAGCTCCCGTTGTCGACATAGGCTATGGGACGGACGAAGAGATCGGCGACGTCAAGGGGAAGATCGTCTTGGCCAGAATAGGGAAGAACCACGAGTCATTCAAAGCTGAGAAAGCAGCGGAGAAAGGAGCATTAGGAATGCTGGTCTTCGCAGAAGAGGAGAAATGGGGAATCTACACCGGGAGACTACGCTACCCCGTAGGATCCATACCAGCACTATGCGTATCGTCAACAACAGGTCTACGTCTTTCGAAAGCTGCTTTACATGGTGAAGCAAAGGTTAGCATCAAGATCAACGCCAAAGTCAGAGACACTACGGGAAAAAACCTGCTCGCCCAGATAAAAGGAAGAAGCAGCGAATACGCTGTGATGACGGCGCACAGGGACAGCAGACCTCTTTCCCCAGGTGCCAACGACAACGTTTCAAGCGGAGCAACAATGATGGAGATAGCCAGATCACTAGCAGACAAGAAGCTTGACAGGACATTGGTCTTCTTCTCCACAGACGCTGAAGAGTACGGGTTAAGGGGTTCCCTCTACCACGTCGATGCCCATAGAGATGAATTGACAAGATGCGTAGCCAACGTGAATCTTGACTCGGTCGGTCAAGGCACCGTGCACTTAGTCGACAAAGACAGAGCCGGCCCCCTTTCACCCGCCTTGAACGGCTTCGTCACCAAGGTAGCCAGAGGAATGGGCATCAGAGTGAAGAGCAGAAGCTGGCAGAATGGTAGCGACTGCGACTCATTCATGACTGCAGGAGTGCCCGCGTGCTGGATAAGAGGCTGGCCCACCACCTCTTTCAACAGCACCATGGACACCTTTGACAAACTAGACTACAAGCTAATGGCCAAGATGGCTAGACTAGGAGCAAGAGTGATGGAGGGGCTAGCTGACCCTAGGAAGTGGAAAAGAACGTGACAAGTCTTTCAGGCTGCATTAGTCTTCTTTGAGCCCGACACACCCTGCGATGGTCAGAAGGGTTTGTGGTTGGACTGGAACAGCATGATTCTTCTACCATCGGTGGTCACCCTTGTGCTTCCCAAAGCATCCTGATGGTAATAGGTCAACGAACCGTTGTTCTTAGCTATCAGCAAGCTATTGGCGAAGACGAACTTGGATTCTCCTCCACTCTTCATATTCTTCTGGTAGACGATGGTCAGACCGCTGAATAAGCTGATCAGAGTAGAACCCTCAACTATCTTCACCCTCTTATTCTCGCCATCATAGGAGTATTGTCCTTGTGTAACGCTGTTCTTGACTGCTTCGGTCATCATGTTGTTGTAGTCATAGGTATAGGTTCATGAGTCAGTCTCATCGTTCTTCGTAATCACATTACCGTTGTTGTCATAGGTATGGCTTGTTGATCCGGCTTGCGTGAGCCTATCATATGACCCATATGTATGATGGGTCTGACTTCCAGTCGTCTCCCTAAAATTATTATGCCGAGTCAAATTTTCCGCGGAGCAGCTACAGCTAGTCTTCTGCCTTTAAGAACCGCTTCCACGATCTTTAATGTGGTTTTGCTTGCGTCCAGAATTTCGATTTCTATTGGCTTACCTTGCTTGTTATAATGGGTGATGATATTCTCTTTCTGATCACCGAAATCCGGTTTTTCTTTACTTAGAGTTATTAGCAAAATATCAGTTTTTGAATCATATTTATATTCCATATCTACCACTCTTTGCTTTGTATACTGTTATCACTCTTTTTATTTCTTTATGTTCTTCGATTATGACCCTTAACATGTAGCTGTTTAATCTCTTTTGATATATCTTTCTGCCACCGTAACCCCCCCGCTACGCGGTCTGGGTTACGTAATGTGTCTCTTACCAAGTCTTCTGAAACATCATATTCTTCCATTCTGTCTTTTGCATGTTCTGATATCTCTACCTTCATTTAGTTGACCCTTGTCTTGCGGATTAGATAAGTCCTAAGTCTTTACCTAGTTCTCTGTAGCCATTGAGAGTTAACGATATCAGAACTTTTTAGGGCTGTAAAGACGGGGGGTCTCTAAAACATGAAGAGAAAGAAAATCCTCGTCTTCCAAAGCCAAGTACTTGTCGAATAAAGGTGTGCCTTCCTAACGCGTCTTGACGGAAGTAGGTTGTGGACAGGGGGGTGATCATGGCGATCATGAGGCCGTTGGCATAGGCATGTTTGGTGACGACGTTGACGGTGACATCTTTCTCCTGAATTATGTAAGCCAAGGCACGTGAAAATTCTAGTATTAGTTTCAACCACTTAGTCTGCTTTATCTTCCTGTCTCCGTATCTTTCGTCTGAACGGGTTTTGAAGACGAAACATATGACGCAAGAAGTAGGAGCGATGAGAACAATATCTGGGCGGATAACGCTGGGTAAAACAGGCTTTCGCCCCCGAAAATCCTTATCGCAATTAATGCAAATTCGGCTAAAGGCAAGAGCAGAATAAAGGTCGGATACGTCTTGTCGATGGACGCTGCTACAATATACACGCTCAAAAGTATTATCAACATGAAGGGCAATCCATTCATAAGAAGAAACCCATAAGATTCCGACAGCAGCTCTGGGTCTACTCCAGGATTCGACGCTAACAAATTTGCTTCATAAATGCGTGAGTAGATACCTAGCAAAGGAAAAGCTATTGCTAACGCCAGATAGGTTCTGAGTAGCATCGACCTCTTTATGATGCTCAAAACGCCCATGACAGAATTCCGCCGATTATTGGTAGATCCCAAAGGATCTGGAACAGGTCAAGAAATCCGATTCTCACAGGGCAAGGAAATATTTATCTCTTGCGTAAAAATGCGGGCTGATACTTGATAATTTCAATCAAAGATCAGTCAACTAAGAAATATTTCTTCTAACAACCATTTATCCTGAATAATCATAAGTTCAAATAAATCAAGATAGCTTCAGCCAAATTAACACCTTCACTACAAGAGCATCAGCATCCATCTCTTCCAGACGTAGAGGCAAAACGATCAGCTAGGGGGGTCTGTCTCTCTGTGTCTCCCTCCGTCTCCCCTCTCTCACTCATACTGAGAAACCCAAAGAACCCTCCCAAGCCGGCGATACATTGAATATCCGCTGAACATCCGTCCACCCTCAGTCATGGCGGGAGAGATCTACGCCCTCATCCTGTCCGCATTGATGGGTTTCACTCCAATCTTGGTCAGAAAAGTAACCCTCAAATCAGAACCAGTCATAGGCGTATTCATAACCCTCATAACCGCCCCACCAATCTACCTAGTCGCCGCAATAGTAGACGGCGAGATCACTCTTCTCTCCAACGCAAGCAGCACAGCCATAATCTACTTTTCCACCGCAGGAATCCTCCATTTCCTAATAGGACGAACACTGAGCTGGCACGGAATCAGACTCATAGGCGCAGCACGCTCCTCACAACTAGTAAGAAGCCAGATCCTGTTTGCACCAATCCTAGCTCTGATCATTCTTAAAGAAAATCTACAGTTAGGAGACATTCTAGGATCACTATCAGTAATAGGCGGAGCAATCCTAGTTTCATTCAGCATGGGCGACAGAGACAGGAAGCCAACGGAAAAACGCTTGATCCTGGGAGGAGTATTGACGTCAATAACCTGCGGAGCCCTATGGGGCACATCACCCATATTCATCAAACTAGGCTATGAAGAAATCAACTCCCCTCTGATTGGAGCACTCATATCCTCGTCCGCGGCGGCGCTCGGTTATCTAGCAGTAGTTTGGAAGAGCCGTTCCACGGCCAAGCTCACACACCTAGGGAAAGACGACCTCAGATACATAATGGCAGTGGCCCTAATCTCCCCTGCCAACATTCTGCTAAGATTCATCTCCCTGTCAGATATCGATGTAGCAACTTACGTGGTGATCAGCGGTCTCGGACCACTCTTCACCCTGATATTCTCCTACCTATTCATCAGGCGCCTAGAGCTCATAAACCTGAGAGTCATACTAGCCACAGTGCTCATGATTCTAGGCGCATACGCCGCAGTCCTGTAACAAATCAATAACTACGCAACGGAAAACCCGACTTGATCCAAAGACTTGCACCTCATCGACAGTGATAGTTATCTGTCAGCAGAATCGTAGAAACTCGTCATGATTAAGGTCGGCATAGTTCTTCCCCAAGACGGAGCGAAATATGAATCAATCCTAAATCTATCTAGGAAATGCGAAGAACTAGGATTCGAATCCATATGGCTATACGACCACCTCGCCCGAAGCAAAGCACCATTCCTAGAATGCTGGACAACGTTAACGGCAATCGCCAGAAATACCAAGAAAATCAGACTAGGTTCACTAGTCCTCAACAACACTTTACGACACCCGCAGCTGGTTGCCAAGATGACTTCATCTTTAGACGCGATCAGCGGAGGTCGCGTCGAGCTGGGTCTTGGCGCCGGCGCATCCAACCCCATGGAATACCAAATGTTCGGTCTGCAGCTAGAAGAGCCTGCGACCAAGATACGTCGGTTGGCGGAAGCCGTCCAAGTGATCCGACGACTCTGGACGGAGGATAAGATTACTTTCAGAGGCAAGTATTACAGCCTCAACGGTGCGACATGCAACCCTAAACCGGTGCAGAAACCTTCTCCGCCCATATGGCTATCAGCCAAAGGCGCCTACATGTTGAAGACGGTTGCGAGGCATGCTGACGGATGGAACTACTGCAATTCAACAGAGGGGTTTAGAGACAGGAACCGGCGGCTAGATGGGTATTGCAGGGACATAGGAAGAGACCCTCGGAGCATCCAGCGATCCTGGCATGGCGGTTTCTTGGTCGGCGAAGATAGACACAAGATCATCAAGATGTTAGAGAAGCAGCCAGACCTCCTGCAGCCTGAAGAGTATTTGAAGCGGAATCATCTGATCGCAGTGGAAAGCCCAGAGGAAGCCGCCGCCATCTTGAGGAGACTCGTCCATGAAGGCGCGAGCTACTTCATGTTAACCCTCCCTTACACTTGGCGCGAGAAAGACGCATTGCGATGTTTGAAGCTGTATGCTAAGAAGGTGCTACATTCCCTAAAATAAGGTATGCGTTATCTGGTTCTGCTCTATCTTCGGGACCTGGTGGATCTTCCCCCCATTCAAAAACGAGAAAATGTTCCCTTTACCCGTTTTATATAGCCCCCCTACACCCGTCCTATGCCGGTGCGCAGAACCCAAGTCTCGACAATTGAACAGAACTCATTATCTAGTTTCTGATTATGCTGCTGGAGTATGTGGTTCTTGAGTTCATATTGGAAGAGGAGATACGCACCCGTACCCCGAAGAGTTAATCACAGCCAACGTCAAATAGCTTAAGTTAGGGTCAAAACCATTCAAGCGTAGGAAACCCAATGAAACTTATTCTGGCGGTGACAGTTCTATTCATAATAGTGGCGGCAGCATCGTTTCTGTCTGGAACTTTGTTTCCCCAGACAAGCAACACAGTCACACTTACAACCACCCGCACCACTTCCGCTAAGCCACCACCAGAAACTACAACAAGGACGGTAACCTCAACCCAACAAGCGACTCAAACCATAACACAGACAACCACTCAAACAAATCTGCTTACAACAACCACCACCGCCACCCGAACCTCAACCCAAACCGTCGCGAAGCAAACCCTACCCCTCAGCAAAATGAACGTAGAAGTCGCATTCCCAAACCTTGCATCAAGACGACCCGTATATCTTACCCATGCAGATGACTCTACCAACAGGATCTTCCTAGTTCTGCAAGCAGGCCAAATCCTTGTCTTTCCAAATCACCCTAACACCTCTTCAACAGAAGTATTCCTCGACATCAGAGACCGAGTCAACAGCGCAGGAAACGAGGAAGGCCTACTGGGACTTGTCTTTGACACCAAGTTCAAAGAAAACGGATTCTTCTATGTGTACTACACTGCTTCCCCCCCTGCGCGCTCAGTAGTATCACGATTCACTGTCAGCTCAAACAATTCCAACGCAGCGGAAAAGACAAGTGAACTCGTCCTCTTGGAAGTGGCTCAACCCTTCTCCAACCACAACGGCGGCAACATCCTCTTCGGACCGGATGGATACCTGTACATCGGTCTGGGAGACGGAGGAGGCGCTGGCGATCCCTTTGGGCACGGACAGAACAAGAACACACTGCTCGGCTCTATCCTAAGAATAGATGTTAGAAACGTTTCCCGCGACGTAAGATACAAAATCCCAGTAGACAATCCCTTCGCAGGCTCCAAGGAAGCTAGACCTGAAATATGGGCGTACGGGCTAAGAAATCCGTGGCGGTTCAGCTTCGACACCGAAACAGGGCTGTTCTATGCGGCTGATGTTGGACAGAACAGCTACGAGGAAGTCGACATCATCATCCGAGGCGGCAACTACGGATGGAACATTATGGAAGGAGCACACTGCTACCCGCCGTCAGCAACTGACTGCAAGAAAGAAGGCTTGATTCCACCCATAGTCGAATACACCCATAACCTTGGCTGTTCGATAACAGGCGGCTACGTTTACCGAGGCAGCAAGCTGAGCTCCCTCTACGGAGCATACGTCTATGGAGATTTTTGCAGCGGAAGAATATGGGCCCTCAGATACGATGGAAAAGGGGTGACCGAGCACATGGAGATAGTCGACTCAAATCTCCAAATATCGTCCTTCGGCGTGGATCAACAAGGCGAACTCTACATCCTCTCCTTCGACAACAAGATCTACAGACTAGTCCCGTAACCCTAGAAAAGATCGTGGAGCGACCTCTCCAGCTAAGCCTGCCCGACAGGAGGCGGCCTACTAGCATCATAGTAGATGAGGAAAGCGATAAGGAAGAAGAGTGGTGAAAAGATGGTTTGAACTATGCTTGGAACAAGGACCGCGACAGACAGGTTCCCGGGGAGAAAGGCCACCTTCAAGTTCACGTCAAAGCCACTGAAGAAAAAGAGAAGAATAGGCGCTGAAGACACAAGGATAATGCCACAGACCAGCGAAGCATAGGCCAGAAAAGCCTTGTACTTAGCTCTGAGCACTCTAATCGCCTTCTCCACAGAGCCCCCTATGCCAGCGTCGTCAACAACAGCCGGAGCTAAAAGAAGATAGAAGCCTGCCTGAACAAACGCAGCAATAACAGCGAAGACAATGGCGACTGGAGCGAACGACTGCATAATAGCAGATTCTGACGGAGGAGGTTGTCCCTGCGCCGCTTGTCCAACCATGCTCAAGATAACAGGCATAATCGTAATCACCCCGACTACTGTGAAAACCCCTACGAGAAGACCGACATAGATCAAGGCGAGGCCAAGAATCCTAACGAAATACTTCCTTACACTGCGCCCCCACTCAGCAATGCTGACTTTTCCCTCAGTCACAGCCTTCCCAGTCATACCAGATTCACCGAGGAGAACCAAGAATCCGACTGTTACAGTGACTAGCAGCAAAGCAAAGGTCTGAAGTAGAAAAGAACCTATGTCGGACAACTGATTACGCGTCGGTGACATGGGAGGTGAAGGGAAGAGCAGTGAAGTAGATAGCGATTGGAGGACAGCCACAAGACTAGGAATTATCAATACAGGGTTAGAACCATAGAGATGCAAGCTACGTGTCAGGATCACAATGTTTCAACACTAGATCTTGACGAGCCCTTAAAAGCCTATGCGGAAAGGCGGCGAAACTAATACTCGGGTAGACTAATGAGATTATCGGAAACTGTATCGAAGTCTCTTGTTCTGAGATATTTAATGTTCCCCTTGACAGCAACCTGCAGTTCTGCAGGGACGCCGGTTTCTGGATCTAGCACCCAGAAGGTGTCGATGCCGCGCTCAATGCGCCTAATCGCGTCTTCTCTTGCTATCACCCCCAAGTCACCCCATGCGCCGATGTGCGTGATGCATGCGCAGTCGTTGTAGGGCGGAGAACCTTTCTTGATACAGGTGACTTGTCTGCTCAAGCCGTTTTCCCCATAATGGTAAAAATCATATAAAGATTTGTTGGTTGTGGCAAAGAATACACGTTCAGACGTTGGGGGTAGGGGCTTGTCGACCTTGACAAGAGATCAAGATAGTAGAGCTTGAACCTGACTAGTCTTCAACCACTTCTATCATGCTTACGGGTTGAGATGCCGATTTGTTTACAGCATCCCAGATTTGCCTTATGCTGCCTATCAGCGGAGGAGTCATCATAAGGTATAGAATAGGCTGAAACTCCATGGTAACGAATAGATCCATGACACTTACCGACAACACACCTCCGTTCGTTATCGAGTAAATGTAGACTGCTTCAACGAAACCCAGACATACGGCTGAAGCGGCTGCAAGCACGTGTCCCTTCAGCATTATCCGGATCACTGTCAGAGTTACAATAACTGAGAAGTAGGCGGTGATGGTTGTTTCGACATTAGGAGTAAGCTGTCCTGTTAGATTGTACAGTATGCTCGGAGCGAGAAAGAAGAAGGCGTAGTTGATAAGCACGAGTATTGCAGCATGAATGCCTCTAGGTACATACTTCAAGACTGCACTACGATTCCGTCTAGGAACCTCCAAACCCACACTACCCTCTGATGGAAACCCTCCAGCCATAAGAGAAATCCTGACTGGCTAACAATATGTCAGCAAGATACGTGCCTGGACCGACAGCACTCGTAGTCACATAGATGTCAACGGTTCTCTGGTAGGATTCTTCAGGAGAGGCTTTTACCACCGTAGAACCAAGTCCGTAGAAGCCCTCAGCAGGTCTTCTTGGAGTAGATGCGATTCGAACTGAGAGATCAGCGTCAATAGGAATGGGCGATCTGTTTGTGAATCCGACGGTTACTGGAATCTTGACATGTGTTTGATTATGGGGCGCAGGAACACCTAGAGCCAATCTGAAGCCGTCTAAGGCAGGGCCTACGGTGTTATTCAAGGCACCAGAGACGGTTCCCTTCACAAAAGGCTGTAATCCGCCGGTTGCGTCGATCCGCATGCTCATCAAAGTGCCGTTAAACAAGATCTTCTTTGCTAGAACCGGATTGCTGAGGACTTGATTGAACTGTATGGGTAGGTCAAGGTCGATTCTGCGGCTGCTCCCCGGCGGTATAGTCAAGGGACCCAGTGAACCTGAGCCTATGCTGAATCCGTCCACGGCTACTGAGGCTTTGAAGGCAAGCGAGATTGGGTAGATCCCCCTGTTCTCAAGGTCTAAGCCTGAAATAGAGAAGTGAGTAGAATTCATCGCGATGTTTCGGCTGAAACCTTGTTGGTTAAGGTTTTGGAAAACGTAGGTGGCTTCCTGGTAACCTGAGTAGGCGAGGGTTGCGAGGATCAGGAGTGTGACTAGGCCTATGGACAGCGTTATCAGCTTGAGGCCTTTGACGGAGAGGGCCTCCTCCAAAGCCTACTGAACCACCCCTTGTCCCTGATCAGACGGCGAGCGCCTACTTCTTGCCTTCTTTGTTCTCAGAGGAAGCCGTTTCTGAGCCTTCTGCAAGAGTAGCGATGCCCACGCCTTTCTCAACCCTGAAAGTTACAACACCCACGCCGCGGTCAACCTTCATGAAGTCCACTCCTCTCAACAAAAGAATTGAGCCTACCCAACCCATGACGCCGAGAAACATTGCTTGGATCGCTGCGACCAAAATCTTGTTCAGTGATGCGATAAAATCGCCTCCAGTTAAGGTAAGTGAGGAGTAGACACTGAATAAGTCGAAGGCTGAGCTGAAGGTGAATAGCAGAAGCACGACACCCACAGCCGTCAAGACTATGCCTATCAAACCGCTCTTCTGGAGATTCATCTTGAAACCGAAAAGAGTGTTCATTCAAAGTGGCTTAAGAGCCTTTCTTTGAAACACAACTGACAGAATGTTCTAAAGATGGTCAGCCTGAGCAGTGTCCATTCGATCAGATGCAGTGGATCTACTGGGCGTGGCGGTAGTCGATCCAATCGTCCATCTGGGAGTCAACAGAGGAAAAGGTTTCATCTGCGATGATCGCGTAGAGTTCCCTAAGGTTTCCGAGGACCCTTCTGCACCTTATCTGCTTCTTGGACATGACTTCAAAGAGACGATCCTGCCTTATGTTTAACAGCGTTTTGAGGTCAACATCCTCCCAAGATGAGCCTAGTTCCAGTTCCCTCAGGGTGAAGTGGTGCTTCAATTCCCGTCTTATCTCTGAGGAGAGGTCTACCGCCTGATTCCTTTCATCTATGCTTAGACTAAGGAAGTCTTTCCATCTCTGCACTGTTGCCGCCATTCCTCGCTCAAGGTGTATTCCTCTGTGAGGGATAAATCTCTGTGTATGTATGAAATACTACAACCATGGTGGTGAGCCGTGTGTCAAACAGGCCTACAGCTTCTCCTCCAATAGCCGAAACCTATTGGATAGAAGCGGTGACCCTCCGCTCCATCTGCTAATATACCAGTTTCCTAGGTGTCGGAGCCATGGGTCGAAGCAGCAGGAAAAAAGGCAAGAACCGTTTGACCATACTCTTGGTGCTAGCGATATTTCTAATAGGCACCTTCGCCTACGGTCTGACCCTGTTGACTCCAGCCCAACCGCCCGGTGAACCCAAGTCTACTAATGCATCCAGCCAGCCAACTGCCGGAGAAGAGATTGCAGTCATAGATACGAAGTTTGGGAAGATGACCATAAGGTTCTTCCCTCAAGACGCCCCTCGCCACGTAGACAACTTCAAGAAACTGGCAAGGCAAGGCTTCTACGACGGAACCACTTTCCACAGAGTAATCCCGGGATTCATGATCCAAGGAGGCGACCCTAACACTAAGGACAATGATAGATCCAACGATGGATTCGGAGGACCGGGCTACACCGTGCCGGCAGAGTTCAACAGCAGAAGCCACAGGAGAGGAATAGTTTCTATGGCCCGATCCCAAGACCCCAACAGCGCAGGATCACAGTTCTTCATCGTCGTGCAGGACTCCACGTTCCTCGACCGGCAGTACACCGTCTTCGGAGAAGTCATCAACGGAATGGAAGTAGCTGACAAAATCGTTTCCCAGCAAAGGGATGAACACGATAATCCGCTGGAAAAGATTGAAGTGAAGGTCACCATAACCACAAACCGGTAACGAAAGGTCTAGTCAATACCTAACGCAACGGTTTTGTATCTGAAGATACCTGTTCCCCTTTTATGTCTGAAGAGGATTACCGCAAGTTCTCTGAGGCTGAAATTAAGAAGGAACTGGCTGAGCTGAAAGGCTGGAAGATCATTAATGGAAAGCTGAGCCGTTCATTCAAGTTCGCCGACTTCAACGAGGCCTTCGGATTCATGACCAGGGTTGCATTAGAGGTGGAGAAGATGAATCACCACCCAGAATGGTTCAACGTGTATAACCAAGTCAAGATCGACCTAGTCACCCATGATGTGGGTGGATTAAGCAACTTCGACTTCAAACTGGCCAATATAATCAACAAAGTAGCAGGCAAAGACTAATGACGCATCGGTAGGCAATATATTGGGGGACAAGAAGAACTGATCTAACTGTCTCTGAACCAAGCCGTCCCAGCCGGTGTCCAAGACACGATCTACCGTCAAAACCTCATAGGCTTCAAAGGTCTTGTAGGTCAATGTTGCTGAGATCTCACGGATTGGCTTGCTGTAGAGAATGGAGGCCAGTAACCACTTTACGATCTCCTCGTTTCTGCCAGATGAAAGATTTACGCTGAGTATCTTGGAGAAGGGTTCCCCATACTTTTCAATGAATTCTTCAATCTTCAATTTCTTCTATCGAGTTATTCTACTCAGATTGCTTACTCTTCTCCGCCCTATGCTTCTCCAACTCCAAGGCTCTTAGCTCGTTTCTACGAATCTTCCCTGTGATGGTCTTGGGGAGATCGCTGACGAACTCTATTCTCCTCGGATGCTTGTACGGTGCAGTTATCTTTTTGGTGAATTCAATAAGTTCATTCTCAAGATCCTTCGACCGAGAATATCCTTCTTTCAGCACTATGAAGGCCTTAACCGCGGAGCCCAACAGATCATCGGGGCTCGCAACCGCTGCTGCCTCAGCAACTGCTGGGTGCTCCATCAACGCGCTTTCCACTTCGAAGGGACCTATCCTGTAGCCTGAACTCTTGATAATATCGTCCTTCCGCCCGATGAACCAGTAGTAGCCGTCTTGATCCCTGTAGACGGTGTCGCCAGTCAGATACCAGTCGCCGACAAAACACTTCTTTGTCCTCTCAGGATCCTTAACGTATTCCTGAAAGAGCCCCACCGGCCTATTGGGCTTAACTCTGACAGCTAGCTCTCCTTCTGATGCGGAGGGCAGCTCTTTGCCAGCGTCATCGACAACTGCAACGTCGAATCCCGGGGCAGGCAAACCCATGGAGCCGGACTTCACCTTGACACCCGGGAAATTTGCCACCACTATGGTTACCTCGGTCTGACCGTATCCGTCGCGAATAGTTAGATGGGTAGATTGCTTCCATTTTTCTATTACCTCGGGGTTGAGTGGTTCACCTGCGCTCATCGTTTCCCTTAGATGTGGGAACCTGTATTTCGACAAGTCTTCCAACACGATGCGTCTCCACGCGGTTGGAGGAGCGCAGAAAGAAGTGATGTGGTGCTTTTGCAGAACGTCTAGATGAGCTTTGGGGTCGAAACGGTCCTCATAGTAGTAGATGAAGATGCATGCGCCGACGTTCCAAGGGCCGAATAGGTTGCCGAACGCATGTTTAGCCCACCCTGTGCCGGTGATCGTCCAGTGAACGTCGCCGCTCCTAAGATTCAGCCACATTGAGGTGGTAGTGTGGCCGATGCCGTATGATGCTTGGGTATGCAGAACCATCTTGGGATAGCCGACGGTGCCAGAGGTAAAGTAGATCAGCATCGGGTCGCTGCTCCTAGTCTTCTCGACTGGCTTCATCTCCAAGGGCTTTGTCATCAAAGCAGTGTAGCTTCTCCACCCTGCCCTGTCGCCGTCGAGGAGTATCCATTCTTTGACCGTGGCCGCATCTCCTCTCACCTCATCGACTTTGACCGCGCCCTCGGTATCAGTCACTACAACTGTTGCAGACGATTCTGCGAGCCTATACTTGATGTCCTTTGGAGTGAGCATGGTGGTTGCAGGCATCAAGACTGCTCCGAGCCTTATGCAGCCCAGAGCTAGCTCCCACCACTCCGGAATGTTTGGTAGCATCACATAGATTCGGTCACCCTTACCTATTCCTAGGCTCTGGAGAACAGCAGCGAACCGTTTAGATCTGTTAGTTAGATCTGTGAAAGTGGCTTTCCTCTCTGTTCCTTGATCATCGACCCAGTGAAGAGCTACTTTACTAGGGTCGTTAGAATAGGCGTCGAAAACATTCGAGGCCCAGTTGAAGTATTCAGGCACACTCCATTGGAACTCAGCCCTCATCATCTTGTAGGATGCGTCAGACATCGGCGCTGAACTCAACTCTCCAGCCTCCTAATGTTGGCCAGAACGCGGG
Organism: Nitrososphaerota archaeon; assembly: GCA_016184315.1. Taxonomy (GTDB): domain Archaea; phylum Thermoproteota; class Nitrososphaeria; order Nitrososphaerales; family JACQRY01; genus JACQRY01. Next base: position 32,089 of record JACPCU010000030.1, read on the forward strand.
ATTATCAGCTCTAGGCTCCGTTGAGCGTAGACATAGCCTTTCTCAGCAGCCTTCACATTTATGGCCGCCAGATGCTTCTTTGTTTCTCCGAGAGCTTTTCGATACACCATCGTCAGATGTTCAAGGTCAAGTGGCTCAGCTTGAAGAGCCTTGATTGCTCCGAATAGCACTGAGTT
>JACPCU010000008.1 GCA_016184315.1 Nitrososphaerota archaeon
ATGCTTTTGCTCCTAGTGGTTCAACTACTCATCTACGGGGGGTATCATAGAAATGGCGCTACGTGAGAAGGTTCCCCTCATAGTCGCCCTGATAGCGCTCCTACTAGCATTGTTTCAATTCATGCTGACAATCTACTTGGTGGAGATCATAAAGGCGCTTACAGTAGGGGCTACGGCAGCACCGATTCCACCCGTGCCTAGACTGCATTTTGCGAGCCTATTTTAACCAAGACTTAGAGTAGAAAAAAGGGGGAAGGGACTTCAAAACACATCGAGCGCACGCTTATTCTTCACCCAATCGGCTAGGATCATCACGATCAGGTCATTTCTTTGAAGTCCCATCTTCTCACACACCTTATCGAGTTCTTGCACTATGGTATTGCTGACCCTTAGACTGAACACGGTTTTTGGCAAGGTTTATCAAACCTTTTTGAACCCTGATATATTTATATCGCACCAATTTAATACCTATACGGTGCGTTATCTTGGCTAAGAAACCGAAGTTAGACACAGATAAGGTGTTCGAAGCATTTTACCTGCTTGGTGGAAAAGGCATCCTTCCCGACAAGGCAAGGCTTTCCACAAGAGAGATTTCTGAAAAATTCAAGAAGGATTACGGGTTAGAAATTGATCACACTAACATCAGCCGCGCGGTAGCGAGACTTACCGAGCAATTTGTAGAGACCCCTTCACTCGAAGACGATTTTCAGGCTTGGGTTGCTAGGGTAGGGCAATCAGGCAAGGTCTTCTACAAAACCGACCCCGTTACAAACAGAGTTACCAGCGACTACGTCTCTGTCCAAGACTACATTGACCGAAGGGTGAGGTCACCAAGAGGGCCAGGCGACATGATAGACAACCTTAAAATGGCTGAGAAATGCTGGCTTTTCCTAGACAAGAAAGACCCTGCGAACTGGGAGGAAAAAGACGTTCTCCGATACCTTGCCGAAGGCCGCACATTGGAGCATAAGCCACATACCGCTGGCACGAAACTATCTTATCTCGGAGCTTGCCGACAAGTCGCCCCGAAAGCCAAGGTTAAGGACGGAACAAAAGACTTCAAAAGGGAGAATCGCCGACAAAACCCAATCATCCATTCACCAGTATTCCTGAAAGAATTCAAGGAGATATTAGCGTCTGACAAACTGACAGACAAAGAGAAATTCGTCTTCAAACTGCACGTGGTCTTAGGGTGCAGAGAAGGCTACGACAATCCTAAAGCATCGTTGCTCGGCTTAAATTGGGAAGAATGCTATAACCCTCGCACCGAAAGAATCAGAGTATTCGAAAGCAAAGCGGTAGGGTGGTGGGAGAACATCCCTCTAGACGCCCTAGACCCCCAATTCAAAGACGAGTTCCGCCGACATTGGGAGAGACGAGGCAGACCGTCAAGAGGCTACATACTGGACATAGGCGAGACCCCTTCACAAAGAAGAAAATTTCTTCAAGACACTTACGCTAAGATTCGCCGTTCATTCCCATTCACCGCCTCTCAGAAATTCACCCCTCACTTTGGAAGAAAAACCCACGCCAACATTCTATGGGAATTAGGATACCCTTCTGAGGTAATCATAGGCGAGGCAACTTCGGGGGAAGGGTATGTAGGCGCTGGAGAAACCGATTTATCAACCTACCAAAAATACTATCTCAGCCTCGCCAAATCGAAACTGGAGCAATACCGCAAGAAGGCTGCGGAGAACTTCTACAAGGCGTGAGAACATGAAGCCTAAACTCCCTGACCAAGTCGGCTATAGAAGTGTCTTTTCATGCGGATGCGTAGTTACCCTACTCAAACACGACAGAAGCGGGTATCAGTCTTTAAAATGGATTGGAAGCATTGCGTCAACCACAAGGTGCATAGTCATGCAAAAAACGCTCCGCAGGCGCAAGCCTGATTCCCTACTACCTTTCTGTTGCGATATTATTTCCTATGGCGATTCTTTGACTAGGAATAACGCAACAAACTGGCTTTCTGGACTGTTTAGGGCTGAAATAAGGATATTTGCTTCGTTTGCTATCCTATGTGGGGGAGGAGTGAGTCAGGTAGTTGCGGAGTAATCTGGATCGCTCTGAGTTGGGGCAGAATAAGTCCCTCCAGGACATGCTCGCAGAGATTCACGCGTTCGCGATGAGGTTTGACACCTTTGGTGCCATTGGGGACGGTTTGGTTGGGGTCTTTGGCGTTGAAGTTGCTACTGTAATTCTTTATCAGGCAGGAAGATCGGCTGGTGCGAGTTACTATGATCGGGTCTTGGGAAGGGTTGAGAGCAAGGAGAGTTTGCTTGAGGCAGTGGGTTCCTTCAAGGCGAGGCGGGGGTGGGGAGAAGTCAGCTTCGTGGATGTGGACGAAGACGAGGTAACGGGGAGAGTCGTCATTAAGGATTGCTTCGAGAGTAAGGCGGGAGCCAAGACTAGAGGATGCCCGTTCTTGAGAGGTTACTTTGCCGGCTTTCTCACTAGGTATTTTGAGATAGAGGTCTGTGTCGTCCAGGAACGTTCTGCTGTGGATGAGTGTGTGTTTCCCTTTATGCCGAGCAAATTCAGGCATGAGACCCCGGTCAAAGTTGAACTCAGAGAACAGACGTCAAACGCCAGCCAAGCCAAATAGACAGGCTCCGAGAGCAGCGCGACGGCTCTTCTATCCTGCAAATAGAAAGGGATACTCTGAGTGTGGGGAGAGCTTAAGGGTTGTCAAAAGAAACTTGAGAATCGGGCTTGAGAGTTTACTTGCGCCTATGTGCAGCTTATCTCATCAAAGACATGGGGCATCGAGACTTGATCTTCGCCGGAGAAATACGGTGTCTACACTGACCGGCACCCTAGGTGTGTTGACACCGCAACCAATGATTCGATAAGGTGGTGTGCGGTAAGGCTTAGCCGCTACGACGGTAAGGTATTCTTTTGGTGTATTGGGTTTGAAGGTTGGCTCATGTTTTGTGGGAGTGCGACCCTTTAAGCCTGTTTGGCTGAAGGATTGTCTGCCTTGCTTTCGCTGATACTTTGCTCTGTGCTGTAACTGGCCTGGGAAGTAGTTTTTGGTTTAGGCAGCTGCAGGGGAGGCTGATTTTCTTCTTCTGCCGCCGTTGCGCCTTGTCTTCCTGACTGGTGCTTGATGAGTAGTGATGGTGATGCTGGTGTCAGGCTGTACTGGGGTTGGTTCCATGGGGGCTACTGGTTCCACTATAGGTGGAGCCGGTTCAGGTATTACTTCGGCGGCCACTGCTGGTGCTTCCAGCTTGACCTCTGGGACAGGGGTTACCTCAGATATGGCCTCTTCTTTGATTATGGGAGCCTGCTCGACAGGTGGTAGGGGTGTGACTGTAACTGGTGGTGCTTGCTCTACTGGATCTTGGCTTTCGTGTTTGCCGTTTGAGCCGAACCATCCTATTATTGTCTGGAGTATGCTCATTTCAATTCTTAAAGGGTGTATGTTGGGATTTAGTTTGGCTCGTCAACTCTTGTCAACAAGTCGGTTAAGCAGGGTTTACAGGAAGCGGTTGTGAGAGGGCAATTATCTTTAATTAACCGCGGAAAGGGGTGGATAATCAAGGATGCTGGAATGGTTGACTTTTACACCGAGAGGACAGTGAAATGGGAAGACGGTGAAGTGGTTCTCATAGACCAGACGAAGCTTCCTCTGCGTCTCCAGTACATCAGGTGTAGAAGCCATGTTGAAGTCGCGGATGCGATTAGAAGCATGGCTGTGCGTGGAGCTCCGGCTATTGGCGTGGCTGCTGGGATGGGTCTTGCGCTGGCGGCACGGAACAGTAGGGCCAACAGTCGTCAAGGACTGCTCTTCGAACTTGGGAAAGCGTCTGACTTGCTGAGGTCGACGAGGCCCACGGCGGTGAATCTGCCTTGGGCGTTGGAGCGTGTGATGCAGGCAGCTAGGAGTGCACGTGTTGGGAGAGATGAGGTTGTGAGAGCAGTGATAGATGAGTCAGTGAAGATGGGCGAAGAGGATGTGGGGAATAACCGTACTTTGGGACGGTGGGGAGCCTCCCTGATCAGGGATGGGGAGACTATCCTCACGCACTGCAAATGGCTTGTATAAGGCCAGCAGATTGCAGGGGCTCTTGCCACGGTCGGGTACGGGACAGCCCTAGGCGTCGTTAGGGCTGCAAGGGAGGAGGGGAAAAAGCTCAGGATCTATGTGCCTGAGACTAGACCTTCGCTTCAAGGAGCGCGTCTGACGGCTTACGAGCTTTCTGCTGACGGCTTCGACGCTACTCTTCTGGCTGATTCAGCGGTGGGCTACTTGATGTCTAGGGGCTCGATTAGTCGTGTGATTGTTGGTGCAGATAGGGTGATGGGGACTGGTCATGTCTTCAACAAGATCGGAACTTATGGTGTTGCGGTCCTTGCTTCTAGGCACGGGGTTCCTTTTCACGTTGCTGCGCCTCTTTCCAGTTTCGACTTCAAGGGCAGGTGGGATGAGGTTAAGGTTGAGGAGAGGAGCAGCGCGGAGATTGAGAAGATTCGCGGCAGGAGGATTGCTCCTCTGGGAGTCAAGGTGTTTAACCCTGTGTTCGACGTGACTCCTCCTGAGCTGGTGACATCTATTATAACTGAGAGAGGTGTCTTGACGCCTCCCTATGGGAAGTCGATCCCTGAACTGCTGTGTTAGAATGGGAACTGCTCCGAGAACGTTTCAGGGCACAGATGTTTCTTCCCTGTTGAACCGTGAAAACTCCTCTTCGATGTGGGTTTCGAGATGTTGGTGAATTATCGGGGGATTGCCGGTTTCCGCACGCTGGTGTAGAACCGGTTTAGGGGGGTTATATAAAGCGGGTAAAGGGAACACGCCTCTAAGTTTGAATAGAAGAATGCTGTCGAATAGGCCGCAGAATTATCAGGAACTTGGGAGCCATCTTTTAATGGAGCTTCCGTCGGCGTAGAGCATTGGGCCCGTAGCCTAGCCAGGATCAGGGCGTCGAAGACACTTGCTCTGCGTATGCCTTCGGAGCCGGAGGTCGTGGGTTCGAATCCCACCGGGCCCGCTAACCATTTGGTGAGTCTTCAGCCGCATGTCGATAGGTTATAGGTGGCAAACGTCGGTATGATCATAGCCTCTGGACTAGTTTGTATCCCTTCTCCGTAAGATAGTAAAATCTCGCAAAGGCATCCGATCCTTCAGCGACTAAACCTCTTGAGATCAAGTGCCCTAAAGCGTCAATTATCACTGGAACGGGGATACCTGTAACCTCATTTAGCTTTGGGACATCAGTTTTACTGACACCGATTGCTGACAGCACTTGCACCAGAGTCCTTTCATCAGGAACTCTCTTGGGCTTTCTTGAAGTTGCTTTATCTCTATCGGGCATTTAATTTGTTAGTCTCTATTGTTCTGTGTGTATATTTATGGTTTTGGTAGTAATCTGGCTTCTTTTTGCACATATTCAATATCTAGTGTAGTTTTCTTTCAGACAGTTTGGTATTATCAAAGAAAAATAGTGAGAGGCACAGGATCAGTTTCTGTCGATCCTGCACACATCTTCCTAGGAAAATACATGTTCATGGGGTCCGCCCACAGGATTGTCATTGTTCCTGAAGATCAGCTGTGCTTCCAAGCCCCGTTCAGTCAAAAATTCCTAAACTACCACCCAATTCTTCAACATTCAAGAATAACCCCATCAACCAAACTGAAACAACCAGATGGAACAACCAAAGACGCACCATAACCTTAGTTCGGATGCTTTTTATGCTATGATGACTTAACCCATATTTGTGGGCATACCCGAGAAGATCAAGCGCGTCGAAGACGATCTTCACCGTACACAGGTAAACAAGAAGACCGAGCATCACGTCGGGCTACTCAAAGCTAAGCTAGCCAAGCTTAGACGCGAACAGGAGGAGGCAAGAACACGAGGAGGAGCAAGCTCCATTGGGTACGACATAAAGAAAAGCGGTGACGCAACAGTGGTTCTGATAGGACTGCCCAACGTCGGAAAGTCAACCCTGATGAACAGGATTACCAACTCAAAATCCAAGGTCGGAGGATACCAGTTCACTACACTAACGGTTGTCCCAGGAGTCATGACGCACAAAGGTGCGCGCATCCAGATTCTTGACTTACCTGGAATAATTGAAGGAGCCTCTGCGGGAAAAGGACTGGGTAGGAGAGTATTATCGGTAGCCAGATCTGCAGATCTGATACTCTTCGTCCTAGACGTGTTCCAACCAGAAGCACTCTCTCTACTCATCAAGGAACTGAGAGGAATAGGAATCAGGCCTGATGAGCAGCCTCCAAACCTAGTAATCGAGAAGACCAATTCCGGCGGCGTCTCTGTTACCGGTCAGGTCAAGATGACCAAAATCTCCAGTCAACTCATAAAAGACATTCTTGCAGTATATGATTTGCACAATGCTCGAGTCATGATAAGAGAAGACATAACTGATGAACAGTTGATCGACGCCATTCTGGGGAACCGCACCTATGTTCCTGCACTAGCTGTCATGAATAAGATTGATCTGGTTAATGCTGGATTCATGAACGAACTCAAATCCCGGCTTACACACGATTTCATCCCAATATCGGCAGATGGAAACATCAACGTAGAAGCCTTGAAAGAGGAGATCTATCGAAAACTAGACTTCATCAGGGTCTACATGCGTCCAAGGGGAGGCGAAACCGATTATGTTGAACCTATGATAGTCAGGAGGGGTGCCCAAGTTCTCGACGTATGCAACAGGGTGCATAGAAGCATGAAGGATGAGCTACGTTACGCTCAGATATGGGGTAAGAGCACCAAGTTTGCAGGACAGAAAGTTGGCTTAACTCACCACCTAATGGATGAAGATGTCCTAACACTCGTAACAAAATAACGGAAACTGCTGAGACCGTTCTAGAGAAGGCGAAGGCATTAGCTCACAACGTAAGAGTTAGCGATCTCTCAACATCCACATGCAAGATACTTGATCTGCGAAACCTTCAATGTTAAAGAGAGGCATCTTCAGCCAGAGAAATCTGAGCCAAAACCTTTCTGCCAGCAGAGCCTTGCGCTCCTTCGATCAGGAAGACCATTCTTGATATTGGAAGGAAGCGTTTTGGCCCCACCCTTGTCGACCTCCTTGTTTTACCCCGATACGTTATCCTATAATCATGGTTTTCAATTACGCTAGTCTTGACTGACTTCTGGCAGAGCTCAAGTAAGGTACCACTTGGTAAACCAAGCCATTTGTCCAGATGAGACAAATATCCAACTGTCGACATCTTCTCTTCAGTCTCACCCTTCTTGTATCTTCCCAATTGTGGCATGTCAGTACGTCCTCCCTTAAAAGGTAACAAGATTCTCGGTGAATTTGAAACCAAATTGGGCACTACGCACATACTCGGAGCGTAGTGGAGAAGAAACTTGCTACAGGGACTATTGTCCAAATGGGCCTTTCTTACTTCTAACGATTTCCCGTTCCAATATCTCAAAAGCTTTAGGGCCGTCGTTCTGATCAAGAATCAGGATCGTTTCCTCGCCAATGTATGTGTTGAGTATATTTATTCCTGAACGGTAGAGCAGTTGGGTGATAAGCGAAGCGAAGCCGGGAGTCTTTTCAACTTCCGAAGCAAGATGAAGGCTCAGTTTCGATGCGCCCATTTCCTCTTTGTAGATACGCCATTTACTGAGCCTCGCTCGGATAAGAGTCTCATAGTCTACTGCATCTGCGACCAGTTTGATCGAGTTTGAAAGCTGGAAAATGTGTGGAGGTTCATTTAGCTTGGACTCTATCTCGGTGATATGCTTCAAAATGGTAAGAAGCTCGGATTTCTTGGCTTTGATTGTCACATCTGCGATGCGGCTGGCCAACGTTATTCGAGCATCTCTAAGGACGTCTAGCGGTTCATCTTCTTTGATATCTGTAATCGTATCTGAAAACCTTTTGATTGCCACTACAATTGTGTTAATACTTGTCTTTCTGCCTGTTAGGTCTTCGACATCGGTCTCGATTTTTGCCGCAAGCGCATGGTAATTAATGAGCTTCTGTTTGACGCACTCGTAGATAGGTTGGTTCTTAGTTACGATGGAAGCGACTGCGCTCGGAACAGTAATCTTATTTTGAAACGGAATTCCTAAGCCGGTTCTCACTGTAATAGCACTTCACTTCTTAGACATATCTATATAGTAGGTAATATCTATTACTGATAGGTAACAAAAAATCATGTTAATAGCGTCTTATGAAATGGAGATGACTAGTAGATTTGGAGAAATCTAATGAAGAGACGAATCGGAAATGGACCAAGTTTCGATATGCAAGTTCTGTGAACAAGAAATCGTTTGGATGCGCAACACAAATGGACACTGGCAGCCATTCAATTATGGAGGCAATCTTCATCACTGTGCATCTGGGCAGGCCACAGGCCGTAGCTGATCCTTGCTTTGTCTAGGTGGATGAAGCAAATGGAGATACCTATACTCGAGTTCGCGAGCACCCGGAGCTGGAGGGAGCGGCTGGTTTTTGAGAAACCGAACATGACGACACAGAATTATCTCTGGGCGCTGCAAGTCTTTTGCGACTGGTCTAAGAAGACTCCTGACGAGCTGATGCTGGAGAGGCAAAGAGAGCGCTCTTCCGCATTAGATGAATCAGAAACCGCTAGTTTCAAAAGGATCGTAGAGTACCAGTTGGCAGATAGGTCAAAGACCAAGCATAGTAAAGCTCTTGTCGCCAAGGCATTAGCCTCCTTCTATGAAGATAACCGCATCAACACCTACGATCCAAGTATGACGCACATCAGGTGAGTAGAGAAACGAAATCTAATAGGAAAGCAATTCTTGTCACATATCCCGACGAATTTACCAAGAAAGAAGCAATTGGTCTAGCTGAAGCAGCCGGATTCGAAGTTGCACAAGTAGTTGTTCAGAAGTACATAAGTCACGGCGAGTTCGGAGTTGGGTCTGGCAAAGCCGAAGAACTCAAGCAGATTGCAGCAGCATCAGGCATTAGAGATCTAATTGTTGATGAAGGACTATCCTCATCCCAAATCTACAATCTCGGCAAACTAACTGGACAGCACATAACTGACAGGGAAAAACTCATCCTTGACATCTTCGCAAGCCGAGCCACCACCACTGAAGCTAAACTCCAAGTTCAACTCGCTGAGCTGAGTTACGAGATGCCTAGGGCCCGTCAGAATGTCCGGCTTTCAGTAAAAGGTGAAAGACAGGGTCTTTCGGGCATGGGTGAATATGCAGTCGATGTCCGTTTCCGAGCGTTAAAGAAACGGATGACAGCTATCAAGGAGAAACTTGGCGAAGCCAGAAAAAGGCGCGAGCTATATCGAGCCCAAAGGCAGAAGCTGAACAAACCATTAGTCTCCCTCGTCGGTTACACAAGCTCAGGAAAGACTACGCTGTTCAACAGACTGGCAAGTGAAGACAAAGAAGTTGCTAGTAGCCTGTTCACCACCCTCGGAACGACTACTCGGAATGTGACACTTCCAGACTCAACGGAGATACTTCTCTCAGACACAGTGGGATTCATAAGCAGACTGCCTACCTATATGATCGAAGCATTCAAGTCAACTCTTGAGGAGCTAAATTACGCGGATCTAGTGCTCCTATTGGTGGATGCAAGCGAACCATACTACAATCTGTCGATAAAATACCACAGCTGTTTGGACATTCTAAATGAACTAAGGATCCCCACCTCAAAAGTTGTAATTATACTGAATAAGTCAGACATAGCAACGAAAGAAGATATGACCGAAGTCAAACAACTTGCAGGAGACTTACCGTGCACGGTAATATCAGCAAAAAGAGGTGACGGGACTCATGTTCTCAAAAGCCTGATACGGCAGAATCTGGGAATAGTGCTTGGAGCAAGGCACTCCAGATAAGACGCCTCGTTTGTAACAATACGTTATAGAAATATCATTTATCTTTATATAGTGTAACAGATATTACATCAGTAAGGTAACATAACTTGCATCAACACGAATGGATAAGACCTACCGAATTCAGCCAGCACATAGAGTGTAAAAGCTGTGGAATGAAGCTCGCCTCTCCCACCGATTAGGTGGCATTTCACTGCTTTTTCTACTGCATGAAGATTTACCTGTCCAAGTATCCGTCTAGCGGAAGCTTCTAACCTCCATCTCCCCTAATCTCACAGAGTCTGCCAAGTCCTATCAGCTCCATCCACAAGACCTGCTTCTACTATCTTCTATAACCATAGTGAAGTTCCAGAGCTTTTCTATGCATTTTATGATCCTAAGCGAATGGTCCTGCTATCAACGCGTGTTCCTATCCCCACTTGAGATAAGCTTACGCATAAGAACTGAATTACCAAGGGACGCCACAGACTTGAAGCCTTCTCTTTCAAACATCCCGACGGTGCCAAACCATAGAGACACTGAACCTCCCCGTGTAGAGGCTCTAGGATAAGCATCCACTATCCCACCACCCTTCTCCCTGATCGATTCTAACGCGGCTCGTAGAGCCACGGAGGCAACTCCTCTCCGCCTATACTTCGAGTCTACATAAAAGCAGGTTATCCTCCACAGTTTTTCAGCCTCTTCTTTCAAGCCTAGTTTGCGATAGTAGCGGCCTCTATCGATCCTCGGCAGCTCCTCCTTCGGGCCATACTGGCACCAGCCAACTGGCTTGTTGTCTGCGTAGACGATTATACCGTGGGATCGTCCTTGGGCGACAAGCTCCTTCTTTCTTTTCCTGTTATGGGAGGGCATCTCACTTCTGTTGACATTGTATTTCTTCATCTCTTGTTCGAAGCTGTGGGGACGATGATAATACATGCACCAGCAGCCTCCTTGCTTTGAGAGGAGCTTCTCGAAATCAGGCCATGTATCTGGGCTCAATTCCCTTGTGGAGTCCAAGTCAGTGACAGGGATATGTTGTTTTTCTCTCTAAATATCTTTGTACCGAAAACAATCAGTCATATGGTCATTTACTATGCCTACGGCTTGCATGAAAGCATAGCATATAGTGGAGCCGACGAACTTGAATCCTCTTTTCTGTAGATCTTTGCTTATCTCATCTGATTTAACTGTTCTTGTCGGATAGTCTTCCAATGACTTCAACCTATGTCTTATCGGCTTTCCACCGACAAAACGCCAAATGTAAGCATCGAAGCTCCCGAACTCTTTCTGAACTTCAAGAAATCTCTGGGCATTGATGATCGCAGATTGAATCTTCAGACGGTTACGGACGATACTTGGATCGGAAAGTAGACGCTTAACGTCTTTTTCAGCGTAGCGGGCAATCTTAACGGGATCGAGGTTGTCAAACGCCTTTCTGTAACCCTCCCGTTTGTTCAAGATTATCTGCCAATTCAACCCCGCCTGCGCCCCTCCCAGTACAAGAAACTCAAACAATGTTCTGTCATCGTGCACCGGTACACCCCACTCCTTATCATGATATTCGATCATCAAGGGGTTGCTCCTTGGCCATGCACACCTTTTCCTAGGCTCTATTCGATCAATCATAGGCGGTGCTTCTGTGTCTAGAAACCTTAATCTGTTTTTAGATCTAGCATAGAGGCATGAAGCTTCCACCTTTAACTGAAGAAGAGTTAAATGAGTTTCTGAAGGGTAAGTGGACAGCCAAGCTGGCCACCGTGGGGAGAGACGGCACACCTCGAATAACCCCGTACTGGTACGAATACAGGGATGACCACATCCTCATCAACACTTATGAGCGATCCGAAACCGTCGGCAACCTTAAGCGGAACAGGAAAGCAGGTCTCCTCATAGATTCTAAAGAAGAACCCTACAGAGCAGTCCACTTCTACGGAGTAGCAGATGTAGAAGACCGCCCAAGCACCGCAGGCGAGATCGCACAACTCTGGTCGCGCTATGAGGGAATCGAAGCGGCGACAAAGCTGGCTCAGACCGTTGCCGCGAAATCCAAAAGGGTCTTCATCCACTTTTACCCTGAGCGTAAAGTAACATTTGACTACGGCAAACGCTGGAAATAGAGTAGGATCTAAGATCTAGCCAATGGTCTCATCAGTTATCATAAGCCTATCAGGCACATAGCCGTGTGGAAAGATCTTGGCAGCCGAAATGACGCAACCCTCCCCGATCGCCACATCATCACCTACGACGCTCAAACCAAGTATCCACGTAGGTCTCAAGCGAGAAGACTTCACGAGGACATGCCTACCTATGATGCTATCCTGAACCTCAGCTCTATCCCCGATCACAGATCTGTCCAGAATAGTGGATCTCTCTATCGTAACATCTGATCCTATCACGGTAAAGTTGTCGATACAAGAATCCCTGATAGTGGTTCCATCCCCGATCCGGCAATGCCTACCTATCAGCACAGAACCCTCAAGCTTGACCCTACCCTCCTTCACCTTCCTTACAATCTCCTCCCTCCTCCTAACAGAGTCAAGGCTCTCACCTTGAATCCACACCCTCTCCAACCCCGGAACCGGCTCACCGAAGTAGAAACTAGGACGCTCACTGTTCAAAACATCCAGCGCAGTCTGCAAATAGCTTCGAGGTGTGCCCATATCATGCCACTCGCCCTTCAAAGTGTACCCGTAGACCGCGTACCCCTCCTGCACAAGGAAAGGAATGAGATCTACGCCAAAGTCTAGTCGCCTATTCTCCTTCACCATCTTCTCGATTTTAGGATGAGAAAGAACATCCCGTATCTTAGGGGAAAACAAGTAGATTCCCGTGTTAGCCAGCTTGGAAGGTGCTTCCTCCTTCTTAGGCTTCTCTACGAACCGTCTAATCTGGTATTGATCGCTCAAGTCTGCTATGCCGTATCCTTCAACATCATCCACGTAGGTCAAAGCCACGGTCAGAACGCCGTTTCTCTCCTCGTGGAAATTGATGAGATCCTGCAAGTCAAGTGTGAAGAGATTGTCCCCTTGAACCACCATCACCGGGCCATTCAGATTGTAGTAATCCATGTTGATCCTCATCGAGTCCGCGCTTCCCACATCATCCACGTGAGGCTGATACTTGATGTGAACACGAGGCGAAATACCGTATTCAGCTGAGAAACCTATGCCTTCTCTGAAATCGTCGAAGAGACTCTTGTAGTTAATGTAACCCTTCGCACCAAAGATGAAGTTCTTGACCCCCTGAAGAGCCAGCTGGGCCAAAGCGAACTCCACCACAGGTCTGTTAAAGATCCTGACAACCGCCTTGGAGACCTCTGCAGTAAGAGGCTTAAGACGCTTAGCCTCCCCGCCGACAGGGATAATTACGCTTAGATCATTAAGATCCAAATCTCTTTAACAAACCTGTGTTGAGCAAAAAGAGAGCCACCTTTATTTTGTTTGTTGTGAACGTATCTTGGAGCAGGTAACGTAGCTTGACTGATGTTCTCATGATCTTCGAGGTGCACCAGCCCTTCAGGATCCGAGGAGACTTCTTCTGGGGGAGAAGAGCCTTCAGAAAACTCTCCGCAGGAGAACTCTTAGACCACTACTTTGACAACGATGTTAACAGAGAGATCTTTCAGCGGGCCAGCAGAAAATGCTACTTGCCTTCCAACAAGATACTCTTAGACATTATAGACTCGCATAAACGTGGAAAGAAACAGGTCAAAGTATCCTTCAGCCTCTCAGGAGTCTTCCTAGAGCAATGCGAGAAGTATGGAAGAGACGTGTTGAACAGCTTCAAGCAGCTGGCCGAAACAGGAAACGTTGAATTCCTCGGCCAAACCTACTATCATTCTCTGAGCAGCCTGTATCCGAGAGGCGCAGAATTCACCCAACAAGTTGAAACCCACCGAGAACTGGTCAAAGAACTCTTAGGATTCAGACCCCTAGTCTTCGAAAACACCGAGCTTCTCTACAACAATAATGTGGCCAGCCGCGTTGAAGAACTCGGCTTCGAAGCCATATGCACCGAAGGCACAGAAAAAATCCTAGGCACACGGTCTCCGAACTACCTGTACACTGCGAAAGGAAACTCCAAGCTGAAAGTGATTCTCCGCAACTACAAGTTGACCGATGACATCGGCTTCAGGTTCTCAGCCAAGTGGTGGAGCGAATTCCCCCTCACAGCAGACAAGTACGCTCAATGGCTTGAGGCCACTCCCGGTCAATACATCTGCATCTTCCCCGACTACGAAACCTTCGGTGAGCACCACTGGCCTGAGACAGGTATCCATGAATTTCTGAAGCATCTCCCAGAAGAGATCTCTAATCGGGAGAACTTGGCTATGGCTACCCCTTCGGAAATCCTGTCCAAGCATTCGCCTACAGGCGAGATCGATGTTCCCGAAGGAACTGGAACAGTATCCTGGGCTGATATTGAGAGGACGACGAGCAGCTGGTTGGGCAACGCGTTGCAGTGGGCATACTACACAGGTGTCTTGAACTTGGAGGATTTGGTGAAAGAATCCCGTAACGAAGGACTGTTAAAGCTGTGGCGGTGTTTCCAGATCAGCGATCATCTCTATTACATGTTTACTGGTTCTGGTGGACCTGGGCAGGTTCACTCGTACTTCAGTCCCTACAAGGATCCTATGGATGCTTTTGTGGCTGCGCAGACTGCTTTCTTCGACTTTGAGGAGAAGGTGAGGAAGCTTACCTTTGCCGCTAACGAAGGCTTCAGATTCTACAATGCGGAGGGAGAGGAAGGGTTCACCGGATTGACTGCTTACAGCCTCATGGGGCTAGCTGACAAACTTCTGAAGGCGCCTTCTGAAAGCATCAGTTTTCACATTACTCGTGGAGACTTTGTAGCCTGGGCTGAACATAGTCTCAGAGACCCTGCTTTGGCAGCTAAAATCAAGAGGATCAAGACAAAGAGGGTTGAGACCGAGAAGCTTAGGAAGAATCTTCACGGAGTTGTTAGCCGTCATCTTACGCTGAACAAGGAAAACCCCAGAATCAGGAGCAAGTAGATCTACTGCGACGCAGAACCCCTAGAAACCACGTTCTGATAGATCCCCAGGGTCTCTTCAGCAGCTCGGTTCCAAGTGAAGAACTGTGTAACCCGCTTTCTCCCTGCTAATCCCCAAGCTTTGGCTCGCTTAGGGTCGCTGAGAGCTTCCTGTATGCCCCACGCTATGTCTTTGGAGCTTGATCCATCCACATGGATCCCGCACTGCTCCTGTCCGTTCGGGACTATCTGTTCTCTGAAGCCCACTACCCCGCTGGCTCCTACCACAACAGGCTTACCCATAGACATGGCTTCCAAGGAAACTATTCCGAAGGGCTCATAGGTCGATGGGAAGACACAGAGATCAGAAGCCGCGTAATGCATGATTCTCTCATCCTCTGACACGAATTGGAAGCGGACCTTGACAGCGTCAGATACGCCGAGCCTTGAAGCTGTTCTGACGACCTCTTCTTCAAGCTCACCTTGACCTAGAATAACTAGCTTGCTCTTCGGATAGCTCTTTAACACCTGTGGCATGGCCTGAACCAAGTTCATAACACCCTTGATAGTGATGAGCCTGCCGACAAACAGGATCATCGCCTCATCGGCTTTGACTCCGTATCTTGCACGCACCTTACTCTTAGCTTCGTCACCGTATCTATCGGGGCTGTAACGCTGCGGGTCCACCCCGTTCCAGACAACATCGACTTTTTCTTTGTCCCAACTGTGGTTCGCCAAGTCCTCCTTCATCGCGTTGCTCACGGTTATGACGCGATCAGCTCTTTGGGCAGCTGTTTCTTCCAGTCGGAGGACGGTGTCTGAGCATCTACCCGCTGTTCTTCCCCACTCAGTCGAGTGGACATGGAAGACGCATGGAATCTTGGAGTTGCCTTTGACCATAAGACCGCCTATGCTGCTAAGCCAGTCGTGGAAGCAGACTACGTCAAAGCTGTATCCCTCTTTGAGCATCAAGTCATTGAGGAGCTTGCTGGCGGAGAGAAGGTTGTAGAGAGCTATATCGCTGAAGAATCTGATACCAGCACCCCACTGCTTAACGCTCTCCGACACTATCAGGGGGAACACGCTGCTGCCATCGGCGATGATTGGTCTATGCACTTCTACGCCTTCCATCACCTCCCTTGTCTTCAGACCCGAACCCCGGTTAAGTGTCAGGACAGTGACATCATGACCCATCTTGACGAATGTCGGAGCAATGTTCTCCGCGTAGGTACCTAATCCACCCACAATGGTAGGTGGATACTCCCATACCAAGAATCCGATCTTCATGGCTCACCGACTCGCCTGAAAACAGTTGCTCAAAAGCTTGTGCCTCCCGGTCGGACAAGATTCCGCTGCTTAGGCTTCCACTGACCGGCAACATATTCAGCTGTTACGCGGCGATAGACTTCGAGGGTCGTAGACGCGATGTTGTCCCACCGATAAGCTGATGTGACTCTCTCGTAGGCAGCTTGCCTAAGACGGTCAGCGTAAGCAGGATCAACCAAGACTCTGGTGACGCCCCAAGCTATGGATTCAGCGGAAGGATAAACCACCACTCCGTGCTTGTCATGTTCGACTATCTCCCCCAATCCCCCGCTTCCAGTGGTAACAAGAGTACTCTTCGCTGCCATGGCTTCGAGAGCCACTATCCCAAACGGCTCGTATAGAGAAGGCACAACGCATACGTCTGCAGTGCGGAACAAGTGTTTGACAGTTGATGTGTCCAAAAAGCCGCTGATGAACGTCTTATGGGTAACTCCTAGCTCCTCGACCCTTGCGAGAAGCTGTTCCTTCAAATAGCCTTCACCCACAATCACAAACTTGGCATCAACTCGCTGAAGAATCCTTGGTATGGCGTCCACCAGCATTCCAACCCCCTTCTCATGAACAAGCCTACCCACGAACAACACCAGTTTCTCGCTGGGCAAGGCGAACTTGGCTCTGAAGGCTTCTCTGCCGTATTCTCCTTCGAAGACCTGCAGATTGACGCCGTTCGGTATCATATCTATTCTGTTAGACGGAACAGAGAGGGCGTTCGATACTTCTGAAGCCATGTAGTTGCTACAGCATATGACTCTCCAAGCTTCTCTTGTAAGCCACGCCTCTGTCGAGCTGATCATTCGCTGGTAATCGTTGTGGATCCCCCTTCTCCTACCATACTCTGTTGAATGCATCGTTGCTATCAGCGGTACGCGGAACATGTGTTTGAGCCCTATGGAGGCGTTTGCTACAAGCCAGTCGTGAGCGTGGAGAAGCCGAATCTCGTCTTTATGGGTCTTCATGATCTCGGCTGCCTTAATACTCAAGTTTACGTTCATCATAGATACCCATGTAGCGAAGTCCGGTGTAGGAAACTTGTAGGCGTCAACCCGATGCACCTTGATGCCTTCAACTTCCTCGTATTCAGGTGCTCCCGGATAGTCACATGTGACAACATGGACACGGGTGCCTTTTCGAACCAAGTTTCTGGACAGATTGTTGACGTGGGGTGCTATTCCGCCTATGATACGGGGCGGGAACTCCCAGCTCAGCATCATGACTCCCGGTTCAGCCAAAGCTCTTCAACCCCCGGATGGATGGAGCCGTAATGCCTCTTGGTAGGTTTGGAGAGTCTGCTTCAGCCAAGACTGAGGATTCTGCGCAACAACCCGGATCTTTGATGACGGGAGTTTGTGAACCCGCTCTACTTCACTCTTCATTGAAGGAGACTTTGCTATTAGAAGTTGACACTCATAGGTGCCTAGCCATTCAAGGCCGTTTATGCAGCTGCTCAAGGGAGAAGAAGAGTCGTTAGATCGCTGTGCCTCCAAGCTGTGCAAAGTAATGACGAAGGGGAGACCAAAAGCCTTCTTCAGACCTACAGCAGCCACCACAAACTGCCACTCGTGAACGTCAACAAGATCAATTCGCCTAGACTCATCGTAAAGAACATTGGATAAGATTCGTTGAACCTCGGCAGTAAGGCTGAGGGCCCACGTCACCACAGACACATGGGGGCCCACGGGGTTGGGAACCCGATGAACCACAAGGCGATCCGAAACCTCTTCCCGCGCATACGGAGCCTCATGAAATGTTACTACAGTTACATCAACCTTCTTCCTAGCCAACTCTTCCGCAAGCCGCTCAGCGTAATACGCCATATCCCCGACGATTCTAGGTGGAAACTCCCAGGTAAGCAACGCTAGGCTTAGGGGCACAGTGACTCACTTTAAGTGAATACTGAGCATACCCTGATGATGCCCCGGCCCGTCAAGAAGTAGCGTTTCGAACCTTCCTGATCTGTGAAGGTTTCCAAGTAGCCTGATTCTTCGTGTCTACTAAGGATCTCAGTCAGCTGCTCCAAGGAGAGTTTGGTAATCTGGCTGAGGTCGTGAAGCGTTTTGCTCGCCTTTTCATGTATCACACCCAAGTTATGCATCATTAGAAGTAGTCTGTCTGAGGGGGGAAGCTCTTGTTCGCTCATCTACGGGACCTCCGTCTGCACCGATATTTATGTGGCAAACACCTGTCTTTAAGTTGTCTCCCCCATCGGCTGATCCTGTGCAAGTATGAACATCGTGTCTCTGGCATCGATGAGAATTAGGATCAAACAAAATATGACTACGTCAGATCAATACACAGTCTTTCCTTCTATGTATGCAGCGGTCCTCCCATCCTTCGGGTTCCGGAACATTTGCTCGCATTCACCAGCCTCTACTAGTTCTCCTTCCCAGAGGAAACCTACCCTGTTAGCCAGTCTCTTTGCTTGGAGAAGATTATGGGTGGCCAATATCACAGTGACCTTTGACTCACGGTTGATCTGTTCCACTATCCTTTCCATGATTGAGACATTCCTCGGATCTAGATTCGCAGTAGGTTCGTCTAGAAGAAGCATCTTGGGCTCGGTTACAAGAGCCCTTGCCAGAGACACTCTTTGAGCCTCTCCTCCTGAAAGCGTGTTAGCCCTTCTCCGAGCTAATCCTGAGAGACCGACAAGACTTAGGACTTCCTGAACCTTCTCTAAGACCTCGCCTGCTGGGTAGCCTCGTATCCTCAGCCCCATAGCCACATTGTCGAAGACCGTCAAGTCGAAGAGAGCAGGATATTGGAAGACCATTCCCATCCGCCTTCTGAGCACCCTTCTATGTTTGTCACCGCCCTCGGTGTCCACGTTATCAAAAAATATGTGTCCATCATCGGGGTGAATTATAAGATCAATCAGCCTCAACAGAGTGGTTTTTCCAGAGCCGCTGGGACCTATTAGAGAAAACACTTCACCTTCCTCAACACTAAAAGAAACTCTTCTCAGAGCTTCCTTCTCAGAAAACGATTTCGATACACCGTCGACCGTCAGTATAGTCAAAGCTACGCGTTGCCTCCTTGCCTTGATCGCGACGATCTACTAAATGAGGCAGCGAAGAGACCTGATCCGCTTCTTACCTGCAGATACGTGAGCAGTAAGTTGATTGAGAAGGCCAGTCCCAGAAGGACCAACCCCAAGGCTATGGCATCTACGAATTCACCTTGGTTCGTTAGGAGGACGACTGCCGTTGTCAGCGCCCTAGTGTAGCCCAGCAGGTTTCCACCCACGATCATTATGGCCCCTACTTCGGATATTGCTGCCCCGAATCCTACGACCAGTGACGTTAGCAAGCCTAGTCTAGCCTCCACCAAAATTATCTTGGTCTCTTGAATAGGCTCTGCTCCAAGAGATACGGCTGCTTCCCTTAACCTGAGATCAATGCTTGAAACAGATGTTAAGGTTACACCAGCCGTAAGAGGAGCCACCATGACTAGTTGGGCAAGTATCATAGCTTCAGGAGTATAGAGCAGATGAAGAAAGCCTAAGGGCCCATAGCTCGTCAGTACAATGTAGAAGACAAGTCCCACAAATACCGGAGGCAACCCCATCAGCGTGTTAATCAGGCTTATTACAAGACCTCTTCCTCGGAATGTTCTCAGCGCTATCACTGCGCCTATGGGGATGCCTATGCATGCACCTAGCAGTGTGGCAATGCCTGAAACTCTGAGTGAGAGCAGAATTATCCTCATTATTTCAGGGTCGCCTGAAAGTATTAGTTGTAGGGCTCTAAACACGCCGTATAGGAGCTCTTCCCATCCCGGCAAATAATCCACCTGCCTACGCTATGTGGTCTGCACGCGGCACATTGAGTCGTGTCAAGCTAAACCCAGCTGGGAGGGTTGAACCCATTCTCCCTAAGCCTTTGAACCCAGTATTGAACCTCTTCCTTCTCTGATGGAAGGCTGATCGACTCGGGTTTGCCGAAGACGGGGAAGAAAAGTCGTTCGCCACCTACTTCAAACCTCTCTACTAGAGCCTGCCCCTCCTCTGAGATCATGAAGAGAAAGAATTTTTCCGCTAGTTTTGAGTTGACGTTAGGATACTTCTCAGGGTTGAGGAGGATCAGTCCATAAGGATTGAGCAGAGCCTTGTCGCCTTCGACTAGAAGTTGCATCCTCAAAGCGTCTTTCATTTCACTTCTTAGTTTCCCCCATGTCCCTCTGTCGCTGACGCTGTATGCTTGCTTTTCATTACTGATGCGAATCGTTGGACCCATACCTTGCCCGGCCTCAAAATACCAAGGTTTCCCTCTAGGGTTTATCCCCGCGTTCGACCAGAGTCTTAGCTCCAATGCATTGGTTCCAGACTTGTCTCCTCTCGATATGAATACTGCTTTACCCTCCTCTCCAGCTTCAGCAATTCTACTGAAGGCTTTCATGGCATCAGCAAGCCCCTTGGCTCTTGCTGGATCTTCCTGTGGGCCTATGACTACAAAATCGTTGTACATGATCGTTGCACGGTGAGTGCCGTTTCCAGACTTTACGAAGGCGTCTTCTTTGACCCGGTCATGGACGAGCAGAATATCGGCATCACCTCTCGCTGCAACTGCCATGGCTTGCCCAGTGCCCAAGTAGAGCCAAGTCATCTTTGCATTAAACTTGCGTTCAAAGGAGGGATTAATGTAGTCCATTAAGCCGGTGTCTACTGTGCTTGTGGTAGTCGCTATGACAAGTCTCTCAGATTTGGTGGGATTAATGTTTGAATATGCGAAGACGACTAGTATCACACTGATGAAGCCAAAGGTTAAGGCAACCATAACCTTATGATTCATCGTTATATTCTATCCAATATATCGGGTAATATATTTTTATAAGTATATCGATTACTGACGAGGTAAGTCGATTTGGAGAAGCTGGAACCCAAGTTCCATGTCTGGCTGGAACGAGACAGCCAACGCATAATCGGTAAGAATGAGGCTCAGATCCTTGAAGGAATACGGAAGCTAGGCTCTTTCATGGCAGCATCCAAATCCCTCGGCATATCTTACGCCTACGCTTGGAATACGATTGACAACGTAGAGAAAATCATTGGAAAAACTCTTGTCGAGGCTAAGAAAGGAGGCGAACACGGAGGCGGAGCAAGACTCACAGAAGAAGGACTACAAATTCTGAGACAGTTCCACGAACTCGAAGAACGGACACAAAGATTCCTCTCAGGCTCTGACTTCAGCCATACCCGGCAAGATGTTTTTGAGACCAAAGTCAAACTGCCTGACTTCACTGTCATCGGTAGCGATTGTGTTGGCATCGATATTCTGACAAAGATGATGCTGAAAGAGAAAGAATTTACTTACGATATTGTTAGAGTTGGCTCGTCAGGCGGTCTAAGCGCCATAATGCTTGGCGAGGCAGATGTGGCCGGGGTGCATCTTTTTGATGAAGAGACAGGTGAATATAACATTCCTTTTCTGAAGAAGTTTTGGATTGCTGATCGAGCTGTCCTGATCCGCGGTTATGTGCGCGAACTGGGTTTCATAGTGAACAAAGGTAATCCCAAGAAAATACTGCAGGTCTCTGATCTATTGAGAAAAGATGTTAGAATAGTGAATAGAACACTAGGCTCAGGGACAAGAACCCTATTGGACACATTCTTGAGGAAAGAAGTCGAGAAGAGGGGGTTAAGGTTCAAAGAGACGGTTAGCAAAATCAAAGGATATTCTGTCGAAGTAAAGTCTCACGTTGATGTCGCAAAGGCAGTCCTGGATGGAGAAGCGGACGCAGGCTTCGGCATAAGAAATGCAGCCAAAACAGGCGAGTTGAACTTCGCACCTCTAATCAGAGAAAACTTTGATTTCGTTGCAGAAGAGAGGAGGCTAAAGAAATCATTTCTACAGTTATTTATGACGAAACTGGCTTCAAGAGAATTTGAGTCAAGAGCTAAGGTTTCAGGTCTTCAGGTTCTCAAGGAAACTGGAAGCATAATATACAAACCATAAGTCACATAGTGCCGACAACTCGTAGGAGATTACACCGGGTGGGAAACGGCTAGGGGGCTACTTAAATGCCGATAAGACGTATCAGAATCAGAGGACGCCCAATATCCCGATGAATTATCAGGAACCACATTTCTTAACGAATTTATAGCTCGTTTCATGCAGCTTGGATCCATGGCCTTCAAGGATCTCAGAGAGTTTATTGAAAAAGTTAGAGAGATGGGTCAGCTCGAATTCATAGAAGGAGCTGACAGGGATAATGATATTGGATCTCTTACGGAAATCTTTGCTGAGCGCAACGAGCATCCCCTACTTCTGTTTGACAATATAAAGGGCTACAAAAAAGGCTTTAGAGTCGCCTCAGACATCCTCACAGATCACCGCAGAACCGCCTTAGCCGTAGGACTTCCTCCCAACGCAGGCAAAATCGAGCTTGTCAAAATGTGGAAGGAAAGAATCAAAGATACTAAACCCATACCGCCCAAAGAAGTTTCAGACGGCCCCATATTTGAAAACGTTGAGCAGGGCGACAAAGTAGACCTGCTCAAGTTTCCATCACCCATGTGGCATGAACAGGACGGAGGATACTACATAGGCACCTCAGACGCAGTCGTAATGAAGGATCCTGACCTGAACTGGGTTAACCTAGGAACATACCGCTGCCAAGTACACGACCGCAACACCCTAGGAATCTACATCTCGCCAGGTCACCACGGCAGGATCATCAGAGAAAAGTTCTGGGCCAAAGGAAAGAGCTGCCCCGTTGCAGTCAGCTTCGGCCAAGACCCAACTATTGCGATTACAGCAGCATTCGCAGTGCCCTACGGCTCCTCGGAACTAGACTTCGCAGGATGGATGAGAGGAGCGCCAGCAGAGGTCGTAAAAGGGCCCCTCACAGGTCTACCCATACCAGCCGCAGCTGAAATAGCCATCGAAGGCGAAATACCGCCCCCAGAAGTAGAACATAAAATCGAGGGACCATTCGGAGAGTGGCCAGGCTACTACGCTCACGGCGCCCGCGACGAACCCGTCATCAAAGTAAGATCAGTAATGTATAGGAACGACCCTATCATAGCAGGCTCCCCGCCACTAAAGCCTCATCTGCGCATACTGGGACTTCCCTTCGGCGCAGCCTCTATCTGGGATAACTTGGAGAAGATGGGTGTCCCCGATATTCACGGCGTCTGGACCTATGCCAGCAGCAGTGCAAGTGGAGGAGGCATGCCCTTCATCGTTATCTCTTTGAAACAAAGGTATCACGGTCACGCCAAGCAGGCAGCTCTAGTAGCCATGGGTGGAAGAACAGGAGCATACCTTGGGCGCTACGTGGTTGTGGTCGATGAGGATATTGATCCAACGAATCTGGATGAGGTAGTCTGGGCCATTGCAAGCAGATCCGACCCTGCTACTGACATAGACATCATCAGAAAGGCTTGGAGCACGTATATTGATCCACGCATGACACCGAAACAGAAGGATGAAGGAGATATTACCAACAGCAGAGCCATAATAATGGCTGTAAGACCCTACGAGTGGATCAAACAGTTTCCACCTGTAAACGCCATAACCCCAGAACAGAGGCAGAAGGCCGTCTCAAAATGGAAAAACCTGCTGGAGCCCTACGGTCTAGCAGGCCGCTGACCCCCCATAAAACAAAGGAAACACTGCAAGCACAGCCTCGCTAATGCGACCCAAGTAAAGATACGCCGAGTGCGCTAAAGTAATGGATTATGCCGTATTCTTTGTGTTTGTGAACCGTAGACCGTTTACCGCGTTTCCTGCAGAAAAACTAAATACCAACTTAACTTTCCGGCGTTTCATGCAGGACCTAGTGCCAGCCACCTTGGGTCTAATGGGCATTGACCTTGCAGTCACGCCCATCTTTCAGATGGAGTTGGACGCAAGGATCTAGGGTGTAGTCGCAAAATCATAGGTGGCTGTTGGCTAGTTGGTTGATGTTCTACCCGTAGTGCTGAACGGCTCAGCGTTCCCCTTCATAGCCATAACCATAGCATTGCTGATCAGACAGAGGGGCTCCTACTTTAGACCCGTGCAGCTATTCCTAATAGCCGGCCATCTGCTCATGGCAACGACTTTGATCATAGAGTTTCTCAGAGACTTCATAAGTGCTCAGATGGTAAACTCCGTGTTGACAGCGGCGTCAACCTCCACCGCCCTCTTAGCAATCATACCTCTAACCGTAGCTGCAACAGTCATCGGAAAAACAAGCGTATCCAGCCCTAAGACAACCTTCCTAAACGCCTTCAAATCTGAGAGAAACCTGAATCGTCCACTTGCTACCTACAGCATATATCTGGTCACCCTCAGCATAATTGCATGGCTGTTAAGGCCTTTTTCGTTCGGACACAATGAAGCTTCTTTCAGCAACCCCGTATACACCGTGTTTGACGACTGGTATTCCATAGGACTATTTGGAGCCATGCTGGGATTCATCGCCTACCCAGCTAGGGTCATGATGCTCAAGAGCAGGCAAGTCCACTCCCAACTTGCAGCCAGAGCCCTACTTGTCCTGCCCATCTCTTGGGTGATGATAGCCGTATTCCTCTACTTCTTCAAAATATACCTGGTTTCTCTGGGATTAGAGACAGCAGCCCTAGGAAACCTGTTGGCCGCCGTTCCTTGGTTGGCTATCGCCTACTTCTTCAGGAAGACCACAGTCATCGAAACTTTCTTGGATCAAACTGGTCGAACCAAGATTCCTCCAGGAAACAGTAATCTTTTCTCAACACGTCTAGGAGTCGCGCATCACTTGATCCTCGGAAAGAAGATGCTTCTAGAATTCGACCCATCTAGCTTCTATGTAGAAAGCGTCAAAGACTTCATTGCAGAGTCAGGCAGCTCTGAGGTTCTTCTGATAACCCGTAGCACAAGCCCCCTTCACTTAGCGGTGTCAAACGAGTCAAACATCCGATCCTTCGCGTTGACGCCCACAGTAACCTTTCCAAAGGAAGGCAAATCCAGCAGAGAGATACTTCTACCCTACAACGACAGATCCATTATCTTAGACGCAGTCAACAAGGCAATCAACGCCAACCCCAATCTTCAGATCTCAGTGGTATTAGACATCATCTCAGATCTAATAATAAGTATGGGTAACGAGCAGACCTACAGCTTCCTAGCCCACGTATCTGAACTATTCTCCACCCCTAGGATCACGGCCCTATACCTGTTCAATCCGAGTGCCCATGACCCGATGATCGTCTCAAGCATCAGGGGGCTCTTCTCAGTCCAGATACACCACTCAGAGAATCGGTTAAGCGTCGTGAAAGCCGGCGCCAAAGGCAACTGGATGTGAAGATTCCCCAGCTAGCAGGCTCCGCCTAGGGCAGCCGGACTGACCACTACTAGATGGGCTTCTTTGCTGTCTTCGAGCTTGGTATCCAAGCGGTCTCGGTTACGCACATCTTCGCCGTCCAGCAACACTATGGCTTCGGAGGTCAGCTCACCGTCCATGTCCACCACCAGATCCCTGAACTGCTCACCGTACTTCGATATGAGCTTGGCAAAGAGCAGTTTCACGTTTGAGCCCTCTGGTAGGCTGACGGTCTCCTCTTTCTTGCCTACAATACTGCGGATTAAACCGAAATATTTTACGGTAACATCCAAGTTGTGCACTGCTCTAAGCTTTATAGATCTTGATCTTAACGCACGCATCTAGGGCCGCTGACACTTTGTCCATGTCCTCGAAGGCGTAGGAGATCATGGAGTTGAAGTGGACGCCTTTGCCTCTGATCTCAGGGTTGCCCGTCATCCACCTTCCGAATACCCCTGGCACAGAGATTACTTCAGGGTGGATACCCTGAGTTAACCGTGCTACTGCCTTTGCCTTTCTGCCGTAGGGGGTCTCAAGCCATACGAGGTCTCCGTTCTTTATGCCCTTCTTCCCAGCTGTTTCAGCGTTGATACCTACGTTGAAGACTTTGCCGTCACGGTCACACATCTCGTTGAGCCACGGGTTCTCCGCGGAGAAGGTAAATGTGAAGAAGGTGAGCTTGTGGTTCACCATCCAGAGGTCGAATTCAGGGTCTTTCACCTCATGGGATCTGCAGGGCTTCCAGTCTAGGAGAGGCGTGTAGTCTGAGGTGTCCCAGTCTAGCCCCATTCGATCGGTGACTTTCTTGAGGTCTTCGCCTGCCCGCTTGAAATGCTCGAAGTAGATAGGTATCCTACCTTTGTGGAACGTCTTCGGGTAAAGCTCTTCAACAGTTCTCTTCTTGAAGTTCAAGTAGCCATGCTTCTTGAAGTATTCCAAGCCGTGCTCTTCTCCGAACCATGACTTGAGCCATCTGTCGCAGATCTCCTCCCAAGTATACTTCTTGTCCAGATCTAGGGAGTAGGGCTTGGTGAAGTGGCCTGCACTGTTCATTACGGCGTAGACCTCGCTGAGCATACCCATTCGCTCAGCTATCTCAAAGAGAACCTCTATCCAGTATTTTGATTCTCCCAAAGGCTCCACTATGGGCTGCTGCAGGTTGAAGGCCCACTGACCTCCTGGCAGTGGAACAGCTCTGAACTGCACATAGGGGTTCATGGCCATGGGGACAAGTCTCTCCATCGAATGGGTATCTGGTAGAACAATGTCTGCGAACTGAGTGGACTCGTTGTGGTGGTCAGCGAAGGAGAGTATGAAGGGGACCTTCTTGAATGCTTCACCCATGACCTGAGGGTCAGCTGTGTTTGCTATCATGTTGGTTCGGCATTGAATCAAGATCTCAGGCTTGTAGGGTATTTTGAAGCGGTCAGGTTCGAGGACTCCAAGCCACAGCATGGCTCTTGCATACACGGATACAGGGAAGAGCTCCACTAGCTCAAGGGTTTCAGGTTCCTTGGGCTTAGAATATGGGTGGGGGTACCTCATGTGGGAATACTTGTTGCCGGGGGTGAGGATTCCGTCGGGACCGTCCTTCGGGAAACCAAAGGGCCCAGCTGAATTCGCGTTGAGAAGACCGCCAGGCACGTCTACCGCGCCTACGATAACGTTGAGGAGGGCTATTGCTAGGCCTGAGTGCATCGCGTGCTTATGAGCTATTGCTCCTCTATACCAAGTGGCACAAACGGGACGATGGGGCAGCACCTTGCCATCTATTGTGATGGTTTTGCCGATTTGGGCTGATTCACCCCACTCCTTTGCGACTGTCCTAGTGGTTTGACCTGGAACTCCTGTTATCTGCTCAACTTTTTCTGGAGTGTAGCTGGCTACGTGTTCTTTGAAGATCTGGAAGGCTGTTTTGACAGGCATGTCGTTGGCGGTGTAGCTGCCTTCGAGAGCAGGGTCATCGAAGCCAGGAGTATCATAAGGCATGGGTTTGCCTTCCTTCGGATCCCACATCATGGGCTTGCCGTCTGGGTCACGGACGTAGTATTCGTCTGGTCCCACTAGGTAGGCAGCATTAGTGTGCTTCGCTAGGAACTGTTTGTCGTAAATCCCTACTTCGTTGACGAGGACATTGATTAGCCCTAAGGCGAAGGCTGCATCGGTTCCTGGTTTGATTGGGACCCAGCGGTCGGATTGAGCTGCTGCATTAGATAAAACGGGGTCTACTGTCACGATCTTTATTCCTCTTGTTCTGGCGTCGGCCATTTCGAGGGATAGGGGCATGGCGTTGGCGTTGGTTACGAACCCGAACTGGTTTCCAAAGAGCATGAAGTAGTTGCAGTATTTCAGATCTGGATGCACGTCAAGAGAACCTGTCATTGTGTAGGCTACGGGGTGGACTCCGTTTCCGCAGAAGTATCCTGCTGGCCCTGCGGTGAAGTTGGGTGTCCCGTAGGCTGAGAGGAAGGCTCTCAGAGGTACAAAGGAATACGTGTCAAAAGTTGCCGCTATAAGCTTCCTCGGGTCGTCAGCCCTAACCTTCTTGAATTTTTCAACTATGATGTTGAGAGCATCGTCCCAAGAAATCTCTTTCCACTTGGGGTCAATGTCGGTTCCCTTCTCAGTGTTTGTTCTCATCAAAGGTTTGGTTATTCGGTGAGGATTGTAGAGGTTCATGATCGCAGCGTTGCCCTTGGCGCATATGACTCCGAAGTTGGGGGGTGCGCCAGGTAATCCCTCTACCTTCATCACTTTGCCGTTAACTTTTTTTACATTAATGGTGCAGGAGTTGTAGCACATATCGCAGACAGTTGGTATCCATTCTTCAACCTCAGCTTGGTGGGTAACTGCTTTCTGCAAACCTCTTCACATAGCCCTACAAATTCGTGTAATATAAGCCGTGCGCACACGTTTGAATACAATTCACAGATTCCGTGGAATCATTGCAAATAATTGTAACGTAAGGCATATGCTAAAACTGATGTAGTTGTGCGTGAACCCTGTTTAAGCTCCCCCTTTTCTCTTCGTACGATCTGATTAGTTCCTCTTTCTTCAGAGTCAGAGCAATGTCATCCAGGCCTTCCACTAGGCGCTTCTTGTTGGAAGCATCAATGGTAAATGGCAGCCGTTCTCCGTTAGGCTTGAAAATTTGCTGATCAACCAAGTCAATTGTCAAGCTGTAGCCCTCGGTTGCCTCAACTTCTTTGAAGAGTCTGTCTACTTGCTCATCAGGCAGAACAATGGGCAAAATACCGTTCTTCAAACAGTTGTTATGGAAGATGTCCGCGAAAGAGGGTGCGATAACTGCTCTGAACCCGTAGTCCTGTATGGCCCATACCGCATGCTCCCTAGAGCTGCCGCATCCGAAGTTTCTCCTAGCTAGGAGGATCTTACCGCCTTGGTAACGAGGATTATTCAAGACGAATTCAGCCTTCGGGTTGCCTTGGAGGTCGAATCGCCAGTCGTAGAAGAGGAATTTCCCGAAGCCTGTGCGTTGAATCAGCTTAAGGAACTGCTTAGGAACTATCTGATCCGTGTCTACGTTTATTCTATCTAATGGCGCTACTTTACCTGTCAGTCTTGTGAAGGGTTCCATTCGCTAATCTACTCCTACAGTCAATCTTTTCTTCAAACGCCCCATTCCCTGATGTCCACGAAGTGCCCTTCGATAGCGGCTGCTGCAGCCATGACGGGGCTGACTAGGTGCGTTCGTCCTCCTCGCCCCTGCCTCCCCTCAAAGTTACGATTCGAGGTGCTGGCGCATCGTTCCTCTGGAGCAAGGATGTCAGGATTCATGCCTAGGCACATGCTGCAGCCGGATTCTCTCCATTCAAAACCTGCTTCTTTGAATACTGCTGCTAGACCCAGCTCCTCAGCCCTCTTCTTAACTGTCTGAGACCCAGGTACAACCATAGCTCTAACACTTGGAGCAATCTTACGGTTCTTCACCATCTTAGCAGCCTCAACAAGGTCTTCTACTCTAGCATTGGTGCAGGAACCTATGAAGACTCGGTCAACCTTGATGTCAGTGATAGACATCCCAGGTTTCAGGCCCATGTATTGCAGGGCCGCTGCAGCTGACTTCTGATCATCAGAACTCTGAAAGTCTTCCGGGTAAGGCACTTTTCCAGTTACGTCGACTACCTGTCCGGGGTTGGTTCCCCAAGTGACTTGGGGAACCATTTTGCTGGCGTCTAAGGTGACGGTTTTGTCGAATACTGCTCCTCCGTCAGTCTTCAGATCTCTCCATCTTTCAACAAACTCTTCGAAGTCTCTGCTTTTCGGTGCATACTGTCTGCCTCGGACATACTGGAAGGTTTTCTCATCAGGAGCGATCATTCCTGCCCTTGCGCCCCCTTCGATCGACATGTTGCATATGGTCATACGCTCCTCCATGGAGAAGCCCTGTATCGCGTCTCCCCGATACTCTATGACACAGCCGTTGCCCCCTGAAGTCCCTATTCTCCCTATGATTGACAGGATTACATCTTTTGCAGTTATTCCTCTGGTAGGATTGCCTACAATCTTAACTTCCATGGTTTTGGGTTTGTCCACCCATAGGCATTGAGTCGCTAAGACGTGTTCAACCTCGCTTGTACCTATTCCCCAAGCCCATGCTCCGAAGGCTCCATGAGTAGAGGTATGGCTGTCACCGCACACAATTGTTAGACCCGGCATTGTGAGTCCCAGTTCAGGGCCGATCACGTGTACTATGCCTTGGAACGGGCTGAAGAGGCCGAAAAGCGTTATCCCAAACTCTTTGGTGTTCTTCTCCAGAGCGTCTATTTGTGCTTTCGAAACAGGATCTTTGAATGGAAGTGATCTGTCATCGGTGGGAACATTGTGGTCTACTGTTGCGTAAGTTAGGTCAGGTCTTCTTACTTTGCGTCCGGATCCCCTGAGTCCGTCAAAGGCTTGAGGGGAAGTGACTTCATGGACTAGATGTCGGTCTATATAGACTAGGGATGGGCCTTCCTGTTCCTCGTAGACCACATGGGAGTCCCATATCTTCTCGAATAGTGTCCCTAGCATCCCAGCTCCCGCCTTTTTTCAGCGCTGAAATAAATTAGCTATCTGCGCCTATTTGGATTTGTCGCCCTCGCCTTCAAGCTTGGCTTTAACCGCTCCGAGAACAGCGTCAACTCTCCCCTGCTCCTCAGAACCTCCCACGTCATACACTTTAACTGCGAATAGCTTCCAGTTCCACTCAAGCTTGCTGATAGGCAGATTTTGCCGGATCCATTTGATCTGGCTTTCATTATCTAAGTGGCAAGGATTCTCGTCGCAATCATGCATCAATATGACTGTAGCAATCTTTCGACCCATGAACCAAGGGTTAAAACTCCTTCCTTATCTCCGTTGACGTTACCTCCTTACCATATCCCTCAAAGTGGATTCCTGAAGACTTTCTATTGCAGCACTTGTATTCTTAGCGACTTTGGAAGATAGTCGTTGGTCGGCTGGGTGTCTCCAGGGCAAGCTGATATCGCGACTAAACAGTTCATCTCAGCCTTCATGGCGATGTAATCTCCTTTCTTGCTAACTGGACTTTTTATGATAGGTATGTTCCTGTCATCGACGTCTAGATTCATGAACACATTGAAGACGTCTCCGACATCGTCTGCCGTCAGACCATATGGCCTGATTGCTTCTGAAAGATTATCCTGACAATTGTCATGTGTACTAAGCTTATCTCTGACCCTGTATAGAGGCTTGCTGCACTTGTTACCCGTGACAAGTCCGTGTACTCCTACCTTATCTTCAATCACGATGAACATGATGTTGCTGCGGGAAGGCTGTGAATACAATTCTTTGACCTTCTTCAGGTTTCCTATCCCCTTAACGCAGTTCATTCGGACAGTATGGGACAGATCGAATTTCTCTTTGTGGTCGTCAGCATTAAAAATAATAACGTCGGCAACTTGCTTACCTTCCTCTTCAATAATTCTTAGTACTTCGCCCTTGTTTACGACCACGGCCTTACCGGTTCTTGCAGGCATCAAGAAATCAATAATGGGTTGCATCAATGAGCCAAGTAGCCGGAGTTTTATTAAAATCCTGTGCAGACCATCTGTAGCCCATAGAGACATTCTTATTCTGCTTGTCACAAGAGTGCAACTAGTCTAACGTCAGTACAACCTTACCAAAACTCTCCCCAGCCTCCAGCCTCCTATGTGCATCAACAGCCCTCTCCAAGGGAAACACACTGTCCACCACAGGCCTAAGCGCACCCCTATCAACAAGCCTCAGCACATCGACAAGATCACCCTTAGTACCCATATACGAACCCATAATAGACTGCTGCTTAGAAAAGAGAAACCTAAGATCGACAGAGACCTGCGGTCCAGTAGTTGCACCACAAGTTACCAGCCTCCCCCCACGACCCAGCGAACGGACAGCCGTGTCCCAGATCGCAGCACCGGCATGCTCAACAACAAGATCCACGCCTCTACCAGAAGTCACACGCTTAACAACCTCTTGCACATCCTCCACACCCCTATTTATCACAAAGTCTGCACCCAAAGCCTTCGCCTTCACAGCCTTCTCCTCAGAACTCACTGTAGTAACCACAGTACAATTGAACAGCTTAGCAATCTGAATAGCCGCTACACCTACTCCACTACCAGCTCCAACCACAAGAATAGTCTCCCCCATTCTGATCCGAGCTTTGTCAACCATCATTTGCCATGCAGTCAAAAAGACAAGGGGAATAGACGCAGCCTCAACGAAACTCAGCTTCGAAGGCTTCCTCATAAGATTCGCCGCAGGCACCCTAACAAACTCAGCGTAACCACCCTTAGTACGGTAACCAATAATCTGGTAGTTAACACAATAATTCTCTCTACCTGCTAAACACTCCTCGCACGTACCATCACCAAACCCTGGAGCAACAACCACCTCATCCTCCCTAGACCAACCCTCAACACCAAGACCAGTCTCAGCCACCACACCGGAAATGTCACTGCCCAAGATATGGGGCATTGGAATCTTAACCCCTGGGATACCTTTCCTCAACCAAAGATCTAGGCGATTCAATGCGCATGCCTTCACCTGAACAACGGCTTCCCCGAATCCAAGGACAGGCTTCTCTACATCCGCACTATGAAGCACCTCTGGTCCCCCATGGACATCAAAGACTACAGCTTTCATAATCCCTAGGTGTATATGCCACGGTTAAAAGAATTAGATTGATATCAGACTAGCTGGGAGTCTAATCAGCCTTTTCGACTTCAGAAGGTAAGCTTTGCTGCTACATAGGCTCTGATAACTACGTAATAAGTGGCATCTTGATCTTGAAATTTATATTGTTAGGTGGGTCCTACCATTCTACAGCGGAGACAAAGGACTCCAGCTTGACGACTCATACAAAAGGAGTTCTACAAGACCCACAGCAGAGCTATAGTCTCTACATCATTTCAGAAACTACAGTATTCTCCATACAGCTTGGCCAGTTGATCTGAGAAGCAGAAGTCACTTGAATCTGGGCATTATCTTCTCAGCGAAGTCAGCCATGACACGCCTCTTCTCCGCAGCCACAGGAGTAGGAACCCAGAAGCCGAATTCGCTGAACCCCATCTTCCTCAACTCTTCAACACGGTTGACCAGATCCTGAGCCTTACCTGCCATCACAAACGTGTCAACAATCGTGTCGTTGATGTATTCCTTCGCCATCTTGGCGTACTCGGCCTCCAGTTTTGCGTCAACGTGAGCACCCTTCTGGTAACCCTTCTTGATCACATCATACTTCTCTGGTGTAATACCTATTGGAGAAAGCCACTCCACAGGGGAGAGCAAAACCATTAGGGCTGCATATGCTCTAAGAGTCTCGTAGATATCGCTTCTATGCTCGGTCATGTATACTGGTAGCCAGCTCTGAAGTTTTACGTCACTGAAGTTTCTACCAGCCTTCTCTGCCCCCATCCTGATCTTCTCCAATACCATTTTCAATATCTCAGGGTGAGTGTAGGGGATCATGACTACATCAGCCACTTCGCCTGCCACCTCCATGATCCTAGGGCCTTGGGCAGAGATGTATGCTGGAATATTCGGGTGAGGACTCATACCCATCTTCAAGCCCTTAACTTTGAAGAACTCTCCTTCGAAATCTATTGTTTCGCCCTTCAACAGCCTCTTGATGACGATCAACGCCTCCCTAACCCGGGCATAACCCTTCTTAGTCTCGTATCCAAGGTCCCGTGTCATCTCCACCATGTTGCCCGCTCCGAAGCCAAGGACAGCTCTTCCCCCTGACAACTCGTCCAGAGTAGCTATGGCTCTAGCTGTAACTGCAGGATGCCTAGTGTAAGGATTCGTCACGCCCGGCCCTATTTGGATCTTCCGTGTGATCATGGCTCCTGCTGCACAGTTGATGTAAGTGTCCCTCGTCCTGTCTGACAAGAAGGCTATGTCGAATCCCAACTCCTCTCCCAGCTTGATAGCGGTCATCACATCGGTTATGTGAGGAACATTGGTTGAAACATGAACTCCACCGAAGGCAAATTTCAACTTGAAGATCTCTCTCCCTCTGCAGCGAGCTGGCAAATTAGTTAAAGTTTGCCTTTCCCTGCCTATTCTTTGAAAGACAGCTAGGAAAACAGTTCAGCGTGACACATTAATTTCTGATGGTGATATGGTGAAGGCCACAGTACGATGTGTTGTCTCAAACTTAGGAGAGTAGTTGAAGAGCGATTTGAACATGGATTTGAAGAACGCTTCAATGTAAATAGAGCGCTTAGGCCCCATGTCGTGGTGAAATACGAACCGTTTCCGTCCGTTCTCATCATGCTCCTCAAGATCTCCCATGCCGTGGTACACTGCAAATATGTGAAGTAGCTTGATGACATTCTCCATGGTTACTTCACCCCATACGAAGAGGATAATATCTATGGGTCCTTCTCGCCCTCCTTCAGTTGCCAGCTCTCTAAGGGTTTCATCAGGAATAACTCGAAGAAGCCTCCTTAGAGCGTTCTTAGATATACTAATCATGCCGTAGCGTTCAGAGAATCTTCCCCAGTCCACGTATTTGCGGAGCTGCTTGTTGACAAGCACATTGGCGCTGACACCTTGTCTTCCAGCCTCATCCTTCAACGCATCAAGAATATCCTGGTCTACGCGCAGAGTGAAGGTTGTGCTTCGCTTCGGCTTAGACATTCTATTTACACACTGTGTTCTGACACTATTAAAGAAATCTGAGAATCCGAGGCTATTTAGACACCATACTCATATAGATAGCCTGCGTTTATCTTGTCCAAATGCCGACTTGCGCTGAGTGCGGCAAAGCCATGAAGATAGGCGAAGATCAAATCGGCATAGGTGAGAGTAACCTGCTTTACCACCTGTCATGCGCCCCCACTGATTTGCTTAGAGACTCAATTACGGAAGCTAACGCGATCATCGCCAAGGGAGTGACATACTTTGTCAACAAGTATCTCCCAAACGAATTAAGGGCACCTTCTTGGCCGAAGAAGAGCAAGAAGATTCTGACTGATCAGGAGCTAGCCGCATACACCGAGATCTTCGCAAGACTGATCAAAGACTATAGGTGTGAAAGTGATAGAAGAAAGAAAAAGAATAGGGCTCCTTAGATGCCTAGACATAAGTTACGCTAAGCATGACAAACAAGAAATAGGAAACGCTTAGTCCTTGTATCGTTCCCTGGTCTTGACCCTGTTTGAGGGCTGGAAGGTATTCAGGATCGTGTCTTCATTCTCGTTAAGATAAAGGATGTTTGGATCAGCCTTTTCATCGAATGTCACAGGTACTCCTCGGGCTAGAACTGCACCAACCCTTTCACCACCTTCACCTATCAAGAGAAGAGCGCCGCTTGCTACGCAATCAGAAACACATTGCCTTGCAACGGGGACGGGCCTGCCGTAAACGTCGACCATAGGCTTGCCGTCTTTGCTCGTTGTGCAATCCTTGGAGGGCTCGAAGCCGCTAACGCCTATTGTGAACCCGATTGAGCCGTTTCTAAGGGGATACCAGTTGCTGTCGGTGATCAAGATTCCGATGCTCCTACCGGTTCGTTTCTTAATCTCCTTCCTCAGGTCATCCGCAACTTTGTGTGGATTCCTCAGTTCCAGTGAGGCGTAGCCTAGAGGGCTGTTCTTTATGTCTACGCCGGCGTTGATTGAGAGAGCCTTATTCTTCTTGGTCCAGAGGATCATGAAACTAGGTTGCTTGTAGGCTACTCCTCCGTAGACATCTTCAGCCTCGCTGAGGTAGAGTTCTATTCTGGGGGTCAGAGAAGGATCAATGTTGTTCTTCTTGACGAAGTCCTCGGTCTTCTTGGAGATCTTCAGTCCGTCCAGTTTCTTGAAGAGCCCTATGGCAGAAGACACAACTTTGCTGGCCACGACGAGTATGTCGTTGTCCTTCGGCTCAAGGCCTTCCTTCTTCATAGCATCCAGTATTATTCCGACGTAGTCGTCCCCCTCTTTGACCAAGGGTAGGCGTATCGGTAGAAACTCCATGTAACTGCACCAGCCTCAAGGCTGATACTAGGCATATTTATGGTTCACTCTGACGCATCTAGTTGCAGTAATTGCGGTGCACCTTGTTTCGCTATCTGTTCATATTACTGTCGGGACTAGGGTTTAGGTTGATTACACACCAATCGTAGATGTCTTTCCTAAGAGCGAACCAGACGCCTTTACGGTTCTTCATGTATTCAAGGGCTGGTCTTAGAGCCTTTATTCTGTGGGCTCGTCCGCTTACATGTGGGTGTAAGCCGATGTTCATTAGCCTAGCGTTCTCGGCGCCTTCCTCGTAGAGGACATCGAACTCGTCCTTTATGATGTCCGTGAGGGCTGTGTGCGGCAAGCCACTTCTGATGCACCGGTAGTCATTAAGCTCTGATGTATATGGTATCGAGAGAAGCCTCTTATTGTTGCCAAGGTTGAGGAAATATGGTTGATCATCGTTCTGGTAGTCACTGAAATGCTTCAGTCCGAAATCAGCGAGGATCTTGGGAGTGCTTAAGGTTGAACGTTCACCTGTAGACAACCATCCCTCAGACGAATGGCCAACCACCTTCCTAAATGTATCTAATACCTTCTGAAGATACTGCCTCTCCTCTTCTTCACCTTTGAATTTAGGGATCAGATCATCCTGCTTGTAGCAGTGAGCAATGAA
Source organism: Nitrososphaerota archaeon (assembly GCA_016184315.1). GTDB lineage: Archaea > Thermoproteota > Nitrososphaeria > Nitrososphaerales > JACQRY01 > JACQRY01. Next base: position 36,551 of record JACPCU010000008.1, read on the forward strand.
CTCCCAGTCCCGTTTCTTCATCTCTTCTATTATGACTGGGTATCTTTCTCCCGCTAGAGCGTTTAGCGTGACGGAGGCCTTGATGCCTAGATTGTCAAGCATGTTGGCGATTCTGAAGATGCCTACTCTCTGCCCGTATTCTCTCCACGTGAAGTTGGGTACATCAGGCGCATCTGGTGGGAGCAGGTCTGAGCCTATTATCGGTGGTCCTCCATAGCTCCTTGGCTGCAGATCCCAGCATTCGAAGTTGACCGTTACTATGACAGCTACTCTGGCGTTATTCGGCCATTTCAGGGAGTGTCTTCTTACTATTGCTGAATACTCATAGTAGGGGTTGAGCATACCGCTGTATTGATAACTGCGTTTAGATAAAGACTTTTTCTGAGCAGAGAAGCGTAATATAGTGTGGGTTAGGGGGAGGCTCGAGATACGTTGCCCATTGGGATGATGTTGATTCCGTTCAAGACGCGTACGATGAAGAATCGCTTCAATGTTGTAAAGCTGATCTTGGATGTTGTTAGAGAAGGCGGAGAGTCTTTGAAGAATGGTGACGTATTGATAATTTCAGGCAAATTCATCGCCATGTCGGAAGGAAGGACCGTTAGACTAGGAAGTGTTACGCCAAGCGATGAGGCTAAGCGGATCGCCAAGATCCTTGACATGGAAGAGAGTCTTGCTGAGCTAGTCCTCCAAGAATCTGATGAGGTCTATAGTGGCGTGCCTGGATTCGCGTTGGCCATCAAGGATGGCATAATTGGACCCAATGCTGGCATAGATCGTTCGAATGTGTTCCCTGGTTACGCTATCCTGTATCCTAAGGAACCATTCAAGAAGGCTGAGGAGATTATGAGTGAGCTTCGAGGGTCGACTGGTGCGAAGGTTGGCGTGGTGATATCTGATAGTAGACTCATGCCTACACGTAGGGGCACTACAGGTGTAGCTATCGGTGTTGCAGGAGTTCTGCCGGTTAAAGATGAGAGAGGCAGAGAGGATTTGTTCGGAAATAAGCTGCGTTACACTCAGAGAGCGATAGCGGATGACCTTTGCTCAGCTGCGCAGCTGCTGATGGGTGAAGCTGATGAGTCTGTTCCAATTGTTTTGGCTCGGTATGCTCCTCAGGGAAATGAACCTTCACCTTGGATCATAACTGATACTCATGTGAGCAAAGAGTCGGTTGCAGTAAAGCCGGAGGAGTGCATATACATGCGGGGTTTAACACACAAGCCCGAGGGCTTACATCCGCGTTAACTAGTCGTCATATTTGCATCTGCTTCGCTGAGATCTTCGATATCAGTGTTAGGATAAGAACCGCGAATGGCACTAGCGAGAAGACACTAAGGGTGTTAGGTATATCTAACATAGGCACCATAAGCGAAGCTACGAGCGGCGCAACCAGTCCTCCTACATCTTGCCCTGCTTGGTAGATGGCGTTTCCAAGGACTCTTTCACTTACCGTGGTCGATGCCGAAACTATGATCGCCCCTAGGTGCAAAACAACACCCTGCTGCACGCCTAGGAGAACGAATCCTAATCCGAATATCAAAAGATCCGTGCCAAAGCCTACCATCAGCAAGCCTAGAGAAGCTGTTGCGAAGCTTAGAACCAAGAGAGTTTTTACCCATCGGTCAGAGAAGTTTTTTGAAAGAGGAAGCCTAGACAGCACAGTCACTAACGAAAACCCTAGGAAAAGCAGAAAGACCTCTGATTCACCCAAACTGAAAGACCTCTTGGCGTAGATAGGAGCATAAGCTGCCAACACAGAGTAAACTGTTGCAAGACTGCCAAAAGAAACAGAAGGAATCAACACTCCCTGTCTAAGCAGAAGCCTCACGCCTTGGCTTAGAGGAACCCTATCGCCGCGGGAACCGCTTTCGGTGTGTGCAAGAATTTTCCTCAACGGCAAATCAGTTAACAGTCCTCCTACGGCCAAAACTGATGCTACCATGAATACCCATCTGACATCTAGCACACTTACTACTACTGCCCCTAAACCGGGGCCGATAGTGAGACCTGTTCCTATGGCAAGCGTGTAGTTCCTCATCTCGGCTGCGGCCTTCGACGGAGGAGCCACCATTGTGACTACAGCCATCTGGGTGGTCCAGGCTGCTGCACTACCGAAGCCAAGAGCAATGCAGAGCAGCGCAGCGATAGGGAGATTGGGGGCAATCATGAAGCCTATTCCCGAGATGATCAGGGCTATGTGTCCCAGAGCGATAACTAGAGCAGTATGTTTCTCCGGAGTAGCGAATCCAACTAGCAGCCTTGAGACAAACGAGGAGAAGTAGATGAGGCTTATGATGGCGCCTACATCGGTAAGGGAAGCGTTGAAGTATTCATGCATGTATATTGATATCATTGGGAAAGACATCATCACTGATGTAGTCGTGAGTAGGGCGAGTGCCGTAAGGACAAGCCTAGAAGATGGATAAGACACTACCGGGTCAACTCACACATGTCTTTAACGTGAACTGTGCATTGCTGTTCAGGCTGTGGTTAGAATGGACTTCTTGGATCCAAGCTATGTCTGCAGAGGTTTGACTTCTACGATGAAGTCTTGGTCAGACAGAAGAGCACCGCATTTCTTGCAGCGGTTGCTGACGAGCTTCAACATGTCTTTAGCTGGCTTCAAATCTACCCCAGAGTAAATCGGAGCCCCACATTTGCCGCACGTGATTTCAAACAAGGAAGAAGTCCCTCAGACATACCCTTTGGAGTCTAGTTCAATAATTTTTCCTGTGTCTGAGCAGGGTTCGATGGATAACGATTGATAAGTTATTAAATTCTGGTTGCTGAACCACGGCTGTGTCGAAGACTGCCCTCCAAATCAAAGACTATAATCTAGTCATCTGCGAGAAACCTGACGCAGCAAGGAGAGTAGCTGAGGCACTGGGAGACGGAAAGCCTTCCCGCCTGAACATCGGCGACGTAGAGGTCTTTGTGATTCAGAAGAATGAGGGAGAAAGTTATGTTATCTGCTCAGCTTTAGGTCATCTTTACACCGTCACAGACCCGTGGGGAGCAAAGACTACATACCCCGTCCTCGATGTGGAATGGGCTCCTGTCCACCTAGTTGACAAGAAGCCTCAGATAGGGAGAAGGATTAGAGTCATAGAGGATTTAGCTAAAAGCGCGAAATTGTTTGTCCATGCCTGCGACTATGATCTTGAAGGCGAAACCATAGGTTACAATATCCTGAAGTATGCCTGCGGAGGAAAAGTAGACGCTCTGAGAGCCAAGTTCTCCACCTTGACAAGCGAGGAGCTTAGAGAAGCATTCTCCACTCTTAAACCCGGGTTAGGGCTCAGGCTTGCCGAGGCGGGGAGAACTAGGCATGTCATTGACTTCATTTGGGGCGTGAACATGTCCAGAGCCTTGTCCGAATCCTACTATTCATCGAACAGAGGTTACAAGATGATCTCAATCGGGAGGGTTCAAGGTCCAACCCTTTCCTATGTTATTGAAAGAGAAGTTGAAATACGGAGCCATCTTCCTACTCCATACTGGGCTGTCTCGGCGCTAGTAGAGAAAGATACCCATCAGCTCATAGCGAACTATGAGGAGTCTAAGGTACTTGCACGGGTAGAGGCCTTCAGAATCAAGGAGAACTGTGAAGGAAAAATAGGTCTAGTAACGAACATAAAAACCGCAGTCGTAAAGCAGCTTCCCCCAACCCCCTTCAACATCGGAGACCTCCAACACGAAGCCTACAAGGTCTTCGGACTCACCCCCAGTCAAACCCTCAGAATCGCCGAAGCTCTCTACCTTGAGGCGCTCATATCTTATCCGAGGACGAGTAGCCAGAAGTTACCTCCCTCCATCAACTACCCTAAGATCCTGCATGGAGTCTCACGAATGGAGCAGTATCGTAGCCACGCCTCGGAGATCGCTAACGGCCCTCTTCATCCCCGCCAAGGATTCAAAGACGATCCTGCTCACCCAGCCATCTACCCCACTGGAGAGCTACCAAAGAGACCCCTAGAGTCTAGGGAGAACAAGATCTACGACTTGATTGTTAGAAGATTCTTCGCCGTCTTTGGTGAAGACGCATTGAGAGAAAGAATCTCTGCCGTCATCACAGTATCCAACTACAATTTCCGAGTAAATGGTCGCCGCACTTTAAAGGAGGGCTGGCTGAAGTATTACGGAAACTATGCTGCAGTAGAGGATGTGATCCTGCCTCCGCTGAAAGAAAGCGACCAAGTGAAAGTGCTTTCAGTGGACGCTGCGGAAAAGTTTGAGCAGCCTCCTCCGAGGTTTAACCAGAGTAGCCTCCTCGAAAAGATGGAGAATGAGGGCATCGGAACAAAGGCTACTCGGGCTGATATCATCAACACATTGTATCAGAGAGGCTACATCAGCGGTGAAAGCATGTCCGCTACTGACATAGGTTTCTCGGTCATAGAAGTCATGAGGGAATACAGCCCTTCAATAATATCCACGGAGATGACGAGGGGAGTAGAGAAGGAGCTCGAAGACATAGAGGCAGGCTCCACGAGCTCAGGGCAGGTCTTGGAGAAGACGGTTGAAGAAATTCTGGTTTCGCTGGAGAGAATAAAGAGATCTGAAATCGAAATTGGCACAGGTATGAGGAGCGCCGTAGCAAGCACCCTGCAGGCTCAGAGACTTCTGGGTAAATGTCCAGTCTGCAAAGAAGGAAGCCTAACGATCCTAAGGTCTAGGAAGACGGGTAAGAGGTTTGTCGGTTGCACCAACTATAAGAATGGTTGCAGGGGTTCTGCTCCCCTACCTCAGAAGGGCAACATAAGGCCTACGAACAAGGCTTGCACAACCTGTGGTTGGCCCATCATCTATGTCAGGGGCCTTGGAAGGATACCGTGGAGGCTGTGCATAAACATAAACTGCCCCAGCAAGGAGAAGAAGAAAAGTGAAGTGCGAACTGTGTCAAAGAGAAACAACAGCTGAAGAGACGCTCTGTCAATATCACCGCTTAGCTAGGGACAACCTTGTCTCAAACTTTAAGAGGTGGCAGGAGGCGTACGACGCCCTGTCGTGGAAGGAGTACTGTGAACGCTTGTTGACGCTCCAAGAGACAGGGGTTTGGGTTAAAGAGGTAGCGGCACATATGCTTAAGCAGGAATCAGGGGCGGAGCGTAAGTGGTCTTAAGGAAGGCTCTGGACTCGACGGTGACAAGGGTAACCGCTTCCGCCAACAGAAGCATCGCCAGGTCCAAGATACTCAGGTTCATCCAAGAGAGGTGGCTCCTCATCGCATACCTGACAATCATGTTCCTCCTCAGCTCAGGAGTGGTTAACGCGATTCTTGAAGGGTCAAGGCTGCCGTCGAATGCTCTCCCCATTATTAGAAGAAGAGGCATACAGTCAGCAGCAGAAACGATTCTTTACTTCCTGACCTACACATTTGGCGCAGCAGGTCTATTTGTAGCTTACACGGGGGCAAAGCAGCCAGTTCGGAGACGTGCAGCTGACCTCTACTTGATTGTAGGCTTATTCATAGTGGTCATAGGAACAGTGATAGGACTCACTATTCTCAACGTGAAGGGTTGAGATGGTAATCAAACCAGCTTAACAAACAGGCGCCTATCAACGCCTTCGTCAAACGGATGCCTAGCGACTTTGACCTCCAAGAAACTCTCCCTCTGCCAAGCCAAAAGAATTACTCTGCTCCTCTTTTCCAGAAGCCGGCTACCAGGGTAAGACTCCTTTGAAGAAATCTCTTCGTTTTTGGATCCTATCTTGGGAGTGAAAAGGCTGGTCACGACAACTGGAATGGAACGCTCCATCACTGTTTTTTGGAGTAGAGCGAGTATGAGGCTGAGTTTCCTATTCGCTGCTGCGGCTTCGGCTCTGGTTTCACGTTCTAGATGGTAGAAGGTCCTAGCAGAGTCCAATACTATTAGGCCTATGTCCCGAGACGCTGTGCTACAGATATTTGCTATAGCAGCGTTGAGCTCTGCTTTCCTCGGTCTTACTACTACTAGGTTCTCAGGTTTAGGGAAGCGTTCAGCGTAATCCTCTACATAGGTTGTGAAGAAGGTATCAAGATCGATGACGCAGACTGTTTTGCCTCGGGAAAGTGGTTCATAAACGAGAAGCCCCAGCATATACGCTTTAGCATAGCTTTCGTCACAAACCAAGGTGTTTAGGGAGCCTCCTTCGATCAAGAGGATCAGATCTCTTGGTGATGCTTCGAAGCGCCGCCCCGGTGGAAGTGAGGAAAGTGTTTGCAGTAATCCGTCACCAGTGCTGTAGCTCATGCCTCTAGATCTACCTTTGCACATGGAACCTTGGCTCTTAAAGACACTTCCGTGGCGTTTCGATATTGTTTAAAACGGTGGAAGTCTGTTCGGTATCGTCAATAGGAGTCTCGAGTGGGGTATGTTTGATGTTGCCGTTGTTGGTGGAGGCATACTCGGAATTTGTGTTGCCACTTGGCTGGAAGGGTTATTGGAGGGCAGTATCGCTATACTCGATAAAGAGAGCAGTTTCGCTTCACATACCACCACTAGGAATACGGGCGTTGTTCATAGGCCCTTCTACCTGAACCCTGGGAAGAGGAGGGTGTTTGCTCGCTCAGCTCAGGCATCTTACCATCTGTGGAGAGAATGGGCGGAGTGTAAGGGGTTGCCTTGGAAGCAGGTTGGCACATTGGAGGTTGCAACTGAACCTGAGCAAGTCTCAGCGCTGAAACATTATTTGGATTGGGGTAAGGCAAATGGGATGGATGATTCTGAGCTTGAGATTCTAGACTGCGGCGAGGTTGCAGAGATTGAGCCTAAGGTTAGGTGTGAGGCGGCACTCTACTGTAAGACGGATACATCGGTAAGCTATGCTGCCTTTGCTCATTCGCTTCTACAGGATCTTGCGGCGAGAAACATGAGTATTCTGACAAACGCGAAGGTCAACGATTTGAGAGAGACTGATCATAGCGTAGAGCTGTCTTTGGAAGGATGGAGTAAGCCTGTTTCAGCCAAGTATCTTGTCAACTGTGCTGGCGGCAATTCACTGGATCTGGCTAAGATGATGGGTCTTGCGAATGAGTTTATCGATCTGCATTTCAGAGGAGAGTATTGGCTAGTTGAACAGTCTTTTGGAGCGAAGGTTGGTAGAAATGTTTACTCTGTTCCTAGGCACCGGGAGTTTCCGTTCCTAGATCCTCATCTTATCGCTAGGGCGGATGGTAGGCGTGAAATTGGGCCCAATGCAGTTCTTGTAGCCGGGCCGAATACCTATAGCGGCATAGCTAGAGGTCCATTAGAACTGGCGTCGAAGATCTTGGAGAAACCTTGGACACCAAAACTGAAGCTCTTTTCAAATTCGGATTTCCTTTCGCTAGTTTCGCAAGAGTGGAGAAGCAGTCTATTCGTATCAGAGATGTGCAAGAGAGTCCAGAGATTCATTCCTTCTCTGAAAATGGAGCAATTGGTTTCAAGAGGTCTAGCTGGTGTAAGAAGCAACATTGTGGATCGAAACGGCTTCATCTCGGAAACCATAGAGCTGGGAACACCCTGTTCTCACCATATCTTGAATTATAATTCGCCTGGTGCTACTGGTGCGCCTGCTTACGCGGCATATACCGTCTCTAGGCTCATGGAGAAAGGTCATCTCGACCATCTCAAGAAAAAGAGTGCAATAACTATCTGGAACCTGGATTTCGTCCTAGACCACTTTAGAAGCTAGAAACCTTAGGTACAGTTTTTTGGACGAAACATATATCAGAGGTGCACTGACCCCGATTGTCTTCGTAGTGCTCTCCTCGACTGGATACACAGCAGACCAGATGGAAGAAAGCCTTGAAGCGTTAGGCTTCAGACGTAAAGTAGGTTTCCCGAGTCCTACTGATAAGGAAGGGTGGAAGATCGACTACGAGAGGCCTGGCGACCCAGGTTACATCATAGCTGTTCAGTCTTGGACCTACGGCGTGGCAGTTGTCATCAACAGGAAGGACTATGATCCGAAACACTACAAGGCGACCCTTGGCACCATTAAGCTTGAGCAGGTGGGCCGAATGGTTAGGGAATACTTGGCTGAGAGGCATGAACGTATTCAGTAAATGGCTACGATCTATTCTCTACGTCCGGCGCCTATTCTATTGGCCATTTGCCTATTGAAGAACGTTTCAATCCTATTCTTGCTGGCAGATCCTCGGCGACTTCCTCTACCTTGGAGAGGATTTCCTCTTCGTCTACAGTCGTTGCTCTTCCTTTCTCCACTACAATGTTTCCATCTACTATGACAGTGTCTACACTGTGGCCTGTTGTAGAGAAAATCAGGTTTGAAACGGGGCTGTGCAAGGGACGCCAGTCGAACCTGTTCACGTCGAAGAGCACGATGTCAGCCTTCTTCCCTTTTTCTATAGAGCCTATCTTGTCAGCCATCAAAGTGGCTTTGGCGCCGTTTAATGTCAGCATCTCTAAGAGTTCCTCCGGTGGAAGAAGTGAGGGATCAGCCCTTACGTCCCGGTGAGCACCTGCAAGGTAAGCTACTCTGAGCATATCGAGGAAGTTTGAGTGAGCACAATTGTCGGAGCCGAGGGCCACGGTTACACCTTGCTCCATCATTTCTACGAATTTTCCTTTTGAAAATGTTCCGAAGCCTCCCGCAGTAGCTGAGCTTGGGCAGTGGCATACCTTGACGTCGTGGCTACGGATCAGCTCTATTTCGTCGTCAGAAAGCCAGTTGCTGTGCACTATGAGCAGGTTTGGTCCTAAGGCGCCTGCTTTCTTGAAGCGTTTGATAGCGGGTAAACCAAAAAGTTCATTGTGCCTCAGCACGGATGTAATGCTCGCTGAAACATGGGATTCTAAGCCGACGCCGTGTTTATCGGCTCTCTCTTTACATTCTCTTAGCAGCTCGTCGGAAACCGCTCTTTCATGGCTGGGGCAGAACCAGATGTTCACTCTGCCGTTAGCTCGACCATGGTGTTTACGATAGAAGTTTTCAGCGGCCTTTGCGCATTGCTCGGTCTTTGCGTGCAGCTCTACTGTGTCCTTCAAGTGGCGTACAGTAGGCACGTCATGAACTGATTTCCCGACTACTATTCTTATGCCAACATTCTCAGCCGCGTCCGGAACCCTTTCTATCTTGCCTTCCCCGGTGTCGACAACAGTGGTGACACCGTACTTCAAAGACTCTATCAATGTGGCAAGAGATGAGACATAGGCTTCTCCATCGCTGAGACTGTTCTGGGCAGGGATGACTATCTCGGATAGCCACGTGGGCAAGGTGAGGTTGTCTGCTAGCCCTCTAACGACATAGTAAGGTGTGTGAACATGGCAGTTAATTAATCCGGGGGTGGCAACTTTGTTGCTACCATCGATAACTATGTCCGTGCTGCCGTAGTCTTTCTTTAACTGGTCAGATTTCCCAACTGCAACGATCTTACTATCCTCAATTGCCACTGCTCCATCTTCTATGATCCTGCGCGTTCCATCTACTGTTACAAGATATCTGATGTTTTTGATGAAGATGCTGCTCTTACCCATTTTGTTCACTACCTGTTCAATGCTGAAGATGCGGTGTCTAATATGCTCTCTACGTTCACCTAATTCATTGATGGTCTTCCAACGTAACTTGAACTAGTGTGACAAGAAGACATCCTACTGTGCGAAGCTTATATTCTGTTAATCAGAGTATTTCATGATCATGATAACCGGCGGCGAGGCTGTTGTTCGCACGTTAAAGGAGCAGGGTGTAGAATGTCTGTTTGGCGCAGGAGGATCCGCGTACGCGGCCATCCAAGACTCCTTGATAAGCCATAGGGAAATCCCATACTACCTTTGTCTTAACGAGATGTGCACCGCTTCAATGGCTGAGGGTTACGCTAGGGCTACTGGAAAGCCCGGGGTTGCTTTGGTGCATGTCGCTGTCGGAGCTGCCAACGCTGTTGGCCCCATGTTTGTTGCCCATAGAGACAAGACTCCTCTCATGGTCATAGTTGGAGAGCAGCATTCCCAGCATCTAGGCCGCAAGTCGTATAATGAGGCTCCTGCGTTGATAGAAATGCCTCGCCAATTCGTCAAACTCAGCCGGCAGGTTCAGCGACCAGATCGGATTCCTGAGGAAATAACAAGGGCTTTCAAGGTAGCTCTTTCCCCTCCTACTGGCCCCGTCTTCCTATCCATTCCAGAGGACTACTTGACGGCTGAGGTTGAATCTGGTATCCCGGAAGCAGAACGGTATCGTGTTATGTCCGGCTTTGGTCCTAACCCACAAGCAGTAAAGGAAGCAGCTAAGACCCTGAGCAAGGCGCAGCGACCCTTCATTGTCATGGGTAGAGGCGTAGCCCAGTCAAGAGCCTCCGACGAGGTCGTCAAGCTTGCGGAAATGGTTGGCGCGCCGATCTTCGCTGAGAAGAATGGTTACCTCATCGACTTTCCAACCACTCATGAATTGTATTTCGGCGACTTCAACCCGGCTCATCCATTAATCAGGAATGCCGACATAATGTTAGGATTAGGAGGGAGAACCGAAATTGAGATGCGGTATTCGAGCGAACCGCTTCTCCGCAGCGACCTCAAGATCATCGAGATGCATAGCGATCCCGAAGAAATAGCATTGATACATCCAGCTGACATTGGAATATTCTGTGATCCGAAACAAGGTTTGATTGAACTCATTCGACAATTGGGAACAAGAAGAGCTGCGAGCTCACTCAGATCGAGGATGACAACGCTCCGAGCTTGCAAACAGTCCTTCGAAGGTGAAGTCGATAGGCGAGTAAAGGAGACTTGGGACAACGTTCCGCTAAAGCTAGGCCGATTCATGAAGGAACTCGCAGGATTAATAGATAGAAAGAATACTGTTGTCATCGGACACGGATCCGGTGTCCAGCTTGTACGTCATCTCTTGAAGCCTTGGACCATATTCATGCAGAACGGTGCCGGATACTTGGGATGGATGTTGTCAGCGGCACTAGGGGTCAAGCTGGGAATGCCCAGCAAGGAGGTTCTGGCCGTGGTTGGAGATGGGAACCTCATGTTCGGTCCACAAGCACTATGGACTGCAGCTAAATACAACATTGCCGTGAAGATCATTGTTCTGAACAACGGGTTCTACCTAAGTGAAATAACCAGAAAAAATCTTCAGACCAGAAACTTCTTGGGAACCGATATCGGAGAGCCGCCTATCGACTTCGTTCAGTTGGCGAACAGCATGAAGGTTCCAGCAGAAACGGTTCAGAAACCACGTGACATAAGACGCGCACTTAGGAACGCCTTGTCCCATCAAGGACCTTACCTGCTTAATCTTGTAGTTGATAATGAGAACCCTAATCGGATTATGCAGGACGCGATAAAGAAACTTTAGGCCGTGGGGAGCCATCCTGTGTCAAAGTAACTCCAATTCATGCTTGAGAGTAGGTAAGTATAATGCTCTACAGCGGTCGACCAGCCTTGGTTCTGATTACCTTGTTGTTTCTGTCAACATTGATCTTCTTAGGACGGAATTCCTCGGCTTCCTCTTCTTTGAGGACTGAGAAGGCCATTATGGTCAATAGATCCCCTTTCTGGGCTGAGCGGGCTGCTGCTCCGTTGACAACAACTTCTCCTGAGCCGCGATTGCCCTTTATGACGTAGGTTTCCAACCGTTCTCCATTATTGATGTTAAGCACAAGAATCTTCTCCCATTCAATTAGACCAGCTGCCTCCATCAAATCTTGGTCTAATGTTAGGCTGCCTTCATAATTCAGATTACAGTCAGTCACTACCACTCTGTGTATCTTAGACTTCAACATATGTATCAACAATGTTGATTTCCCCCTCTTTCCAAAGGAACAAACAAATCAGAATATTAATCCATCCGTCCCCATGGTTTGTTTAGGTCGCATATGCTTAGTCAAGAAGTCCGAGAACAGGTTCTGAGGCATGTTGACGGTGATAAGGCGGTTGAATATGTTAGGAGACTATTGAAGATACGTAGCTTTAGTCGGAAAGAGAAGGAGAAGGCAGAGTATCTTACTTCGACTATGAAGAATCTTGGCCTCGAATCTTTTCTGCAGGAAGTGGAGCCAGGTAGGCCGAATGCTATAGGGCGGGCGCGGGGGAAAGGTGGAGGTAATACTCTAATCCTGAATGGGCATATTGACCATAACATGGTTGTGGAAGGTTGGACTAAGGATCCGTTTGCTGCTGTTGTGGAGAATGGTTGGCTCTACGGGTTTGTGCATATGCAGTCTGCTGACGGTGCGTATTTGGCTGCTCTTGAGGCAGTGTTGAACTCGGATTTGGAGCTGCGGGGTGATGTTCTGCTTCAGTTCGTTGTCGGCGAACTTCAGGGAGGAGTAGGGACTAAACATGCCATTAAGGAAGGTTTGCTTGGAGACTACTATATTGTAGGTGAACCCAGCAATCTTTCGATAATCACCCAGCACTCAGGTCACATGGTTATGCGAGTCAACACCATTGGTCGAGCCAAACACTACACAGCCAAACTGCCTCCGGGGCAGAAAGGTGTCAGCGCCATAGAACATATGGTGAAAGTTATCCAAGCATTAGGTAAAAGCCATACTCAGATTGCTCCCGGTGGCTGGCTGACATTCAGGCCTAGGAACGACTGGCTTGGCTGGCCCCAGATCAATGTCGGTGTCATCAAAGGAGGAATAGGAAGGGATTGTGAAGACTGGAGACCTGCTCTTCTCCCCGATTTCTGCACTGCACTGGTGGATTTCCGCGCTATGCCAGGTCAGAATGCGGATACAGTCAAACAAGATCTTGTCAACCTGCTGGAGAAGATCAGAAAGGAAGAACCTGATCTTAGATACGAGGTTGACTGGGTATCGGCTGAAGGCTTTCCAGATGAAGGCTTTGAAGAGCCCCTTGACACGCCGGTCTTTCAAGCAGTCTACGATGCCCACCAAGCAGCTGTGGGTAGTGCTCCTCAGATCAATGGCGAGTATCCTAAGGTGACTGATGCTTCCCACTTGTCTAAGGCAGGTATTCGGGGGATTATCTATGGTCCTTCGGGGAAGTTCACCAGCAGGCCTGACGAGAGAGTTGAGGTCAGTGAAATCGTGACTGCGGCTAAGACGTATGCTTTGGCGATAGCTGAAATAGCTACGCAGCGCAAAAAGTAGCTGTTCGCCTTCGGACAGTAAGAGTAAGTCTACTTCATTGATTTGAGTAGGCCGTCTATTTGCTTCTCTGGGGGAGCTGGATAGGCCTTTCTGCTTTGACTCAAGCCCATCTCGACCAGTGATTCAGCCACTTTCACGTAGATGTGGGGGTCGATTACCGGTATGCCGAGTTCTTTTGAGAGCTCTTGAGCTCGAAGGCCGCCTGCGGAAAGAAGGGGGAGACCCCATGGAATCAGGGCTTGTGCACCTGCGTCTATCGCTCTTTGAGCGAATGTGAGGAATGCTTCCCGTATAGCTTTCTTCTTGTCGCTGAAAGCTGTTGGGCCAAGATCCACGGGCTCGACGTAGCCTACTGTCTGCTCCATGTCATAGGTTTTCGCAAACCGGTGCAGATGGGGGACCAGTGCCGCTGGGCAGAAGAATCCTGCTTTGTCCGCCAGCATGCTAGCTATGTGCATAGACGTTCTTCCCGGTCCCAAGACGGGGATGTTGACCACACACCTCGATTCATCTACGCCGGGGTCTATTATGCAGTTCACCAGTGCAGCGTCAAAGCCCTGCTTCTCCGCTTCAACTATTCTTTTCACAATGTAAGCTTTCAGGTAGACTGTGTCGAATTCTGTAGGTTTGTCCACCCAATAGTTTCCTTCATCGGGGAACACTAGTTCTATCGTTGTTTCTTTGGAGGCGAAGCTTTCTATGTGTCTTCTTCGGGCTTCGATCTCTGACTCGGGGTAATATTTTCTTGCGGCTACAAGGCAGACTGCTATCTTCAAGGCTGACTTTGCGGTGTTTGGTGACTGATTTTAAGAGTTTGTTTGATGGGGAGCGGGTTCGTTTCTAGCTTCAGAAACGTGGTGGGTGTATGAGTAGTGTGTTAAAGGGGTATGTTTGTGAGCTTGGCTACGTTGCCCCCCATGATCTTGGCTAGGTCTTCTTCTTTCATGCCGACGCCGAGAGGGGGCTTATGCATCAGGGCTGCGACCATAGCGGCCTGGCCCCAGATGTCGTTTACTGCAGCATCGGAGCCGAAGATCAGTCTCTCTGGGCCGAGGACTCTGGCAGCCTCTTTGAGTCTTGCGTACATGGCTTGACTGGTTTCCAAGAACATGTTGTCATTTCTCTTCACCACTGCAATGGCGTCAACAGCGTATGACACGGTCTGGGTGCCGAAGTGCAGCATGACCAGATGGGCTTCTCTGTAGGTTTGGGCTACTACTTCTATGCGTGTAGGCTCTGAGAAGGGGTCTCCTGAATGCATGAAAATAGGGATCTTCAGTTTGGCGCAGAGTTCGAATACTGGTGCTAGGAGCTTGACGTCATCATTGGGCCTGTAGTTGTGGAGGTTTGGGTGCAGCTTTAGGGCTCTGAAGCCTTTTTCGCGGACAAGTTTTTCGAGGAGGTCTAAGGCGTATTGCTGCTCAAAGTAGGGGTTAAGCGTGGCCACTGGGTAGAGTCTGTCAGGATATTTGCTGACCTGCTGGATGAGCCAGTCATGGTGTCTGTCGTATTCCTTGGGGTTTGTCGGAGGCTGCCTATCCATGAAGCCAGCTCGGTTCAGGACAAGAGCCTTCTCTATTCTTGTCTGCTTACCTCCTACAAGTATAGGCCCGTTCATATGCTCGACAAGAGCGTCAGCGTTGAATGATTCAAGGATCTTGACGTTTGCATCTATGATCTTAATCATACTCTCACCTTCAGACTACTATTTCTGCTCTGCTTTAATCTTCTGAACTTCATCTTCAGCAGCCCTGACTACGGCCATCCCGTAGTCCACGTAATTTGTTGCACCTGAGAAGAATTCGCATAGCATAACGGTGTCGAATACTTCCCGGAGAGTTGCGCCAGCTCTGACGGCGAGCCTCGCATGTCTCTCGCCTGCTTTACCGTTAGGTCTACCGGTAGTAACCTCGATGGTCATGCCTATCAGTTCGCGATACTTCTTAGGCAGTCCCTCAGCGGAGTCTTCGAAGACTGCGCCTCTGTAATGAACCCACGCTTTCAGCACCTTGGGATTATGGCGAGCCATCTGTTTGGCGAATTCTCCTATGGTGCCGAACTCTTTGAGTAGGTATTCTTTTAGACGGGGGCTTATGCCTTCTTCGCTCATATAGAATCGGCTTAAAGGTTGTTGTGGGTGTAGAAAAGATTATCGAGTCTTGCGTTAATTGACTGATTAGACTCTTGACGCCGGTGTAGCCGTTTTGACCCCCCTTGCAATATAAATTTCAAGATAATCCGTTAAGCGTTGACCGTGAAGCAAATGCTAATCCGCTAAAACCATTCAAACCAAGAGCAGGACGGAAACTTAAGGCAGAAAGCCAAATCATAGACTCCGATCCAGCCATACAAAGATACTACACACACCTAAAATCACGCAAAGGAAACGCAGGCTACCTATCACCACAATCACAGTCAAACGCAAGAACAGCAGTTAGACAATTCTTAGAACACCTACAAACTCCAATAACAAACCACGCCGTAACCGACCTAGTAAAGCAGAAACTAGCCAACCCGCAAAACTTCACACTAGACGACAAAATAGAGGAATACAGCAACCTAGAACCGCTCAAAGCCCACCGCAACCGAGCCAACAACCTAATCGGCATATTCAAAGCCAACCGATGCAACATAGTCGCAAAGTCAGACAGCCACCTAGCCTCACCGCAAACCAAATTCATCTCAGACGGGATAATCAAAGCCATATACAAAGACCTACCAGCAGAGCATCAACTCTTAATGTCTATGCAAGCACACTCAGGACAACGCATAGCAGCCATATCAAAACTCACATTCGACAAATGGGATATGACAACCAGCGACAAATACGCCTTACTAAACATACCACAAATAGCCAACAAAAGCCGAATAGCCCATCCAACCATCATACCAAAGCCGCTAGCCCAAGAGATTATCAAACACGCAACCCAAGCACAAAGACGCTCCGCCTTCCCCAACTCTGAAAGCCTGTGGCGAGACATCACCAAACTAGCAGCAGAAAAATACGGAGTCAGACTCATAAGCCACTACCTAAGAAAACGATTCCAAACAATAGCATCAGACACACAAATGAATCCTAACGAATGGTGCCTACTCATGGGAGCCATGCCAACAAAAGGACACCTACCAGAAATATACAGCCTAAACGACCTCAACAAAATCATCCAAGACTACGATACCCATCTAAGCAACGCACTCGCATTAGACAAGAACCAAACAAAAGAAACACACCAAGAGCCACCTCTCAAAAACAACCCAAATACCGACATCCAAACAGCAATTCTGCAAGAACTTAGAGAAATCAAAAACCTTCTATCAGGAACCGCAACACCATCGCCAGCACCATTACTCTAAGAGGGGCTTCGCCCCCTACAAGACAGGAAACCCCCCTTATGACTAAAGGATAATCAACTCTAAGGGTTATTAAGAGGAGGAAACAACCAAACAGAGAAAAACCATTGGCTAGCAAATCATGTTTTGTAATTTGTCCAATTGGTGACGAAGGATCAGATACCAGCAGACGTTCTGACTAACTTCTGAAATATCTGATTCAACCAATCATAACAAACCTCGCATATTCCGAAGCAGTTAGGGCTGACCTCCTAGGGATGCCCGGAATCATAACCAGTCAAATAATTGACCATATCTTAAATGATGATCTGGTAATTGCAGATTTAGCAGACAGAAATCCAAACGTATTTTACGAATTAGCGATTCGGCACGCAGTAAGGAAACCCGTAATCCACATAATAAAGGGAGATGAGGAGATACCATTCGATGTAGCTGGCATGAGAACCATAAAAGTCGACCTTGGGAACTTAGACAGCGTCGAAAATGCAAAGACGGAACTCGGTAAGCAAATAAGAACAATCACAGGGAATCCAGAGAGTCTTACAACCCCTATCTCACAAACAGTTGACATCGCAAATTTAATGGAGGGACATGACCCCAGACGAAAAACATTAGGTCAAGTGCTTGACAGCCTCAGGCAACTAACCAGCCAGCAAGCCGAACTTGTTCAACTGATAAGGTCACAAGATAAGCAAGATTTCAGAACAGGTTATGTATTCCCAAATATTGTAGACAATGCGGCTCTAATCAAAGCCAGAATGGAACATCAGCAACTAAGAAGGGAACTTGAATATGAAAATATAAGGAAACTTGAGGAAGCAGCCGAACGTGAACAAGAATTGAGAAGGCGTCGGTTAGGAGCCAGAAAGCAAAACCCTAAATTCACTCCGCAACCTTCACATCAGAAGCACTAGACTCTTTCCCACGCCTAGGCAAATCACGATCCTCATTAAGGTCAAGGCGAACAACATTCATCCTAGCACCAAGCAAATCCTGAACCAAATTCACATATGTCAAATAGCTACCACCAAACCCATTATCACGCTCCGCACTCCTAATCCTAACCCTCGTATTAGCCGAAACCAAATCCATCCACAACTGCTTAGGAGGAACAAACCTGTTTCCTCCTACAACCACACCACAACCTCTAACAGAAGTAGAGCAACTAAGAAAAGAGAACTCCGAACTTCTGCAAGAACTCGGAAAAATCAAAGAACTACTATCCAAACCACAGTCCTTCTAGGTCTACCCCGCTATTCGGGGGCTATGCCCGCTTTCCCAAAAAAGAGGAACCCCCCAAAAGTTTTGAAGATCCAAGTGACCGTGCAAATGATTTTCTTAACATTATGAGTAAAAATATGTAAAAAAGATTGAACACTAACTCTAATGAATGCATAAATACTGACCTCAACGCACATTCACGTGGAAAATTCGGGATGGAGACTCAAAATATTGATCTTAAGGAGTTCGCATGCCCTTTATGCGGGAAGCCACTCGCAAGTCATGAATACGATAAGGCGATGGGTGAGCTCACAAGGAAAGTGGCGCAAACATATGACAAGCAAACGGTAGATCTTAAGAAGCAATATGATGACCAACTGAAACAAGTTGCAGCATCACATAAACAAGAACTCGACAGCCTAAGGGTAAATCAGGAAAAAACACGCAAGGAGCTCAAGAAAGAATTAGAAGATTCATACAGGGGTCAATTATCTGACCTAAAGAAGACCTACGAAAAGGTCGGTAAAGAGGGTCAAAAACGATTCGCAGAGCTTGAGAAGAAAATGCGTGCAGAATACAAGAGTGAAATAAAGAAAAAGGAAGGTGAACTAGCAAGTATGGAAAAAGAACAAGCCCGTATGAGAAAACTCGGTTTTGATGAGGCAGAGAGCAAGTCAAAAGCCGAGATAAAAAGGCTTGAAATATCGCTTGGAGAACGCGATATTCAGATAAGACGTTTCGAGGGTGAAGTCGAGAGTCTTAACAAAAAGCTTGCCCAAAGTCAATCGGAACTGAAAGGAGAAGCGGGAGAACTCGACCTTTACCTAGTGCTCACACAAGCATTTTCACAAGACACATTCAGGAGACAAACAAGAGGAACCCAGAGCGGAGACATAATACAACGAATTAGAACAGAAACGACAACGCTTGATACGCCCATCGTCTACGACAACAAGCAAGCCGAAAGCGTTACAAAAAAAGACATCGATAAAGCGAAGAACTACCAAAAGATTCACTCAACAAACTATGTTATCATAGTGTCAAGCAACCTCCCTAAGAAAGACGTTCAGAATGGACTCTACGGGGAGAGAGAAGGAATCCTACTCGTCCATCCATCAATAGTCGTAGAAGTGGCTCAACAGATCCGCAAAGCAATCACTGAGATAGCTAGACAGTCACAAAGCGCCAAAGATCGAGAAACCAAAGAAGCGAAGCTATACGATTACATGAAGAGCCAAGACTTCGCGGGCACGCTAGAAAGGCTACACCGAATTCATCAATCGATGACGGAACTACAGGACAAAGAGGAGAAAGTCCATGAGAGACTATGGAAAGAAAGAAAAGCCTTGCAATCACAGATTAACAAAGCATACATCGAAATATCAGGCGGGATAGATAGCATAATGCAGGACAAATCCATCACAGAAGAAATTCCCGAGAAAAGCTACGAAAAAGACCAACAAGAACATACATTAGAACTACTAGAACCGATAACAGTTAAACCCAAGAAAAAGAAAATCGATCATGAAAACACTACTCAATCCTAATCACTAATAACAGTATTGAGGGAAAGAGATTATTGGTGAACACGCGAGTTAGCGATCCCGAGCATCGTCAGATAAATCGGAAGATCGACAGGCAGAAAAAGCGACGTATGCGAGCATATCAAAAGTTAATGATTGATCCAAATGACACTCAATCTCTGTCATCATCCGTATCTAGCACACTAAAAATCAAAGAGCTAAAGGAGAAAAGGGAAAGGATCAGAACGCGTAAACCCTGAAAGAAAGACCGCAGTAGCTTCCATAGTTACTCAGCATACACTACCAGAATCCATAAACCAATCACATAGAGGATTTCTCAGCGTCAGGCAAATGTCGCCGCACAAACGGTCTATCAACAACGAACGTAAAATAGACCTCTTCACTGCGACCAACAGCAGGGTCCTGCATAAGCCTAACACCCATCAAATAACTACCACCAATATCCACATCACCACTACGCAACTTAACACGCGCACCATCACTAACCATACTCATACTCTATACAACTTCTCAGGAGCAACAAACCCATTAACCATTAACAACGTTTTTCACAGGGCTCAAAATCGAACCAACATCATCAATAACCTTGGGCTTATGCTCAGAAATCAATTTCGGACGGCGAACACCGTCACTTAACCACTACATACTCCCACATCCCATAACCCAACATCTCAATAAGTGCCTATCGATGAACAATTGATGGCGGCTATATGTAACCTGAACAATTGTGAGTTTACCTATCCATAGACATAACCATCCGTCAATATTCTTATCATATCAATAAAACGTTCACCAGACACATCTCATCAAGCAAATCTAGATATTGTCCCAAAGTGCTTTGAACTGCTTAACAAGGGGCTTAGCATCCTCACCCTCAAACCAATCGATATGTTCAACATTATCCCAAAAACCGCTCTTTGTATAATTCAACGAACCCGAAGCAGCAAACACACCATCCACAACATACAACTTCGCATGCAGATGACCTCCAAAAACACTCTTAAGATAAAGAGGATAAGAACCAACCTTCTTCTTCCTCCTCCAGCCAATCACAAAACCCAAAGGAGCAAGCAAACCAAAACTTGGAACACCAAATACCAACGTCAACACTACAATTAACAGCCAATTTCTACCATACCTAAACCTGCCGTGCTCCAAAATTCTCACAGACTTCTGCTGCCACTTCTCACTACCGACGGAAGTAACAACCCATATCTTAACGCCGCTTCTAGCCCTCCTAACCAGCCACCAAGCATAACCATACGAAATAAACGGAGAACAAACACCAATCCAATCTCTAGCCTTACCCAGATTCCTAAACACCACTTCACCAGCGCGAGGACCCGTAAAGGAAACCAACACGCAACAATCTACGATACTCCTTCATTAATCAATCGTTATGAAAGAAGAACAAAAGCCTCACCACGACCACAACCAACACACCTAAACCTTACCATCAACAAACTTCAACCTTCGAACCCTAAACGAATCATCGTCAAACGTCAAAGAACACCCACCACCATTCTCTTACCATCGACAATAGAACAATCCCCTTCCTCAGAGACACAACAGGGGAAGTAAACCAACCCAAGAGAAAACGCTACGCTCCAAGTCGGGAGACACATGGGATACGCGCCTCATTATTCAACTCACATTTTTCCATGAAACCTCACTCGCAAAAAACTCCGCTACGCTCCATACACGCTCCCTCGGACACATGGAAAAATATTCGATACACGAGAGGCGCAAAACCCTTTGAATCTCCCGAACCCACTACGCACATAGTCGTAGTGCAGAGGCTTCACGCATACCACACGGAAAAGCCTCCACGCATACACCACTCCAAGATCAACACAGGGAACCTTCACCCTGAAACGAAACCAAGGAACAACCAAGCGGGCATCGAACATAGGGAACCCCATACCCTAAAATCTCGCCCGCAAAAAGACCAGCATTCACATCAACAACCACGCAACACCACCACGCCGTTAGCAGACAAACCAACAGAAGCAAGATGATACAGAAAAGAAACAGAACAACGCAAAGAAACGCTAGCGCACGATCAAGAACCAGACAACTTTTCAATCACAATCTTACCATCTTCAATCCTTGCCAGCAAATCTTCACCAACCTGAAAAGGAAAGGCGCTATCCCTAACGAATACACTCGGCAAATTTATCGTATGCCTAGACCTAACCGCATAGATCTTAACCTTAACCTTATTCACCATACCATACACCTTGGTATAACCACCTATAACTATTTTGTATATACTAAATCACCGTATTTATTACCTACCAAATCACATACCAAGATGCGAGAAAAAATGGCTAAAACCGAGACTAATCAAAGCCTACAAACGAACCAAACCAAAGGAGCAAGCCTAACCATGACCAACACCAACGAGACAAATAGTATTCCTATATTACTAAACGTTAAAGCTCCGTTAACGTTTAAGTTAACGAATTATCAAGATTCAGTTCATATGAGAGGCGCGTGTGAAGGTAGATAGATAGTAATTGGGTAGGAGCTGTCGTCCTATAAGAAGGCTTTAGGGCGAAACCGTATAGAATCGAGAATAGGTTCGACCAACCATGAGCAGTCATGCGGACCTGTTGATAAGAAACGGGAAAATAGTAACTCCCCTTGGAATAGTTGAAGCAGACGTGGCTGTCAGCGATGGAAGAATCGAGGGCATCAGCCGTTCCGCTCGCTATGACTCCAACGAGAAGATCGATGCAGAAGGCAGGCTTGTTATGCCTGGTGTCATAGATCCCCATGTCCACATCTATTCTGAGGGAGCGGGAAGAATCTTTGAGGAAAACTGTAGGCTTGAAACCCCTTCTATGATCACTGGTGGGGTCACCACAGCCATGGGCTTCATCAGAGGCACAAAGCCCTATGGCCCTATTCTTCCAGCCATGGTTAGAGCCGTTGGAGAACACTCGCTGGTCGACATGATGTTTCACTTGGTTATCAGCACAGGGGACCAGTTCAACGAGATCCCCAGCTACTATAGGAATCATGGGATACGTTCATTCAAGTTCTACATGGGTCCGAAGGGAGTGGAGCTCTTTCCAGGCGGCTACGAGACGGATGACGGGTCGCTCTACGGAGTACTGGGAACTGTTTCTTCACTCGGAAAGGATGCGGTGGCCATGATTCATGCGGAGAACTGGGATTTAGCGAATTCTTTGAAGGCACAGTTCCAGAAGCAGGGTTAGAAGAGATCATGTGGCATGGTCTGACTCTAGGCCCGGGTTCGGAGAGGAGGAGTCTGTTCAGAGGGCGGCTCTTTTTGCTCGTGAGCAGCGTTGCCGCCTATTCATTGTTCACATCTCTTCTTCGCAGACCCTTTTAGGGCTCTGGCTTGGGGTAGGGGTGAAGGTGTTGAAATCGAGGCTGAGGTTACTCCCCACCATCTAGCGTTGTCTAAGACCGATAAGGCGCCGATTCCACTGAAGTTTACTCCGCCTGTCCGCAGTAAAGAGGATTGTGAAGATCTCTGGAACGCTCTTAGAACCGGGATGATTAGCTGTGTCGGCTCGGATCATCAGGGGGGAAGGAAGAAGGCTGAGCTACCTAAGGCTGATGATACTTAGGGTGGAAGAGGAAGCGGGTTCCCAGGCTCAGGCCTCATTCTTCCAGTCTTGTTGAGCGAGGGTTTCCACAAGAATAGGCTGAGTCTGGAGAGAATAGCTGAGGTTTCAAGCCTTAATGCTGCCAGATGCTTCGGCCTGTATCCTCGGAAAGGTGTTATTTCAATAGGCTCCGATGCCGATATTCTTGTGGTGGATCCTGATAAGGAGAATTACTGTTTCCCCTGAAAGTCTACGCTTATCGACAGATTTCACTCCGTTCGATGGTCAAAGGCTGAAAGGGTGGCCCACAACCACTATTATTCGCGGGAAGATTCAGCTGGAGGACGGTGAGCTGGTAGGCAAGGCTGGAGGCATGTATCTGAATCACCGTTAAAGCTGGAAACTGAATGTCCGCGCCCTTCGCTACGGATAAACTTCGATATCTAGAAACAACCTAGAATAAAAACATCTACTTAGTCGCGTGTGGAACATAGGCACACGCAGGATCTTCAGCAAGTGAGTCTCCAAATCTGGTGTAGGCCCTCGCCCGTGAGCCACCGCACAGCTCTCTGAACTCACATATTCCGCATCTGCCTGCAAACGCCATAGGATTCCTTAGATCATTAAACAGTTGGTCGCTTCTGTAAAGCTCCTGTAGTGAATTACTCCTAACATTCCCCCTCGGCACGGGGAGGAAGCCGCCAGGAAACACGGTGCCGTCATATCCTATGAAAACGATTCCTTTGCCGTCTCCTGTAGATCCAATCGAACTTGGCGCATTGTGCTGATAGGGTCCACACAATTGCAGTAATTTCTCAAGTAACATCTTGTAGATTTCTGATTGTGCAGTAGACTTGCCACGTGAGCGTTGTATAACAATACGTCTGTAAAAAGGGGCTTCTACGGTACGCACCGTGACGCCGTACCGGGAAGCATCGTAGAGGAAATTTGCTACAGCTTCGCACTCGTGAGGGTTTAACTCCTCTATTTGGGTGCCTCTGCCGATCTTTATGAGGAAAAAGACCTCCCAAACTTTCACACCAAGCTCTTTGATCAACGCGAATAGTTCAGGCAGCTCATGATAGTTTTGCTTCATTACGCAAGTGTTCACTTGAACATTGAGGCCCATTTTCATAGCCGTTTTAGCTAATCCAAGCGTCGTAGCCCATGTCCCACCTACTCCTCTAATGAAATCATGGGTCGCCTCCATGCCGTCAAGACTAAAGGATATCGAAGAAACACCTAAATCAAGAAACTTTTCAAGGGCATCCTTTGTCAATAGTCTTGTGACAGCAGGGGAAACAGCTACCGGTAACCCGTGTTTTCTAGCATACCCTATGACAGTGAATATGTCTTGCCTGTTAAGAAGGTCACCTCCCGTCAGGATCAAGATAGGATAGGGCCTGCCGAAAGATCTAATCCCCTCGATCAAATTACAGGCTTCGTCAAACGATAGTTCACCTGGAAGGGAGGATGGAATAGCCTCAGCTCTGCAGTGTTTGCACGCAAGGAGGCATGCTTTAGTCGTTTCCCAGAATACTAGGAGTGGCTTCGTGGAAAAGTCCCATTGCAATCTATGGCCTTCCGAATTTGCCTTCGATGATTGATGGATGTAGGTCAAACACCTTTGCACCGTTGCCAAGCCATTTTAAGCAAATCCGAGAAGTGTACCCAGCACCGTCAAACCGAAAGTTAAGAACAGTGCAAGCCAGCCTGCTACGATCATACGCTTCCTTAATTTTTGATAATCTTCCACTTTGATTACGGTTGGGAGCAAGCGTCCTATACGGCTGTGATAAACGGCTGCGACAAGCACTATTGGAGCGATGAGAAACTTCAGGACAACGATTTCTCCGAATTGCATCGAATAGAACCGTGGATCTAGAAACTGAATCGGGCTTATCCCGTGGTTTAGAACATTGATTACGCCTGTGAGCATAGCAATGTAAAGTGAAAATCTGATAGGCATTGCCACAGTTCTACCCACTTTACCCATCAGTTCTGAAGATTCTCTTACATCCATTATCTTCCTCAGCCCTCTATTCATCAGGGTTATCACAATCATGCCACCTAACCATACCGAAACAGAAGTTATGTGTAGCCATTTTACAAGAACAAGCCACGCGAAGAATAAATCTACCATGGCCCGGGCTGGAATAACCGGCTACTTAACTTTCCTGATTCCTCTATTAATATGTGAATTTTTAGCGCTTTCTTTAATAACACCTAACCGCAGGTGTCGCTGAAGGGCTTGCCGTGAGGGACAGAGCAACCCGCATTGTTACAGTAGGGGTGAGCTATAAAACAGCTCACTTGGATCTTCTTGAAACTCTCTCACGCAAGACCAATAGCGAATCCTTAAGATCGAACTTTCCTTCTGATCGTCAACAAGCCTTCGCTCTTCTCTCTACATGCAATAGGATCGAGATCTATGCCGTCACTCAAGATACTGCAGGCATGCAACAGCAGCTAGCTCACTATCTTACCCAACTTGACAGACGAGCCAACGGTCACTTCTACAAACTGGTGGACGAGGAAGCAATCCAACATCTCTTCAAAGTAGCATGCGGAATCGACTCTATGGTTGTAGGCGAACCACAGATACTGCAACAAGTAAGAAACGCTGAGATAATAGGTGAAACAGGTCCTTCAAGAAAAACCATAGAGAAACTTTTCCAACACGCCTACGCCTCGGCCATTAGGATCAGAAGAGTAACAAGAATTCAATCACAGGATTCAATCGGAGCTCTTGCATGCCAATTCATCTATTCAAAACTAGGTGAACAGACTAGTGTACTACTCATAGGTGCCGGCAAGAATGCTAGAGCTGCCTTGGCATCTACAGCGAAATACCGTTTCCGCGAAGTATATGTGGCTAACCGCACACCGTTGAAGATCCGCTATCAAGAATTAGCAAACGCTAAGACATACTCCTTGGAAGACATACAGTCTCTGCTCCCATCCATAGACGCAGTGATCGTAGCTACTTCGTCATCAAACTATGTGATAAGCAGGGAAACACTGATCACTGCAGGCCTAAGAAGAAAGACCCTTCTCGTGGACATCTCCATGCCTAGAAACATAGATCCAGCGACAGCCAAGGAGCCACTCGTAGAGCTTTACAATATTGACGATCTCAAAACACACAGCAAGATCTTGCCAGAAAGCCAGACAGATGAGGCGGTTCACCTTATCAGTCAAGAAGCTTCTAGGTTCATATCTTGGTTATCCGCATCGGAAGTGGATCCAGTTATCAAATCGATCAGGAGTAGAGCTGAGAAGATCCGTCTGGAAGAGTTGGATGAGGCTCTCAGAAGACTGAGAAGTGGGAAGGAGCGTGATGAGAGAGTAATTGCAGTCCTATCGTCGAGAATAGTGAATAGGATACTGCATGAACCGTCTGCGCGACTAAGGGATAAGGCTAAGTTGGGAAAGTCTGATCTTTACGGCAAGGCATTAAAGGAGTTGTTCGGAATAAATGAGTGATGTCATCCGTGTGGGAACCAGAAGTAGTTCTTTAGCTCTGGAACAGACCCGTTTGATAGTTGAAAAGCTTAGGACAGTAAACAGTGATCTTCAGTTTGAAGTTGTGCCCACAAAGACAGAGGGTGACGAAGGGCAGAGGAAAAGAACCAGTGGAACGGTCAGTGGTAAAGATATCTTCACAAAAACTATCGAGGATAAGCTTCTAGCCAGCGAGATAGACCTCGCTGTTCACAGTTTGAAGGATTTACCTGCGGGAATACATGACAATCTCCTAATCGGAGCTGTTCCTGAAAGAGAAGATGCTAGGGATGCTCTTGTTTCAGTAGACGCTCAAAAACTTTCAGAACTCCCCAAAGCCGCCAGAGTCGGAACAAGTAGTGTCAGAAGGAAGGTTCAGCTCTTAGCCCACAGACCTGATCTGGTCGTTGAGGAGATACATGGGAACATTGAGACAAGGATTAGAAAAATGCGTAAGAATGGATTCGACGCTATCGTTCTGGCATCGGCTGGCCTCATCAGGCTTGGACTCCAACACAGGATATCTGAATATCTTCCCATCGAAATCATGCTACCTGCACCTGGACAAGGAGCATTGGCAATTCAAATGAGAAAGAATGACTCTCGTATGCTAAGCGTGGTTAGACCTATAGAGGCTCCTTTAGTTAGAGCTGCTGTCGAAGCTGAGAGAGCTTTTGCTGAAAAACTGGGTGGTGGATGCAATCTTCCAGTGGCTGCCTACGGGATTGTTGAAGGTGATGTCATCAACTTGATGGGATTAGTGGCATCTACTGATGGAAGACATATACTGAGGGGGAAACTGATCGGTGAAGCAAGTCAACCTCAAAAAGTCGGATATGCACTAGCCAGCAAATTGTCCTCCCTTCAACCAATAAGAATGGTCGGTGAAGCTGCCTGAGAAGATCCAACTCGAAACCACTACATGGAATTCGTGTCGTGCTGACTCGACCTAAAGAGAAGAATGCTGAAGTAGCGAAAAGGATTAGAGAGTTAGGCGGAACCCCGATAGAAATACCTGTCATAGAAACAACAGCCTCGTTAGACTATGACGATCTCGATAATGCTTTGTCGTCTTTGCCTACATATCAATGGATGGTTTTTACTAGTGCAAACGGCGTAGAGCATTTCTTTAAAAGGGCTTTGGAGAAAGACATCGACTTGAAGGTGTTTAGTGGTAGAGTAGCTGCTGTGGGACCAGTAACTGCAGCGGCTCTGGAAGCCCGTGGCTTGAGAGCATCGTTCATTCCGTCATCCTACTTGACTGAGAAGCTTGGAGAGGAGATGCCAAGTGTGCCAGGTGAGAGGATTCTGCTGGTACGCGCTGAGGGGGTTGACGAAACCATGTCTACGATCCTAAAGCGTAGAGGTGCAACGGTGCATGAAGTCTATGCTTACCGGGTTCAGCCAACAAAACTTAGAGCCCGCTTAAGAAAGTTTGATGCCATAGTCTTCTCCAGTCCATCCGCGGTAAGAGGCTTTACTGAAGCCGTAGACAAACAACCTGCCGAAATCAGCAAGAATACTAGCATCTGGTGCATAGGCCCTGTCACAGCTAAAGCAGCCCAAAACCTCGGATACAGAGTGCACACAGTTGCAAAGGAACACACAACTGAAGGCTTACTCAAAGAACTAGTAGCAAAGATGGAAGATCTACTTGACTGAAAAATGGTTCAACGCAAATAGGCCTAGAAGGCTAAGGCGCAGCAAAGCTATCCGGAGACTTGTTAGGGAAACTAGACTTTCTCCGCAGAACCTAGTCTACCCAATCTTTGTCAAAGACAGCGGAGCAAAGGAGCCTATCGCATCAATGCCAGGAATATATCGGCTGCCAGTCGATCAGCTAGAAGCAGAGGTCGTTGAAGTTAAAGAGCTCGGCATACCCGCAGTCATAATCTTTGGCATACCTTCAAAGAAGGATCCATATGGCTCAGGCGCCTATGCAGATTATGGAATTGTGCAGAAGGCGGTAAGCCAGATCAAGCATATTGAAGATGACCTTGTTGTGATGACTGATGTATGTCTTTGTCAGTATACGGATCATGGGCACTGCGGCATCATAGGTGGCAACGAGATTTTGAATGACAAGACCTTGGAACTGCTGGCTAAGACGGCTGTTTCACATGCTGAAGCTGGAGCAGACCTCGTAGCCCCCAGCGCGATGATGGATCATCAGGTAGCAGCTATCAGGCGTGGTTTGGATGATTCAAACTTTCAGAATGTTGCAGTAATGGGGTACAGTGCGAAGTATGCGTCGGGGTTCTACGGACCCTTTAGAGAAGCAGCTTATTCGAATCCGAGCTTCGGAGACAGGAGAAGCTACCAAATGGATCCCGCGAATAGCAGGGAAGCCATGAAGGAGATTGAAATTGATATTCAGGAGGGAGCGGATATTGTGATGGTGAAGCCCGCCTTAGCCTACTTGGACATAATTGCTCGCGCATATGAGCGATTTGACGTGCCTATAGCAGCATACAATGTTAGCGGCGAGTATGCTCTAGTGAAGGCTGCGTCGATGAACGGTTGGATCGAGGAAAAGCGTGTGGTGCTTGAGATCCTTAACTCGATCAGGAGATCAGGTGCAGAACTTATCTTGACATACTTCGCCAAAGATGTTGCCCGCTGGCTTAGAGACGATGAAGAGGTCTAATTGCCTTGTCAAGCGAAGTAGAGCAAACCAATTCAGCAACCTTTGTGCAATTCCTTATCTTTGGACTAAACAGTGATTGGCGTCGCCTATCTGACGCAGAACGTGAACAGAACAGAACCAAGTTCTCAGAGGCTCTTAAAAACAACAACATTACGACTTATACATATAGCCTAATAGGCCTAAAGGCGAACGCAGAACTACTTCTATGGCGTGCAGCACAATCCCTAGACCGTCTTCAGGACTCTGCTGGCTCTCTAATGCGAACAGGGCTGGGACACTACCTAGAGATCAGGCACTCCTTGATTGGAATGACCCGTCCATCAATCTATGTACACAAAGCAACTCCTCAAGAGCAAGCGGTAGGTCTTCCTGATCGAAAACGCTACATGATAGTCTACCCGTTCACAAAAACGCCCGACTGGTATCTGCTGAGCAGAGATTCAAGGCAGAGGATCATGAACGAACATATCCGCGTGGGACGCCAATATCCCTCTGTGAGACAGCTCTTAGTCTACTCGTTTGGCTTAGACGATCAAGAGTTCGTTGTAGCCTATGAAACAGACGATCTGAAGAGTTACCAAGACTTGGTTATGGCCCTACGCGAAGTTGAGGCAAGGCGATTCACCTTGCGCGACACTCCTATCTACACAGCGATCCACAGGTCTGTAAACGAAGCATTGAGTCTACTAGGCTGAAAGAATATGAAAAACCCCTTATCATGTGGTCGAAGCCTAACCACTCTAAGAAGGTAATTAGATGCAAATAGAGAAGTCGCAAGCTCTAAACAAGCGCGCCCAAAGGGTCTTGGTCGGAGGCGTAAACAGCCCAGTACGCTCATTCAGAGCAGTCGGCGGAGAACCCCGGCTCATCTCGAAGGCGAAGGGGCCCCGTATGTATGATGTTGACGGTAACAGCTATATCGACTATGTGTGTTCTTGGGGCGCCTTAATCATGGGCCATGCCGACGAAACCGTCGTCAAGGCGATCAAGGAATATTCTACGCGCGGAACCAGTTACGGCGCGTCGACTGAACTCGAAATTGAGCTGGCTGAGACCGTCATTAAGGCATTCCCTTCGATCAAAATGTTGCGACTCGTTAACTCTGGAACAGAAGCAACCATGTCAGCCATTAGGCTCGCACGTGGATTCACCAACCGAAGCAAGATCCTGAAGTTTGAAGGCTGTTACCACGGTCACGCTGACTACTTTTTGGCCAAAGCCGGTTCAGGCCTAGCAACCTACTCTCTCCCTAATTCAGCAGGCGTCCCAGAGTCTATAGTGAAGGACACCATCATTCTTCCCTACAATGATACAGATAAACTGGGTGAAACGTTTGAGAACTTTGGAGAAGAGATTGCTGCTGTAATAGTGGAGCCCGTTGCGGGCAACATGGGTGTAGTTCAAGCTAAAACGGATTTTCTATTTATGTTAAGAGAGCTTACGCAGCGACATGGTTCGCTTCTGATATTCGACGAAGTGATAACAGGCTTTAGGTTCGCATACGGAGGAGCACAAGCACTATTCGGTGTTACACCAGATCTCACCTGTCTTGGCAAGATAATCGGTGGAGGACTACCAGTGGGTGCCTACGGAGGAAGACGGGACATAATGAGCAAGCTCGCCCCCCTAGGCCCAGTGTATCAGGCAGGCACACTTTCAGGCAACCCCCTCTGCATGGCTGCCGGGCTTGCAACCCTAAGACAGCTTAACGGTAGACTATATGCCGATCTCGAGTCTAGATCTAAGAGACTATGCGACGAACTCAAAAGGATCGCAGAAGAAAGCCAGTTCCCCACGGTGATAAACAGAGTTGGCTCTATGTGGAGCTTATTTTTCACAGACAAAGATCGGGTTGAGAATTACTTCGACGCCTCATTGAACGATCGGGAACTATATTCACGCTTCTTCTGGAAGATGATGGAAAACGGCGTGTATCTACCACCTTCGCCTTTCGAAGCAATGTTCGTTTCATCTGCCCACGACGATTCAACAATTGATGATACCGTTAGAGCTGCTG
Source organism: Nitrososphaerota archaeon (assembly GCA_016184315.1). Taxonomy (GTDB): domain Archaea; phylum Thermoproteota; class Nitrososphaeria; order Nitrososphaerales; family JACQRY01; genus JACQRY01. The sequence goes on from JACPCU010000008.1 coordinate 67,467, forward strand.
AATCCTCATTCTCCAAGACAGGTAATGCCAAATGAACGAACGTATACTTAAGGCGTGCAGACTTGAACGGACTGACTATGCACCAATCTGGCTTATGAGGCAGGCTGGAAGATACCTTCCTGAATACAGAGAAATCAGAAGGAAACATGACTTGCTCACCATATGCAAAACCCCTGAGCTTGCAGCTAAAGTTGCAGCTATTCCAGTCGAAAAGTTCCAGATGGATGCTGCCATAGTTTTTGCAGACATAATCCTTCCATTGGAGGCGATCGGCGTCTCAGTCAGGGTAGACGACAACATGGGGCCAGTAATTGAGAGTCCTGTGAAAACAAATGAGCAGATCGAGTCGTTTTCAGAGTTTGATCCTCAGACTGTCTCATTTGTCTACGAAGCAATCAGACATACACGTAGAGCATTGAATGAGTCAGTGCCAGTCATAGGTTTCTCAGGGGCTCCATTCACACTAGCAAGTTACATGATAGAGGGAGGTTCTTCCAAGAACTTCGCGCGAACGAAGACTACCATGTATGGAGATGGGGGATTCTGGAAGGCGTTGATGCTGAAGCTGGTGCATGTGGTCTCTGAGTATCTTGCATTGCAGGTGAAGGCTGGAGCGAAGATTCTGCAGCTCTTCGATAGCTGGGCAGGGTGCCTCAGCCCTACTGACTATGAGCGTTACGTTATGCCATACTCAAGAGCTGTCATTCGTCAGGTCAATAGGTTAGGCATCCCACTGATCCATTTTGGCACCGATACTGCCTCTCTTCTAACTTTGATGAAAGAAGCTGGAGGAGATATTATGGGTGTAGACTGGCGTATCGACATCGATAACGCCTGGAAGATTCTGGGCCCGAATCATGGGATACAGGGGAACTTGGATCCGGCTGTGATGCTAACAAAAGACAAGATTGTGGTCAAGTATGCTAAGCAAATTCTCGACAAAGCCAACGGACAGCCTGGTCACATATTCAACCTAGGACACGGTGTGCTTCCTCAGACGCCGCCAGAAAACGTGAAGATATTGGTGGATTTCGTTCATAGCTACAGAGTGAACTAGAGAATGCCAGCTGTCATCCTATTGTCCTATGGTACTCCTAACAGTATAGAAGAGGTGGAAGCCTACTACACTCACATGAGGCACGGCAAGAAACCGTCCCCAGAAAAAGTCGAAGGCTTGGAAAGCAGATACAGGTCAATAGGCGGCAAGTCTCCACTCCTAGAGATAACAAGAAGGCAGGCTCAAGCCCTAGCAAGAAAACTAGCTGAAGACAATCTCCAGGTAAATGTCTATGTCGGTATGAAGCATTGGCATCCGTTCATACATGATGTGATTCAGGAGATCTGTGACAAAGAGCATGGAGAGCTGACAGCGATTCCGCTTGCGCCACATTATTCAACAGTTAGCACAGAAGCGTATAGGAACGAAGTCGTTGAAGCGACGAAAAAAGTGAAGCCAGACATAAACCTATGTTTTATTGAAAGCTGGCATCTGAATCCAATGTTTCTTGACACATGGAAGACACTCATCGAGGAACGCCTCGCCGAAGACCACAATAACACCTTCGTCTTATTTACCGCCCATAGCATACCTGAACGGTACGTCCAGTCTGGAGATCCCTACGAAGAGCAGCTCCTTGAAACATCGCGTGAACTTGTGAAAATGGTGGGAATAAGAAAATGGGCCTTTGCGTATCAGAGTGCAAGCCAAACAGAGGAAAAATGGCTCGGACCCGACATCCAACAGAAGCTCCAAGAGTTAGCAGATAGCGGTGAAAAGAGTGTGCTGATAGCTCCTATAGGCTTCGTATCAGATCACTTGGAGATATTATATGATATAGACATTGAAGCAGCTCAACTGGCTATGCGTTTGGGGCTTAGTCTCATACGCACAAACATGCCGAACGACAGCCCCAAGTTCATAGCAGCTTTGGCATCGCTAGTAAACAACGCTAATCGAAAAAAGGACTCCTCAAGGAATACCAAAAGTTGACTCAGTCCAAATGTAATAGGACTTCGTTCCATATCTGAACCTTTTCCTACAATCACACTTCGACATCTGAATGAAAAAGGTAGATTACTGGATAGTCCAGTGAAGGTAACCAACCCTAGGTTCCCAGAAGATATCGGTTCTGTGAGACAGTCCTCTGTTTAGGATATGAAGATAGGTAAAGCTGACTAAACTATGAGTCCTTTCCCTGCGTCGGCATAGGGCTTCGCGCCGCTCTTCTCAGCGATAAAAGTGCCTCCCCAAATCATCTGCGTTAAGCCCGTGATCTGGTAGTAGGGGTGTACAGCTAGAACCATCCCCGGCTTGATCACTGTTTCATCATTCTCAGAAAGAGAGTCGGGCTTCTCCAAGTTATCCAACCCCATGCCGTGACCCAGCCTGAACCATCCAGACTGCTTCGCTGGAAGCTTCTTCAGAGACTTCGTAACGTCCCTAACTAAGCCACCTATAGTGGTTTCACCGATCCTGATGTATTCAGAGACTCTGAAATACGCGGCTCTAGCCTCATCGAACAATTCTTGCAGATCCCGAGGAGATTCCCCAACCGCGTAGGTTCCTACTGTCTCAGTGGTGTAGCCTTTGTATCTCGGTATGACTTCCAAGATGTATCTGTCCCCCTCCTTGATCTTTCTGTCGAAAGGCACATGGTACCGTTTGCTTCCCTCCAACATACCGTAATGCACGTGAGCTGCTTCGGCGCTTTCTTCAAGCATTTTATGTTCAGCCACCGCGGCGATCTTGGCTTCAGGGACGCCTTCCTTCACAGCGTCTAAAGCCTCCTCGTAGGCTTTGTTGCCTATCTCAGCAGACTTCTTCACCAAAGCAATCTCGTTTTCACTCTTAATCTGCCTCAGTGAGTCAAGGACATCGTTTCCTTCCACAATCTTGGCGTCCGTGAGTAATCTTCGTAGAGGCCACTCGATTCCCCGTTCAGGTACATAGCCGGCCAGCGCAATGGTGCCTTTTCTTAGGCCGTGATCCGCCAAGACATTAATGGCGTCTTCAGCCAAAGTGTCCAGTTCGCCTGCACCCATAGAGGATCCCCTGCAAACTCTCACGTCGCTTATGACTGCGAGCTTCTTGGATGTGTCAAGGTGAGCAGGAACCCTTGTGAACAAGGTGGGCTCGCCGTCTCTGGGCAGAACCAGCAGACCTGCGTTAGAAACGCTGTAATCAGGGTAGAATCCGCATAGATATCTTACGGCGTTGAACCTGAAGCTGTATACAATCATCGCGTCGATACCCTTTGTAGCCATGATTGCTCGTGTTTTGCTGATTCTCTCGAAATACTCTGATTTCGGTATATCCATAGATTTGAGAGCCCTTTTGAATGATACTTAAGGCTTCCAGCAGCCTCGCTGGGGCTGATAAGGCTTTAACTAATCTCCGAGTCAAACATAGGTCAAATGTCGTTGGAGATACGTTTGGATGGAAAAGTGGCGCTGGTCACAGGTGGAAGCCGAGGAATAGGCAAGGAGATCGCGTTGACAATGGCTAGAGCTGGAGCGAAGATAATCGTCAACGATATTGAGCCTGAAGGCTCAGCGAAGACTGTGGATGAGATAAGAGAACGGTTCGGTGTGCCAGCAGTAGCCTTCCTAGCTGATGTTTCAAAGCAGAGTGATGTGCAGGCGTTGGTTGAGAAGAGCATTGGGACTTTTCAGAGGATAGATGTTTTGGTGAATAATGCCGGTGTCGTGGTCAGGAAGCCTGCGGTTGAGCTTTCTGAGCAAGAGTGGGATAAGATCATTGATGTGAATCTTAAGGGTGTCTTTCTGTGCTCTCAAGCTGTGGCCCGAAAGATGATTGAGCAAGCTAATGGTGGGAGGATCGTTAACATTGCTTCAATAATGGGTGAAGTTGCTCTGCCGCCTAGAGCTCCGTACTGCTCTAGTAAGGGTGGGGTAATCGCGTTGACTCGTGACCTTGCTGCCGAGTGGGCTCCTTACGGGATCAATGTGAATGCCATTGGACCGGGGTGGGTTGAAACGGATCTCACGAAGGACTATTTCTCTCAGAAACAGGTGCGTGATTATCTTCTTGAGAGGATTCCGTTGAAAAGGTTCTGTAGTCCATCTGAAGTAGCTGTCCTAGCTGCATTCTTGGTTTCAGATCTTGCGAACTACATTACTGGTCAGACAATCCTTATTGATGGTGGTTGGACAGCTCTGTGAACAGCTAATCAAGTTAGAGTCTCTTAGCAAACTCGGAAGGCAGGGCGTCAAATCTCTCATTAGTCCAGAGACAAGTTGCCTCAGACGTAGTAATGAAGGTTCGGTTCTGTTCTATCTTCAGGACTTGGCTGGATGGACCTTCCCCCCTTTCAAAACCGAGGCATGTTCGCTTACCCGCTTTATGTAGCCCCCCTAAACCAGTTCTATGCCGGTGCACTTAATCCAACAAGCCCCCACAATCGAACAGAACCGAAAGTTCAAATGTCTAGATATCGCGCATCGATCACAGCTATGGATCTGTGACCAATGGTCGGCAGTTTCTTCAGAACGTCGATGGCATCGCTTCACTACCAGACAACTGGATCAGGTAGCCCTGTCGTACTGGTTCATGGTATCACTGGTTCATTGGCTGATTGGCGCTGGATTGTTCCGCTTCTAGCAAGGAAACTGCAAGTAGTTTCAGTGGATCTACCTGGATTCGGGCGCTCGGAAAAGCCGGATGTGGTCTATGACTTGGATTTCTTCGCTAACGCATTGAGGGAATTCGTAACTGGTTTGGGTTTGCCCAAGCCTACGCTTGTCGGCCACTCGCTGGGCGGAAGGGTTGTGGTTCGCACAGTTTTGAAGAATCCGGGACTGTTTTCGAAGCTGATCCTTGTCTGCTCTAGCGGCGGCATTGTGAACTCGCCTCCTAAGGCCATATATGATCATTCATCGGAGCTGCGTCGATTAGGAACAAGGGAAAGTATCCGCCAGATGTTGGAGCTCGCCATGCATGATCCTTCGAAGATCCCTGCTGAACTGGTAGAGGAGGATTACAGATTATTCAATCTCCCGGGTTCTACGCGGGCGTATGATGCGACTGTGAACCGTCCTCGTAAAGATGAAGGGGATGCCTCTGCCAGTATGATGAGCAGCCTTGAGTTGCCTTTTCTAGTCGTGGCGGCTAGACAGGATAGGAATGTACCTTGGGAGTTATGTCAGAGGGTCGCCAAGACCGTTCACGGCGCAGTATTCAAGATAATCGAGGACTCCGGGCACTTTCCTATGCTGGAGCAGCCCAGTGTCTTGGCCGAGGAGATAATTCGCTTTTCATAAAACTATTCTTGATTCATCTCTGTGCAGCGGAGCTACAATTCCCAATATGGCGGTCGTTGTGACTCGTTCCAGAGGCGTCCATAAGGAGAGGAACGTTGGAGCCAATATGGTGCGCGAAGGCGAGGTTAGATCAGCTGGTGCTGATCAACCCGGTGGGTAACAGCCCATGTCTTTCCAAGAAGGCCATCACCGCGACGTCGAATTCCGAGGGGTTCTCTATGCAGCATGCATGTCCTGCATCCTTTATCACTGCGAGTTCTGAGCGAGGAGTATTTTGGTGGAGCGCGAAGCTTCCTTTGAGAGCTGGGTCTTTTTCGCCCACAACTATTAGGGTCGGACACTTCAGTAGCCCTATTTCTTGGGGCTGCTGCCAATCCCTGTAGCCCTCGAATAGCTTCGCGATGGTCTTCGCGTTTGTAGTGGGATTCCTCTCCAGAAACATGGAGATCAGATAGGCGCCCAGTTTTGTTTTCTGAAACTCCTCAGTTACAAGTGACCTAAGGTGGGTCTCCCTGTAACCTATGCCTGAGGAGTAACCGTTGATCCTCTTTTCAGCGAAGGTTCTTGGTTTTCCGGGCGGATGGTGGCTTGTTCCCGCCAGAATCAGTGCTCGAACTAGTTCAGGATGGTCTGCTGCCAGTTGTTGAAGTATCGATGCGCCTACTGAGATGCCTCCGAAGATGGCCTTGTCTATGTTCAGTTGTTTGCAGACGGCTACGACGTCTTCTGAAAGGTCTTTTATGCTGAAATTCGACTCAGGTTTGTCTGAACGGCCGTAGCCTCTTACATCTGTGCAGATTACTTGGTAGTAGGTTGAGAAGTGGGCAGCTTGATACAGCCAGAGGGTGTTGTCAAAGGGGTTGGCGTGGATCAGCATCATGGCAGGTCCCTCGCCCCATGCATCGTAGTTTATGTTAACACCGTTAGTCCTTATCGTGGGCATGCCGGATTACGGAAACATAGCGAGAACCTTGTTAAAAACATAGCATATGAGGCTCAGGTCTCTCAGCAAGACGAGTAGGAGGTGTATTCTGGATTCTTGGTTTACAGTTGCTAACAGAGTGTCTGCATCAGCATCGCCTACTGGGTTTATCGGTTCAATCTTGTCCTGTGTATTCGCCCCTGCATGACCTTTGAGGCTCTCGATTGATACTATCATACAGATTGGCGTTCTCTTATGTCGAGGTATGGGTAGAACTCAACAGCCCCGGGCGATGTCTCCGCCCTTTATTCAGAATCATGGTTGTTGAAGAGTCCTATGGCTGAACCAATTGTGGGAACTTATTGGCCATGTATAAGGGAATAGTTGGCGATCGTGGCTCTTGATCTTTGGCTGTAAGGTGATAAGACCTAGAACGCCTACTTTCTTGCTTGCAGGTCGTTGAGTGTTGGCATAGCAATGTTGATGTTATAACTCATGTTCTCAGATTCTATGACGTTTATGCCGAGGTACTCGGCGTGTTGCTTGGCTTTCTTGCTTAGCTTGGGGATAGCTGTTAGGATAACCTGGTTTGCCTTTATGTCCCAAGCTACTTCGGAAAGCTTCAGAACTTCTTCGTAGCTCACTTCCTCCTTTGACTCCACGCTCCGTACCATAAGCGATATGTCTCCGCGTTTCCCGTAAATGTCCATTTCATGCTTCATTCCCGAGGCACCCGTGACCTTGCATTTTTCTCTCAAGGAGTATCCGCCCTTCTTGAGAAGAGAGATTAGGCCCGAACGTCTGTAGATACTGAAGGCACCGGCATGCCTGAACTGGTGCTCTGTCTTCTCCCAGAAGATCTTCTTATCGATGATCTCTTGCTTTAGGGCTCTGAGTTCGGCTGTCCAGAAGCAAATCCAGTAGGCGGGCAGTGTTGCCGCACATATGAAAACTTTGAAACCCTTTCTCGGAATGTCCTCCTCCTTGGTAGCGACTAGATATCCGTTTGCGTGAAGGAGGCATTGACCGAGAACCATGAAGAAGTTGGGAAAGATCATGGCCCAGTATCCCAGTGGTAGGGCAATGTTGGTGAATAGGCTGTAGACGCTGACGGCGATGCCCATAAGGTTCAACAGTGGCACGTGTGGCACAATGCATGTAAGCAATATGTGGATCGACTTACTAGGGCCTCTCGGCCTTCCTTGAATGATCTTGCGGAGTGTTTGCAGCTTGCCCCGCTGCCACCTTGTTCTCTGCCGTAGCCAAGCATTGAACTGAAGGGGTGATTCTTCCCGTGTTACGGATTTGACGATCCCCACCTTCAGGTCTGCGGCGTAGAATCTGAGTCCTAGCTCGAAGTCCTCGGTAAGGTTGTAGGAGTCCCAGGCTCCGAGCCTTTCGAGGCTCTGTTTCTTGAAGAAGTTTGTTGTTCCGCCAAACGGTAGAGGGTAATGGGTGTTATAGAGGCTCGGCAGATGTTCGTTGTACCAATGGCCGTACTCAGCCCTGAAGTGTAGATTCATCCAGCCGTCGTAGTCGTTCGCCATATCCAAGATGCCTTGCACTGCGTCGAATCCTTTCTCTGTGATTTGATAGGCTACTTTTGCGAAGAGCTTGGGGTCAGCGATGTCTTCGGCGTCTAGGACACCCACTATTTCTCCGGTTGCGTGCTCCAGCGCTTGGTTAAGGGCTCGCGGCTTGCCCCTTGGTTCGCCTGTTTCCTTCACTATCACATGTTTGACGCTTAGGCCTATGTGAGGCTCTTGCGCTATGTTTTTGGCGAGTCTTGTCGTTGAGAAGTCGTTTATCTCGGTGATTATTATTAGCTCGATTTTGTCCGCGGGGTAATCCATGTCTTCGATGCCCTTGATGCATCGCCGTAGGTTCTCTCCCTCCTGATACGCTGGCAGCAACAGGCTGATCTTGGGATACCTGGTCAGTTTGGGCTCGGGCTCAGGTTTCTTCGGCGTGTAGGCAGACCAGAATAAGGGAAAGGTTGTATACGCATTAGCGACAAGTAGCAGGAAGTTGTAGGCAAGAACTAGGTCCGAGAGCAATTACTGCGTCAGCTTCTCCCGTTTCCAATCTGGGCCATCCGATCTATGTTCTCTACTACTGCTCTATACGTGAAGCTTACGATGTTGATGCCTGGTTTCACCTTCTTTGTGCTCTCACCGCACTCGTAAACTTTGCCCTCTACCTCCAGATTCTGAGGGACTCTTACGGTGTGCACCCCAGCGTTCAGGTCTACCTGTGTGCTCCTTTCCGGTTCCACCGATAGAATCTGTTTCAAGTCAACGCTTACTTCGGTCCGTGTCTCCTTTGGCAGACCTGAAACTAGTACCGCCGTTCGGTAGGGTTGAAAGATCTGCAGGATCTTTCCTCTCAGGGCGAGGAACATGTATACTATGAGTCCGAAAGACACGACGAGCAGATTCTCCAATACCATCTCGATCAATAGGGATGAACCTTGGATTGAGGTGAGCAGCACGAGGAGGGATCTGGTCATCACTAGGCCGCTCAACATGTAAAGCGGTAAAAAGAGAGACGATGCGTAAGGGAACATCTTGTAGAGGCGGAATGAAGCGTAACCCATTATGACTGCGAAAATGAACATGACTGGTCCTGCAATGCCCCTAACCCAAACATCAGGCACGACCTGCGAGAGTGTATTTGCCACATCGATCAGGTTTGGCAAGCCTAGTCCTCCACTTCAGTTCTACAGAAATATCCTGTGCTACGACACGGGGCTGAATCGTGCTCCACATCGTTCAGGGGCAAGTTATACAACTAGAGATTGCGAATCAAAAAGTGGCGGAGTGATTTATAAGCGTTGTCAGGGTTCTCACTGTGAAAAGGGAATCATAACACTGGCCCTTGAATGTCCCCCTGCGATCTGTTGCTCTCTCACTAGCTGGCGTAATCCGACGGGATATTGTTCCCGTCATATGTCGAAGTAAAGTTGGAATTCGTAGGGATGGGGCCTCATTGCTACCTGGGCATATTCTTTCATTCCGTTCTCGATGATCATGTCAATGAGATCGCTGGTGAAGATCCTTTTCAGGAACTCTTCGTCGTTCCTAAGCGAGTCCAGTGCTTCCTTTAAGCTCCCCGGCAGCTCTTTGATGCCTAGCTCCCTCTTCCTTTCAGGGGTAAGCTTGTAGATGTCCTCGTCAACAGGATCGCCTGGATCGAGCTTCCTTTTGATTCCGTCTAACCCTGCGGCGGTCATGGCTGCGAAGCACAGGTAGGGGTTGCATGAAGGATCAGGGGTTCTGAATTCGAGTCTCTTTCTGCCGTAAGCGTGTCGACCTTTTTCGTATACTGGGACTCTTACGTTGGCTGAGCGGTTCCCTCTGCTCCAAGCCACGTATACTGGAGCCTCGTATCCGGGGACGAGTCTGCGGTAAGAGTTTGTGGAGGGGTTTGATATGGCGGTTAGGGCTCTGCTGTGCTCCAGTAGGCCTCCGGCGAAGTATCTTCCAGTTTGGCTCAGCTCAGCGTAGGCATCGTTTTCATCGTAGAAGGTGTTTACACTGCCTTTCCATAGGCTTGCATGACAGTGCATTCCTGAAGCGTTGTCTCCGAAGATGGGTTTAGGCATCATGGTTGCAATCATGCCTCTCTGGTGAGCGATGTTCTTGATCACATATTTCTCGGTCATGACGTTGTCAGCCATGCTTGTCAAAGAGTCACGGTACATGTCTATCTCGCATTGCCCTGCAGTGGCTACTTCGTGGTGGTGAGCGTCGCAGACAATGTTGAATGAGTCTCTAAGAACCTTGACGCATTCGCTTCTGTACTCAGTTAGAGTGTCTTGGGGTGGAACAGGGTAGTATCCTTCTTTGAAGCGTATGGGGAAGTTTGTTCCCGTGGTGGTCCATGCTGCTTCCTTTGATTCGATGTGGTAGCTCTGTCCTTGGTATGGATTGGAGACATCCCAAGTGACGCGGTCGAAGACGAAGAACTCTACTTCAGGGCCCCATAGGGACGAGTCGTAGCCTTCCTGCATCAGTACTGCTTCAGCCTTCTGAGCGATGCCTCTGGGGTCCCGGGAGAGGCGTCCTTTTTCGAATCCCCAGTAGACGTCTACAAACATCCTCGCGGTTTTGATGTCGCTGGGCATCCAAGGGATGATGGCGAAAGTGGAGGGATCTGGCCTTAGAAGCATGTCTGAATCGTAAATATCAGTGAAACCCCTTATGGAAGACCCGTCCAGCTTGGGCATCCCTTTTGAAAATGAATCGTATTCTATTTGATCTGCTGGGACAGTGACGTGTTGAAGCCTGCCGGGAAGATCGGTGAACTGCAGGTCCACAAACTCGACCTTCTCCGCCTTGATCACGTCGATAACTTCCTGCGGAGTCCGTTTGAGTGATACCAGTTGACCGTCTTGGGTTCGTTTAAACGCCATCTAAATCCCCGTTCACTAGTCCGCCAATATCCTCAACATATTTATGTCTTATTCAGCATTTATCTGAACATTTGTAGATAAGAATCGTTGCATGATGAATGTATATTCACCAATTAGGAGGTATGATGGGTTAGAGTGGACAAGCGTCTAGCTAGTCATGCAGTATTGATGTCGAAGTATTGTGGGATTCTCCTGAAGTTTCGTTGGATATGGCTGAGTTACAAAGCAAAGCAGCACTAATTCCCCCGTTACTAACTTCGCTGATCAGACTAGAATTATGTGATCCAGCGGAAAAGATGTTGCCAGACTGAATAAATCGGGCAACTACTAGCAAACTTTTTACGTAGAGGCGTGGAAATCCAAAAATGTGGAAAACCCTGAACTTCTCATCAAAAATGGGAAGATAGTTACTCCCCTTGGAATCGTAGATGGTGATATGCTTCTCGAAGACGGTAGAATAGCTGCGATCTCAAAGACAGGTATTCTCCATTCTGATCATGTTCTTGATGTCACCGGGAAGTATGTTCTGCCGGGCGTGATAGATCCTCATACGGAGCTCGGCCCAGATGGCTTACCTTCTACCCTAGCGAAGAATCTTCGAAGCGAGACGCCTTCTATGGTGCTGGGCGGCGTCACCAGTTTCTTCACTCATTTTAGAGGGCAGAGACCTTATGGTGAAGTGCTACATGAGACAGTAGATGCAGTGGAGGGAAATTCTCTCTGTAACGTTGGTCTTCACGTAGTAATGAAGATGGATGAGCATTTGGATGAAATGGAGATGATGGCTAGGAACTACGGAGTCACCGACTTTAAGTTCTACCCTGGGCCGAGATCAGAACTCTTCCCCGGTGGCTGGGGTGTTGACGACGGATTCGTATTCAGAGGGTTCGCTAAGATCTCGTCCCTAGGCCACCCGTGTATAGCGCTTGCGCACTGTGAGAACTGGGTTCTCATAGCCGCCCTTAAAGCAGTCCTCAAGGCTCAGGGGCAGAACGGCCAGCTGGCATGGTGCGAGTCCAGACCAAACATCAGCGAAGAGGAGACGGTGGTCCGCATGGTCTTATTCGCGAAAAGAACTGGCTGCCCCCTCTACATTCCTCACATCACCACAGCGGAAGCGGTCAAGGCTATCGAAGCGGCTAGAAAAGAAGGCTACGACATTATTGGGGAAACCATGCCCCACTTCCTAACATTCAACAAATATGACAAACTTGATCCCGTCGGCAAACACTTCCCTCCCCTCCGTTCGCCCGAAGATGTCGCAGACGTGTGGCGCGCCCTGAACACCGGTACTCTTTCAACCATAGGCAGCGACCATCTCCCCGATCAGTGGAGAGCAAATATTCCACCTCCGGATGACATCTGGAAGGGCAGGGGAGCAAACTACGCTGGAGCAGGCACGATCCTGCCGGTAATGCTGACCGAAGGATTGGCGAAGGGGAGGATAAGCATAGAGAGGCTGGTGGAGGTATGTTGCACGAATCCCGCCAAGGCTTTCGGAGCATTCCCTAGGAAAGGGGCACTGCTTCCAGGATCTGATGCCGACATGGTCATAGTGGATCTCCATAGGGAAGTAGTGATGAGGCCTGAGGCGCTGAATATACCGACTGACTACATTCGCTTCGAAGGTATGCGTTGCATGGGATGGCCCGTCATGACGATGGTAGGTGGTCAGATGGTGATGGAGGAAGGCAACATAGTCGAAGGACCTGGTGTGGGAGCTTACCTGAGTAGATCAGTGAACGGATCTTCTAAGCATGAGGGGCCTAGATGCAGCTAGATCACTTCCCTCAAGCTCACGGGAACTTATGAGCTAATGGGAATCTTCTCCAAATTCATAGGTGTCTGGGTTGAGAATGCCCTAGGGCCCATTTATACAGTAGAGTCACATGCATACCTCTGAAACCCACCTATAGCCTGTCCGAAACTAAGATGAAGTAACCTATCATTCCATGTTGGCATAAGTCAAGGCTAGCGAAGTGTGTTAGTTCATCTAGCGTCTGTATTGGCCTAGTGCAGGCGGAAGTCTTCTTTAACAGTAGTCAACACGACCCTAGTGTTTGTACGTTCAACAAACGGCAGAGATAGAAGGTTCTTGGCGAACTTGCTGAGCTCGTCTCTGCCTCTGAACTTAGCTATGATCATAGCGTCTGTTAAACCTGTGACATCGTATACTGCGCATGTCAGTGGGATCTTGGCTATTTCCTTCTCCATTTCTAGTAGCCTGCCTTTTGACACGGTTATCTCTGTTATGGCTGTGAGGTCGTATCCGAGCTTCTCATGGTCTACTGTGATCGAGTAGTTCCTGATAACGCCTTCATCCTCCATCCGTTTGACCCTTTTGACTATGGTTCCGGTGGCTACCTTCAGTCTGCGGGCTACTTCGCGGTATGATCGGCGTGAGTCTTCTAAGAGCTCTTTCAGTATCTTTCTGTCTAGTTCGTCGACCGGCAACTGTACTAGGCCTCATTATCCATGGTTGTGAATCTGATACATAAGCAAACCTAGAGCCGTAGCGTTCGCTGTCTCATGGAAGGATGATAAAGAAGAAGGATGATTGCTGTGGCTGTTGACCTAGAGCCGAAAAAAAAGGTTGTGGCCCTAGGCTAGAGATTCTCTAGTCAGAGAACTTAGCCCAGAGCATTACGAGGAGCGTTACGATGACAGAGCTCACTAGGCCTGAAATGAGGGCTCCGACCATACTCTCCAACGCTAGTGAAGGCAGGATGGCTAGAAGCCAAGTTCCTAGCATCGGAGCAGCAAGGTAGCCTAGGAAGCCGAGGCTGTACCCTATGAACCAGATTCCGGCGATGGTTGCTTTTCGGCCCATGTCTCTACATTCCCCCTACGGCTTCAGCTGACCTAGGTATCTCTGCGGGCATTGCTATCTCTGGGAAGGAGTCCTTCAGTCCTTGCTCAGCTACTGCTGACGCCTCGGTCAGAATCCTGTCGGATTCCTCGTTGGCTGACTCGAAGTTCAGCGATAGGTTTCCTAGTTGACCTGCGTCGACCAGTATGCTGCTGAGGGTTGAGCTGATCTCTCCGATCTCGCCTTCTGCTTCAGGTATGACTCCTTGTAGGCCGCCTCTGACGCTCCTTATGATTCCTACTGCTGGAGCGAGTGTTACGGTGATGTCACCTAGCTCCTGGACTGTTCCTAGTCTTAAGACGATTTGTTCTAATGCGAGCTTGGCTTGGCTGATCATCTTTGCTATCTTCCTGACTTCGACGAGTTCGTTGGATAGGGCGATGCTCATCTGCGTGTCGTGCTTCCTGATGGCAGCCACGATTTTGTTGAAGAGAGCATTGTCCTTCTCTTTGAGCCTGACGAAGGTTGAGTCGAGTTTAGCTACTTGAGCCTGTATCTGGCGGCCTGCCAACTCGAGCCTAGGCTTGAGGGGGCCTGCCGGCCGTACCGCGTCCTTCATTCTAGCGGTGATGCTTGGTGCCTCTGGTTTCACCCATTTCCGAGCGAAATTTGACATTCTTGTTGAAACCACCTATAGAGTGTGTTTGCACTTGTTCCTAGGATACTTAGGGGTAAGAGTCTATTTTTGTTAACGGGCGGGTAAAGCTTGACGATTCCTAGACGGTGTTGAGACGGTGCCTATACTTTGATCCGTCTAAACGCGGAGACAGCGACGGTGAACATTGTTACTGCTAGTATTGACATCAGCGTTATTTCTATTGGCAGAAAGGGTGTTTCGACTTCGAATAACCCTGCTCTGAAGATGTCAGTAGTGTATGTCAAGGGGTTGAGGAAGCTGATGGTTCGGATCGGTTCAGGAGCCCTTTCAGCAGGGTAGAAGACTGATGACGTGAAGAGGAAGATGAAGAAAAAGAACTGCGACACGATTTGGAAGGACTCTGACGACTTCAGCATGACTGACAAAGCAAGGGCGAAGCTGCCGAAGAATATGGTTCCCAACAGTAGTGCCGCACCGGTAAGAAGAATCCCCCGGTAGGTGAGCTCAGCTCCTCCCAAGACGGGGAGGGCTATGGCGAAGACGAGTAGTGAACCTGCGATCCCAATGATCAGAGTTGTCAGTATAATGCTTAGGATATATTGGGCTCTGGAGAAGGGACCCAAGAGGATCTGCTCGAACATTCCGTTCTTACGGTCAAACCACAGCTGTGTTCCAGCGTTGGTGCCACCGTTGATCACCGTGAGTGTCACTGCTCCAGCTGCAAGAAACACAGGGTAGGAGATCACTCTGCCGCTGCCCAGCTCAAAAGGAGGAACTATCCCCGAGAACGCGAAACCTTGAACAAAGATGAAGAACAGAGGGAAGACTAGCTCGAAGAACAGAGTGATACGATCTAGGTTGGCCCGAAGATTTCTGTAGACCAGCCTGATGATAGGGTTCATTTCCCGTTCTCCTTCACTATGCTGATGAAGGCTTCTTCGAGACTCGGCTCCGTCACGTAGATGGAGGATACGTGGAGCCCCGTTTCCCCTGCTAAGCGATACAGTGAAGGGATGAATTCTTCAGGGGACTTTGTGGACGCCTTGTAGAGGCCGCTGGACTCATCCCTACTGATTCGTTGAACCGCTTCTAGAGACTCAAGGCGCTTCAAGAGCTCCGGTGAATAGCCTTCAAGTAAGCTGAACTCCACGGATCTGGTGGCCACGAAACGCCTCTTCAAGTTCGACGGGCTGTCAAGGACAAGTATCTTCCCGTTATTGATCACAGCTATTCTGTTGCAGAGATATTCAGCCTCCTCCAGAATATGGGTCGTAAAGAAGATCGTTAATCCGTCTTTCACCGCCTCCTTAAAGAAGTCAAGAGCAGTCCGCCTAGCAAGAGCATCCAGCCCCACAGTAGGCTCATCCAGAAACAGGAGATCCATGTCGTGCACAAATTCACGGGCCACCTGAAGGCGCCTCCTTAAGCCGATTGAAAGATCCTCGGTCTTGGTTTTCCGAAACTCTCTTAGTCCGAACCGATCTAATAGATCCGCGGTTCGTTTACGCCGCTCTTTGCCCGACACATCCCAAAGCAATCCGTGCAGATTCAGACTGGACTCGACTGATAACCCTTGATCGAAACTTTCCTGTTGCTGAACAACACCGATACGGCTCCGAATCTTCTTCCCTTCGCGCTTAACATCAAAGCCGAGGACATGAGCCTCTCCGCTGTTAGGGGGAATAAGGGTCGTCAACACCTTGATCATAGTAGTCTTACCTGCGCCATTAGGTCCTAGAAAACCGAAGACTTCTCCCTCACGAACCTCAAAAGAGACATCGTCTACAGCAACCTTCTCCCCGAAAACCTTGGAGAGATGCGACACTTCGATTACACTCATATTTCCCGCGCAGCAGTAGCCCTTCGACCCCTCGACCCTAATTATTTAAAGTGTTGAAGAAACGGCTTCACATCTTTCAACTACTTAGCCAGCTAAATTCTCTTTGATTCATTCGACAACCGTTTTTAGCTTAACAGAAGAAATGATCATGACGCATCTAATCAAATGCTGGAATATGATAACTATTTCAAGTCTTGCTGAAAGCAAGATAGAACTAGAGGGACGCATTAAGGGCCTCGAAGAAGAGAAATCAACACTTGTTTCAGAAATCTCTACCCTAAGAGAGAAACTCGAGAACCTACGTCTCAGACGCACAGCAAAGTCGCTGGAACAGGACGTCTCAAGGCTGAGAGCCGAGAAGACGGGCCTCGAAGAAGAAGTTGCCCAAAACATACTGCAAGAACAGCAAACATCGTTGATAGAGCCGAATAACAACCCGGCCCAGTCAGCAACAGCCAGCTGAAGGCAGCCGACCTATGCCCGCGTGCCCACGATGCAAAAGGATAGTCAAGACTCCTATCCAGACCTTCACTCATCTAACTGAGTCGGATCGAAAAGGAGCCGTCCTAGAGCAGAACGTGGGCTACTACGAGTGCTCCAACTGCGGAGAGAAATTCCCCTACGTTTATGGTCGTCAGAAGCTTAAACTCATCAGTGTGGCAGAGCTGGAGAAGCTCGAGAAATCTCTGAGTGACGCAAAAGCTGAGAACAAAGTGTTGAAAGATAAACTCGACGACAGTGAATCCGGAGCGGCAACCTTAAGCTCTGAAGTTGCCGAGCTGCAAAAAACCATTGCGTTGATGGGTCAACATCGATTAGAAGGACTTCGTATGGATGTAGACGCTCTAAAGCATGAGAAGATTAAGCTAGAGCGCGAGATAGCCAGAATCGCAATGTAGTACTTCACTCTAAGTGGTAACAGTAGGTTCTGTTAGCCTGAGGGTCACCGTCAGTCCCAGGGACCCCTTAACAAATCAAATCCACTACGCTCAATAAGAGTGGCGTACTGCAGAATCTTAGACTACGAACCAGTGAGGAAACTTGGGAACTCAAAAGCTCTAACGAAATCCCTGACAAACTCGTTAGAAGAATTGAATACTTCCTGCGGGGAACCAGATTGAACAATCATTCCATCCTTCATCACTGCAATCCTGTCTGCTAGAGCGAATGCTTCAGTAAGGTTGTGGGTGACGTAGACTATGGTTAAGCCCATCTCTCTGTGCCAGTGTCTGAGTTCATCTCGCATCTTGGCCCTGCTCAAAGCGTCAAGGTTTGAAAGAGGTTCGTCCATCAAGACGATTAGAGGAGAAGTGGTCATCGACCTGGCCATGGCTACCCTCTGAGCCTCGCCGGATGAGAGGTTTTGTGGATGCCTAGAGAAAAGTTTCTTTTCTAGACCTAGCCTAGAGGAAATATCGCGAACCCTTTGGCTGAGGGTTTCCTGAGGCGTCTTTCTGATCTTCAGGCCGAAGCTCAGGTTTGAGTAATTCTTCTCGTCGAAGACCTTCATGTGGGGCCACAGGGCGAGGCTTTGGAAGACCATTTGAACACCTCGTTTGCCGGCTCCGAGGTTGTCTACTTGTCTGCCTGCTATGTAGATACTGCCTGAGTCCTGTTTCTCCAAGCCAGCTATGATGCGTAGGAGAGTGGTTTTGCCGCAGCCGGACGGCCCGATGACGACGAAAAGCTCTCGGTCCTTGATCTCCAATCCCACGTTATCCACGGCTGTGACATCTCCGAAGCGCTTCGTAATCCCCTTCAAAACTAGATCCGGCATAGGGACAAAGGTGAGAAACCTGTTTAGTTACTTAAGATTTCCCTAGTATGGGTTTGCTCCTTGGATTAGATAGGACGCAACAAATCGAGTGCCAAGACGCCCTGAATCGGACAATGTAGTCAAACAATGGAAGCCTATATCTATCGTGACGTACCTCCAAGCAAAAGGGAAATGAGACCATGAGTCAGAAGTCAACACAACACCAACCGAAGAAGATACTTGCAGACACGAAGTACCTTGAGCCACTTTCAGACCCTCCCAGCGGCAAACCCATCGGCAGAGAAGTAGAGCTCGGATTCATAAGTGAAGTAGCCTCCGGCAAGTGGAAGAGAAACCTAATCATCTTTGGTCCCCCCGGCTGCGGGAAGACGTTTTGCGTCAAATACACGTTCAAGCACTCCGTGGACGAGAATGTTAGATGTGTGTATGTTAACGCCGGTAAGACCCGTACTCCGTATTACACTCTGTCCGAGATTCTCCGTGACCTAGGTGTGAATGTTCCTTTCAGCGGCTGGCAGATGGCTAGACTGAAACAGGAGTTTGAATGGGCTACGAGAGAACTTCACGTGGTAGTGGCAATCGACGAAGCTGAGGTTGTGCTGAATAGTGACGACGAATCGATCGCCTACTGGTTCACCAGACAGCCCAACGTCAACCTCATATTGATAATCAACGATGTGAGCGGAATAAAGATGCTTCCCAAGAGGGTGAAGAGCACCCTAGCAGCCTTCCCCATAATGTTCAGGAACTACAGCAAGGACGTTGCGAAGAGCATTCTTAAAGAAAGGTTTGACAAAGCGTTGGCCAAAGATTCGTTTGACGAGAAGTGGCTAGATGGTTTCGCAGGGGCAACATCCAGGCTAGGCGATCTGCGAACATCCTTCCAAGTCACGTTGACTGCGGCTAAGATGGCTGAAGCCAAGTCTCAAGATAAGATCAACGATGACGACTTTGAGGTCGCTGTGAAAACTTTCGATGCTCTGAGCTGACAGTTTCTGCGTACCCGTCTGAAGATTCTTCGATACCATTAGACGGGAGTGCAAAGTCAAATAGTTGTGTAATCAACATGTGGGAAGATGAGTAAACAATCTTTGAAGATCGGCTTGCAGCTTCCAGGCTTCGCCTCCGGCGAAGAGGGATACTATGAGCATGGTGAACAGGAACGGTACTCCATCTCGGACATGGTACGACATTCGGTAAAAGCCGAGAAACTTGGGTTTGACTTCATCTGCAAGGCCACAGGAATGGCTATGCGTGAACCCTTTGTGCCTTACACATTGATCGCTCAAGCCACCAAACGTGTAAGACTCATGACATCGATCATCGACGTGTACACTAGGAGTCCAATAGTGGCAGCGAAAACCATGGGAAACCTAGACGAGGTATCTAAGGGAAGATGTGTTCTAGGCATAGGCAAAGGTGCACTACCCCTGAGCAAACAGGAGGGCATACCTTTGGAGAAAACAGTTCAGCGAATAAGAGAATGGATCAAGATCGTGAAACACCTCTTCTCCGAAGAGTCTTTGGATTTCGACGGTGAGATATTCAAGCTTAGAGGAGCTAAGCTTGGCTTCACACCACATAGGAAGTTCATGCCTGTCTACATAGGAGGCGCCGGACCCAAAGTGATGCGTCTGGCAGGAGAGCTCGCCGACGGAGTTTTCCTAGGAACCGCGTCATACAGCGAATACGTGAAAGACGCACTGAAGAACATACAATCGGGAGCAGAAAACGCAGGCCGCAACTACAACAAGATCGAAGTTGTCGGATCAAGCCTTCTCTGCGTCGGCTCTAAGAAACAAACCGATAGATACGTCAAACCTCTGATGGCCTTCTTCGGCTCCATTGGGCAAGTCGACTACAACATGAAGTTCACCCCCTTCTACAACAAGATCATCGAGATAGGAAGACTGTACAAAACAGGCAAGATCGCGCAGGCTGCGGACTCCGTGACAGACGAGATGATCGACGCCCTGACCGTCACAGGAACGGTGCAGGAATGCCAAGAACGATTAGCCCGCTTCAGTCGCTTAGGCATATCCACTTACAGGGTGCTCCCCGTCGGCTATTCCATATCTGAAGCATACGACAATGCTTTCAAGGTCTGCCAAGGTATTCTGTGATGATTCTGAGTCGTGAAAAGCAGCAATCAATTTTTCTGGTTGAGAAGCTTTTAGGCTAATGAAATAGTCTCGCCAAAGGCTTCTGTTTCGTCAGAGAACAACTATAATATCCAGAGCACGCTCGCAGACACCTAAATGAGCGGAACAGAACTCGATTTCATAGTGGTAGGCGGAGGCCACAACGGCTTAACGTGCGCAGCCTATTTGGCGAAAAACGGCTACAAAGTGCTGGTCTTGGAAAGAAGAGGCATCGTGGGAGGATGCAACGTCACCGAAGAGATCTTCCCTGGATTCAAAACTGATCTTTTCAGCAGCGTCCACATAGCGACGCAGTCATCCCCAGCCCTGAAAGACCTTGAACTCTCCAGATTCGGCTTAGAATATGTTGAGTCAGATCCTTCCACCATGGCCCTCTACCCCGACGGCAAACACCTGTTCTTCTACAAAGACATAGACCGCACAGTCAAAGAAATCGCAAGATTCTCTCAGAGAGACGCCAAGACATACCCCAAGTTCATCGAACACTGGTCCATGGTCAGAGAACTCATGGCTGCAACCTTCTACAGTCCTCCTCTCACCATAAGCGAACTCCTATCAGTCCTAGGAGAATCAGACGCAGAAGAATTCATCCGCATGATGCTGACCGACTGCAAAAGCATCTTAGACGAATGGTTTGAGTCAGACTATGTGAAGGGTCCTCTTGCATGGTGGGCTGGGAAGAACGGTTCATCCATGACGTCGTCGGCAACGGGGCTGAACGCGTCGGGAATAGCCCGAACCCACGCAGTAGGAGTCAAGTATCCGAAAGGAGGATCAGGAATGCTCTCCCAAGCATTGGCTGCGGCTGTCCAGCACTGGGGAGGAACCGTAAGAACCGACGCCTCAGTAAGAAGAATCCTTGTTGAAGGCGGGGAAGCCAAAGGAGTAGAGTTGGATAACAGTGAGACCCTCCGAAGCAGGTTCGTGGTTTCCAACGCCGATCCCAAAACCACCCTTCTGAAGCTCGTGGGCGCCCAGCATTTGAACGAAGAGTTGACCGGCAAAGTGGAGCGCATAAAGATCGACGCCTTCGAAAGCCTAGTTCACTGCTCCATGACAGGACTACCCCTCTACAAGGCTCATCCCTGCGAAACCATAGGGCCCTGCCACATCGCCACTGCAGTGATATGCCCCTCTGTGGACTACTATGAGAAGGCCTATGACGCAGCCAAATACGGCGAAATACCCGAGGAACCAGTAGTCTCCCTGACAATCCACACAGCTGTTGATCCTACCCGCGCACCACTAGGCAAACACACCCTGAGAATCTGGGCCCAAACTACGCCATACACACTGTCCAACAACAGAAACTGGGACAAAGAAAAAGACATATTCACCGAGAAACTTCTTGGCATCGCAAACAACTACGCACCCAACCTTAACCAAATCATATCCCAGAAGAAAACATTCACCCCCCTAGACATTGAGAGAACAACCTCAGCCCCCAGAGGATCAGGCATACACTGCGAAATGGGTTTAAGCCAAATGTTCAGCCTACGACCAGCCCCAGGAATAGCCCGATACAAGACACCCATCAAAGGACTCTACTTGACAGGGGCAGGGACGCACCCGGGAGGAGGATTATCCACCGCACCGGGATACAATACTGCGCACCAGATACTCGAGGATCTAGGACCCTTAAACAGGACAAGGTAAGCAAACAGATAAGCAAGAAGAATTGAATACTACCTTAGGGTCATGGAGTCTTGGACCCCCCAGAAAGGAATACGTCCGTAGAGAAGACTGTCCGAACAGTCTGTGACCCTAACTGCCACGCCGCACCCCGGTGTGGCATTCTAGCTCATGTAAAAGACGGGAAAATCCAGCGCATCGAACCAGCTGAATTCCCACTTCAAGAATACAGCAAAAGAATATGCCTAATGGGTACTACTAGACTCGAATATGTATATCACAAGGATCGGCTGAAATTCCCGTTTAAGAGAGAAGGACCACGAGGTCAAGGGAGCTGGAAACGTATTTCTTGGGAAGAAGCCTACAAGATCATATCTAACGGACTAAGACAGGTCGCGGAGAAATACGGTCCTGAGGCAGTGTACTTTTATCAAGGAAGTGGATGCCAAGGAGTTCTCACCCAGTCTTCGCCAGTCAGATTTGCATCAGTTTTCGGTGGTACAACTAGGGCTTTCGGAGGCGTGGACTACGGGGTTCCAAAGGGGCTTGAATACATGTTCGGGGTTTCAGCGCAAACCTTCTTCAAGGCTGGAGGTCATGAGTGGGCCGACTGCCTAAACTCCAAGATGATTCTGCTCTGGGGATTCAATGCAGCTGAAACCCAAATAGTTGATTACCGCTTCATACAAGAAGCTCAGAAACTAGGATGCAAGATTGTATACGTAGATCCCAACCGAACAATCACGGCGAAGAAGGCTGATGAGTGGATAAGTCCCCGAGGAGGATCCGACTGCGCCCTAGCTTTGAGTATGATGCACACCATAATATCTAGACGTCTCCTTGACACAAGTTTTCTCCTTAATCATACGTCTGCACCACTGCTTGTAAAACAAGACAATGGAAGGCTTCTGTGCAATAGTGAACTCAACGAAAAAAATAGCAAAGGCGAATACGTGGTGTTCGACGAAAAGACAAGCCAAGTAATACCGGCAAACCAGTCTACTCAACCTTCTCTGTCAGGGCAATTCTCCGTCACCAGCAGAGGAGGCGACGAGATCAATTGTACCACAGTGTTCACTCGACTCGAGGAAGTGGCATCCAGCTACACAAAGGAGAAAGCCGAAGCCATCACACAGGTTCCAGCCTCCACCATAGAAAAGTTCGCCGTAGAGTACGCTACTACGAAACCCGCTGCAATAAGAGTCGGGTATGGAGTTGATCGCTGGTACTATTCAGATCTTTTGGCCAGAGCATTGGGCTCACTTGCATCTCTGACGGGGAACATCGGAATCCCAGGGGGAGGGATAAGCGTACGCTCAGGAACATACAATATTCCGATAAACATATCGCACTTCAAGTATCCAGCAGGGAAACCAAAGACTCTCGATCAGATCGAAGCATTCAACGCCATTCTGACAGGGAAACCCTTTCCCGTCAAAGCACTATGGCTACAATCGTCTAACATATTCAACCAGCCAGCTGCAAACAGGAAAAAGGTCGTTGACACTCTAATACCGCAAATCGACTTTATGGTGGTAACGGATCACTTCATGACCACTACCGCTCAGTTTGCAGATATAGTTCTTCCCGCTGCATCGATGTTCGAAAAGACGGATCTGGTTGCCGGCGTTTTTCTGCAGCTTCAGCAGAAAGCAATACCGCCCCTAGGAGAGTCCAAGTCAGATTTTGACATATTCAAGAGACTTGCAGAGAAAATGGGGTACAGTGAGTTGTTCGCCCGT
>JACPCU010000031.1 GCA_016184315.1 Nitrososphaerota archaeon
CGCCCTGAAGAAGTGGCTGGAGGGCTAGGTGTTTTTCCGCGCATCGGCGACAGAGCCTTTCAGATATCTAATGTGCTGGAATAGGTATTCTTGGGCATATCCAGCGTAAGGCCCAAAGTATCTCCTCATGGCTTCTGAGACGATTCTGTAGCCGCGGAGAGTAATGGTTCCTTCCTCGAGTCTCCTCAGCAATCTGCCGTATTGCTCGGCTTCAAACAGGTGTCTGTAGGAGCGGGCTACCAGCCTCCTCATCCACACATCTAGGGGGACGGCTTCGAGTTTGCCCATGGAGAAGAGGAGCACGCAGTCAGCCACCTTAGGTCCTACCCCTAGAAGATTCTTTGTTCCCTTCTCATCTCCTATCAGGACTTGTATCGCCTCTGAATAGCTGAGCTTGGAGACCTCTTCTAGAATGATCTCGCCTGATGCGACTCTCCTAGATGCTTGCATGATGTATCTTGTTCTGAAGCCCAGTGCACACGCCGTTAGATCTGCTTCTGAAGCCTTCGATAGCGCGTCAGCAGTGGGGAAAGTGAACAACTCTTCGTCACCAAGGAGCAGCCGTCTACCGAAACGCTGTCTCAGGCGACTCAGACAGAGTTCGATCTTGCTTATGTTGGAGTCAATGGAGCAGAGATAGGTTGCCAAGCATTCCCAAGGGTTTTGTCTGCAGATCCTGAGGCCGTACCATTGCCTAGCTGCCTCAACGATCAAAGGATCTTTGGCTACGCTAGTCAAGATACTTTCAAGGTTGTCTCCAAGACCAAAATAGTTGAACACCTCATCACTCATAGACGCATGTTCGCATCGTACCTTGACGACGTTTCCATTGGCCAAGACGGCAACAGGCTGATTGTTCACAACTCCGACCCACCATTCTCCTCTCTGCCTCCAGCCGAAGACTTGGCCACATCGCAAAGTATGCTCTAGGCTGAACGGCTTCTCGGAAACATCGAGGCTCAGCTCCATGAGTCACATTTCCTCCAAGGTAACCGGGTCTGAGACGTTTTTACCCTACAAATCGGCCGCCGTTTATGTTGACTGTTTCACCGATGATGAACCCTGCTTCCTGTGAAGCAAGATAGGCTATGAGGCACGCGACTTCGTGGGGTGAGCCTATTCGCCCAACAGGATGCATCTGCTCTACTCGTTTTCTACCCTCTAGGGTTGCAAGTCTGTGACTTACCATATCAGTTTCAATCATGCCTGGCGCCACGCAGTTTGTTGCTATGCCGTATGGTGCAAGCTCCACAGCTAGGCGCCTTGTAAAACCCATGACGCCTGCTTTTGAGGCAGAATAATGGACTGAGGACATTCCTGCGGTGACACCTGCGAGGGAAGACATGTTGACTATTTTTCCGTAATGCTTCATCTTCATGATGGGTACTACTGCTTTGCACATAAGGAAGGTGCCTGTCATGTTGATTCTGATGTTGCGATCCCAGTCGCTTTTTGATGCTTCTTCTATGGCACCGTAGCCTATTACTCCTGCGCAGTTGACCAAAATGTCTATGGCTTGATATTGTTCCATGGTTTCTTTGACTATTCTGTCAACGTCTTCCTGCTTGGATACATCTCCTTTGATCAAGAATGCTTCTCCGCCTCTGCTTTTGATTTCGATGAGGGTTTGCTTAGCTGCGTTATCATTGCTAACATAGTTGACTGCTACTTTGGTGCCGAGTTGGGCTAGGAGGATTGATGTGGCTCTGCCGATGCCTCTTCCTCCGCCCGTGACAAGCGCGGTTCTGTCTTTGAAGCCTGTTAGGAAGTTCATCTACGTTCAGCTCAATGCTAGGGGGAGTCCAATAACTTTGCTCTTGGAATCGGAAACTGGTCTCTTAGGTTTGTCTGAAGAACGTGGCGATCCTCTTTTCCCATTTCTTCGGGTTCTTTGCGAAGTCTGGGTTAGGGGGGAATATTTTGACTCCTTGCGGCAAAGCTTTTCCAAGAGAATTTGCGTGATCTAGGGTTAACAGTGCTGGCGGCCTAGAGGTGTCTGCCAGAGTTTTTTGCCCTAGTGGGCTCAACAGCCATTCTACGAAGAGTTGTGCTGGTTTCGGTCTGATCGCTTTCTTGCTGATGCCTATCTTGCTATTTGCTCCCGGAGTCACTCCCTTTGGTTCTTCTTGTGGCCAAGCTACTTTTACAGGAGTACCTGGCTTTTGTGACATTGTGTCGTTGATGTAATCAATCGCGACCGCGAATTCTCCTCGGGCTACCCTGACGTAGGCTTCGCGCATACTTTTTGTGAAAAAAGGCTGATTGGACGCTAATCCTTGAAGAAACTTCTCCCACCGCTTCTCACCCATCTGAGGGCAGAGCTCGGCTAGGAGCTTCACGCTTGTTTCGAGGCTTCGGGGGTCTTCAATTATGATTCTCCCCTTCCATCTTGGATCAGCTAGGTCAAGCCAGCTCTTAGGCGCAGCTGTGTCTTCCACAAGGTCGCTGTTGTAGATTACGACGTTTGGCAGCAGGTGTGTGGTGAACATTGTCGGTGAGGCTTTGTTGGGGTAGAGCATCCAGTCGGGGTAAAGATGCTTGTAGCTCATTTCTGGAAACGACGTGAGGTAAGGAGAAACTTCCCCTGTCATTACCGCCTCTGACTGCCAGAGTAAATCTGCCGAAGGTTCATCAGCTTGGAACTCGTAGATGAAGCGCTCCGCCAGCGGTTTGAATCCTTCTACGTATCTGCATTCAACTGACGTTTGAGGGTAGCTCTCTCTGAAGCGGGGACCAATTATGTCTGTGAAATCTGCTTCGTCCACTACGCCGAAGATTAGCGGCGGGTCCATCGTTGAAGACGATAAGTCTTTTCTCAAATCACTGTCACGCGACCATTTCTAGGCTATGCAACAGACTTGACGCTCGGAGCCAAAGCGACAAGGAGACCGTGTAAAACGGATATTACAAAGCATCTTTGGAACGAGTATTGAAGCGGGGTTGCCTCGGAAAAAACTTTCGTTAGGTATGCTTCTGCCTATGACGTCTTTCTACGATGTGCCTAGTGCAGATGATCTTTGGGCTGTTGCGGAGAAGGCCGATGATGCAGGTTTCAAGTCGCTTTGGGCTACAGAGGGCATCCTTAGGCCTGGGACACAGTTTGATGCTCTATCTGTTATGGCTGGAGTAGCAGCTAGGACAAGGTATGCGAAGATCGGTGTGGGTGTGATTGTTCTCCCTCTTCGTAACCCCGTGTTTCTCGCTCATGCAGTTGCAACCATGGATCATCTTTCGGGTGGAAGGTTGATCCTAGGCATAGGTTTGGGCGCTTTTCAGAACGAGTATGAGGCGGCTGGTGTTCCATTCGGGGAGCGTGGGGAGAGGGCTGATGAGATCATAGAGATCATGAGGATGCTTTGGGCGGGTAGCCCCGTAACCTATGAGGGCAAGTTCTTCCGGTTGAAGGAACTGGATCTTAAGCCTAAGCCTCTGCAGAAGCATGTTCCCCTGTGGATTGGAGGTAGGACGGAAGCGGCGTTTAGGAGGGCTGCGAAGTATGGTGATGGTTGGCTTGACAATTCTCCTTTCGCCACGCCAGAGGAGTTCGGCTCCAGAACTATGCGTATTGAAGAATTATCTAAGAATCATGGTAGACATCCTGATGTTGTTGAGCCAGGGCTCGACTTGTATGTCAACTTGAATCGCGATGTTAACAGAGCTCAACAAGAAGCGATGAGTTACCTTAACAACTTCTATGGACCAGTCTACGGTTCACGCAATAGATCAATTGAGAATGTAGGCGCTTTCGGTTCTCGAAGCACTATCGTTTCTAAAATCGAGGAATACGCTGGAAGTGGTGCAAAGATGGTCTGTCTGTGCCCTGCTACTGATCAAATCTTGAAGCAGGTTGACTTGTATGTTAAGGAAATTCTTCCCAGTTTCTAGCTGAGATTCACAATAAGTATTCTTAGACATTGATGCATCTTTGGCGGTGCTGATTACTTGATGAGGCATGCACCTGGTCTTGCATAAATGTGATAAGGGGGCATCATGACTCCTATCACGAAGAATTACTAGGATCCAATACACCCAGTCGACAAGACAACTCCCAAGCTAACTCAAACCATTCTTTATCTGAGGCAAAGTCTTCTTAGCGAAGAGCCTTGCTGCCTCAATTGACGGTGCACCATACAAATAGCACATGAAGTATGTGACACCCACATCCACATACTTCTTCAATTGTTCAGCACATTCAGAGGGAGAACCAACTATCCTAGGTCTGAGAAAAGATTCCATTGCAACAGGCTTAGGTTTGACTGACTCCGCTTTGCGTATCGCTTCGTCATGGCCGCCTGCAACTATGACTTCCCTGTTCACGGTCTTCTCTATGCTATGCGGGTCACGGCCATATGTTCTACAATAGCCCACTAGGATCTCAAGTTTCCTTCTGATCTTCTCCACATCAAGCCACAGCGCAAGACTGCACATATCCGCCTCTCTAGCCACCACCTTTAGGGTAAGCTGCTCTCCTCCACCACCAATCAGGATGCGCGGATGAGGCTGTTGAACAGGCTTAGGCTCACACCGCGCCTTGTTAAGAGAGTAATATTTTCCCTGGAATGAAGATTCTTCCTCTCTCCACATCTTCTTCACGACTTGCACTGTCTCATCAAGCTTGCCTATCCGCACAGAATTCTTTTCAAACGGTATGCCCATCATGTCGAACTCGGCTCCATACCACCCTGCCCCCACACCAAGAATCAGCCTACCATCCGAAATCTGATCAATTGTGGCAGCCATCTTAGCCAAAACCGCGGGATGCCTGAAAGATGCGCAGCTAACCATAGTGCCTATTTTGATCTTCTTAGTGGAAGCAGCCAAAGCAGCTAACATCGTCCAGCTTTCAAAGCAAGAATCAGGGGTTGGGATGGGCGCAGCAACAAGGTGATCGTAGAGCCAAATAGAGTCGAAGCCCAGTGCCTCCGCCTCCTTTACAATAGAAATCATCAAGTCAAATTGTTTGTCAGGGCTTATGTCTGGCGGAAGATCTCCCACTGCTCCAGTTGGCAACACCAGTCCGAACTTCAGGCGGTTACTCATTACATCCCTCACTCTTCTTCAGCAAGATTTCAAGCTTCTCCCCGCGGAATAAGTCTTCATGTCGAACACCGCTCTTTGCAGCTAATAAACATCTTTGAACATTTCACGTTCTACAAGCTTTTTAATCCGCTCAACACTACTCATACGCCGTGAATAAGCAGAAGAAAACTAGCTCCAAAGCCGGCAAAACACCGGAATACGCCTCCGACCTTGTCATCGAAATGATGAAGGCATATGGCATCAAATACGCAGCCCTAAACACAGGAGCATCCTTCAGAGGAATACAGGACTCTATAGTCAACTATAACGGCAATAAAGATCCTGAACTGATCGAATGCGCCCACGAAGAAGCGGCAGTTGCAATTGCTCATGGATATGCTAAGGCTGCAGGCAAGCCTATGGCTGCCATATGCCACAACGTTGTCGGATTGCTTCATGCAAACATGGCGATTTACGACGCGTTTGCAGACCGTGTCCCCGTATTAATCTTCGGAGGCACTGGCCCCATGGACACCACCAAAAGACGGCCATGGATAGACTGGATCCACACTGCTCTGGTTCAAGGAAACCTTGTCAGAGACTACGTGAAGTGGGATGATCAACCAGCTAGCATAGCAAGCATACCAGAATCCTTTGCAAGAGCCTACACTATCGCAACCACAGCACCTAAGGGACCAGTCTACACATGCTATGACATCGAGCTGCAGGAAAAACCGATAACCACCCCTGTCAAGATCCCTGATACTCGGAAATACTCTCCTCCAACCCCGACACTAGGAGACCCAGCTGCTCTTACGAAAACAGCGGAGATGCTCCTAGAAGCAGAGAACCCAGTCATAATGCCTGGGACAACAGGCAGGAACCATGAATCAGTAAAACATCTTATACGTTTAGCAGATGTCTCGTCAACCCCTGTCTCCGACGGGTTGGGCGCCTTCAACTTCCCGAATACCCATCCTCTCGATGTCACGGGCACCAAGATACTGGAATCAGCGGACTTGATCTTGGCCCTTGACGTTCAGAACATTCTCGCGAACGCCTACCAGACCGGCTCAAGAATGGGGCTCTCCCAGGATGAAAGGACAAAGAAGCTGAGGAGCGACGTTAAAGTTGTGTCAATAGGTCTTGATCATCTTGCTGTAAGAAGCCCTATTACCGACTATCAGGCTCTACAAGAAGCTGACATAAGGATCGCAGCCGATACTTCACTAGCGTTGCCGTATCTGGCAGACAAGTGCACTGAGCTCGTAAATAAGAAACCGGCTTGGAAGAAGAAGCTAGCTGAAAGATACGCCCGTGGAAAGAAGCTCCGCGACGAGTCATTGGCTAAATGGGCTGAGCAGTCCAAGAAGAACTGGGATGCTTCACCCCTCTCACCCGCCCGTTTAGCATACGAAATATGGCAAGTAATCTCCAAAGAAGACTGGGTTCTCGCGGTGGGCACCATGGCTGGCTGGGCAAGGAAGCTCTGGGTGTGGAACAAGCCTCAACACTACCATGGAGACAGCGGAGGCGGAGGAGTCGGCTACGGTCCTGGAGGTTCTATAGGTGTCGCCCTAGCCTACAAAGGCACAGGTAAACTTGTTCTCGCTATGCTCGGTGATGGAGACACTTTGATGACATGCAACGCCTTCTGGACCGCTGCTAAACACAACATACCTCTTCTCGTGATTCTGCAGAACAACCACTCCTACCTCAACGACTACTACCACCAAGTCCACGTTGCTGAGGAACGTGGAAGAGACGTTGGAACAGCCCGCATAGGGACAGAAGTGGAAGGCCCGGCACCTGACTTCGCGAAGCTAGCAGAATCCTTAGGGTGCTACGGCGAGGGCCCCATCGACAAGCCTGATGATATTAGACCCGCCTTGAGAAGAGCAGTTCGCACAGTCAAAGAAAAGAAGACTCTCGTCCTAGTGGACACAATCACACAGAAAAGGTAGAAAACCAGCGCCGTCAAGCTAGTTTCGAATAGAGACTCGTAACACAGTTCAAGCATACGGACAAAGGAGCATCGCTCTGAGAGTAATCCTTACCTTGCTAGGATAGGCATCCACCTGTCCTAGCTAACAAAATAATCTCAGTAATCTCGAAATCTGCAGTGTCTTAAGTACCCAGTTTAACCTTCTTTTGACATTGCTACCCGCAGTTCTCCAGATACATGTTCTTCACTCTCCAATCGGACGTTTCTTTCGTGAAGTCTAGCTGCCTGAATCTCCGCAGCTGCTAAGAAATAATCCACCTTGGGTCACCTATCTTTATCTGCGGTTGCCAGCTCCAATAAGTTTATCAAATTCATACGTCACTCTTTTAAGAAATTACTAGTTTAGCACCACGTAATTCAGGATAATCTATGGTTGGACAACCTTTCCGAAAGCTTTATCTTAGGATGTCTGAGTGCCAAGAAAACTCATGGACAAAGCTTCACTAGGAATCGCAGTCGTAGCACTGATAGTCGCTGCAGCAGGTGTCGGATACACAAGCATGGCAATCTCCCCAATATCAAACGACATCACTAGTATCAAGACAGACCTCGCAGCAACAAAACAGAAAGCAGATCAAGCGTTAGCAGCACTGCAACAGACCCAACAGGAGCTAGGAAAGGCCCAACAAGAACTCCAGAAGGCCCAAGAATTCCAGAAGGTAGTGGAAGCAGCCCGGAAGGAAGGAACAATGGTCTACTACGGTCACTCAGACACGCCGCAGGTCGTCGAGCAAATATGGCCCAAGTTCCAAGAAAAATACCCGTGGGCGAAGCTGCAATATCTAGAGCTGGGTTCATCAGAACTAGCAACTAGGTTTGTCAGCGAAACAAGATCAGGCGCTCCCACTGCAGACGTCGTGGATATCACCGGTATACCCGGAGGCAATCTAGCGATATTCATGAAAGAAGGACTGTTAGCTCAATACAAGAGCCAGTACATACCTCTCTATCCACCGGGACTCATCGACCCCAACGGAAACTGGGCAGGGAAGACAGCATCATACGTCGTATTGAACTACAATACAAAGATCCTCGGTGGACCAGGACAACCTCCAATACCCAAGACTTGGGCTGACCTATCGAACCCAGCGTACAAAGGCCTAATTATCATTCAAGAACCAGGCGCACTTTCAGTCGTAGGCCAACTATTCCTACAACAATCGAAAAGCATGGGCTCAAACTGGGAAACATGGCTGAAAGGAGTAGCAGCAAACACTAGGGCACAGACTGGCTCAGCAACCGCAGCCTACACAGGTGTAGTCAGCGGTGAATACGCCATAACCGTAGATCAATCCAATGATGTTGCTAATGCGGCACCAGGAACACCAGTGGCTATCGCCCCCATCAAGGAAGTAGGCATCAGTCTAACTGGTACAGGCATATACAGCAAGGCTGCTCACCCTAACCTTGCAAGGTTATACATCGACTGGCTGACATCACCAGATGGCCAACGCGCTTGGGTAGCTACAGGCAGAACAACTCCGTTGCCCTCCGCCAACCTAGACGCGAAAGGATTCAAAGTCGTAAAAGCCGCTATCTCAGATCCAACATACCTACCGCCCGATGCCTTGCCCTCAGACTACGCCACCAACACAGACAAGTACCGAACATTGTTCAACAGCATATTCGCTCCAGGCAGGTAGAAAGCAACCTGCCTTACCCTACTTTTTTGCTCGTAACGGTTAACTCAGAAAGTTAACTGACGAATCTTCCGACTACTGACATCAAGTTTGTGGATAAACCATCTCTACATAGCTGACTTCGGATCAAAGGTTTCTCTAGCCAATGAAGCCTCAAGTTAAGTATGCCAATAAGTCTTAACTAGATAACGTTCTACCATACTCCAAGCTCTCTAATCCACGGGGATGAAATTCAAAGCCCTATCTTTGCCTTAAGAACAAAGCGGGCGGTCATTACTATTGCGACAAGAGTCGCGCCGTAAACCATCACGGCAGCTGACAAAAGGGTGACTTGACCTTCTATCCAGAAGGTTAAGATGGCTACGGGAAACACAATCGTTCCAGGATTCACAAGCAGAACTGCTGCTCCGAGCTGCCGATACGCGGAGATGAAGACGAAAACCGCGGCGTTGAGAAGCGCAGGTTTCAATATTGGCACTGTGACTCGCCGGAAGCTCGTCCACCACGATGCTCCAGATGTTCGAGCTGCCTCTTCGAGCTCGCTGTGTATTTGAACCATGGAGTTCGTTAATATTCGTATGGTGAATGGAAGGAAGATTGCTATGTAGCCTATGACCAAGACCCAAATGGAACCCCAAAGCCCCCTAATCACCGGCAATGTTAGGAACATCCACATCAATGCAAGCCCAAACACAAGGCTGGGGTACGCTAACGGAAGCGCGCTCAAACCCTCGAGCATCCTTCTTCCTTTTATCTTGCTCTTGACGATGATATACGAAATTGTGCTGCCAAGAGCGATCGATAATATAGCTACGGAAACAGCGAGCTCGACGCTCGTAAACGCGCTACCGAGAACTATTGGGGCCCTGAACGCGCTTTCATAGTTCTTCAATGTTAGAGTGGCAAACGGATTGTCTAGGGACGCAGAATAGAATGGGACAAGGGATATGAGAAGGATCATCGTCAATGGTAACCCAATCGCCACGATCACGTATGAGACGGCCATGCCGAATGTGAGGTATTTCCATTTGCCTAGGCTCAAGACCTTGGGCCTATAGGCCTTCCCAGTTATGACAGTATATGCTCTAAGCCTCCGCGTCAACCTGAGGTATATGGCCATAGCTCCCCCGCTGAGCAACAAGAAAATGAAGGATTGCGCAGTTGCGAGTCCGAATCTCGGAGGCACAGACTTGACCAATGATTCGTATATGGCATTCATGTACACCAAGATCCTTCCAGGCAGACCCAAGAAGATGGGCGTCTCGAATGCGTGAATATTCAACATGAAAAGTAACGCTCCTGCTGAAGCAATAGCGGGGGTCAGCAGGGGGAATGTAACTTTGAACATGGTGTTTCGAATATTTGCACCTGAGATTCTTGCTGCGTCCTCAAGGGAAGGGTCCATAGTGGAAAAACTCGCAGAAATCAGAAGGTAGGCTACAGGAACCAGACTTACGCCTTGGCTCCAGATCATCCCCCAGATAGTGAACGCGTCAAAAGGCCCGCTTTTCAAGCCGAAAGTTCTGACTATCGCTAGATTGATGAGCCCGGCCCTGGGTCCGAATAGAAACCCCCACGCGAGGTCACCGAGCATCGACGGGAACATGAATGCCATTAAGGGAAGGATTTCGATGATTCTCCTCCCGGGTGTGTTCGTCCTCTGCACTATCCAGGCCATTAGCGTAGCGATTGAGAGGGTGAGTGCCAGAGCGCCGAATGAGAAGAGCAGTGTGTTGCTGAGCAGGGCCAAATTATTCACATTTGTAAAGGCGTCTACCACGTGCTCGCCTGTGAATTCACCTGCAAGACCAGGGGAATTGGTCCAGAACATGCCAAAGGTGAGAAACGCAATGGGCATCGCGACGAGGAAGATAACTACGATTACGGACGCGATCAGTAAGGGCGAAACCAAATTGGCTGGGAACGTAAATTGTCAGGTCTTTAAACTTTCGGTTTCGGCTTCGGTGAGGTCAATAAAATGTGTTATTGAAGAAGTTGTCTAAACATCATCCAAGAAAATCTTCAGGGAATCTAATTTTATTGAGGAAATATTGTTAGATAATCCTCAGTTCGAATCAAGGCAATGTATCATCAGGATTTGCCGGTGATCTATGTGTTGGCATTGGCAATACATGACCGAATTCTTGGTGTGGGTTTAGGCTTGTTCACTGGGCTATGCTGTTGTAGCGTTGCCTCCATTTGGGTAATACTTCAGGGTTGACGACGTATTCAGGTACATGGCCTTTCAAGGCGTTGATGCAGTTCTTGACTTGAGCCATGGTCATGGAGTCTCTCGCTTCGGGGGTTGCCGCTGAGACGTGGGGTGTAAGCCATATCTGGTCGGATACTTCGGGTGAGAGAAGAGGGCTTTCGAGGCTTAGGGGCTCGGGTTCGAAGACGTCTAGGGCTGCTCCTGCGATCCATCCTTCTTTCACCGCCCTGTAGACCGCCATCTCATCCATAATGACGCCTCTGGCAGTATTGATCAGGTGTGCAGTCTTCTTCATGGATCGAAGCTCCTTCTCTCCTATCATCCTCTCAGTTTCAGGCGTAGCGACACAGTGAATCGTCACGTAGTCTGACTGGGAAAGGAGCGTCTGCAAATCCAGAAGCTCAACATTGAGGAGATCAGCCTTCTCCTTGGGTATGTAGGGGTCAGTAGCTAGCAGTCTTACTCCCCAGGGCTGAAGAAGCTTGGCCACTCGGCTGCCGATTCGCCCCAACCCAATTATGCCCACTGTCTTGCCTTTCACATAGCTGCTCATGGCGCTCTTCCATTCGCCTCTCCGAAGACTCTGTTCGCTTTGCTTCAGCCGCTTGGCCATGACTAGTATGCGGGTCACGGCGCTTTCAGCTACGCCAAGGTAGTTCTCGATGACAGGTGTATTGGAAACCAGAATACCAATGTCCGTAGCTGCATCAACGTCGATCTTCTCAACCCCGATCCCGAACTTCGCTACAGTCACGAGATTCGGCCCAGCCTCCATTACTTTGCGGGTGATCTTCTCCCACGAGCTCACCATCAAACCATTCTTGTCCCGAACAAGTTCTATCAGCTCCTGCTCTGAATGATGTTTTGCCTCGGTTACGAAATGGCCCCTTGTAACTCTGCATCCGGAGTCTTCAAGCATCTTCTGCATGCGGTCAACATGGGTCTGGTGGGCAACCATGAAGACGTCCCAGTGGTCCCTAGCCAACTTAAATCCCTGCCTTGTATCCCTAGATTATAGTTAAAGGTTGCCTGATAGGGGGAAGTCCTCAGGTTTGACGGGAAGAGGACTGCAGGAAGACTGGGAGCAAGTCATGCAAGTGCTCTCTAGGATCATTCCGATCTATGACAAAATGAACCGATCAATGTCCTTCGGAAGGGACATCCACTGGAGGCGCGAAGGTCTCAAAGGAATCCTCAAACCCGGAGCCAATGTTCTGGATGCTGGCTGTGGACCTGGAGTTATGAGCAGGGTCGCCTTTGAACTGTATCCTGATCTGAAGATTACTCTGCTCGATCCTATTGACGCTATGCTCGAAGAAGCTCAAACACGTGTCAACAATCCTTCATGCACCTTCACCAAAGGCTTCTTTGAAGACATGCCGTTTCCGGACGCAACCTTCAACACGGTGGTCTGCGGTTTCTCTATTAGAGATGCGAGGAACCTTGACAAGGCCCTCAGCGAGATCAAGCGGGTCTTGAATCCTAATGGTGGCAGGTTACTGATAGTTGAGATCGGTAAGCCTGACAACCGGTTGGCGCGTTGGCTACTGGGCGGATACTGGCGGCTCGTTGTGCCGTTTATGGCTCTTTTAAGAGTTGGTAAACGAGGACTGTTGTACTCAGCTATCTACAAGACCTATCGTAGACATCCGACGAACAGCCAGTTGGAGGCTAAGCTGCGCAGCTTCTTCAGGGAAGTGGCTCTTTCCAGCAAGATGGGTGGAGGCGCAGTGATCATCACTTGCTCACGATAGCTTCGCTACGTTCACGGGCACACTCTTGTAGTTGGGCGTGAAGACCTCTGGGTCGAACTGGGTTGGAACAAGCTTGTTGAACAGTAGGCTCTTGAAGTGGAAGTGCATCCCCACTATCTTCAGAGGCACCTTAGGAGAGATCCTCGCCTCTCCATCCACATACGAGACTGGAGAAGTCACTCGCACCATGTCCCCGTTTTGAACACCCAGTTTCCGAGCTAGTTCAACGTTCAGATACACGTAGGGGCCTTCAGGGAACTTGCTCAGCGTCTTGGATTGGGAAGTCATTTCATTCGTCAAGAAATGGTGAGGTGATCTGAAAGAAACAAGGATCAGTGGAAACCTGCCGCCAGCGTCTTCCTCAAGACCACGGAAATGAACAGGGTTAAACCTAGCAAACTTCGGTTTCTTGTTTGCCCACTGATCCTCTCCTGAATACAACTTGGCTACGTCTACCTCCTTGTAGTCAGGGATTACTCTGACGATTTCCTTGGCGATCTCCTTTTCGCTTGGATAGTCGAAGAATTCTCCGTGCCCCGCCAGTTCTGCTAACTCACATATGATCTGCCAGTCAGGCTTAGCTTCACCTAGCGGATCTATGACTCTTACCACTGGTCTTACTCTACGCTCTCCCGTAGTTACGCTTCCAGTTCTCTCCGGCAGAGACGGCACAGGCAGAATCACGTCAGCAAACTCTGAGGTGAGGCTGTGATGGCTCTCCAATACAACGAGAAACATTCCGCGCAGGTTCCTGTGCACCTGATCTAGGTTGGGAAGAGACTGTGCAGGGTTGAAGTTGCTGACCACGGCCGCCTTAACCGGAGAAATCAGGAAGGCTTCTAGCATAGTTTTGCCTTGAAATGAAGGAAGATCTACATGCCATTCCTCAGACAGCTTGTCACCGGTGATCATGGGGCCTGTTGGCAGCGAATCCGGGTGGCAACCCATGTCGCCGACGCCTTGAACGTTGACTTCCCCTCTGTTTGAAACCAGCAATCCGCCTTTCAGCAGCATCAGGTTGAAGAGCGAATAGAGATTAGACATGGCGTTCCGATGCTGAGTCAACCCCATACCGTGCATAACCCCAAGCTTCTTCGATGAGCCTATCAGCATTAGCGCCGCTTCGACATCGGTAATTCTGCAGCCGCATATCGATGAGGCCCTATTCAGATCATATTGGTTGACAACCTCTCTAAGCCCGTCGAATCCGTCAAGAGCTTCAGTAGGGGGATCATAATGGTTGTCAGCTATCAGTCGACCCATCATGGCGTTGAACAACACGACTTCAGTGCCTGGGTTGACCGTTAAGGCGACGTCAGCGTAGTTGGCTGTCTCATTGTAGACCGTTTGGATGCTGACAACCTTCAGGCCTCGTGACCGTTTGGCGTTGACTATCCGATGGAAGAGCACAGGGTAGTTAGAAGCAGGGTTGGTGCCCACAATCAGAAGCACATCTCTGTTGAACACATCATCCATGACGCCCTCTGAGGCACCTAGGCCTGTGAGGTGAGTCAAGGCTTTCACCGTAGGCGCATGGCAGAGCCTGGTGCAGCAGCTGTCAACATTATTGGTTTTGAAGACTATTCTCGCAAACTTCTGTAGGACATAGTTGTCCTCGTTGGTAATCTTGCCCGAGGGGACAAAGAAGACTTCCCTAGGGTCAAAGGTCTTCAGCTTCCCATAAACGAATTTCAGAGCCTCGCCCCAGCTCGCCCGTTTCAAATCGCCGTCCTTCGAGACTCTTACCATGGGGTGGAGAACCCTGTTCTCGTAGAGCACCTCGTGAAGAGTCAAACCCTTGACGCAAGGTGACCCTTGGCTAGCAGGGTCGCCCTGATCAGGTCTCACTTTAGTAATCACTTTGCCTGAAGGGTCCAACACAAACAGTAGTCTACATCCGCAGCCGCAGTAGGAGCATATGGAGCCAGTCGCCATTCCCAATTACCCTTTTATCTAGCGTAGCCCTATTCTCCCAGTCGTGCTCGTCGAAGAAACAGTTGAAAGAATCATGACCACCAGGGTGCTCACCTTAGAGAAGAGTAGCCCCGTCAGAAGAGCCCTTGAACTCATGGACAAACATGACGTAGGCGCCATAATAGTCACGTCAAAAGGCTCCCCGAAAGGAATAGTCACCGAAAAAGATGTCGTAAGAGGAATAGTCCGAGCAAGTCTCAACCTATCTAAACCCGTGGGAAGCATCATGAGCACTCCGCTGATCAGCATCCAACCTGAGACCCGAGTAACCGAAGCACTACACATCATGGTTCAACACAATATAAGAAGATTGCCCGTAGTGAAACAGAGCAAACTTACCGGAATACTAGTCGAAAAGGACATCGTGAGATGGCTAGCCCAGAGACCAGATGTGATTCTAGACCTGTTGTCTATAACCCAGCCGGACGTAGCCAAAAACGCCGTCGTAGCGCTACTAAAAGAACTGCAACTAAAAGAAAAGATTTAGCCTGAAGAACCCCTCCACGAAAAAAGGAACAAAGAGACCCGCCCAATCATCGCGAAAGATTTTTATCAAGAGTCAACACCTCTCAGCATCAAGTGACACTGCATGTCGTGGCCTGACCGCTCCCGAAAAAGACGCTTCCCCTTCGATCCAGACTTCTTCACAGACCCCTTCTTCAAAGACATAGATGACGTAATGCGAGACATGGAAAGAAGAATGGAGGAACTATTCGGAGAGATGACCGAAAAAATGCCTGAGAAACTCATCAAAGAAAAGAAACTCCCCGACGGAACCACCGTCAGAGAAATGGGCCCCTACGTCTACGGCTACTCAGTAACCATAGGCCCAGACGGCAAACCCCAACTCACTGAGTTCGGCAACGTAAAACCCTCGCCCAAAAGCAAAGAATACCCCTTAGATCTAACAGAACACAGAGAACCCCTGGTAGAAGTAATAGACCAAGGAAACGAATTCAGAGTCCTAGCAGAAATACCCGGAGTGCCCAAAGAAAGTCTGAAGATCCACGCAGCAGAACGCTCTTTGTCAATCGATGCTGAACATAACGACCGCCGGTACGCCAAAGAACTTGAGCTTCCCGAGGAAGTAGATCCTGAGACAGCTAGATCGAAGTATAATAACGGTGTCCTCGAGATCATCTTGACCAAGAGGAAGAAGGGTAGACCTAAGGGCGTACCCGTGAAGATTGACTGAGCGGCTTCGCTTAACTCATCTGTTCTTCGTGGGCGCCTGTTTTCGCTGATCTACTAAGTTCGCTGATCTACTAAGAGCCAGTTCGGGTGGTGTTTTCAATCCGTCTAGCTAATTCGTCAAGCAGTTCTTCAATCTGTTCCCTCTGACTGGTTGCATCGGTTCTCCCCGCGTTACCGCCAGTGCCCTCGGTTCTGATCGTTGCCTCAATCCGTCTAGCCAGCTCTTCAAGTATTTTTTCAGCCCGCTCCATCTGACTGGTGACTTCTCTCTGACTATGTTCACTGATCGCGTCCTTAAGCTTCCCAAGAAGCTGTTTCAGCTCGTCGATCGTCCGTAGCAGCTGCCTTCTAACGACTTCGTTTCTAACATCCTTAGCCTTTGATTCGAGCTGTTTCAGCCTATCATTGAGGCTCTCTACACTCTTCTCCAAAGCTTTCTCAATCTTATCCTTCTCCTCTTCGATCCTGCTGAACCCTTTCTTCAGATTCTCAGCCGCCTTCCTGAGACTCTCAACCGCGTCATCAACCTCGTTCAGCTCAAGCTTCTTCCTAGCTTCCTCCGCTCTCTCTCTTGCTTTGCTCAAATCAGCGGCTAACGCCTGCTGAACTTGAAGAGGAAGCCGCTTTATCCTCTCCTCTTCATGAGTCAGACGTTCCGCAAGAACCTTAACCTGAGCATCCACTCCACGCGTCTTCTCAGCCTTGGCCAACTTCTCCACCTCACCCATCGCTCCAGCGACAGCTCTCTGTGCACCACCAATGCTCTTGGCAGCCTCAGACTCGTTCCCCGCAGCCAACAGCTCAGCCGCCTTGGCCAGCTCAGCCCTAGCTGACGCAAGCCGACGCTCCAGCTCAGCCGTGTTGAACCCCCTGTCTTTGGCGGCGTCAATCAAAGCCTGTAACTTGTTCAGAAACTCTTGATGTCTTCCAATGGCCTGTCCCAGCCCTATGACTCTCTCACGATCCCTCTCGCCAACACTGTCCGCAGGTGACGCCCTGAGACTGTTGCTAAGCATATTCAGCGCCTTTACAGCTTTGTCACCGGCATCGTCAAATCTGCCTCTGTTGAAATCTTGAACTGCTTGCTCCCCCAGTCTTAACGCGTCGTCCATACGATTCCTGGCAGCCTGAGGAATCTGCACCCCTTGAGACTCTTGAGATTGGAACACCTGTTGCACCTGAATCTTAGCCCTGTCAAAGATTTGCAGAAGTTGCTTAGCCCTCTCTTCGCCGCTAGTACCCGTCA
The DNA here is from genome assembly GCA_016184315.1 of Nitrososphaerota archaeon. GTDB lineage: Archaea > Thermoproteota > Nitrososphaeria > Nitrososphaerales > JACQRY01 > JACQRY01. Next base: position 17,045 of record JACPCU010000031.1, read on the forward strand.
AAGATGTCCTCTGAGCAGCTGCAACTCCAAACGTCGCCATGGAAACGACGAGCGCCACCAAGGCAAGGGCCAGTGCGATTCTGCTCTTCCCCATCACTGCATCACCCACTCTCTTGGACATCCACGTATTTTAGGAATGTCATGAAACATTAGTGAAACGGTCGTTCCAGTTCACTCTCCTTCCTCCGGAGGCGGCTCCTTAAGGCGAATCATATTCTGGCCGCCCACTTTAACCACTTCAGCTATGTCTTCCCTCTGCAGGCGCTTAACCGTCCTCCACATAGTGGTCTTGGGAAACTTGAACTTCTCCCTGAGTTCAGTCTCAAAGCCCTCACCGCCCATCTCAGCCAAGACCTGAATCACCTCACGATCCTCCGCCCTAAGATGAGGCTTAACATCAAGAATCTTGGAGACATCAATCTTCCTTACCTGCTTCTCATGAGCAACCTCAGTTCCACTAATGGTCATCCTCCGCCTAAAGTAATAAACCAAGAAAGCAGCTGCTCCTCCACCAGCCACCGCGGCAATAGGTAGCGTCAGATCCATGGCCAAGCCAGATCTGGCCGACGTCTGAGCTACCGAAGAGGCCTGCTGAGCGAGTCCCAGTGCGTCGACATACCTGCCCTCGTTGAACCGCGTAGCCGCGCCTTGAAGAAGCTGTCGCGCCTCATCGAGCCTACTTGTCCGACCTTCAGTCTCAGCCTGTTTGACAAGCGTTTCACCTCCACGCATCGATTCTTGGGCAGCCTTAGCATCAGAATCCGTTTTCACCGCCAAGTCAATCGCGGCGGTGGCAAGACGTTCTGCATCTTGGAAGTTCTGAGACCTAAGCGCCACCTCTGCTTCCCTCAGCTTAGCCTCAGCTTCACCAACAGCTACGCTCCTCGACTTGACTTCCTCTATGACGCTCCTTGCCTTGTTGATCAGCAGGGTACTGACTTCCCTTGTGCCCAGAGTACCTGTGATGTAGCCGACTTCTTGGCGGCCTGACTGCATCAAGATGGATGTTTGCCCACCCTGGATGCCTATGGAACGAGGGAGACTGCTGAGACTGATGATAGTTGCTTCACGGGGAAACGTTACAGAGAAATTAATGGGCGACACGACTGAGAAGGTCCAAATCCTACCAGACTTGTTCACCAAATCTTGCGTTGAATACGATATGGCTGCTTGTCTGGATCCCAGCGTGAATACGGTGACTGGGCCCCTCCCGGAACGAAAGTCCAATACGGTTCTATTCTCGTTCTGGATAAGCAGATTATCATAGATCTTCCCGAACAAAGTGACGTTCACCGAAGGAAGTATCGGATCTGGTGTGATGGCGTAGTCGACCTGCACGTTGCCGTCAAGATATACTGTGAACAGAAGCCTATCAGGCGCATAGTCTTCCTGACCAGATGCATGCAGCATTAGACCTGATGCACCACTCACTACTATCAGGGTCAGCAGCAATAGGCGCATTAAATCATCCCTAACACATTCTTTCGGTTAATCAGATCTCTTTCTGCTTCTTATCTCTGTTCCAGCGAGGTTCTCTGTGAATGTAACCAGTGACGAGACATCCCACTCACCTTTACCTTCATGGACGACCGCTTTGAAGAACTCGTTCACCATGGCGACAGCAGGCATAGGAACCTCCAGTCTCCTACCCTCCTCCAAGGCTATCCCCAGATCCTTGTACTGAAGCTTAGCCTTGAACCCAGGCTCAAACTTGCCTTCCAAAACATTGGGCATCCTAACCTCCAAGGCCCAGCACCTAGCCGCTCCGTTGGTCAACACCTCAAGGAGCCTATCCGGGTCAACCCCTGCCTTACACGCCAAAGCCATCCCCTCCGCAATACCTTGCCACGTAACTGCAGCTATAACCTGATTAGCCGCCTTCGTGTACTGTCCTGCACCGCTACTGCCGACGTGAACAATGGTCTTGCCCATGGCTTGCAGGACACCCATGCATTTCGACAACGCCTCCGCATCACCGCCTACCATTATGGTAAGAGTGCCCTCAATAGCGCCCTTCTGACCACCTGTTACAGGAGCATCCAGCATCTTCGCGCCCTTCTTCTCAACTTCTGCAGATACTCTCTGAGCCACGTGTGGCGAGATGGTGCTCATGTCGATAAGCGTCATGCCTGGCTTCACGCCTTCAAGCAGTCCGCTACGCCCAAGGTATACTTCTTCCACATCCTTCGAGTCAGGAACACACGTGACAACAATGTCGGAACGCTGAGCTACCTCCATAGGCGTATTCACTACTACCACATCTTTCCCTTTGATTTCTTTGACTGACTCAACGGCTCTTCCTCCAACTACAACGAGGCGGAACCCCTTCTTGATTAGGTTCATAGCCATGGGTTTACCCATTATTCCAAGTCCTATGAAGCCGACCTGCTTCACAGCGGTTAACCTCAGCCGCATCGCTTGCAGATTAGGCTATTGAACCCTTCGATCTCCCACCTGTGACATCCAAGAAGCAACGCAAAACAGGCAGAACAGCCATCTAAGCAACTATCGGCGATCAAAAGTTTATCTGCTTACTTTACGTAGGAGGGAAGTGATCTGTTTGCCTAAGGTCAAGGATGTTATGACCACCAAGATCGTCAAAGTGGATTACAAAGCTAGTGTCAAAGACGCAGCCGACATAATGAACAAAGAGAAAACCACCGGCGTCGTAGTCATGCAGAACGGTAAGCCCATCGGAATGTTGACCGAGAGGAGCCTTCTGAGGAAATTTGTGCCCCTGAACCGCAAGCCTGACGCCGTTTCTGCCGGAGAGATGATGGGTCCTCTCCTAAAGATCAGCGCGGATGCCGAAACCAAAGAAGCTGCAGAGAAACTCGTTAAGAACCAGCTGACTAGGCTAGGCGTCTTCAAGAATGACAAGATGGTCGGATGGCTCACCCTCACCGGTCTGAGCCGTGAAAGCACCAAGAAACACCTACTTGACATCCTACACCACCGTCTTGAACCTGAGCCCATAGAGATTCTTTGCCCCGCGTGTAGAATGGGTGTCCTCCAGAAAGTGATGCGAGGAGACGGTACAGTTGCACGATGGGAATGCAACAAGTGCGGCCACATAGAGTAAACTTGCCTAGTAACGCCCTGAACAAGCATTGATTGAACATGACCCGTGCCTCTAACAAGAGCGCAGCATCCGTCAGCCATTATTCTAACGTCTGATAACGGCTGGACAGCTGTAAGGAAATGGTTTAAGCCAACTCAATCTCCAGATGCAGAGAGATGCTCGATAAAGCAAAAGCCGTCCTCTTTGACCTATTCGGAACCCTCGTAAGTTATGATCTTGATAATGAAACCCCGATACGCGAGTTATTCCGTAGCCTAAGCAAGGTGGGCCTCGAACTGCAGTTTGAAGTTTTCCGGAACGCCTACGTTGAAGCAAGAAGAAAATATCAAGCCATAAGATACGAAAAGCTCGTAGAAATCACTAATACTGTATGGCTTTCTGATGCCTTGGAGAATCTAGGCGTCAAGAATAAGTTCAGTAACACTGATTTGGAGAAAGCCATCGATGATTCTTTCAAACCATTCTGCCAGTCCACAGAACTGCTTGCCGGTAGCCTCGAGTCTCTAAAGGCTTCATCAGACCGATTCAAGATCGGCGTCGTCACCAATTTCACCTACGCGCCTGTCGTACATAACGTGATCAAGCGGCTCAGCATTGATAGTTACTTCCAAACCGTTGCAATATCTGATGAAATAGGATACAGGAAGCCTCACCCCAAGATCTTTGAAATCGTCCTCCAAGCTCTTGCCGCAACGCCTTCTGACGCAGTGATGGTAGGTAACGATCCTCTCGAAGACATAGGCGGGGCGAAGAAATTGGGTATGAAGACTGTCTTGGTGAAATCATCACAGTACTTTGAGAACAGGGATATGGCTATGTCGACAAGTGTTCAACCCGATATGACTATTCAAAGCATGGAGGAGTTCCTACGGCTGTTGCCGTAGAGTGCTCATTAGAGCTGTGAACGCATAAATCTTGGCTTATTTGGGTAAACACGGCTGGTTCTTACATGAATAGGCCCAGTGTTTACGCCACCAGACGGATTCCTTCTCCTGGCTTGGAGTTGTTGTCTGAACGTTGCGATGTGCTTGTTCATCAAGAGGAGGGTCCTCCAAGGAGAGAGGAGTTGCTTCAGAATGTGAGGGGTAAGGATGCTTTGCTCTGCCTGCTCACAGATAAGATAGATGCGGAGCTTCTGGACACGGCGCCCACTTTGAAAGTAGTCAGTTCTTTGAGTGTGGGCTTTGACCATGTTGATGTTGCTGAGTGCACTAAGAGAGGAGTCTACGTGGGCTATACTCCTGGGGTCTTGACGGAGGCTACTGCAGACTTCACTTTTGCTCTTATGCTAGCATCTGCAAGAAGAGTCGCCGAGGCTGATGCCTATGTGCGCGAAGGCAAATGGAACATTGCTTGGGGCCCCATGATGATGCTGGGAGAAGATGTCAACGGAAAGACCATTGGAATACTGGGAATGGGCAGAATCGGAAAGGCCGTTGCTCAAAGGGCTAAGGGCTTCAAAATGCGTTGCATCTACTATGATGCTTTTCGGGCCTCTCCAGATGCGGAGAAAGAGATGGGCGTGGAGTATGCTCCCCTTGAAAAACTGCTGGCTGAAAGCGACTTTGTAACAGTTCATGTTCCGGCAGCAAAGGAGACCACTGGTATGATTAATGAAGAAAGGTTGAAGATGATGAAGAAAACAGCATTCCTCATCAATACTGCTAGAGGCGCAGTAGTCGACGAACAGGCTCTTGCGAAGGCTCTTAGAGAAGGATGGATCGCTGGAGCAGGGCTAGATGTCTTCCAGAAAGAGCCTCTTCCGAAGGATCACCCTTTGCTCAGCTTCAGAAACGTTGTCTTGGCGCCGCATCTCGCTAGTGGTAGCAAGCAGGCTCGATCAGCCATGGCTGAAATGGCAGCGCGGAACATTCTTTCTGTCCTCAAAGGAGAGCGCCCCTCGAGCTGGGTTAACCCCGACGTTGAAAAGACAAGGTCTCTGTCAGCAGTCAAAATGCTTTGACGTGTCGAGCGGAACTTGGCTTATGCCTGTTGAGACCCCTTGCCCCTGAAAATCAAGAATAGGGACGAACTGTTATCAGATGCGCCTCGCCCTGAAGCATCGGGCAGGCGGGTCCTGCTTGACACACTAGACCATGTCTTGTTAGCAGTAGATCCATATGCATTAGTCAAAGCCCGCGTTAAGGCTACAGACGGTTATCTCCGTGTAGATGGAAAGCAATTCAGGCTGAAGAATAGGCGGATCATTGTGGTGGGTGGAGGTAAGGCTGCAGCAGGGATGGCCCTGGCCTTGGAAGGTATCTTGGGTGATAGGATCGAATCTGGAGCTGTAAACATCCCTAGCGGGGTCACGCTGCCTAGTCCCCTTAGAAGAATTGATGTCTTCGAGGCGGGCCACCCTATCCCAGACTCCCATGGGGCGCGAGGAGTCAAGCAGATGCTCAGTCTTCTGAAAGATGTGTCGAGCAAGGATCTTGTCATCTGTCTGATTTCTGGAGGAGGGTCGGCTTTGATGCCTATGCCTGCTCCGGGTGTCAGCCTTGAAGATAAGGGGCGTGTAACTCAACTTCTCCTTAACGCCGGTGCCACGATAAACGAGTTGAACGCGGTGCGCAAACATCTTTCAGCAGTGAAAGGTGGGAGGCTGGCAGTTGCGGCTCATCCTGCGGAGATGCTGGTTCTAACAATTTCAGATGTAGTTGGAGACCCTTTGGACACCATTGCATCGGGTCCCTGTGCACCTGACACTACTACGTTCCAGGACGCGGTTGAAGTGTTAAGGAAGTACAATGTATGGCGAAGGGTTCCAGACACCGTGCAATCAGTCTTGTCAAAGGGATTGAAGGGAGAAATAACCGAGACCCCGAAGGAAGGAGACTCAGTCTTCAGGAAAGTCACCACTCGGATCATAGGGAACAATATGACTGCCTGTTCTGCAGCCAAGGCGTTTTTAAGGAAACATGACTTCCATGTCTCCATTCTAGCAGGAGGGCTGCAAGGAGAAGCCCGTCATGCAGGAGCGTTTCTAGCATCATCTGCAAAGGAAGCTGATGCTTCTGGTAAATCAGTGAAGAAGCCTGCGGCCCTAATAGTGGGAGGCGAAACAGTTGTGAAAGTCTTGGGGAAAGGCGTCGGAGGAAGAAACCAAGAATTGGTGCTGAGCGCAGCTCTGAATATGTCCCCTATACACCGATTTGTAGCCGCATCCATGGGGACTGACGGTGTGGATGGACCCACAGAAGCTGCTGGAGCACTGATTGATTCGCAAACTCTCAACAGAGCAGCTGCAAAGGAGCTTAGACCTGAGTACTATTTAGAGAACAACGATTCACACAGCTTCTTCGCTTCTTTGGGGGACACTATAGTCACAGGTCCGACAGGCACAAACGTCAACGATATCGCGATCTTCCTTCTGCTCCCATAGAACAGCGTTTGTTCAAAACGCATAACGGTAGCGTCTTGCTCTCACTCTAAGATACATGCCTAATGCTATGCCCACAAACATCCCTGACAAATGGGCTCCATGAGCTACTCCTGAAGGCAGGAAGAGACCCGCAAAATCCATGAGCCCCCATAATGCCGCAGCGACAACCATGGGGAGCGGTATCAACCCCCAGATGAAGACCAGCGTGAACGGCGTCAACACCGCTAGCGTCCCAACAATACCGTAGACTGCTCCTGAAGCCCCGATCGCAGGTATCATAGGATTATCAGTAGTAAACATGTATCCAAGGTTACCGACAACTCCAGCGAGCAGAAAGAGGGCTACGAACATAGTTCTTCCCACTATCCTCTCCAAGTAGGTTCCGAAGAAGAGTAGGGCAAGAGCGTTAAAGAAAAGATGGTAAAGATCAGCGTGAAGAAAGATTGACGTCACGAATAACCATGGCTCTGCAAGAGCAAAGGCTGGAACAAAAGCGAAAAACACCCACATCTCCGAGATCTGCTGAAGCAGAAACCCAACAACCATAGCCGCCAAGAAGATGTATGTCCAAATCGGTGATTGCTCGCTCAAAGCCTCTTTTTCACCCCACTCATATCCGCCTGAACATCCAGCTCCTTATCCTTCGCGGCTGTTTCCCTATGAGAAGAGCATATTAACCGAAGTCGGAGGTCTGCAAAACGGAAGACTTGCAGGACCTGCGCATATTTCTGGGATACATTAGGTGTGAACAATGACCACACCCACCGTGCATGTCCCATCTGCAAGAAAAGGAGGCCGTCTGAGCCCTCTTGCAGCAACAGTCGCCATCACGTTTCTCGGTTTCACGGGCTTTAATCTTCTCAGACCTGTTGTTCCCCTATACGCCCGTCAAGTAGGTCTATCCGTTGTCGAAATAGGCCTTTTGACACTCGCCATGGGATTCTCCACGATGTTTGTAGCCATCCCTCTAGGCATGTTTACAGACAGATTCGGACGCGGCAAATTGGCTGCTAGCGGACTCGGCTTATCAACATTGAGTTCACTCATGCTGATTGTTTCCAGAGATCTTGGTTCACTGCTGTTAGCACACATAGTCACAGGAGTAGGCTGGGCTATGTTTGAGCCCGCCGTGTCGGCTGCTGTTGCTGACGCATCTAAGCCTGGGAGAATTGGCAGAGCGTGGGGATACTACTCATCAGCAATTCAAACAGGCACCGCGCTGGGGCCGGCGGCAGGCGGTGCCATTGCTGCAGTCATGGGGTTCTCGTCATCATTTCTGGCTTCTGCAATCATCTATGTAATCGCGGTTCTGGCAAGCCTCGTCTTCCTCGGACTGAGAGGAAGTGGAAAGTCGAGAACCGTGGCAGCAGATAGTGAATCTTCGAAGCGTTTTACCAGCAAGGGAAAGGTTGTGTCAGGCTGGTCAGGGATCTTCTTCAGTTTCTTCACCACCTACGCTTTCTTCACGTATCTTCCTCTTTATGCTCAGGACGCTGGTATTGATGTGGCCACTATTGGTCTTCTATTCTCTATTTATGCTGGCGCCAGTTTGCTTACCCGTTACCCGTTGGGTGTGGTTTCAGATCGTTTCTCAAAGAAGGCGCCTCTTTTGCTGGCAGGTCTTGTTGTGATCAGCATATCAGTTATCATCGGTGGATTATCAGCGAATCTTCTTGCTCTTGCTGGAGTGATGATTCTGCTTTCCGTAGGTAGATCTGCGTGTAACCCCCAGTCCAACATCTTGGTTGTAAGTGGCGCTGATAAGAGAAGTATAGGTTTGGCTATGGGCGTTCAAAGCGCGTTCCGTCAAGCTGGACTGGCATTGGGCCCCGGAGTCGCTGGACCAGTGATTGCCGTCATGGGATATTCGGCCGGCTTCTTCACAGGGTCAATCGTCGGGTTGGCTGGAATAGTGTTAATCCTTTTGATTGGCCGTAAATATTGAACTTGTATTCCTAATTATTGATATGGGCGGGTTCATAAACCAGCGGCTTAGCTCTGGCAGATATGCATAGTTTTCAGGAGCTTAGGAGAGAGTTTCCCATTGCTTCAAGATGCGCCTACTTGAATAACGCTGCTACCTCTCCAGTGTCTAGGAGGGTCGTTAAGGCTGTCTCGCGTTTTTATGGGGAACGTATGAATTTGGCTGAAGCTGCATGGGACAGATGGGTGCAGGCCACTGATGATGTCAGGAAGCTTGCAGCAGGGCTCCTGAATGTTAACCCTGATGAGATCGCAGTCCTCAAGAATACATCCGAGGGGTTGAACGCCGTCGCCTTGGGGCGAAGATGGCGCAGAGTTGTGACCACTGACTTGGAGTTTCCCAGCAACCTGTACCCTTGGCTTAAGCTCAGAGAGAAGGGCGTGGATGTTAGGGTTGTCAAGCATCGGCCTGATGGCACCATTGATGTTGACGCTATTCGCCGTGAGGCGGGGCGGAAGGAGGATTGCTTGGTTGCGGTAAGTCATGTTCAGTATGGCAACGGCTTCAAGATTGACTTGGATGCGTTGAGGGAATCTGTGGGTGAAGGATGCATGATCTGTGTTGATGCTGTGCAGTCGATGGGAGTGATATCTGTAGACGCTAGGAGGATAGATTTTCTTTCCTCTGGTGGACACAAGTGGCTCCTATCCCCCTTTGGAGTCTCAGTTTTCTACGTGAGACGGGATGCGGTTCTTGACCCACCGTACGTCGGGTGGGCTAGTGTTCAAGACGCTGAGGCTTTTAGGCCTGAGCTTTGCTTGGCGGATTCAGCCCGTAGGTTTGAGATAGGTTGCATTGACTTTGCCAGCGTGTATGGATTAAGAGCAGCTTTGCAGATGATTCAGGAGATAGGTTTGGAGAGGATAGAAAAACGAGCTCGGAGCCTTTTGAGCATTGTGGAAGAAGGAGCAGACAGAATGGGTCTCAAGACGATGACTCCGCGCGATGAAGAGAAGAGAGGAAGCATCATCAACATCAAGGTAAAGAATGCAAAGACAGTCGTCGAACATCTAGCCAAAGAGAAGATAATGGTCGTGGAGCGGCTGGGCGGCATCAGGGTTTCACCTCACTTCTACAATAACGAAGAGGATATTGAGCGATTCCTAGGCACCTTGAAGCACCTAGTCAAGTAAACACAGAAAAAGCTAGGTTCTGACTCAGCCTTGTCGCGCTAAGGCTTTATTCCATGTCTTGATGAGGGTGGAGAAGTATCAGCCATGCCTGAAGACCTGCCGGTCAGAGTCAAGCATGTAAACGGTTTCACCTTCGTCGCCACCAACGAGAAAGGGCATTCCACTGTCATGGATGCAGTCAAGGAAAAGGGTGGCGAAGGCATAGGCTTCACTCCTGGGCGTCTCCTCCTCGCATCTGTGGGGGGATGCACAGCCATGGATATTGTGCAGTTACTCCGGAAGAGGCGGGTTTCCTTCAGCTCCGTCGAGGTTTACGTTGGGGGCGAGCAGGAATCAGGTTATCCTGCTTACTACAAGAAGATTCGATTGAAGTATGTGGTCAAAGGGAAAGATGTGCCTGAGGATGAAGTGGAAAGAGCGATTAGACTCTCGAAGGACGTTTACTGCTCTGTGGGCGCAACTGTTGAAGGCAGAGCCGTGATAGAAACTTCTTACGAGATTATCAGGGAGTGATTACCGCTTTGACGACTTCTCCCTTCTCCACAGCTTCCAATGCTTGAGTGGAATCCTCCAACGGGAACTTTCTGCCGACAAGCTGATTCAAGCCGTACTTGCTCCACACCTTTTCTATGACTCTGAGAGCGTGCAGATAGTGTCTCGGAGCCATCCCCCATGAACCAGTGATCTTCAGCTGCTTACGGGTGATTATGTGCGGGTTGAGAGGAGCTTCACCGCGGTCCGTGTAGTGGCCGACCTCAAGGTAGCGGCCGCTATCCCTGCACATCAACCATCCTTCCTGTACCGCCTTGGGGTTACCTGAGCATTCCACAACCATGTCTGCTCCAATTCCATTGGTCAACTCGTGTACTTTGGCCACTCTCTGCTCAGAGTTCTCGAAGTCGCTGATGTTAAGAACATGGTCGGCACCCATCTTCTTTGCCGCTTCCAGCCTGCTCTGTACCTGATCTAGGACAATGACTTTGGATGCACCTCCTTCGAGAGCAAGAACTAAGCTGAAGAGTCCTACTGGCCCCGCGCCTTGAATAACCACGTTCTCCCCATGATGCATCCCACCTGCATTCTCGAAGGCGTGTACGGTAGTGGGTGCTGCGCATCCTACTGCGACAATAGCGTCTGTAGGCAGACCATCGGGAAGCTTGAAGATACATACGCCGGGAATAAGGTAAACATATTCTGCCTGTCCACCGAAGAAGTGAGGAGGCTGAGAACAGGTGAGGTTTATGCCGTACACCTTCCTCCTCAAACATCTAGTCGGTTCTTGAGCGATGGCGCAATAGTAACATCTGCCGCATGACACGCCTGAAGCGAAGACGACTCTGTCTCCCACTGCAAGAGGATTACCCAGTAGATCTCTGTTCAACCTGCTACCGAGAGTAGCTACTTCGCCAACAGTCTCATGGCCCAGTATTACTGGGACCGGGATCTTGAGTCGCCCATGCCAAAGATGTACATCGGTTCCGCAGACCCCTGCGGCGGTGACACGCAGCAGTGCCGCTTCGTCTTCAATCTTCTCTGGAAGTGGGAAACGTTGAATAGCCAAAGGCCGCTTAGGAGCTGCGAATACTGAAGCTGAGCCTTGTGCAGTCATAGTTTTAGCTACCTGTTCGCCTTTTGGTTTGTATGCAGTCTTCGAGTAAGACGTGTCGCTATTCTATGGGCCAAGCAGGTCTAACAACTTTTTCAAACCCAGATCTGACCAAGACTTCTTCAGCTGACTTTTGGGCTTTCTCGATGATCTCGTTTTCATCCGCTACCAATAGCTTTCGTCCCTGCATGAGGACCTTGCCGTCCACAATCGTTGTGTCCACGCTGTCTCCGCATGCTGAGTGGATGAGATTTGATACAGGGTTCAAGAGTGGTGTCCATTCGGGTCGTTTGGTGTCGAATAGGAGTATGTCAGCTCGTTTGCCGACTTCGAGGGAGCCGGTTACCTTGTCTTGGAGCAGGCAGTTGGCGCCGTTTATCGTCCCCATTTCAAGGATGGTTTCGGGTGGAAAGATGGTAGGATCAAGATGGATGTCTCGGTGCACAGTAACCATAAACATAACTCTCACAATATCCGCGAAGTTCGATTCAGCAGCAGAATCGTGGCCTAAGCAGACGGTGATGCCTTTCTTCATCATCTCCGCGAACTTCCCCACTTTGAATCCTCCTATGCCTGCGTGAGCCGTCGTGGAGGGTGAATGCTGGATCTTTGTTCCAGTGGCTCTAACGTATTCCAGCTCTTCGTCACTCAACCAGTTAACGTGAAGCAAGAGAAGATTTGGGCCCATGACACCGGACTCATAGTAGCGTTCAATGGGCCTCTTTCCCTTGAAGATCTCTTTGTGGAAATCGATCCACAGGCTGCACGCTGTCATATGGGAGATGATTCCCACTCCCAGCTGATCAGCCTTCTCCTTCACTCTCCTAGCTAACTCGCTGGATGTTGACCTCTCGGTTCTCAGCGAGAACCACGCTCGCAGCCTGCCGTTCAGTTTACCATCGTATTCTTTGACGAACTCCTCGCCTTTGGCAAGAGCGGTTTCAGGTGTCTCTCTGAGCTTCTCAGGCACCGGTGACGTATCTGAAAGAACATCGATAAGAGACCTAGACAAAACACCTCTGACACCCATCTCGTCCAAAGCCTTAGCCACCATATCCATGTGATAGCCCCCCGGATCGGCGACAAGGGTAGTCCCGTTCTTCACTCCCTCCAAAAGGGCGGCCCTAGCCGAATTGTACACATCATCAGCAGTCATGAAGGACTCATGCCTCCAGTGGCGCCCTGAAACACTTGTGGGAAGGGTCACTCCATCAGCCTGCCCCCTAAGCAGCTGCTCAGTCAAATGGAAATGCGCATCCACAAGCCCGGGAGTCACAACCATCCTGCTTGCGTCTATCTTGACTTCAGCAGAGGAATAGACCCTTCTCACCTCATCTGTCTTGCCTACTGCAACAATCTCGCCGTCGGAAACGGCGACTGCGCCGTCCCTGATAATTCGTCTCTTCGAGTCAACAGTTATCACATATCTAGCGTTATGCACCAAGAGACT
>JACPCU010000009.1 GCA_016184315.1 Nitrososphaerota archaeon
CCCACAACCGCAATGACCACCACAGGTACGATAAAGATGAGCTGCGAGAACAACCCGCTGATTAGAGAAGGCTGTTGCTGAGGAGGCTGCTCGACCGGGGGAGGAAGAGCCGACGTGACATTTATGATCGCGGAGCGTCTAGCAGACGTGTATCCCGTCTTCTCAATGCTTACAGTAACGTTCGCCAGCCCAGGTGAATTAGAGAAGAAGATCCCCGTTCCCTGACCGCTCGCATCGGTCACACGGGACGGATTGGACATGCTTCCTATGCTGCTCGTCCATCTGAGCGACGCGTTTCTAACTCCACCAGAAACATCTGTGACGGCAACCCTTAGAGCTACTGTTTCTCCTGTGCTGGCTTTCAGCTTCTCAGCTTGGAGAGTAGCGGTCAAATTCAACGGTCGCACCGTAAACACGATCTGGGCGGGAGAAGTCGAGTAACCCGGCTTACTAAAAGTGGCTCGAACCGTTATGTTTCCCACAGTAACAGGGCGGAAGGACATCGACGCTGACCCCGTACGATCAGTGGTCTTCGTTTCGTTAGAGACCAGAGGCGCGGTCGAACTCCAAACTACTGTAGCATCAGATAATGGTTTGCCTTGGCTTTCCGCCAAAGCCTTGATATTTACTGTGCTTGTAGGGTTTATCACAAACAGGCCTTTGGACGGGACGATGTCTGAAGATAATCTAACTGTCATAGGAGATAACACTGTTCTGATTGTAGCTGACCCCCTACTGAAGCCAGATGCAGTTGCAGTAACCGTGGTGGTGCCAGGGTTATCGGTCGCGTTAAAACCAGCTCTTGCAAAAGTTTTGCCTACCGGTATGGTGACAGTCTGGCTTACCGTGCCCACTGCAGGGTCTGTTGATGAAAGAAAGACTACCGTGTCGGCCTTGGCCTTGGCCGGCACACCTGCATTGTCTTGAAGCTGGACAACCACTGTCTCATACCTTCCCTGTAGTGCACGGATAGTGGCCGGTGAAGCATAGACCGAGATCTGCGATGGCGCCGGCTTAACACTAGTGACCAACAGACGCGGGGCAGCTACATAACCCAAGGCTGAAGCTGTAACATTCGTAACTCCCGCCACAAGCGTGGATCGGAAAGATGCTATTGCGTGGGAGCTGAGAGCACTCAAAGTCACCGTTTCGCTGACGCTGCCCACGTCAGTCCGCGACGATGAAAGGAAGACCACTATGTCTGAAGGAGCTCTTGCAGGTCCACCGTTGATATCTTGAAGTTCAACAATAATCGAGTCGTATCTCTGAGCGTCGGCAGGAACAAGACGGGGTACAGATCTTAGAGCAAGCTTGTACGGTATAGCCTCAACGACACTCATTACGGCGCTTCCAGCATCAAAATTAGTTGCATGCGCGGTGACAAGCGTTGTCCCAGGGAGCAAGGTCGATCTAAACTTGACAGAACCTTGAGACATCCCTGCTCTAATCCTCAGAGCCGGATCAACTGTTCCTATGGTTGTGTTTGAAGACGCTATGAAGACATCTATGTCACGGGAAGCGACTACCGGCAATCCTGACACAAGGTCATGAAGCTGAATTACTACCGTGCTTTCTGTAGCAGGGGGAATCTCAGGGGGCGCCAAGTATACGCCGATCTTCCCTGAAGAAGCAAGGACGCGTGGAGTTATGTCGATTCTAGTTGCCGCGGACTCATACCCGGCAGCTGAGGCAGTTACATTTGCGCAACTAAAGCCGCTAGAGCAAACAGCGCCACCAGTGCCTGCCAGAACCTCTGTTGAAGTGTAGCTCTCCCCCGACCTGATGGTAACCACCCGTTGTGCCACGAAAACAGAGGAGTTAACAGATGAGGTTACCGTTACCGCTATGTCCGATGGAGCCTTAGCTGGAACGCCCAGTGGATCCTGTATCTGGATTGTAACTATCGAGGGAGATCCAGGTCCAGCTGGAATAACAGGAGCTGACGCCCTGATTGCTAATCGGCTGGGTAATGGCCCAACGACCTTAAGCACTGCTGAGCCTGTGCCGTAGCCTGATGCTGAGGCAGTGATCGTTGTCTCACCCACTGTGAAACCTGTGTAAAAATTAGCGATTCCGAAGGTGCTCTCAGCAGAGATAATCAGGCTGGGGTCTACAGTGCCAATTCGCGTCAATGACGAAGCTAGGGTAACCTTGATTTCAGCTTGTGCTCTTGCCGGCATTCCTGTGACATCTAGTAGCTGGACAGTAATGGTCCCAGTCCCTCCTGACTGAGGCGGAATTTGTGACGGACCTAATGCTACAGAAAGCAATGCAGGTGTTCCACTAGGCTCAACAGTGATCATAGTCTTGGAAGCAGGAATGTAACCTGTAGCTATTGCAGTAATAATCGTCTCTCCAGGAGTAGATGTCGATGTGAACTTGGCTACTCCGAATGTGGAACCTTTGCCTATCAGGATTGATTGTTCAACAATTCCCACCTCCACTCTTGAAGACGTAAGAATGACCCTCACATCTTCTGATATCGGTGTGGGAAACCCCGTTCTATTCTGCAACTCAACGACCACCACCTCGTAGCTATTTTTGTCAGCGGTAACCCTGGGTGGCGCCAAAGTTATGGCTAAACGGTTGTCGTCTGGAGTTTCAGCAGCGGGGGTATTTTGGTGACCTGTTATACTTAGCGTTAATAGAAGGAGTATTAGGGCTGCAATCTCTAGTCTGCTGAGAATGCTTCGCGGTGTCAAGTCTGGGGGTCATATAATGGTTCGATATTAAAGAACTCCGATCCTTTCTGTTCTACGTCTGTTTGAGGAATGCTCACTGCTTATATAGGGAGATATATGTCTAACGTAGACATATGCCTGATGTTAAAGACACCCTCCGAGTCTTGAAGCTGATCAAGCAGCACCAACCGGTTCACACATACGGCTTCGCGGTTCACTTAGGTAAACCGGTCTACGCTTCTACTTTGGCGTGGCGGTGGTTCCACTATTTGGAGGAACTGGGCGTCTTGGCCAAGGTCAAAGAGGATGAGAACAGGAAGACGGGACGAAAAGATTACCTGTTAACCGAAAAAGGTGAACGCCTCCTTGCGATACTCGAAGAGGTTTGGGGTGAAGGCGCGATCCACAATATCTCTGATATTTATCAACGCAGAAGAGAGAAGAATTCAACAAGCCCACAAAAGGTTGAGACTGTCCCACATGATGCAGCTTCAAACTAATAACCAGCTGGTTCGTCAGAATAGTAGGTGACTACTCTGATTCCCAAGCGTCTTATATGGGTGGGCCTAGGACTGGTCATCATCCTATTTTACACCACTTTTGTTACTGCAAGGACATATTACAACCCTGCAGCAACAGCGCTCATACTATTCTTAGGGGGACTAATTGCTTTTTCAGGCCTAATCTCATCAAGACTGCCCCAGCTGTCAGACAAATCACTCCTAGAAAAGGGACCACTGGCCAAAGCGAGAAACCTATTCCCAACAATCTTTGCAGCAACAATGGTGGCCGTCTCAGCTGACGTCATCATAACCCTCAATGCCATCTCCACTTATGGCCCCAGTGTTGAAGCTAACAAGGTTGTCGCAACACTCATTCAACAGGGCGCCCTCTTAGATTGGCTAGGTCAACAGTTCACTCCTGTTCTTATGGCCGCCATCCTGTTCGCCCTAGTCCAAAATCTTCACATCAGAACCACCATAACATTCTACACGGTGGGAACACTGGGTTACGCAGCGGCCACCGTGGTCAACAATCTCCTAGTTCTGTACACCCTGATGGCCATAAGGTAAATCATCGTCAGAATTCCGGCAATCTTCCAACCAACTCGGACTAAAGCTCGTCCTTCACACACGCTCTAGCCAAGAGGAGCAGCATTCGCTCTAGCTATCCTACTCCCTTCGGTCAGATAGAAACCTAGCCCCAGAGCTGTCGATGCTGCGGCAACGTATATCCCGAATAGCCACAAGTATGAGCGGAACCCATCTGAGAAAAGGAGGAGTGGCGTAATGAAGATCCACAGTCCTAGGAACACCTTGGCGTGCAACATCTTCCTTGTAAGACCCCAGATATACATGATTCCATTGGCAAAAATGGCTCCAAGTCCCAAATCTGCTGCATATATGCCGATTACCGCTATCTCCTTAGTTATGTTTGCAATAGGCCATTGACCATTAACATATAACACGGCCAAAATGGCTACGAAGTTGTTGAAGCTGATGATAAGGGATAATGCGACTTGCATCAACACAAGTGTCTGAGTCGCCTCTACGAACCACCTGATGTGAGAGAACTTTGAGGCGAAGAATACCGCCATCAAAGCGAAGATGACGAACAAACCGAATTTTGGGAAGATCATGCCTGCTGCCCCAAAGTTGTTGTAGAGGAGCACACCTATCGGGTTGACCTCATTCACAATCCCACCCGGACTGTTGAAGATAAGCCATTGAGTCGAAGCTACATCTGTCACAACGAAAACTAGGAAAAGGAAGAGCAGAGTTAGAATCATCTGCGTCTTCATGTGAGCATGGTCATCCAAGTGCCTTCTACATCCTCCTCACTGTTGGGCAATATAAGTATCACCATAAGAAATTCTGCACCAAAGCTCGACTATTGCAAAGTTTCTTGGCGCACAGCTATTGTGGTCCGATGATGAAAAGGAAGAACACCAGTGACACGACAAGCAGTATTAAGACATGCTTTAATCCTCCAGCCACGCTTCCTTCACTCATCTTTCCTGCCACAAACCCGCTTATTAATGCTTCAATAACCGACATATGGAAGAACCAGATGTAGTACAAGCCCGGGTTGACGCCGCTCATGAAAGAAGCTCCTGAGGCGACTATCTTCTTGATCTCCGCGAAGAACGTGGCGAACAAGATGTATACCACAAAGATGTATACGCCAAATGAGGCGTAAATAATCATCACGTAAGGCGTCATCTGTCTTCGCCGATCCCTGTCAAGGTCCTGCACCTCCCTGAGATGCGAGTAGACACTGTCCAAGATCTCATACATCTTGCCTCCTGAACGACCCACCTCATTTAGCATAGCAACTGTCCTATGGATCAGAGAAGTATCGATCCGCCTTGCAAGGTCGTCCAATGCTTCTTCGTATGTCAGGCCCCATGAGAGCTGCGACACCGACTTCCGAAGCTCCTTGGTCAGAGGCCCGTAATTCAGTCTAGCAGAATTCTCTATCGCCTTTGTAAAGGCCATACCTGTCTTCTGGGAGTCGGCAATGTCCCTGATCACTTCAGGAATCTTAGCGTTGACAGCATTCCGCCACCGGCTGTCAAGTAAGTCGACTACGGCGGGAGGGAAGAGGGCAACAACCAATGCTACAACAAAGAAAGTATCGAAGTTGGGATGACTCTCGTAGCCAGGCCAGATGAATGTGGCGTTGATGATGACCGCTACTCCTAGTAGCGCAGAGGCTGAGTAAACAATATTTTTGTCACGCTTGCTGATCTTGAGTGCAAGCATAGCTGAGATCACTTGGGAGTAATTGAATCAATCAGTAGGAGAATTACCAGCCCTGAGGCAGGAATCATCCCATAGATAATGAGGGGCACAATCGTCTCAGGTCTGGACCCTCCGATAGATCCTCCTCCGATAGAAGACATCACGACGAGCATGACTATCATGATGAGGGGAAAGGCAACCATCAGCGCCATGAACATCTCCGAGACCATGGTCATGGTTTCGAGGAACTCCTTCATTATGCTTCTCCTCAGCCTCATAAGACTCTTACCCTCTTCTTCAAGATACGACGTAAGATCGCCTCCAGATCTAATAGTGGAGATCACCCCCTCCAGCAGCCCAGAGAAGTAAACGGAAATCTTTCTGTCAGAGACAGCTTTGAGCGTCGAAATGATGTCTTCTCCTAGCGCTTCCATGTCCCGGTAGATTACTCGGGCCTCGCCGCCCAATCCGACTTGTTTCCGCTGCTCCATCATAGCAAGCGTCTTGAAGACCCTGTTCGGAGGCACACCCGCAGTAGAAAGAATAGCCATAAAGCTCACAGCGTAGGGAAGGCTCTCATCTACTGATCGTCTCTTCTTACCCGCCATCATGTTCGGGTAAACATAGGCGAAAGCAGTTGAGATCATCGACGCCACCAACCCTGCGACGAAGGCTATTAGACCTGCGAAGACCAGAGACCTTGTAACAACGTAGCCCAACATGAAGCCGTTAAGCAGAGCACCAAAGAACACTATGAGCGCGACAAGAGCCATGAAACTAACGTAAGCGTCAACAGGAACCATCAACCCCGATCTCCGTAACGCAAGGTCAAGGTTCTTTGCTCGCTCTGCAGTGTTCTTCAGTCTCGAACCGAAGACTCTACGGGCAAAGAACGCCATTTCGGGTATCAATAGGACTCGATCCTGACCTGGTTCATAATGCTCTCTTTGTCCAAATAGTATTTACCTATTGCTGAAGACACTTCACGATACTTCCTGATCTTCTTATTGGTTAACCAATCTAGGAACATCTTCCTCTCTTCAAGGTCTCTGCGCACATCTTCGGTTGGGATATTCTTTGTTTTCGCGATCTTTTCAACAATATATGATCTTCCGCTGTAATTGTATGTGTCAGTGGCCGGCTGATACTTGAATACATCATTCATGATAAACTCGTTGGTTCTGGGGTCGATGCCGACTATCTCGCTCATTGTGGATATTCTGCGGACAGATTTCTCTCCGAGCTGGGTTCGCTCCTGCAAGCAGATGAAGTTCACTGCTGGGACAAGGTTTCTGGGAATACTCATCGGTTCAGAGACAAGTCTGCGGAGCACCGCTGGAACAGAATCTGCGTGGACTGAGCTAATACCCGCGTGACCAGTAGAAATAGCTTGGAAGAGGGTGGAAGCTTCAGCACCTCTAATCTCTCCCACTATGATGAAGTCAGGTCTCTGCCTTAGAGCTGCCCTAAGCAGATCGTAGAGCGTGATTTCGCCGACTCCGCTTATGCCGGCTCTTGAAACAGACTGTATCCAGTTTGCATGCGACAGGTTGAGCTCGGGCGTATCCTCGATGGTTACCAGTTTAGCATCAGGCTTTATGAACATCGAGAGACAATTGATGGTTGTTGTCTTTCCTGACGCTGTGCCTCCAGCTAATAGCACCGAAGATTTGTGTTCCAAGGCGAACCACAGCATGGCTGCCATCTCGGAGTTTAGTGTGTTGAACCTGATGACATCGATTATGCTGAAGGGGTCTTCTTTGAATCTTCTAATGGTGAAGGTGGAACCTTTCTTGGTCACTTCGCTGCTGAAGGTCATTTGGATACGACTACCATCTGGCAAACTGGAGTCTATGAGGGGTTGAGCAATAGACAGATGCCTACCTGACATATAGGCCATGCGCATTATGTACTTGTCTAGGCTTTCCTGATTGGGAATAATAACATTAGTTGGAAGAGACTCAAAATCCCTATGCCAAACATAGATAGGGACACCGGGACCTACGCAGCTGATATCTTCTATCATGGGGTCACGCATGAGGGGATCTATTACGCCATATCTCAGATGGTCTCTGATGATGTAGTACATCAGCTTGTCGAAGGTGGATTTGCGGATCTTGATTTCGAAGCGTTTTAGTATCTTGAGGATCTCTTTCGTGATGTATTCAGCTGCGTTTGCATCGTTTTTGAACGTCTTGGCATCTATGTCTAGGGCTACCTTCATCAGGTCTTTTAGCTGAGCGAAGACCTTGGTTTCCTCCTCTGTAAGTTCAGGTTCTATGGCAACATATTTTAGCTTGCCCGTCGGTTCCTGCTCTATTCCCACATACACATAGGGCTCATAGACCGGATAGGTATCAACGAAGGTGCGTGCAGGTCTGGCTTCAACTGGAGCCTCCGCTATCTTACCGGGCGTCTCCTCTTCCTTTGGCTTTTTCTTGAAGAGAGTGAACACAGGGCTTGAGAACTGTTTAACATGATTCCCTTATTAATATAACGCAAGCAGATAGTACGTGATGTGAAGTTTGCAGGGAGAAAAGTGGCAGTCAGAGCCCCAGCCGTTGCTCTGCTAGTCATTACACTTCTCTCCCTTGCATGGGTAGTATTAGGCCAAGAAGAGCCCAGAGTCACCATACAGGTTTCTAAATCGGTGCCCAGTGTAACCACCCAAGGCAGAGTACTCACAGCTTTAGCGATAAAGAACAACAGCACCGAGGAAATATTCGGCATAGAAGTGCAAGAGTATTTCAACACCGCGTTCATACTGGAAGGAAACGTCACCGTCCGCTCCAAAGATCAAACCTTAATTTACCAGATTGGGCGGCCTTCGGTCAACCAGTTTATTCTCCCCTTTGGATCCAGAGTGTCGCCCGGTGAAACCGTTGGCCTAGAGTATTGGAGTAACACAATCACCAGCGGAGATTTTCAGGTTCCGGCCAGCTTAGTCTTCTTCACATATCAAAGCGGCAGTGGCCCCCTACGGAAAAGCATCTACTCAAACGCACTTCTGGTTCATATCCCCACCGCATTCGAGAGAGCTGCGACTGAGCTGATACCATATTTCGTTTCCGTCGCTTCGGTAGTTATCACGTCGATGGCTATTCTTAATCTAAGGAGGACGCTTAAGTTCTATGGATAGATGTTCTTTGTTACGCTACTCTGGTGACTGTCTCAATAGACAAGCCGTTTTCGACGATACGGTAGGGTATGAGTCTCGTTACGTGGTGGGCCATTCTCAGCTTGACTATTCTAAGATTGCCGTATGCCTCGGTCTGCTGAGGGTCAAGCCGGAAGTTGATGAGCCCGTCCGCCATGTGGGCTATGGAAGTTGTCACTTTCGGTTCTTGGAGGCCTTGGACTAGGAGAAGGAAGTGTAATCCGCCTTTCTCTCTGGCGTTGCGGATCAATTCATCTAGTACGCTCATGAAATCCTTGTAGTCTAAGCTTTCAAGCAAATATGTCAGGGTGTCTATTGCTGACCATGTGCCCACCTGCAGAGTGGATGGGATGCCTGTAAGCGTATCAAGGAGATACTTGCTGCCTGCTACGCCTTTTCTTACGTTGTTACGGATGGTGTATGCGTCAAGGAAATCCCATTTTTTGTCAGCGAGGAGGCTGCGCACATCCCACTTCCTGCTGGTCATTTCTGTCTCAATATCCTCTGGGGGTCTGTCCACTGTGACGTATAGAACCCTGCAGTTCCCATCACGACTGCTATTGTAAAGGGCTTGTTGGGCGAAGATGTCAAACCCTGAGCCAGGTCTCCCAGTCAGCAGTATGACGCTTCCATTCGGTATGCCGCCTACCATCCGGTCCAAAGTGTCTATGCCAGTGAATACTCTGGCTACTTGCCTTGCCGATTGGGCGTTGCTAGCCAACTCTAGCAGACGTGTTTAGGGTGGGTCGTATCATATAAGATTAGGCTTAAGGCTTCAAACAACAATGTAAAACTATGTTGACTACTGGCAACCAGCTAGAAGCGAGTCTAAACAGTTATTACTGGTTCGATTCTACTTCTAAGCTCATCAGCGCTAGACGCTTCAACCGTCTGAATCTTGTAGAATTGTGAGAGATTCTTCGCGGTAGGTGATAGTCCTGGCCACGCGACGAGCATGTAATTCTGGTTGCCTACGTCGAAGACCTTAGCGTAGCTCGCTAGAACTATCATGTCGTCCACCATGTTCTTTGATACTGCCACGTCGATCAGCTTTTCGCCTTTATTGCTTTTTATGGATATGTCGAATGAGTGGCTTGCCCCGCTTCTTCCTTGAATGGCAACTTTCTTGGTTGCGTTAGCTCCTTTTGGCAGTATGGATACTATGAGGTTGAGTAACGATTCCTTGTCAAATTCGGTGGTGACAGTTGCCTTATCTGTTATTTTGTAGTGGTAGAGGGGCTTGAGTTCGGCTGTTGCAGAGGAGTATAGATTGCCGTCTTCCAAGCATTTCAGTTCAGGTAATACTTGAGCTTCTTTGGCGCCACACCCTGCGCACTGAAACCATGTAGCCAAGACTCTGTAGTCAGCTTCGCTTGTAACAGGTTTTCCACAGGTGGGACAGACTAGACCTCCTTTCTGCCTGTAGGCTGCTTCGGGATGAATGTGGCCGCCAGCCTTATGCTCCAGTAATCTCTCTTTGGTGATAGAGAGTGAGCCGCATTTGGGGCATTTGACCACTGGTATGGCGTTGGCTTTGTGACACTTTGGGCATGTTAACACTGTCTCCCCAACTGACTTGGTCAGGTAGTCTGCTTCCACCATGTATGCTAGAAGCTCCTCCTGATCCACCTCTAGTTTGAGTTCGTCGAGGACGGGATAGATGATTTTGCCATTGTCGGTCAGTCTTGGCAAGAGTTCTTTGACTTCCCTAAGCTTCGCTACCACCGCGGCGAGTTTGCTCTGGGGGATGGGGGTAGCTGAAGCCATGATTAAGCAGCGCTACGGAGGCAATGCTGTTCGTTGTGGTTATAAGAGTTTTTTAGCGCACCACTTAGGACAGACATATCGAGAGTGTTTTTTACATTCTAAGGTAAATAAAGGGTCTGCATTTACTTTATTTCAGCATGGTAGTTGATTACCCCATTCTATAGATTGCTCTCAGCATGAGGACGGTTAGGTCTCCGTATAGCAAGAGGGCTAAGGCTCCTGCAAGCATGAAGACTATGAGCGGCAATCCTGGCGTAACCCATTTGCCTCCCTCTTCAACAAACATGTCGTCATCTTTGAGAAGCGAAAAATCGAATTTTTTCTCACCTTTCTCTACCTTCTCCAAGGCGAGATGGAAGGACCTTACCCTTTTGGGGCCTGATCTGTATCCCATGCAGCAGGCGGCAGCCTTCTTCAACCATGCCTCAGATTCAAATCCTTGGAAGATGGGTCTCCCCCGTACAATCTGACTCAAGTTGAAGAGCATGAAGATGACTGGTAAAGCTATGAGGAGGATGGTGCCGTTGGCGAGGATCATGATGGGGGCTGACGGATGAATGAAGTTTGGGGGCTCGTAGATTGGAAGCGAAAGGGAAGCAGCTACCAACGCCTTGGCGTCGGCACCACCATAGAACCTCAGGTAGTAGAGACCAACTGCAAAGACAGTTGTGATGCCTGCTGAAGCTATGAGCGCGAATAATTGTAGTCGCCCTGACCAAATATCAAACACTGTCAGTGCGGCTCCTATCGTGCCGGATATGAGCCATACCTTATCTGGAACCTCCCGTTTCCAAAGATCATAGATAGATGCGGCTGTCAACATTACGAGTACCGTGATGATCCCTAGTTCCATCGCGTCACTCCACTCAAAGATGCAATCATGCTTTGTTGAAACATTTGTTTTCGTCCTGGCTGAGTAACGCTGGCTAACAAGGTGTCATGCGCTTGCTTTCTTGCTGCGGGTGTTGGCTGATTGAACCGTAATTTTGTCAAGTCTCCCACGTTTCCGGAAATGCCATACTTCTGCGTTTGCTCTAAACGCCTTCGCCCACTGGGCGAGTATTTCCAGTTCATCTCTTCGCATTGATGCTGTTCCACTCTTCACTTGGATGAGGAGCACCTTCTTCCCATTCGCCGCAAAAATATCTACTGGGCCATGGGACATGGCGCTTCGGCTACACACCCATCCTTCGCTTCTCAGAATCTTGATGGCTTTATACTCCCAAGCCCTGCCTCGCATATAGGGTGTAGAAACCATAGATTTATGCCACTAGTCTAGTCTCTCAACGGAAACCATTTCAAACCGGTATATCTTGCTGATCGACACGCTGTACTCCTTAGACAGCAACTCAGACAGTTTCGTGCTCAACTGCGCAGCAAAGATCTTGATCTCAAAGCTGTAGACGACCGCTTTCTCTAGATCCGCTATCTTGAAGCCGATGGGTAAGTCCAGTGTTGCGATGTATCTGCCGTCCGGCAGCTCCTCATAGAACTGCACGTCTATTTGTTTCTTCAATTCGTTGATGTCAAGAATGTAACCTGAGCCTTTCCATGTGCCTTCAGGGCTCCAATTTGCTTCGGCTATCTCTTTTGCTGCCCATGTGGGGAAGCTACTTGACATCATGCTGCCTCCGCGTCAAACTTAGGCCGGCGTATTAAAGAAGACCCATATAATGATACGGCCTGACAACTATCCTTGAACATGTTTTCTTATCTGCTTGCCATGCCTATTGCAAGCAGGATCAGCAGCACTCCTGTTCCTGCTACTAGATCAAGGGTTTCGCCGAGTACGATGGCTGACGAGACGAGAGCTACGACAATCTCGAAGAGAAGCACGACGGATGAGCTCATTGCGGACGCAAGTCTTAGACCTCTATTCCAAAGATAGAAGGGTACCGTCGTGCAGGCTAGGCCAGTGAATATGACGGTTGTCCATCCCTGCCATGGAGTGGAGAATGGAGATGAGTTAGCCGAGTAGAATGTTAGGGGGAAAAGGATGATTGTGGTTACGATTATGACTCCGGATGTGAATCTGAAGGCGTCTCCGTTTCCCTGAGATAGGTGCTTCTTGTTAAAGATGATGAATAGGGCTGAGAAGAATGCTGCAACTATGCTTAACGCGTCCCCAATGATTTCTCCTCTGCTGAAGCTTGTCAAGCTTCCTTTGGTAGTTATTATTGCTGCCCCCGTGGTTCCAAGAATTGCGCCTAGAAGCTTCGATGTTGTTGGGCGTTCTTTGAAGAATAAGATGCTTATGGCTGCCACTATGATTGAAGCCATGTTGAGGAGCAGGGCTGATTTGGACGCTGACGTGTATTGTAGCCCCAATATTTGGATCACAAATACCATTGAATTAAGGCTCCCAAGGATCCAGATTTCTCTACTTTTGATGGAGGCAAGAGCTGCCCTGCTTGTTGCTGCAGCCACGGTCAGGATGGACGCTGTTGCAACCATGAAGCGCAGCGAAGTGAAGACCAAGGGGTCAACGTAGCTTAAGGCGATCTTGTTGGCTGGAAAAGAGAGCCCCCAGAACATGCTGGCTAAGAGCACATAGGGGAGCCCCGTCCATGTTGAGGATGACTTCACGGCGGGCGCGCCGACGATAGATGTAGATAACGGTTTTCCGCCTCGAGCCTATCTCAAAACATACCTGCCTTACACGCGTAGAGCGGAGCCCCACCCTACACCAGCGCAAACAACCCAGCAAACACCACCCGTCAAACCACCCCACAACAACCAGAAAACACCCTCAACAAAACAAAAACAGCCGAAACCAAACCCTGAACCAATAAAACCCCCCCTAGAGGACAACACACAACACACACGCACAAGCCACCCAGCAAAAACAAAAGCTTTGAGATAGATTCGTCAAATGAAAAGTATTTACCGTCAAAGCTTGTCTTTCTCTGTGATGAGTCTCAAAGCAGTTGAATCTTCGCTTGCCTCAATATCAAGAGAGTTAGAAGAGGTTCAGGCCAAGAGGGAGCTTCTAATCAAAGAGAGCAGAAGCGTAATCTCCACTTCAGCAAGAGCAATTGTGGCCGCTCACACTGGCAGGCTCAGTGACGCTGAAGCAGCTATCAAAGAGGCGAAGAAAAGTCTGTCTGACCTCAAAGAGGCTGCGACACCTGAATTGATGCGCTATCTTTCTCCCGCTGAAATGGAATACACGGAAGCTTCAACAGTGTATGCCGTAGCCTCAGGCAAGTCATTGCCCAGCTCCAAAGAATTGAAGGTGGATGGCGGACCATACATTCTTGGGTTGCTGGACACTATCGGTGAATTGAAGCGGATGATCTACGACAGGATCAGGGAGGGAAAGTCTAGGGAGGCTTCATATCTATTCGAGCTGGCTGAGCAACTATACTTGATGCTGGCGCCCACTGCTGTGCATGACCATGTTGTCCCAGGTGTAAGGAAGAAGCTTGATGTTGCAAGGGTTCTGATCGAAGGCACCAGGGCTGCTATTACCGAAGAGGTAAGGAGAGCTGAGCTGATCAAGCGCATCAAGCGAGCGGAGAAGGCCTTGGGCGGAAAGAGCGATGCCTGACCAGAGCGCGCAGTTCTTCGACGAGCATCATCGGCGATTCTTCGAGTGGCTGCAGAAAGCTCTTGTTTCCCAGATACAAGGCAAGCGCTCCAAACTGAACACCGTTTCAACGGTTGTGGGTGTTGACGTTGCCTACAGTAATGACATATCTGTGGCTGCTGCTGTAAGCTGGGATGTTGATGAGCGGAGGGTTGTCGAGGTTTCAAGGGTCAGGAGCATGGCTCTCTTTCCGTATAGCGCAGGTTTTCTGTTTCTAAGGGAGGCACCAGTCATGGTAGCTGCAGTCAGAGGCATAGTGGAAAGGTTTGACGTCGTGTTAGTAGACGGTCATGGAATTGCTCATCCCCGAGAGGCGGGGTTGGCTGTCTTCGTCGGTGCCGCGCTAGGTATGCCTTCACTTGGAGTTGCGAAGTCGCTTCTGGTTGGAGATCTTGGGGTCGTGGATAGGGGTATGCAGGAGATTACTCTTGATGGTTCTTTGGTAGGCTACGGGGTTAAGCCGAAAGACTCAAGAAGATATTTCGCTAGTCCCGGGTTCGGTTTAGACGTGGAAGACGTTGCCTATCTGCTCGGCGTATTGGGCGGGAGGTATCCAGAGGCGCTTAGGCAGGCTCATATAGAGGCTAGGCGTGGGTTGAAGGAAGTTGGATGAACCCAAGTCCTCGCTGCTGCCTACTTTGTTAGAGCTGCTCTTGCTGGGCGCCAAAGATCGACCCGTGGAAATCTCTACTGTGGAGCTGGCTGCGAAGATCGGGAAGTCGCAGCAGGCTGCGTCAAAGCATCTGTTGGAGCTTGAGAAAGACGGTTATTTGGAGCGGATGAAAGCCGGTTCAGTGACGGGAGTCAAACTTACACCTAGAGGAATTGATTCGGTCACCGGCCTCTACAGGGTTCTGAAAGCATCTCTTGAGGGTACGCCTCCTACCTTGGAGATCAAAGGCGAGATTTTCTCAGGACTGGGCGAAGGCGGCTACTACGTTTCCCATAGAGGCTACCGGAAGCAGTTCGTGAAGAAACTAGGGTTCGACCCCTATCCTGGAACTCTGAATGTTAGGCTCACTTCTCCTGTGGACAGGAAGCTGCGGGGAGAATTGGAGAAGCTTGACGGCATAACTATCGAAGGGTTTGAAGACGGTCAGCGGAGCTACGGTGGAGCCAAATGCTTCAAGGCCCTCATCAACGGTACAGCAGAATCTGCTGTGATCACCATTGAGCGGACTCACTACGACGACTCGGTTCTGGAAATACTGTCGCCAGTCAAGCTAAGGGAGACTCTTAAGCTGCAGGATAAGAGCCCTGTAACGGTGATGGTCTACCTGACTTCCGATGAGACTCCTAAATCTGGTTCATGACGTCCCGGTTATTCTTGATGGCTGAGCTCTTCAAATCTGGAACCGGGGTATCGAGTCTCACAACTTTTGCTCTTACGCCCCGCTTCAACGACTCGGCTCTAACAGTCTCCTCGTCATGCTTCTGATCATATCCTAGTGTAATGATATCTGGCTTCACTTTTGCAACAGTATCAAAGATATTGGTTTCACTACCCAGTATAGCTGCATCAACCATCCTGAGAGAACCAACTAGGCTTCGCCTGACTTGCTCGCTGTTCAAAGGCGGGGTCTTCCTTCTCTTAGCTGCTGTAGCGTCCCTGGCAACTGAAACTAGGAGTACGTCTCCCAACGCCTTGGAAGAAGTAAGAGTGTGAATGTGACCAGGGTGAATAATGTCATATACGCCTCCCGTAAACACGACTGCAATGGCTCTACGACCCTTCTCAGTTAACTTATAGCCCTCTCCCACCATCCTGATTAACCCCGCCTCCACTGCTTTTCCACACAGCATGTTGACATAGTCATCATCTATTCCCATGGTGCTCGCCACATTTTTCTCCGATGCTGGTCTGTCCTCTAGTGTTTTGACGAAGATCTGGGCCAACAGCCTTTTCACGCTCACTGTTGGATTAGTATCTACCATTCTACTGCCAACTCGCCCTTGAATCTAAGAGCGTCAAGCAGCCCTTCGGCGTAGCCTACGCTGAGAACTGCCAGCTCGTCTTCACCTTCAGAAAGAAACCTCTCTGAGTCAGAAAGATAGCATTCAATATTCTCGAAGAGGTCCGCCAGTTTCTGCTGTTCTCCTTCACCAAGACCTGATCTAGCCTTCTGCAAGGCTTGCCTCGTCTTAGCCACATATTTAGGGACCATTCTAGCTGCTTTTTTCTTTACTCTAGAAGAGTTGTCGAGGAGGCTGTCAGGGGCCAACCCCGTGGCTCCTAGGGCTTCTTCTTCCGAAAAATGCAGTTTGCCCGGCACAACTATTGCGTGAGGGGGCTCACCAAAACTTGCTTGCGAAAGCCTTTCCAATCTTCCACCCGTGACAGATTGGTCTGCTCGCCCCAGTCTTGAAGCCACGATGATGAACGCCTCGCCGGTGAACACTTGCTGTCCCACATCTGCCTCCAGCTCAGCCAGTGCAGTCAACGCTTCGCTAGGCAATAGGAAAGATTTCGACGCATAGTCGTATTGGAGGAGAAGAGTGCTGTGAAGTCCAAGCAGAAGATTTCTGTGGACCGTGGAGTATGCGGTGCGGAGCAGTGTGGGCTGGGTGATCGTTAAGGTAACTGTTTTTCCGAATTTGTAGCTTTGGAGACCTGTTTCCCCCGGCAGAGCTGAGATGATTGATGCGTTATGGATTATCTTTGTTTGAATGTTTTTCTGAATGGCGCGAGTTCGGAGGTCGCTATGGGTGGTTGCCACCATAGGGTCTCCCGGGACTATCAGGGCTATCTCTTGAGTAGCTGCTTTGTCAAGGAGACTTCTCCCGTCCTCAATGGTTTCACGGCTCAGGACTGTAACTTTCCTTCCGAGTTTCGCTGAAAGGCTCTTGGCGACATCTTCGCCTAGAGGACTGGTGTAAGCTTCAAGATAGATGAGGTCTGCTTTCGAAAGCGTATCAAAGGCTCCTAGTGTTATGCCTTCGGCTCCTCCGAGTCCTAGGCCGACGAAGATCAGGGGGCACATCTGGGTAGCTGCGGAAAAAGTCTTGCCTATAAACATCCATCATAAAATAGGGAAGTCTAGGGCGAGTGTCCTCTGATCGCCCTAGGTCGATATTTGCTACTGGTCTTCTTGTGAGTAATCTGTCTTCTAGCTCTTGGGTACGGGGTAGACGAGTTCTCCGCCAGCAGTCTGGAGAGATGGCTGTCTGCGCACGTCGGCGCCTTTAGTCTTCCAGAAGATTTCTGCTATCTTCTGCACTGTCGCTAGGAGGTCTTGAGCTGCCTTCATGTCTACTTCCTGTCTCGCTTTGGAGGCGATCTTCAATGCGTTCCAGAAGAGGTCGTGGAGCTCGGGATACTGTTTGACGTGATCGGGCTTAAAGTAGTCTCCCCATAAGATGCGCAGCTCACGTTTCACTTGCTCCGCGTGGTCCTCCTTGACTCTCACGTATCTGCTGAGTTTGGCTTCGTAGGTGGCAACTTCTGCGGTAGCCGCGTTTGCACCAGGCTTGGGCAGTTCGTTGATCAGCTGGATCATTCGGATGACGGTCAGTGCGCCTAGCTGGGCGTCGTGGGGATCGTAGATGCCGCAGGGGATGTCGCAGTGGGCTTGAACCGTGTGGATAGGGTATGCTCTTTCAACTATGTTTGAGAAAATGTGTTTAAACATGTTCTTCGCTCGTATAAGTATCCTTTATAAAATTTAACTTCTTCTATGGTTTTGGCTGCATAGTGTAGATGGTGGGTCTTCTAAGCTCCGTTGCCTATTCTGTTGCTAGACCTGTTCACTTACTCACTGGATTCAGGATAGAGGTGAAGGATAGGAGCATGGAGCCCCTCTATCCTGCTGGCACTAGGTTATGGGTAAGCAGAATCGCTTACTTGCTTCGGGAACCGCGTCGAGGAGATGTAGTTGTTGTCCGCAGAATGGGTGGATCGGATTTGATTGTGTTGAAACGGGTTGTAGGTCTGCCGGGTGAACGGGTGTCTTGGACTACTCATGGGCTAAATATTGATGGGGTTGCCTTCTGGGAACATTATGTTTCCAGTGTTCCTGTGCCTGGAGATGAGTATCCTGTAGAACATCAACTTGGGTTGGACGAATATTATGTGCTTGGTGACAACAGACTTTACAGCGAAGATTCGAGGCACTACGGTCCTGTTAAGAGCTCTATGATACTTGGGAAAGTTGTCTAGTGTGGCTTGATGCCGGTTATGACTACGCTTTCCGCTCCAAAGGTTCTGGTAAGTCGTTTTGTGTTGTCAGAGGAGCTTCCTGAGAAATAGTCAAGCCTTTTGATAATCTCCACGTCTTTGAACCCTGTGTCCTTTATTAGTTTCAGATAATTGCCTTCGACTGCTGCTCCTCCTATGCAGTCTGCCCAGAGCTGAGGTATGAGGCCGCAGACCTTTTGAACGTCTTTCTGAACGACGATGTCAGCTATCTGGATCCTTCCCCCTGGTTTGAGGACACGGTAGATCTCTTGGAACGCTTTCTTCTTCTCGGGGACAAGGTTGAGGACTCCGTTGCTGGTGGCTACGTCGATGCTGTCGTTTTCCAGTGGTATTTTCGATGCGTCGCCTTTTACGATTTTGACGTTTTTCGCGCCCATCTTAGCTATGTTACTCCGGGCTTTTTCGATCATAGCATCAGTGATGTCCAAGCCCGTCACGCTACCTTCAGAACCCGTTCGGAGAGAAGCAACCAAGATGTCTGTTCCTGAGCCAGATCCTATGTCAAGGACTTTGCTGCCGGGTTTGATGGAGTTGCTCCGATGAGGATATCCGACGCCAGCGAAGGATTCTACAGCGGTCTCAGGTATCTTGTTCAGCTCTTCCTCCGGGTATCCTACTAGTAGGGCTGCCTTCCTTCCCAAGGGGAAGTGATAGGCTTTGCTGGGGTTGGTGGCTACTTCGGTGTAAAGGTTCTTCACAGCCTTGGTGATGATCTTCCCGGCGTCAGCCTCAGCTACCTTTGCTGTCTCTGTGACATGGGATGCGTTGAGCTGTTCGAGTGTTAAAGCCTTCGCTTTACCACTTGTGTCTGTCGATTTCCAGAAGATGCCTTCGAATTCAAAGCTCTTCTTTTCGAGCAGTGTTCCCTTGGCGAGAATATTGAGTCGTCTCTCCGCATCCTCCTCTGTTATCTGAAAGACCTCTGCGATCTCTTTAGCTGGGACAATGTTTCCACGGTGCCGCTCAAAGTAGGCTAGGATATCTACAGGTATGTTCTTGCGGAGCTTGCCTTCGGTGATGCTTTCAACTGCTTGCTCATACTTGTCTGACGTGAAGACTTCTCCAATCGCCTTCTTCTTGCCATTCTTCTTGTTGACTAAGACCAGTGTGAGGAAGTTGACGTTCATCGCTTTCATATCTTCTTTGAAGAGCTTCTCTGGTTTGCCCGATTTGATGTCTTTCTTGAGTTGATCTGTGTCTAGTCCTACTTCTTTTGCAAGGGGGAGGTATACTTCCTCTTTGTTTCCGTTCTTTGCTTCTACTTGGATTACTTCAATTAGTCTGCGGAGGAGGTGTTCAGCCTGTTTTTCGTTCTGCATCTGGGCTGCTTTCACAGCGATGCATGCTGGCCACGTGGTATCTACTTTGGTTTTTACATAGTAGTCTGGGTTAGTGGGCATCTTTGTCATTGATGTGCTGTCGCTAATCCAAGATCCAAGGGCTCCGTCTTCGGCGACGTCATATTCTTTTCTCCATTCGTGAATATTGTTGGTTATGCCTCCCATCTTGTATGCTACTTTGATCTGGTCTCCGTATACTTCTTTGAGGCGCTGCAGGATGGGTTCAAAGCCCCAGCTCCAAAAACACCAAGGGTCCGCGAAGTGAATTATTTCTACTACGTGTTGTTCGCCTTGATTCTTCAAAGGCGATCGTCGCATGGCAGCAGATTTGTTTGACACTTTTTAAACCTTGGTCAAAGAAGGAAAATATTTTGTTACTCATTGAATATCTTTTGTCCATGTCCATCATAGGAGAGCTCAGGCGCGGATACCCGAGAAACTGGTGTCGAAGGCTAAAGACATAATGTGGATCCAATCAGTTTACTATGGGAATAACCCGGATTTGGTGGCAAGTGTTAACTTTGATTCTCTAGTTCTGCAGGCTCACTACGAGCAGGTTCCTGCTAAGGGTTCGACTACTGTTCACAGACATGGCGAGACCATTGTCCAAATACTGGAAGGTCATGGTCATAGTGAGATCCATGGGCGATTGGTTGAATTGGGAACCTGGTGATTTAGTGCTTATCCCTGCTGGTGCGTGACATAAGCATTGGTGTCATGGCGATAAGCCGGTGAAGTTCTTGGCCATCAGCACTTCTAGGTTGCTGAGGCACTCTTGGGACGAGAAGTAACGGAGGAACGTGGCTACAAGACGTATGCGGAGCTGAAAGCCGAGTAGCCATAGGAAAGACTGGTTTTGCATGAATAGTGGTTTCTATCTGGAAAACCATGGATTTCTACTGTTTGGTAACTTGGATTGGTTTATTTGTTTGTAATCATAGTGTGGAGTTAATTTTATATTAAACTTAGCATACAAAAACGTTGTAATGGTCAACACCGTGACTGCCGCGTCTCTGATTGCTCTTATCGTCGCAGCTGCGTCATTTGGCTACGCTAGTTTTGCTGTTTCAGGAGAAGCAGGGCAGCTCAGAACCCAGATTAAGCAGATCGATCAGAACTTGGCAACGGTTCAGAAGGATATCGGTGAGTTGAAGAGCAGCCTCCAGAGGTCCTTGGAGGAGACTAGGAAGATAGCTGCTGAAAGAGAGGCGCTCATACAGCAGATAACGCCCTTCGATCCTGCTCTTGTGGCGGCTGCGATCAAGGAAGGTGGTCTTACTATCTACTCGGTCAGAGATCAGGAGGACATAGTGGTGCTGTCACAGGAATTTCAGAAGAAGTTTCCGGGCATAAAGGTGAGTTTCTTTAATGCTAGGGAGCTTGAGCTTCTGGCTAGGATCACTGCGGAAGCGAAGCAGTCTCAGTCCACTTGGGATATCTATGATGCTGGCGCTAGGGTTTTGGGTGCTGCTGCGAACATAGGTGCTACTCAACGTTACGTGTCTAAGCAGTATACTCCGGAGAACTTTCCTATTGTTGATCCTGATAGGTTCTTTTATGGTGCGACGATCCCGGTGATGATCTATAATCCTAAGCTGGTGAAGAAGAGTGACTTGGATGCGGTTAAGACGTGGGAGGATGTTCCTAAGCTGGCTGCTAAGTATCAGGGTAAGGTCCTTATGGATCATCCGACGCGTCTAGGTTCGCATACTCAGATTCTGGGTGAATTGAAGAGTTATTGGAAGGATGATTCGAGGTGGAGCAAGTATCTGGGCGAGCTGAAGGCTCTTGGCGCAAGGATGTTCAAGAGTACTGGTGAGATTGGGCGGCTCATTATTTCTGAGGAGGGCTCTATTGGCATAGTGGGCTTGCTGCACGATGTGTTGCAGGCTAGGGTCAGAGGCAGCCCCCTTGAATTCATGCCTGTGTCTCCTCTTGTGGTGCAGCCTTTTGGGGTTGTCATCTCCAAGAACGCGCCTCACCCCAATTCTGCGAAACTGTTGGTCGAGTTCATGCTGAGCCCTGACGGTCAAGAAGTCTTCTCCAGGGCTTTCCGTTCACCTATGAGGACTGGGTTTGTCTCCAAATCTTCTGGCAGCGTGCTCTTCCCGAATGTTCCTTCGAACCAGATAATTGGCACCTTGAATCAGGAGCTCCTCGCAGATCCGCAGGACTTCGCCAAAAGGTATCTTGAGCCTGTTTTCGGGCCTGCTTGAAGGATAGGTTCAGGTTCCTAGGTTGACCATCTAGGCTGTGAGCTTGTTCTACTGCATAGTCTGAGGGGGATGGATCATGTTCCGGGGATTGAGCCTCTTAACTCTGTTATGTGTAAGCGCTGTTGAATTCCCGGGGTTTGCCGGTTTTCACACGCTGGCAAAGAACTGGTCTAGGGGGGCTATATAATGCGGGCAAAGCGAAGACGCCCCTATGCTTGAGCAGAAACGTTGTTTTGGAAACTAAGCTGTTGACATCAGCTAATAGTATTAGTATATCTCTAGTGCTAGATGTTTCGGAGTTGGATGGCTCTGTCGGGGCAAGGAGAGTTCAGTTTGATGCCGGTGGGTGTTGTTAGGACCAAATCTTCTGATGAAGAGGTTCGTGGTTGGGATCATAGCTATGAGTCCATAGTTGAGATTCTTCCCGAGTTTGAGGGTGCTTTGGATGGGTTGGATGGTTATTCGCATCTCTTCGTGCTGTGTTTCTTGAACAGGGTTAGTCCTGAGGATAGGACGACTCTCAAAGTGAGGCCTAGAAGGCTTCTGCGTAAGGGTTTCAAGCTTGAGGATCTTCCTTTGAAGGGTGTCTTCGCGTTGGATTCGCCTGTTAGGCCGAATCCTATTGGGTTGAGTTTGGTGAAACTGGTTCGCAGGGAGGGTAGGATGCTGGTGGTTGAAGGCTTGGATTACTTTGATGGCACTCCTGTGCTGGATGTGAAGCCGTATCAGCCTGAGCATAGGGTTGAGGAGGTTAGTGTTCCGGAGTGGTATCAGGATCTGAGGGATAGGGCTGGTCGAATCTAGCTGGTTGACATTGTTGTAGGTTGCTTCGGAATTGGAGGCGCCGGGAGTCGGATTCGAACCGACGAGTCCCCGAGGGGACACGGGCTGTCGCGCTTCTGATAAGCCTCAAGGCCCGCGCATTACTGTGGACAGTTGTTGTCCACTCTGCCGTCGGGAGAGTAAGGTTTTCCCCTTACGTCTGATCCCGGCGGAAGTTTGTTCCCGGCGTCGAGGCTGCTCTTGATGCTGCGGGCTTAAACCTTATGCTTCTGCGCGCGGCCCAGTGGGATAAGATGTGTTCGTCGAGTCTACCTTCGACGAGCTTTAACGCGTCTCTGAGGCTTACCAGTTTTACTTCGGCGATCTCGTCGCCAGCTTTGAGTTCTCCGTCTAGTCGCTGTACTTCGAAGACGATCAGGAGGAAACTCTTCTTTGTCCGCTGTACACCGTGGGTCATCAACACTTCGTTTACTCGGCCTTTGACGCCTGTCTCCTCGAGGACTTCGCGTAGGACTCCTTCCTCAGCGTTCTCTCCTGGCTCAACGAAGCCTCCGGGTAGCCCCCAGCCTCTCCTGTCTTCACGCTTGTTGCGTACCAAGACGATCTGTTTTCCGTATCTGAGTATGGCTGCAGCTACGGGCGCTGGGTTGGCCCAGTCGATGAAGCCGCAGTTGGTGCAGGCCATTCTTAGTTTGGAGTAGATTTCTTCTTGGTTGAGGGGTGTCGCGCATTCGGGACAGTACTTCAAAGCCTAGTCTTCGATGGCCTGTTTCACTGGCAGATTAATCATTCTATTGGTTGCTTGATTAATTGGTTGACGGAGGTTTGTTGTTGAGTATGTGTCTGGTGAACCTTAAATAAAGTTGCAGGTAGATGGGTGGCCGTTATGAGCGACCCTGAGCTTGAAGATATTATGCGTCGTAAGATGCGTATGATGGCTAGTGGCAGTGTTAAGCCTGAGCCTGCGGGCAGCGTTGTGTTGACGGTTGCTAATTTTGATCAGGTGATAGGTGGTGATAAGCCTGTGATAGTGGATTTCTGGGCTGAGTGGTGTGGCCCCTGCCGATACATGCATCCTATCTTTGAGCATCTTGCTGCGAAATATGCGGGTAAAGTGGTCTTCGGCAGACTAAATGTGGATGATGGTCAGGAGATAGCTGGTCGCTACGAGGTCTACTCTATTCCCACTTTCATTATCTTCAAGAAGGGTGCTCAGCTGGACAGGGTTATCGGTGCTGTGGGAGAGCGGGGCTTAGATTCTCTTATCGCCGGCTACTTGTAAACTCGGACAAGGGGGCTTAGCTCGGTTGACTTGTTTGATGGCTTAGCTGCGCGACTGTAAGACCCCCCTTACAATATAAATTTCAAGTTCCCAGACGGAGTGCTCGGAGGGGAAGTTAGCGGAAACAGTAGGCGAATCGGTTCCTCATTATTTGTTGTTTCGATAAGCAACTGTTCTTGGCGACGATGTTTCTGGATTCTGGTTTTGATACGTTGCTAGCTTTCGGTGAATGCTTGAGACGAGATTTGCCTTATCTGATGCCCGTTTCTCATTTCGGGCCTAATATGGAGTCTACATAGAAGGCGGGAGCCTGACTCCCACCCTCCTTAATCTCGGCTGAAACACCTTGAGTTGTATCGCTAACGGGTTTGTCACTGCGTCTTTGAGAGATACCACTGTCCGCTTCAATTCCTCTCCGTTTCTCACTGCCTTGTAGACTTCGTGTCTCTTTGCTCTGACGAATGCTTGCACAAGACAGTCTATTCCGTTTGCTTCAAATTCTCTCGGTCTTGTGTCGTGAGCTCTTGCCAACTTCTTGCTTGAAAGTTGGTAGAGAGCGCTGTATGCCTTGCCCGATGGCACGCCTGACCTTTTCGAAAGCACCGTCGCCCTGCTCTTTCCGAGCATTAGCATTGTGAAGTATGCTTTCGCTTGGTATTCTGTCAAATCAAGGGATTTGAGGAGAGATATTACTCTCTCCTCTCTTCCGTTCAGCACGAACATTTCACTCGCCCTTCTTCTCGCCGTTCAGCGAGACATCGAACTGCTTGTATGGAAACTGCTTTCCCAAATCCTCGGGCTTTATCTTCGACTCAAGAACCTTGTTTCCGTATATCGCAACCTCTCCCTGCTCTGTCTGTATGTTGAAGACTTTGCTGAACTTACTCTGCCTCACAGACACGAGCCTTCCTTCCAGCGTGTCGTTCTCCTTCTCGAACCTGAACAGTTTCGCCTGCGTCTGCGTGTTTGCTTCCATTCAAATCAACCTCCAATTTTTTTCTGCCTCGGAATGTCGGGCATTCCTCAGCGCAGGTATTGGAGCGAAGCGTTCCAGCGGTTCGACCGACCATTTGAGAAAGGGGAAAATCCGTAAGTCGGTGCTTGAACAGGCGTGAAAGCACTCTTAGGATTTTAGGGAGAACACGTAGTCTTCAGAATGTTGAATCGTTACTTCTTCACTAAAGCCTTGAGTTCTGCACCCAATCCCTTTACGTTAATTCCCACAACCTTGAAAGGTTTCTTGGTAAAATCCACTTGGATTCCAACAATAACCGGCAGCAGACCCTTGACAAATAAATTCGCAAGCGGTTCCAGAGTAGCAATGGCCAGAAGCTCTTGCACTGCAAAAATCGCGTTACGTGTCCCTCTATCACAAAATCCACCTATGTTGGCAAGGTGTTCGGACACCTTCAAGTAGAGTCGTTGTATTTCAATCTCATCGTGTGAACTCTTAACTCTTGATGGGCTAGACAGCGACTTATCCAATAGGGCGAGCAACTCCTTGGATACATCTACTAGGGCACTTCTTTCTTTCATTACTAGTCCAACGTCGCTCAATCTGGCGCTGCCGGTACCCATCTCAGCGGGCATTGAAAAGAGAGGTCGCGAGTCTGGTTAAAAAGCCTGATGGGTGTAAGACAGAATCTCATGATTAGATGAGCAACGAGCAAATGCGCAGGGAGTTTTCGGGTTCTTAGGGAGAACCTGCGGCGCAGACTTTAAAGTTCCGTCGTTCCTTGAATAACCAAGGCGAATAGCCGTAAGATTAGCTAAGCCCACCAGAATAATGGAGATTCAGGACTGTGAGCGTAATCTTGCCTTTCCCTTGAATCGCATCCCATGCTCCAATAGCAATGTCAGCCAAAGTAACCCTATGCGAGTATGTTACGACTTCCTGTTTACCAGGCTCAAGATCTGGAAGGTTGGAGGCATCTATCTTGACAAGCTTGTCATCCGAGTACACACCTACATTGTACGTAATGCTTCTTGCGGTACCGTTACCAATGTTAGAGAATGTGAAATCGGATTTTACAGTCATGATTTCGTCATCCAAGACTCCTCTCAAAGCTGTCGCAACCGTGGGAACTGCTGCCACGCAAGCACCAAAAGTTCCAGTAGTGCATACCCCCAATGCCGCTGACGCTCCAGCGATTAGTGCCCCGTCCTTGACAATGTTCAGATAGTTAAAGTCGGTCTTATTGTTTGAGTTCTGGACTTGTAGGACCGCAACATAACTAGCTGAAGGTTTTGAGAATGACGCGAGATATATTGCAGTGGTTGCTATTGCGATCACAACTACGGCGATAATTACTCCGTAAAGGAATGGTAAAATTCCTGTCTTATGTCTGCCTTTAGCGCCTCCCCTCTGGCTCATCTTGAGGCCAACATTACATATCCTTATGCCGTTACGATGCTAAAATACTTTTGTCTGGTAGATTTTTCCAATTATTGCTTATATCGCAAATTTCAAAAAGATGCGGTCATAATCGCCGCGAGCTTCGTTGGTCCGCATTGGTCAGGCAGGTCGGAGACCGAAAGAAAGAATGAGCGAAGCCGAAGGCATGAACACCTAAGTAGCTACCCTTATTCTGGTGATGAAATCACTCAGATTAGCGAAGTTGACGACCGCAATATCGAGCTTTCTTAATACGTCTCTTAGGCAAATGTTTTCAAGTACTTCGGAAGTAACCAATTCTTTAGGTAACCAAAGAGACCGTGGTAGAGGAAATCTCAGCACAACCCAGCCTCTTTCCTGAATATCTAGCTTTTCAGATTTGATAACTCCTTGGTCGGTGATGCATCCAAGACGTTCTACAGAGAGATCAAGCCGATCACTGAAAGGTATGTCCAGAGCGCCTTAGAGGTCTCCGGCTTATCGCTGGACAAACTCAACAAAACTGGGGATGAACCTGCAACTGCCATGCGTGATTTCGAGGGCTGGATAAATTCAGCCTCAAATGGCAGACGGCCTGTTTTTGTTGCATTCAACGCGACCTTCGACTGGATGTTCGTAGCATACTACTTCCACAGATTCCTCGGCCGCAACCCCTTCGGAATAAGCGGTCTGGACATCAAAGCATACTACATGGGAATGCTTGGGACGAGCTGGGGCGGAACCATAAAGAGAAAAATAGACAAGAGATTTCTATCAGGGCGAAGACATACTCATAACGCGCTGGACGACGCTATTAAAAGGCCGAAATCTTCGGCAAGATGCTTGAATACGGAAGGAAAGGAGATTAACGGAAGATTTGTCCTATTACGCTCATCATGGCTTCCTTTTTGCCTCAACATATTTCCCCACGGGCTCCTCCGGTTTCAACGCTTGCATCCGATAACGATTTAAGCCCAGTACGCTAATCTGTATTGGGTAGGTCAGATGTCCCGCAGCGCAGACTTCGAATGGGTAAGCAAGCACTACTCTGAACTCCAAGAGAAATACCCGAAAATGTACGTAGCGGTCAAGGACGGTAAGGTCATCGCCGCCGACCGTGAATACGGGAAGGCCAGAGACACAGCCTCCAAGTCTACCAGCGGCTTCGTCACAGGCTACATCCTGTCAGGTGAACCCTTTGTCCTCACGCCTCTCATTCAACATAGCCCGAACAAGGTTTAGACCCGACATAGAGCACTCGGTCAGGAAGACATTTCGAACAGATCTCGGAACAAGTTTCGTCTACCCAGTCGCAGTATCCTTCAAAACTCCTACACAATGGTCAGACACGTTACTCATAATCTACGACACCGGCGCAACAGCCACCCTCCTGCCTGCCAGATACGCAGACGCCTTCGAAGTCAAGCAATCTGTCCCAATAATACTCGGAGGCATGATGCCAGGAGCCCGACTCAACGCCTCTCTCACAAGGCTGAAACTAAGGTTTGAAGACGGCGACGGCAAAACTTCTCCCGAGATCGAAGCGTGGGTAGCCATAGCTGAGAGAGACGATGCTCCGCCTGTGCTCGGAATGAAGGACATCTCGACCGCACACAAGCTGATCGTGAATCCAGAAGAAGGAAAGTTCTACCTACAATTCAAATAAGTAACTCACATAAGTTGCAAATCTTTATGCCTTCGTAAGTTTCGTGCGATGGTTCGCTGGGAAACTTGTTGACCAAAACTTCTATTTTGGGAATATACATTAGCATCACTTGAAGATTAACCCTTTGTTCTTGATTACCACTCTATCCCTTTTCTGGATAAGGTAATCCCTTTATACAATGCATACGGCAAGTTGGTGCGTCGCTGACATGAGCTTGGTGAAGTAGGATAGTTTGGTTGAGTTCTTCGGAGTAGACGCGACTCTCTGGATCCTCTTCAATGCCTTTGTTGTGGGCATGCTGGTTGTGGATCTGGGTGTAGTCAACAGGAAAGCTCACGTTATCTCTATCAAGGAGGCAGCGGTTTGGAGCACGATCTGGATTACATTAGCTATGGTGTTCAACGCCGTAGTGTACTTTGCCATGGGCGAGGAGGCAGCACTGCAGTATCTGACGGGCTACATCATAGAGAAATCTCTTAGCGTTGATAACATGTTCATCTTCGCCATAACTTTCAGCTACTTCAATGTGCCCGCCATCTACCAGCCTAGGGTGTTGAAGTGGGGCATTATAGGGGCTATTTTGATGAGGTTCGCCTTGATTGTTGCTGGAGCGGCTGTTCTTGAGGCATTTCACTGGATGATCTATGTGTTCGGAGGCGCTATTGTTGTTACAGGGTTGAGGATGCTGGTGGAGCGTGGGAGACATGTTGAGCCTGAGAAGAACTTTGCTGTGAGGCTGTTCAGGAGGTTCCTGCGTGTCACCGATAGGCTGGATGATGAGAAGTTCTTCGTAAAGCTTAACGGGCTTCGCTTCGCTACGCCGCTGTTCATAGTTCTGATAGTTGTGGAGACCACAGATTTGATCTTCGCCGTCGACTCTATTCCAGCTATCTTCGCGGTTACCACTGACACCTTCATCGTCTACACGTCGAACATCTTTGCGATACTGGGGCTGAGGGCGCTCTACTTCCTGTTGGCTGGGGCGATTCACCGGTTCACCTATCTGAAGCTGGGCTTGGCGTTAATCCTGTTATTTGTCGGAGGAAAGATGGTGCTCTCCGACTTCTTCATGATTCCTACTACTGTATCGCTGGCAGTTGTTCTGGGCATACTTGGGGTTGCCATCGCCGCATCATATCTCCGCAGCCGGAAAACAACTCTGAGCACTGTAGAAGTAGTGTAATCTACACATCAAGTAGCAGATGGCGCGTACCCCAAACAAATTGTGATGAAAATACCCTAGTTTGTGTGAAATGAGGGCGTCAAAGAATAGGGCTGCTCACCTTCTAATGATAATCACGCGATTATTTACTTGAAACGCGTCAAAAGTCTGTGCTAAATAGGTGAACAACACCAGAATCATGCCGTGGACAGATGGGCTTTGCCATAAGTTTCACAAGAAGACTGAAGGCTCCTAGAGCCCTAGTGTATCGGACAATCACCGACTTCGAGAATCTTCAAGATAGATTACCGAAGATATTCCACTCAATACAGGTGTTAAAGCGTAATAAGAATTACATCATCACAGAGGAAGAATTCTCGGTCTTAGGAAGTGTGATAACTCAGAGGAGCAAGCATGTTGTCAAAGTGCCTACGAAGCACACTGTGGAGATCCTGACTGGTGAACTTGCGGGGAGCAAAATAGTGGAAAGATACAGTGATGATTCTGACGATGGGACCATAGTTAATGTCGACGCTGATTTCTCTCTCGGAGGACTTCTTTCCTTCCTCCCTTCGTTTATTATTAGACCGATGATTGAAGACAGTCTCAATCGTGTGTTTACCGAGCTGGAGGACGCGTTTCAATCTGGCGCTATATCCTGATCATGCGCACCATGGTCATTGCTTGCTGAATGAACGAGATCGGTTCGATACCGAGTCTATTGATCTGCATCTTGAATCCATATCGAGATTGGTTTGTCCAAAGATGCGATAGCACTGCCAGTGATAACTCTGCGTGTTCCAAGAGGCTGACTTCGCCACGTAATATAGGCTCCAGAAATTTGTAAGCCGTTTCATAAAACTCAAAGTGCTTAATCACACGCCTACGATATTCATCAAGATCATCTATGTGTTTTTCTAAGAGCTCTGCACACTCCAGCGTGGGAATTATTCCCTCGCCTAGAAGAGGAAATACAGCCCCAATGCTCTCACCGACACCTACCACCTTTCCTGATCGGAACGGCTGGCAGTATCTTGGTGGACAAAGTCTCACCGGTCTCCCAACGATCTTCTCCCGCTTACCTCCATACCGATCAAAGAAGTCTTGAAGCGCCTGATTATGGCCGTGGTTGAGATCGCCAGCACCTACATGACTCCAGCCTTCCCCCAGAGGAAAGTACCACAAGTAACCACCCATGCCATCCAAGACTTGGATATAGAAATCGTCAAACGGCGGATCACGATATTTCACCCTATACTGGGCACAAGGTATCCGCAGCTCATATCCCTCGATCTTGGGCAGGAGAACCCTGAGACCAGTCGCGTCGATTATCAGGTCATAATTCTTCAAATCTTCCTCGTTCTTGACCCAAGAGTTGTACCGAATCTCTTGTCCCCGACGCATATCTTCGAGGAAGCTATGCTTATCAAAACTGACAAGCCCGTCAAGAGGGTTTTCGACCTCTACCCCTCCCACTGAAACCAGCATGTTCTCGCCTTCATGCAGTATATAGTCTTCAAAATTCAAGTCGCAAGCCTCAGCAAACCTGCTGATGTAGCTCTTGCTCGTCCCCCATGCGCACACGCACTGAAAAGTTCTTCGTGGATACCTTTCAAAACCTGTGACGTCGTGAACGCGGCTTAGCCGGTTAATTAGATAGGAGC
The DNA here is from genome assembly GCA_016184315.1 of Nitrososphaerota archaeon. Lineage (GTDB taxonomy): Archaea > Thermoproteota > Nitrososphaeria > Nitrososphaerales > JACQRY01 > JACQRY01. The sequence goes on from JACPCU010000009.1 coordinate 30,621, forward strand.
CAGCTACCCCCATTCCGACGATCGCAATTCTCAAACTTCTAATTGATCGATTCGGAGCCATATATCCTTTCCTGATGAATGTTCTGCTAAGTTGTCGGCTGATAACACTTTAGACTCACGTCTCTGCTATTCAGAGAGTTACCTCAACCGGGAGGTGACAACCTTTATTACTTCCTGCATCATACACGCAACGAGTAAGGTTGTCAACCACAAAAGCGACAAAAGTAGGAAGAACCCCAACACTAAGAGCGCAGATCCCCATGCTGATAGCACCAGCAAAATACTGTAGCGCATGTGGCGAGAAACTGGATGAGTGCACCTGCTACGATCAAACAATCACCATATCCATAGGCATCAGCAGAGAGCTAATAAGAGGAATTACCAATCTGACTGCACTGCTACCGCGAATTCAGATATCATCCAACCGTGCCTTAGCTGCGGACAAGTCTCTCACAACGGATCATGCTCAGTAGAAGGATGCAACTGTAAGTGAAGACCGAATAAAGAAAGAAGAATGCTGATTCGCATGTTCACCCGCCGATGGGACATAACCGCGGAAACATGCAATCACCCAAAACAGTGTTATCAATACCGAACTATGGGTCTTGTTAACGTAGCTTATACGCAAGAAAGTACAATCTGGGCGATGTTCGGGCCAAAGATATGACTCGCTCCCATATTGCATAACATCGCAGAAGCGTTACTGGCTCTCCAGAGACTTTGAGTTCGTTGGCAAAGAATGCTTCACTAAGAGTAATCTTCCCCTCGAGAATCTTGAATAGGCAGTCCCTAGAGAGGGTTACACGAACGTTAATCTGTTTCTTTCGTGCCCTGCTAGTTATTCTGATTCTACGCCCGGTTACCTGAATTACTGCCTTTTCGGTGTCGAGAGTTTGGAGGCAGGTAATTCCTCGAGCATCTTTGATAAGCTCTTGTAGTTGCTGGTGGTAGTCTTCTTTCATCAACGCTAGAAGATTTTTGAGAAAATGGCTAAGTTTCAACGGCATATTGGCTCACGCTTCCACGTGGTCTGACAGATTCGAACCAGCATGGAATGGTTCGGTCATAGACATGACCTCCTATATTTCCATTAAGGCTTGCGCTGCAGAACATTTCATTGAACACTCTATCCGGTTCACCGTAAATGCTCGCAACCACTATGCTACAGACGGCCTTTGGAGTGAAGACGATCTTGAGTTTGTCAGGTTCGTCGCTTGCTGAAAGAATCACTCTTTCGGGTATATCTGGATGGTAGTCTGGATAAAGTAGGCGCGTAATTCCGGGGACTACACTCCATCCGTTCGTAAATCTTCCCGTTCGCGTGATCTGGATATTCTCGTTGTCAAAATACTTCCGCTCACCGTTTTTCATTCCAATAATGACTCCGCCGTGGGAGAATCTGTCGGATGGCCCCCATCGGTAGAACCTAAACTCAACGTTCTCCGGTTCTTCTTCAATCAAGGGATCACAAAGAATAACCCCCGTATCCCAGCCCCACGTACTGCCCCAATCAAACCGGCCTCCCTCATGATCGTGGTAACCTGTACGTGTATCTATGGTAAAACTAGTCCCATCTAATGTGACTTCTCCAGAGACAGGCAGCCTTGGAAGTTCTACCCAGTTATCCCAAAGCTTAGCCATTTCTAAAGCAGCGCGGGCCATTCCATAACTAATTGTTCCGTGCATGTTTAGAACATCTAGGAAGATGTCTTTGCCTGATACAGGGGGTAGAATAACGGGGAGTTTGAAATTGCAGGCTAGATTACCAATCTGCCCTTTTATCTTGAAAGAATTATCTTTCAGGTAGACTACCTCAATGCCTTCGCCAATAAAGTCTGGGTTGTATGATGATACTTGCAGCTTGTCAAGAGCTATTAGTTTCATCTCAGCAAAGGTTCTTCCTCGCCGGTCTGCGAAAAACAAAAGAGCGAATCCGCATCCACGCTTGGAATCATATGGGTTTCCATAAATCCCGAAGTTCAGAAAGCTGAATATACGTTTCCTTCTATCAAAGAACACAAAGTCATGCCATTCTTTATACAGCGCCAAGCGTGCGTCAAAAATCGAGGGAATATTAAAAGCATCGACAAGAGTTGTGTCTTCTATACGGTAGAATCCCAAGGACAGAGCACCGCTAGAGCCTCCGGCTTCGACTGCGCTTTTTTGACACATTTTGCGGTGAAGCATTATCAAGAATTTCTAAGGTTCGGCTTGACAGTTTTTGCAACAACACCAATAGGTCAGAGCTGAATTGAAGATAGGCACGCGTCAGGTCATCAATTGAGCCTTCGACAAGGCCTTCCAATCCCTCCCTGTCAAGTTGGGACACGCGTGTCGAGAATTGAGTCAGTTTCTGGAGTGTTTGTAGAGAATTCGTAATTGAGACCTGTGTTAGCTTCGTCAATTGATTCTGGTATTCTGGATCATTGAGGTTCTTAACTATATGATTTATTGCTTGGCCAACGAAACGCGGATCGAGCAAGACAAACGCTTGAGGAGGCACTTGCGTAGATTCACGTTCAGTCTTTGAAGTCTTCCCGTCTTTACCCAAACAGTTCTCAAGCGCAACTCGTCTCGTAGCTGCACTTATCTCTTACGGTTGATGAGGTAATCGGTTTGATCAAAGAAGAAACGCTTCCAGCGTTTCTCGGTCATCCAAGTACATTCATTCAGAAGTGTTTCTCTAGCCTTCTTGGCGAGCCTTCGAGCTACTTTCCTAGCGTATTCGAGACTGGAATATTTTTGCATGAGTTCCCTTACGTATTCCACGTCTGCATCAGTCTTAGAGTCTCGTGATGTCCCCAGAATTCTGCGCATTCTCTTTCGTTCTTCAGGAGTGCATGAGTTTAGAAGATGGATCAGTATGAGGGTTCTCTTACCCTCCAAGATATCTCCATTGATTTCCTTGCCGTAAAGCTTCTGGGACGCAGTTAAGTTCAATGTGTCGTCGGTTATCTGAAATGCCAATCCAAGGTTCAGCGCAAACCTCGTAAAGGAATCAAGCTGCTCAGGAGAGGCATGGTCACTTCCAATAATCAGGCCAGTCCGACAAGGTGTGATTACTGTGTACCAGCAAGTCTTGTTTTCACATATCCTAAAGTAATCCCTAGATGTTAGATCAACCCTATTTTTCCTCACATAGGTAAGCTCCATTATCTGTCCTTCGACACTTCTCCCAGCCATTTCCTGTATCTCCAAGATTATCTGCAAAGACTTTCTTACTCCTATTACGCTGAGGTTATCTATCAGCGGAGACATGCTAAGGATCTTGACTGCATCACCTGCATTGGCAGCCAATGCCAGACCATATTTCCTATTCAAAGTAAGGTCACCCCTGCGATAAAGCGATTGATCTACAATATCGTCCTTGATGAGAAACGCGTTGTGGAGAAATTCGATAGCTGCTCCGGTATTTACTGCATTATCATAGTCTCCTCCTACTGATGCCGCAGCTGCGAGACAAAAGGCTGGTCGAATTCCTTTCCCTGGTCGGGTCGGGTAATCTGACAGAAGCTTGTAGGCTAGGCTATGTGGCCTGAAGTTCTTTCTTAGGTAATACTGCATTCGGCGTGCTACCTTCTTCCTTAGCATGAGTAGGTCTTCTGTCAATGATTACGAACTCTCTGTGTGCGATATTTTAATAGCTGCCTTTTAGCTGCAAAGACCAATCCTAGAGAATGCGACAGTCTTGATGAGCCGGCTCACCAGCTTCACGCTGAGGGGGGCATTATTTGATGCTAATTAGTAGAGCGGCTTGTAAATCGTTGCTATCCAAGAGTATCTTCTTAACTGCTACAATCGTGGACCAGTTACTGATGGCTATTCTGGTCTTCTTGCACAAGAACGCTGTTGGGATAGACGCTCTTAGATCCTCCTCGGATGCGGTCAACAGCAGCATATTAGTGATATGGATTACTTCCTTGTTCTTGATGCTTTGATCTTATCCGCGATGCTTTGTAGCTGTCCCATGGCACCATCAAAGTGCGTCTTCAGCTGTTGAAGCTCTTGGGGCGCAACCCTCTTGGCCTCTCCTGCTGCAAGAGTGTCATATATGCCGTTGAGTATGTCGCTTAGTTGAATCTTACCGTCTTTTGGAAACGGATGAGCTTTCAGCTGTCTGAATTTGGGAGGCAGATCCTGAGCCGGTTTTCTTGACGCAATAGATTTCCGATTTGCCACGTTCTATACCTCCACTAGAATCGTCGGGATTTGGAAATCGTTTATTCGAAGCCCTTTTAGCTCGACCTTGTTCAGGGTCAGTGACATATCGAAGCCGGATGCCAGCGCAGATTGTACTTGCACATCGCCAGAGAGTCCATTCATAGTTATGTTTGACGCCTTTATCCTAGAGGTTATATCAACCCGCAGTCTGAAACCCACGTAACCAAGATCTGCCCAGTCGGTTGATTTCGTGAATGTGCTGCTCACTTCAAAACCGGCTGACACAGCCTTATCTATTTTGACGTCTTGTGCTTGGATATCTTTGAAGGCTATGGGCGGTACTTTGATTCCTTCTGTCTGGAATCGGGCCACTTGAGTTCGTTTGACATTGACCGATTGTGGGCCTAGCGGATTGGGAACGGGCAAATCAAGCCCAAGGACCGAAGGGAGACCTGTAGACATTCTGGTGTCTTCCATATTTACTTCGGCTGTTTGAACGGATGAAGCCGTCATACCTTGGTTCTCCCCGCCTATGGAGGGCGTCATTACGAAAGGACCGAATGCTGTTTGGGCAATGTCTAGTGAAAGTTTACCTCCGTTGATGGAAACGTCTCCAAGGTTACTCCAACCTGTATCAATCGAGCCGAGAGGCTCATTTCCACTGTCACTAACGCAGTATGTGTCGATGAGATAGTCCACGCAGACTCCGTACCACCAGTCAATGGACGGTTTCAATACGACTTGTATCTGTGTATTCTTCATCGTCCCTGAATTGTAATCGAAGATTCCTTTGAAGCCATTCAGGGTTACTTTCGATATTTGGATCTGTCCCACCAGCGCTTCTTGAACAGTCATAGTGCCCGATTGAGATGACCTTATCTTGGAAGTGGGAAACTTTATCTCCTGGGACAACAGCCCGTATCACGCCTACTTTTGATATAAAGGTTCCGCACCTCCACGCTGATGCGAAATAACCAGTCAAAACAAGTGAAGCTAGAATATCTATCCTGAACCCATGGCAACAAAATCATCATTCAATGGGAGACCTATGCGGTACCCTTAATGCAAAAGCCAAAGGAAAGACCCCCACCGAAATACTTGAAAAGACAAACCCAAAGAAGAAAGTAACGGAAAAGCTCCGCGCGCCGGTGAAGGAGACCCTCACCTACACAGTAGAAACCGTGAAGTGGGGAATGTTATGATAGCTCTGTGGGCATGGAACAGTATCCTAACTGACGGCTTATATGGCAAGGGGTTTTCCTAGGATGATACCCAGAAGACGCATCAGAACCGCAAAGGCAAAGACATAATACATGGGTTATTTCGAAGTTATGTATGTTGGAAAAAGAACTATCTATGAATAGTCGGCCAGTCTGCGACAGGCATAGAATCAGACTGGTTGAAGCATCTCCTGGTCATTTTGAATGCCCCGTGTGCGTGCAGGTCGCAGGGGCCCGAAGAAGCTTCAGAAGAAGGTAACAGCTCCGCGAGTCGGCATGAAATACGGCTCGACCTAGACCGTTCTCCACTCAGATCAACTACACTGTTCTGAGCTTAGCGGTCGCTCCTGCTCTTTTTTCCTTCGGCGTAGCACTCCTTCCGATGCTTTCTGAAGACCAAGGTTCCGTAGAAGGTTTTGCCACACCTTTTGCATACATTCTTTTCCGGCATGACTACACAGTGAGTCTACCTAGCTCGGGTATATTTGGTTTCCACTCCCCGGTTATGATCAACTGGGTATGAGTCATCTACTTCTCCTCAATATTTCAGACGATATCCAGTCTAGTTATCAGAGCCTTACAATGCATATGTTAAATTCAAGTGCCTACACCTCTATCTTTAGAGCTGAGTAGAGTGGGGAGGTACAAGAAGGGTGAGGCAGAAATACGGATGTCAAGTGAAGGTTATCTTTCGCATCTTGACCGGAAACTTGGCTTCCCCGTGGGGACCATCTACCGTCTATGCAAGGAAGCGAGAAACACAAAAACAAGCGAACTGAATGAGTGCAGGGTCACCTACAAAGGATTGACCGAGTCTGCAAAAGTTCGCGCTGGTAGCACCAGCTCGGTGACCAAAGACGTCTTCCTGATAGAACGTAACATAACAGGCGGCGGAAGAAAGGTTCTAGCCCAAGTCTTCCTAAGTGTACCGGAACCAGCGCGAGAGGGTTCCACGCTCGTTGTCCCATGATGAGCGAGCCTATCTTATGTGAAAAGAAAGGAGCAGTCCAAGTGAAACATATTCAAATCTAGGTCAAGTAGAAACTATGAAGCAACACAGAATCCCCGTTAACAAAGTAACCATCGTAACCTACCCAGATGAGTTCGCAAAGCGGGAAATCCAAGAGCTTGCAAGGACCGCCGGCTATACAGTTGAAGCTGTAGTCACACAGAAACAGGTCATCAAATCTGAATACGGTGTAGGCGTAGGTAAGGCAGAAGAGCTCCAAACAATGGTCCGTGAAAACGGGTCCACCACAATCATTGTCGACGAGCGGCTTACGTCTTCGCAGGCGTACAAGCTCTCGAAAAAAACACTCGTGGATGTTGTCGATCGCGAGAGGCTTATCCTCGACATATTCGCGCAAAGAGCCCATACTCCAGAGGCGAAGCTTCAGGTGCAACTGGCCAACCTTCAATACGAGATGCCCCGGGCTAGGGACAGCGTTCGTTACTCTGTGAAGGGAGAAAGAGCTGGATTTTCGGGAATGGGAGAGACGGCAGTTGACATCAAGTTCAGAGACCTAAAACGCCAAAAAGTTCTGATTAATCAGAAACTTGCAAAAGCTCGTCTCCAAAGGACTCTGCATAGGACTGAAAGGCGAAAGCTTTCGATGCCTTTTGTCTCCCTCGCAGGTTACACGAGCAGCGGAAAGACGGCGCTTTTCAACAGGCTCGCCTCAGAGTCAAAGGAGGAATCTCCTAAGCTTTTCACAACTCTGACCACGACGACGCGCGCCGTGAGTCTTTCAGATTCCGGAAAAAAAGTGATGCTGTCCGACACTGTAGGCTTTGTTTCGAGGCTACCAACATACATGGTAGAATCATTCAAATCAACACTGGAGGAACTCAGTTACGCCGACCTTGTTCTGCTCTTGATTGACGTGAGCGAAGAAATAGAAAGCATTAGGATAAAGCTGGAATGCTGCAAAGACATTCTGAACCAGCTGGAGGTCAGTCCCAACAAGATCCTGTTCGCTCTGAATAAGATCGACCTTCTGAAAGAGGCTGCTTGGGAACAGATTGAGGAGAATGGCCTCTTCGACGGGCTCCCTTACGTCAAGATCTCCGCATTAAGAGGAGATGGGCTACGCCAGCTGAAGAACCGCGTGATAGAACAGACCAGCAGAGTAGAAAAGTAGGAAAGATCAGGTAATTCTCTTAGTGTTCTGAAACCTGCTAGGATGCATGTTGTTTCGAAGCTCCAGTTTTCGTGTGCAGATTACTGCGCTGAAAGTGTTGCCTTGGGGCGTGCCACTGTCCCGTTTTGCTTAAAAGAGATTGTTATCATGTTATATAGTAGGTCTTTGGGTAGGGCAACATGTCAGTACAGGAATATAGTAGCACAAAAACATGGGTCGCGCAACTGGTTCAACAGCGGCCTCATATGACCGTGCAGAACTACTTATGGGGGCTCCAAGTCTTTTGCGACTGGGCCAAGAAGAATCCCGATGAGCTTGTATTAGAAAGACAGGGAGAAATGACTGGAGAACCTGAACCTCTTGAAGCTCAGGCATCCAAACGGATTCTGAGTTTTCAAGCAAACGGTAAACTGAAGACGAAACACAGTAGGGAAATGATAGTCACCGCGCTTGCTTCGTTCTATGAGAACAACAAGGTAGGCCTGCAAGCACAAGCCCGGAAACAATAGATTGGGACTGAAGCTTCTCTGGACAGTCTCTACTCAGCGCTCGCCTATCAACTATCATCTGTATTTAGCTCACAACTGTGGGACTAATGGGGCCGGTGGGATTTGAACCCACGATCGCCAGCGCACTGGGCGCACCGAGCGCACCCCAGGTTCACCGCGCAGATGCTCTGGTATCCTATTGGCGGACTCACCTAGACCAAGTTATCCGTATGTTTCTGTCCGACCTAGATAGGTAGACAGTGGCATTACTCTAGACGACGGCCCCCTAACATTACGCTTAGGAGGGATGGTTTAAGGGTTTAGGAAGGTCTTCCATTACGGAGAAATTGTAGCTTTTGTAGGTCTCTATAGGCCCCTCTTATGTCGCCCTTAAGTAATCTTCCAGGCGCAAATATACGGAGTCGCTTCTTGTGCTTTTTTGATACGGGGAGTTTCTTTCGTACTACCGCATTATATTTTCTCATGATGCGTTCTTCAGCTTTGGTAACTTTTCCAGCATTTGTTCTGTTCGCCTTATCCGCCACAGGCTGTAGGGAGAAAACTGCATTTTGTAGTCTACCAGACGCAAGATGGATAATAGCATCCTCAATATGACATTGTAAAGTGGTGTCTAGTAAATATCTGAACCGATTTAATAAGACGCCAAAAAAGTCGTGCGCTACGGGATCATGTTCAACAACACATTTCTGACATTGTATACCTTTGGGAGCCAAGGGCATCTTTTTGTGTCAGGAGGCTCGCCTTTATGGTTATTCCTCGTCTTTATCGATCGGCTGCCCCTTTTTTACCTTTAGATGTTCTATGACGTGCGGTGCGGGAGGCTTCACGAGGTTTAGGGGAGTTAGGTAAAGGTAGAGGCTTCGTTTTACCCACGTAGTGCCATCTGATACGAGTCGATTTGGCTTTAGACGGATCGTAAGAGTAGTGTGCTACGTACCTGTACTGGTATTCCTTCCCGTAATTATTGCGGACGGTCTTGGTCTGTATGCTGCCCTGCTCCCCGCATCGCGGGCATCTGATCGAGGCTTCTGCTTCCATGTCCATGTTCCCGCTGGTAGTTAGGTAAAGGAGGGTATTTAACCTTTACCTAACTTTTATGGTAAATGATCGTCAGAAAATCCGTCGGAGTATTGAGGGAGGTCACGCTCGAGCATAGTCCCTTTCTAGCCTCGTCCGTCGAGGGGATGGATATGGCAACGATAGAGGGCATAAGCTGGATGGTTATAGTGAAGAATCGAGGGCTTAGGACGACGCTCGGTGCCCCGCCTCTCGAGCGCTACTGGTTCGGGGGAGATAAGGCGTTTAGGCAGGCTAACGATGTGTTTACCCATTTGAGCAGCGAGATGCTTAACAAAGTTATGGATACGGGGTTTCCGATTAAGGTAGGTAAGGGTAAGGTATAGCTGGGTTAATACAAAGGGGTTTTGCTATTTACTACTACTACCCTTAAGCCTTAATAATATCTTCCGCTATTATATTGATTGGAATAACTGTTCGCCGCCCTTAATTGGTGCGGCTTGCTGCCCGTTTCATCGGGTGGCGTTGTTGCGGCCTCATTCATGGGGATTCGTGACATTTTCTACCTTTAGGTCTACCTCCTGACGAGCCTATGTGATAGGCGAAACCATCGTATCATAATTGGATGGTCGAGGTATCATTATGAAGTCAACTGTAATACGGGCTTTTACTCTGCCTAGGGAGCTGGATGATGCCCTAAAAGCGTCGATTCCTAAAGGTGAGCGAAGTCGCGTTGTAAGTGAAGCGATCCGAGTAGCATTAATCACTAGCGGAGGTGAAGGCGGACGGTAGGATTAGGGCTTACCCCCGAAGACGCAAGGGGATATCTAGATACCTTATCTTATATCAAGACGCATGGCCTCTTTACGCACGACAAGGAGCTTGCACTAATCGAGTCTGAGATCTTCCATGCGCCGAATGAGCTAAAGGATTTAGCTACGTACACCACTTCTCCCTCTGGAGGAGAGTCTAGGCGTTACGGTAGTTACAACGGCGTCCCCTCTGTACTCGTAACTGAAGTGAAGGTGGACGACGGTGGCAATCCTACCCTTATTCGTAATCGAGTCGAGCCGTGGGCTGATCTTACGGATAGGGATGCTCGACGATTAACGTTTGCCATCAGGTCGCTTCTAGGAAGGTATCCTCTGGAAACGCGCACAAAGACTCTGTACCGCGACGATTTTGACCTTGCTGGCAGGCCTTTGCAGGGTTAAGGGGTAGATTTACGATGAGGAATTACTTAAAAGGTCAATCAGAGGTATTTACGGAGGTCAAGGGCGATTCTAAGGGTGTAGATGAGGATATAACGATTAGAGGTGTCCTTTTAACGTTAGGGGCAAAAAATGCCAACGGTTGGGCTATTAGGCCACAGGACGGGGATTATTTAATCGAGGCTCTGCGTGGCTTACCCCTCCGATCGACCCATAGCGAAGACCCTATGTCAACCTACGGTAAGATCATCGATGCATGGCGAGAGGGAGATACCATCTTCTACCGAGCAAACGTATTCGGCAACGACAGTAAAGCATTAAGAATTATTCGTGAAGGTCTAGCGAAATCTGTTAGCATAGCAGTCGAGTTCAGTAAAACGGTCTGCAGCTCCTGCGGTAAGTTGGCTAGAGATAATCAGGAACCTAACCTCTTACAACACCTCTGTGAAAACGCCCATGAATTGGTCATCGATCCTAAGCCGTATGAAGTAAGTCTCGTCTCATTTCCCGCATACAAGGAGTCATCCATTTCGGTGGCAGGTAAGAAGCAGCGTAGTCTAGTAAATCTACTCGATAGGCTCGATACGGTTACGAATGATTTACTTAGGAAGCGAAGGGAGGCGGACGGTAAGGGTAAACCTGAAACACTACCCGATAGTCCTGAGGACGATCAGGACGATGCCCCCGTTACTCGTAAAGGTAAGAGTGGATCATCGTTGCTTGATAAGACTAACTGGAAACGTCCAAGGGAGGAGAAACCCGTTACGGTGGGGCCGACTCCCTCTATGATTAACATGCACAGTTTCAGGGAGGCCGAGTCGGCGTACAGGGCTAAGGAGATTTTAGAGAGCGTCGATATTTTCGGAAAAGAGAGAATACTCCTTGTTGACCCCCTTATGGCTGAACTGAGGAAGGTTAAGGCTAGGAAACAGTAAACGGGGGTGAAATAAGTAGATTGGATACATTAAGCGGTTATCTCAAGGAATTCGAGATGCGTAAGGAACTGGAAACTCTTGCACGCAAAGGGCAGAAGCGGATCAGCCTACAGCCCAGTTCCCCAGAGTTCATAGACGAAATGCAGGGTTTAACAGAGGATATGAGGCGTAGAATGAGGCAGGGGTTAGACGGAGCCTTCGCTGAGTTGAACAGGGTAGCTGAACCCTTTGATTAGTGACATAGGCAGATGGCTATCTGGGCTGGCAAAGTCTAGGAGCCATTACGCCTGCCCAGCATGCGGCAAAACGTTCTCCCTCGAAGTACAGTACGTTCAGCATAAAAGGGATTTTCCTACGCACTAATCAGCGGAGCATCGAACGTATATCGTTACATGGTAGTAGCAGATGCTTACTAGGTAGTAAATCTAACCCCAGTTAAGTCTTATATAGTCGTATATAAACTAATAGCTAATCGACGGGTTTCTATCTTATCCCTAAATCATTTCCTCCCCTACTCAAGAGACTTCACAAGCTGATCAGATACGTTAGACTGAGCGAGTTTTGGATCAGCCTATGGAGGAGGCATGGACATGCTGTGCTGGATGAGAAGCAGGTCGAGTGGATCATCAAAGCCAAGATCCAGGGGAAGAGGAACATGGACATCGCCGACGCTATGGGGATATCCTCCAGAAGGGTCAGACAGCTCTACTCCCAATACAGGAAGACGGGAGCAATACCAGTCCTCAGGAAGCCTGGTAGGCATAGGGCTCCTGAGGTCACTGTGTATGAGAGGGAGGTCATCAAGGAGGCTTATGGGAGGTTCAGGATGTGCGCCTGCTACCTTGAGAAGATACTCTCAGCTCATGGGGTACGTATCAACCATAAGAGGATTCACAGGGTGTTGAGGGAGGAGGGATATGCATTGAATGAGCCTAGGAAGCAGCGTAGGAGGAAGTGGATACGCTACGAGAGGGAGCACTCCAATTCACTCTGGCATACCGATTGGCACCGGATCAAGGATCCCAGATGGAGGGGCCAGTGGCTCATAGCCTACGAGGATGACGCATCCAGGTTCATCACGGGCTTTGGGGTATATCCAACCTTGACATCAAGATCCTCGGTGGAGGTGTTCGACAGGGCTGTGAGGAGGTATGGTAAGCCGAGATCCATACTCTCAGACCATGGGACAACATTCTACGCGGTGGAGGCAGAGTCTAGGGAGAAGGGGTTGACGGAGTTCGAAAAGTATCTGTTGAAGAACAAGATCAGGTTCATCATGGGTAGAGTGGATCATCCTCAAACCAACGGTAAGATAGAGAAGTTCTTCGACATCTTCGAGAAGAAGGTCAGATACTTCCAGTCAGTAGAGGAGTTCATGGAGTGGTACAACTGCGAGAGACCCCATGGAGCATTCGACCTGTCAAAGCTGGAGACACCAGTACAGATCTTCTACAAGAGGATGGAGGACCGAGAGCAGCTAACCGACCCGGACACAATACCTAGGGAGGAAATGATTCTGTGATAAAACACTAATCGACGGGTTTCTCTAAGGCCTGTCGTACGTCCTTCCATCGGGGAGGTAGCTCCTCCCCTACTAGCTCTTAACGGGCTGGATGGAGAAGGCGGTAAATCTTAGGGAGCTAGTAGAAAAATGATAAAGCCAGAAGGGCGAAACAATGATAGTCATTCCCTAGCGGATAAGATAACCCCTAAGCGGTTTAACCAGTTAATTAAGAAGTTATCCTCAGATTGTATCGAGCTATGGGAAAAATATTACCCGCCCCTTAAGGATGATACTGGCGCCCCTGTTCCTACCAAACTCAGTGCCCGTATCCAAGGGGAGATCGGGGAAGACGCTGTCTATGAGTATGCTCTACTACCCTTTCATAAAGCATCGAGCATCGTTCGCAACGACTGTACCATCAGGCGAGCCAAGGGAGGCGCTGATTTCTACGTTAATATTGGAGGCAAGATGGTTTTGGTAGAGGTAAAGAATCTCAACCCAGATTCATACATCACACCAGCTTGGGCAGAAAGCCACATAATCAGCCGTTTCGAGATTAGTCGCAACCTACCAGACGTTGCGGAGCGCATAGTTATCATAATAGGAGCGAACAACACGAGGTGGTATCCAGTAGAAAAAGCCCTACTAAAACATAGCATAAAACTACTACATTTACCCTGCCTACCTAGTATAAATGATACTAATGAGGAGCGTAAGAGGATCATACAGTCCTTCCGTGAGAGGTATTATGTTATAGTAGCTCATCTACTTCATAACCACGTGTATTTTACTAGTAGCACTAAGGTTATAGACGATGTTCTTAGGGTATCTAACATTAGCTTAAGGCCCTGCGATAAGGGTTTACCTACCGGTCGCGGGCCCCCAGATGCCTTTTTACCGTTTGGATCGGATGTAGCTGCCCAGCGTAAGCTACTGGAGGGGTATATGCAAATGCCTCAGATGCATGTACGCGTTACCAGCGGTTTTTTCGATGCATATTTACGAGCATCCATGCATTCTTTCGGCTGGAGCGATGGGGGACTGGCCTCCTTATACGGCTCTCTCATTAGGAAAACATCCATGAGAGGAGCCTTTCCTAATTATCCTACCGCTCCTACAGTTCCTACGAGATGCATTACGCTTGCAGGGGTCTAACAGCCTCTGGAGAAGGGGACGATGGGGTGTCTCTGCCTCCTTGGGATACCCCGGATCCCCTTTAATGCTACTCCATGAGTAGAGGTAGGGCAGGTCGTTAGCCTACACCTGTTAAAATGCTCGCTGGAAGAATTAACCCCTCGAAAGGTGGGCACCCTACCTATTTTTCATGCTTACGAGAGCTGAGCTGGTCGATCTTATGTTCTTCCATCCAGCCCTAGCCCGATGAGTAGGGTTCCCCGCGGCTACATGGGCTTCACCGTGGGGAGCGTTATGATTACAGAGAGGTGATTACCTACGGCAGTTAAGAAGGTTAAGGGCGGACGTAAGCCTACGAAGGTTAAGAAGCGTAAGACCACGAAACGATAGTAAGACGGATCATAGATAGATGGTCTCTGTGTGGCATCCCCCATTTTTATTTAACATCATTACGATATGAAGCCTATTAATCCCCCTGTGGGAATTGACATAGATACTGTAGCTGGGCAGGAATGGCTCCTGCACCGTATAGCTGAGATACTGGCTACGGAGCATGATCTTACTACCCTAGACATGAAACGCCTCCGCCTCCTGAAGCAGGTAACGAGAGAGCGATTAAGGGTTATGCTGGCCAGCGGATCAGTTAGTTAGGTAAAGGATTATTCATGAGTGAAGATGAGCCAAGCCCTACACGACAATGGGTAACTAAGGCCCTTAAAGCTAAAGGATGGACTGAGCAACAGATCGCGGATAGCTACAAGCCCGGCAGCGATAAGATAGCCCTTATGAATGAGGCAAGATTACGTAAGAAACAGGAACGCCAGCAAGCCCTAGAGAAGATCGACAGCTACGAAGGGCTACTCAACATGACAAAGCTACTCCTACAGGACGTATTACGAGAGCTCAGCAAAAATAAGAGCATCAGCCAAGCCGATAAGCGGAAGCTACGGTATTACAAGATAGCCTGCTCCCTAGTAAACAGCGCGAAGCAAACATCCGCGCTGCGCAACCAAGAGGCTCTAAGGAAACGGTTAGACGCGTTAGAGCAGCGCATAGAAAAAGCCTAGACCAAACTTACGTAATTAAGCGTGAATAAAGTTACTTAACTGGCTTACTACCATACCTTAGGGGGTAAGCAATATGGGAGGTGCGTTTTCGGCGCTGACGACCCTGATCCTCCTAATTAGTGGAATAGTCATGGTTCTACAGGGTGACTGGCTCTTAGGATGGATGCTAGTGATAGGGGGCACCATAGTAGGCGCAATCGGGAAGGCTTCGCGATCTAAACCTTCGCGATCGAGAGGCACGTCGCCGCCTTCTGCCGGGAAGTCGAGAACATCTCAAGAATGGCTTGAGGCTCTAAGGCTTAGACTTGCGAAAGGCGAGATAACAAAGGAGCAGTATGAAGAGTTAAGGAAAACGCTTAGTGAATGAGCTTTCCTAAGAGCGTATGATCTCCACTACTGCCTTATCCGAGTTCAACGCGCTTACGAAGCGAGCCTTCCCGCCGTTCACGAGGCGCTTCGCCTCCTTCACGGAGACTATCTTTTGCCTACTTACAGGGACTGTATGATGATTAGCCCCCTTGCCTACCCGCAAATTTGTTGCTTCGACTTCCCGCTCCACTTGCTCTGAGACACGGTGCGCGATCCCGTATCGGAACACTACTTCACGCCGATACTTCCCAAGCCTACGCCAATACTCCCCTAACTCTTCTACCGTCATCTTATCCAGCTCTTCGTTATCCTTCTGAAACTCTTCAAATAGAGGTGTGTTAGCTTCGGTATATTCGGCGAGCTCCGCACTGAGGATTTGACAGTTCATTTGCAGCGCCCTTCGATAAATCAACGCTTCAACATCCTGCCGTGATATCTCCGGAGGGGAAGTTAGGATCGTTAACCGCTTCTCCGCCTTAAGATACTCTTGCTTCAACTGATCATCCGTTAATCTAAGATACGCAGCGTCTAAACCGAACTTATGCCCCATGAATAGCTCCACAATGCCCCGATCGACCCCGGCGGATAGCATCTGTGAGAAAAAGTATTTCCTGAAACTGTGAGGGTGGATCTGCTGTCTTTTACTGTCGGCATCCATTTTTCCCAACAGCCCGGCTTTCTCCACAGCCCTCATAACCTGCCGATAAGACGCATCAGTGGTCAACCTTACCTTAGGGTTGCCTTCATTAAAAAATACGTACTGATCTAACTGCTTGATGCGGTCGCCGAGCCACTCCTTAAGAAAGCCACTTGTCTCGTCTGTAACATATACAGTTCTACCCTTCCTTGTCTTCGTAAACCTAGCTTGCAGCCTGATGCTAGTCGGCTTGGAGGTAAAGTCGATGTCGCCCACCCTTAAGCCGGTAGCTTCGCCGAGACGCATACCGCTACTCGCTAGGAGGGTAACAAGAGCCTTAGCCCGCAGACCGCATCTTAGAACTATACTCCGTAGCTCCTCCTGTGTAGGCGCTCTATCCATGCTTACCTCGTAGTTCGCTGGCAACACAATTCGGTTCTTTAGTCGTGCCAGATCCAGCGGAATCCCTTCGCTCAGCAAGAACCCCTTAACTGCCCCATAATACGTCCTGATAGTCTTCGGCGACTTACCCTTTCCAACCAAATAGCCGATGTATTTATCCAAAGCTTCGTAAGGATCGAGCTTCCCATCTCGGATAACCTCGATCACCACATCCACATCCTTGTAACCAAGGCTTCGGCCCCAAACCCTCAGCGCCCCCTCATATGTCTCAGCCGTCTTTTCGCTACGCCTCGCCTTACGCTCCCGGTAATCCTCCGCTCCCAAACCCCACTTAAACCTCCTAACTAGCATCAACTACCGTATATTTAAATGCTAGGTAGGATATTCTTATCCCTCTAAACCAAGCTAGACGACGGCCCCGCTTCATTCACTCGGTCTCTAAATTCGGTATTAATGCATAGCGGGGGTTGATCTAATGGGTGTCGAAGATTTCTTGGAACTTCGCTATCCTGTCGACAATCGTCTGCTTCTCCGCTGAACTTGGGTTTCTAGGATCCTTAGCCTTAGGCAGCCTTCCGAGCTTCAGCATGGAAGCCATGAGGAGGTATCTTGCTTTGTTGCAGTCCAGATTGTTTCCTTCAATTGTCAAGTCCTTAGGGTTGGTTTCCACTATTCCACCAGGATCGCTTCGCCCGACTCTGACTACTGGGAGTCCGCTTAAGGCTGCTATTTGAAGGGCTTTTGCTTGAGAGTTGGATCCTGTTGCGTAAGGTGATGTTCCTTCAAGGACAAACCCGTGGAGCTTGGGTTTCGCGTCGTCAGGGCTGCGCTGCTCAATCAACGCCTTATTGATTCTGGCGACTATGTCTACCTCCTGATCAGGATCTTCGGTTTCATCTTCCTGTGAATATGCGCCGTATTTCACTATGTGCACCCTAGGTATCACTTCCCGCCTTAACGTGCCGTCAGGATTCTTGACTTGAATCGAGGCAGTGTTTCCCGCTGCAGTATCGAGGAATTCAACTTTGTCAGGTAGCTTCTTCAGGTTAACCTCTGACGTTGAAGTATGCTTGTAGCTGGGTCTATACCAAATAGTTGCGGCAGACTTCACAGTTCCAAGGATGCCGCCGTGTCCACCTGTCGCCTTATAGTTCCCAGGCCGGTCATCAGCCTTCTTAAAATCTCTCGCCGCGTAGATCCGCTGATCCTGTATCCCTACCGCGCCCAGCCCTCTCCCCTTACCAGACGCTATGTAGGTAACTGCGTCAACCAAGTTTCTATCACCATCGTTGGCAAGCTGCCCATGCATTCTCTGAGAAGCATTACCAACTATCGGCAGATCAGTGTCGATGATGATGTTAAGCCAGTAAAGCGTCTCCTCGATGTGGGGGCTTCCCTCCAGCCAGATGGCTCCCTCATATCCACCTGTGTCAATAGTCTTCTGAACAGTGTTCGCCACTCTAGCTAAATCCCCTGTCCTCACACTCTTAGCCAATGCACCGGGTTTGTAGGGAAAATAGTCGATGCCAGCTACCTCCCCTTTCTTCCGGTGTCCTCCCGGCGGAAGAACTCTGACAAAATCATAGTCAGCCATACGGTCCAGTATGCTGCCCTCACCGTGCTCGCTCCGCCCCGAAATCGTTCTGTCGATATCCATGAAGATTCTTGAAGCATCCGGATAGAATCCCTGCCTCCCACCATAGTTCAATGCAGCATTCTCCAAGTCCCCTGCTTCAAAAGGCACACCATTCTTGGAGCCATCTCCACGCCTAGCCATGTAGGGGAGAAGATAGGGCCCGTCTTCAGGCTTCAGCGTTACCTCATAGTAGTCTTTACCATCATCATGGTAGACCTCTGACGCATCTTCCTCCAAAGGATGAGCACTAAACTTCTTGATTCTGACTGTCACCGGCTCGTAAAGGGTCTGTGCCACAATGTGGTCGAAGCGGCCCGGTACCACGCGCTCACCCGACAGCCTAGCCTTGTTGCTTGTGACTAGCGGAGGAGAGTTGGCGAGCGTAGCCCTAGAACCAGAGAAAACAGCTATTCGAGGTTTAGCCATATCCTAGCATAAGAAAAACCCGTATTAAACTTAGCAGCGGAACCTTGTTATTCGTTTTTTGCCAGCAAGACCCAGATTTTTGCAGAGAATGCCTACTCTAGATTCAAAGTCTCTACGATCTTTCTGTAAGATGCTTTGCTGTGTTTCTTCTTGTAGGTTCTCAGCAGGGGAATCAGCATCTCTTGGCTTGGAGCCATCAGAATTCTCCTAACTTTTCTGGCCATGGGCCCACCGATGAACACGTATTGGGTTACCGCCGTCAGGTTGCTTGGCCTCCTGCTGGTGCTGGCTGTCTCGAAATCGATGATAGTCACTTTGTGGTCTTCAATGAAGACGTGTTTTGAAGGGTTGCTCAGCTCACCGTGATCAAGTCCCAGATCATCAAGTCTGAAGCACTGGTCCAAGATGCTGCGAACAGCTCCTCTGAGTCGAGCAGTTGTTCCCTTGCCCCTCAGATTCTTGATCCATCGGGTGATCGGCTCACCCTCGGCCATCTCCATGAGCATGAAATTATCAGTGTAGGAGGAGATCTTGGGGCCCACTCCGACGCTGTTTGCCAGTTTCAGCATCTCTGCTTCATGCTTCATAGATGGCCTGTTTGCGTCTACTCTACGAATCTTCAACACTTCAACTCCTCTTTTCGTTTCAGCTTTGATGACTATGGAGACGCAGCCTTTCCCTAGGATCGGCAGGGAGCCTAGCATAGTCTTGCCGTCGAAGAGGATGGCTTCGACTCCAAGGGTTTTGAGCTCGTTGATTCGTTTCCGGGCTTCTTTTGGGCTTGCCTTAGGGTAACAGAGGGCATCGGAGAAGGGCTTTGAAGCCAGATCGCTGATGTTAGTTGTGAGCATGGGTGTCGGTGGCAAGGATCTGAGTCAACTCTTCTCTAAACCAGTCGTGTTTTTCAGCGTACTTCAAGACCTGTTCCCCTATGAGTATTCTGGATCCTCTGAGGAGGTCTTTCTTGAGGCCTTGCGATATCCCTGATTTGTTCAGGTTTTTCGTGGTGATCTCCCTCAGGAACTGTCTGAGGACATAGGTTTTTCGTGGCGTGAGGCTACACACTCTTAGATCATTTCTCACCCATGTGAGGATGGCGTCTCGCCTTCTCTTCTGCAGAAATTCGCTGCAGCTCTTCTCCATAGTGATGCCTGGGCCGACGCGGACCTCAAAGGGGGATAATGCTGGCGACTCGACTAGGAATATTAGTGCGCTGGAGTCCTCTTCGTTGCTTGCCGCGCGCCCTCTAATCGCCTTGAATCCCTTGTCGTTGATATGGTTCTCTATTCTGGAGACGCTTCTCTTGAGCTGGCCCCACAGGTCGTCTATGGGTCGGGGTCTATGTTGGAAGGTCACTGCGGCCAAGCCGTCGAGCAGGGGAGGTTTCTTCAAGTATTCGTCGATCTTTTTGATTCTCGGTTTGCTGAAGAAGCTGATGTTGGGTTTGCGGAGAAAGGCGCGGGCTGCGAGGATAAGTTTTCCCACGCTTTCTGCTGAAATTGCTGTGCCCAAGTTTCTCTTCGAATCGATCGGGTCTAGGATGATTACTGGGCTGGCGAACTGCTTGACTAAGCTGGGGTCATAATCGCCGACGGCTATTAAATCTCCTTCCCGGATCTTGGCAAAATGTTCTAGGACTTGTTCTAAGCCTCTGAACTTCAAAATCAGAGCTTCACAGACATATCCACTGAACCCTTGATGCCTAATGTCAGCCCCATATATTCCAGTAGCCTTGAGGAATCTTTTCAGCAGCCGGGTTTCAAGTCTGAGCTCATCGTTGAAGTTCTTGACGACGTAGTCAGTATGGAAAGGCGAGCGGTCGGCAGCACTCATCCATCCTCCCTTCTCAACCTTGTAGCATACGACGATGTTCACCTTCACACCGTTTATGGTGCCCTCCACATAGGGATGCTCAGAATACCTCAGAAGAGGCCTGTATCCTTTCAACGCTGATACACCCAATGTCTCCCCGAACCACTCCAAATCATCCCTACTCATAGTTACTGGGAGCTTGACAAAGATGTCTATGTCTGCGTCACTGCGGAGCCAAGTGCCCTTAGCGTAGGATCCCCCCAACACCACTTCTCCCTCAAGATTCAGCCTTTGAACAGCAGCCTCTACTCTTCTCACTGCAAGCATGGCCACTGCTCCGACGCGTTCCCCTTCTTTCTTAGAAGGCTGCACAAGCCTAGCAGCCTCCCTGTGCACTCTCTGCGCCGCGTCTAAAAAGGCCTGTTCAGCCAAACTTCAAGACCACCAGATCCGCGTATATAGGCCCCTTAGGAGTCAGATCACTCTTCTTGAGCTTAAGACTGCTCACAGTCTCCTCGCCGAAAAACGTGTCGGAATACCCCTGCACTTCTTCTAGAAGTCTCTCTCGTTCTCTACCACTCTTCACCCTGGCGATAGTGACATGAGGCTGGAAACTGTCCCTATCATTGCCGCTGAACTCACGCAGCGCACCGTTAACCCCTTCAGCAACCTCGTTCAACTTGACTGCTGAGTCAGGTTCGACACCGGCCCAGATCACCGAAATCCTCTTGGGACTCGGGAAGACTCCGAGGCCGCGATACTTGACATTAAAAGCTTTGAAAGACAGAGTTGAGAGCCCATTCTCCACTTGGTGAACAACTGCTTCAGAAACCTCTCCCAGAAACTTTACCGTAAAATGCATGTTATGGGGCTCCACCAGCTTAACATCCGCCCCCGTCCTGATAATGTTCTCCTGCACCTGCCTCAGCCTGTCAACAATATCATCTGCGCCAACATCGATTGCGACGAACACCCTCATGCCGTCTTAGACCGATAAAGACGTAGATCAAAGGACATAGTAAACTCTTATGGCTGGAGAAACGATGGCACTAAATAGAGCAGATAGAACCTGACGAAAAACATGAGCAGCGGGATCATCGACAGCCACACTCACCCATTCTCCTGCCCACTAAACCTGTTTCTTGAAGAGATGGAGCGAGCCAAACTGAGGTGCTGTGTACCCCTGTTCTCCATCAGGAATCCCAGCGACATAGATAGGCCGGATGTGCGGAAACGGATCTCCAGCCGCCTTCAAGGCGATCTATCGCGCATGCAGGAACGAATATTCGAAGGCATCAGAGGATACATCGGGAGCCTTGCCAACCCCACAAACAAAGATGTAGCAGATCTCGCTAAGCGTTATCCAGACAAATTCGTACCATTCGGCTCAGTTTACATGAATGGCAGCGAGGAGCAGCTAGAGGAGCAGCTGAAGGAGGGGGAACGCCTTGGGCTGAGGGGGTTGAAGCTGCTTCCCACTCTGCAGCTCTTCAATCCGTCTGAGAGCAGGAATTTTGAGAAGGTCTGCGAGTGGTGTGAGAAGAAGAGGTGGGTGATCATGTATCACACGGGGTGCGACCCGGGACCTTTTGAGATTCCTGAGGTGGCTGAGGATGCTAATCCTAGGTACCTTGTCTCTGTTTTGGAGAGGTATTCACCTAGGATCGTTTTGGCCCATTTCGGTGCTTACAGTGCTTACCACATGGGGCTGTGGTTCGATGAAGCCATTACGGTTGCCAAGAAGTTTGACTATGTGTATGCGGATACTTCTGCTGCCGTGAGTTTCATTCTGATGGAGCGGAATTTGAAGAGGATTAGAGCGGAGGTTGGTTTGGATAGACTTCTTTTCGGCACGGATTTTCCTGTGGTCGGCGGGAGCGATATTGTTTCTGGGGTTAATGCGGTCTCGTCGTGCCGTTATCTTTCTGAAGGGGAGAAGGCGGTGGTGTTGGGTGAGAATGCTGCTCGTCTCCTCAGTTTGTGAGGGGGATAGGGTTATGTGCAGGTGGCTTTTTGGTCAGGGGGCCCGCTGGCAGATCGTGGGAAAATGTCTTTGACAAGTCGAAACAAGGATTCTTCATACAAGAAGATGATTGTTTGCATAACTGGCATGCCTGGAGCGGGTAAGTCTACTGCTTGTGAGGCGGTGCAGAGCCTAGGATTTGTTCGGGTAAACATGGGCGATGTGGTCAGGGAGGAGACTACTCGGCGGAATCTTCCTGCCAATGATGTGAATGTGGGCGCTTTAATGTTGGAGTTGAGGAAGACGGCGGGGACTAGGGCGATTGCTGATCTTTGTGTCAGCAAAATTCGGAAATCTGATGATAGCCGTATTGTTATTGACGGGGTGAGAAGCATGGATGAAGTCGAAGTTTTCAGGAGTGAAGGACAGGTGTTTCTGCTGGCGATCCATGCTTCTCCTGCTAGGCGCTACGGGTATCTGCGTTCAAGGGGAAGACAGGATGCTCCTCTTAGCTGGAGCGAGTTTTGCGCTCGCGACATGAGGGAGCTTTCTGTGGGGATTGGGGGTTCGATTGCTTTGGCTGACGAAGTTGTTTCTAACAGTAATTTGACGATCGATGAGTTAAGAATGCAGGCTTCAGCTATTGTTAAGCGGGCCTTGAAGGAGTTTGAAGACTGAGCCATTTACTGGTCCTTTGCTGATAGACGTTTCTGTCGAGATCAATCCTTCTGAAAGCGAGGCTAAGGTTAGCTACTCCGTTGCTAAGCTGGTATCTCCATTAGAGACTAGTATTGAGGGCAACAGAGTCAGGATGCTAAAGGGCAAGAGCAACGACGCTATGAGCCTGCTGCCCATCTACGAGGGAATCAGGAGACGGCTGAGCCTTGGCGTGGCCAGAAGACTGTTAACGAGGAATCGGGTGGGAGATTCGACTTCGCTTCAGTTTAACAAGCAGGCTGCCTACATGGGTATTGTAGCGATCTGTGAGATTGAGAATGAGTCACCTCTGGGCCCCGTCACTGTGAAATTCACCAGCCCCACACTTGACTCGTTCATAGACTGGCTTGCCCCAGAGATTCAAAAATCTTCTGCATAATCGTTACCAGTCCTCTGGGTAAGGTATGTCGAAAGCCATCTGATCAGTAGCAGCCATAACCTTTGGGTGAACCTCCGCCGCCTGAAACAGCAGTGGGGAGACATCAGTGTACCTAGCGCTGAAATGGGTGAGGACAAGGAGACTCGCTCCAGCGTTTCTAGCTAACATGGCTGCTTCTCTAGCGGTTGCATGCAGGTTTTCCACTGCTCGCTCTGCTTGGTCGTCGCCATAGGTTGAGTCGAAGATCAGCACGTCGCAGTCCTTGAAGAATCTTGTCAGGCGGGAATTAGGTCTGGTGTCTCCTGAGACCCCTATCCTTCTGCCTCTCCTCTTGGGGCCCAAGACTTGTCTGGGAAGAATCTTCTTGTCTCCCACGATTACTGGCTGCCCATGTTGCAGCCTAGACCAAAGTTCTCCTTCCGGAACCCCCAGTCTAATCGCGTTCTCCCTGTGGAACGCCCCCGGCCTGTCACGCTCCTCGATGCAATAAGCATACGAGTCAACTTCATGTTCAGACCTAGCAGCTTTAACCACGTATTCTTCCTCATCAACAATTACCCCTGAATACGCCTTGGTGAACCTGACTGGGAATGTGAGCACAAAGCCTAGGATTCGCCTCACCTCTTTCACCAGTTCCCAGACCCGCTCAGGACCGTATATGTCTAGGGACTTGTCTCTACCAGTCATAGACATGGATTGTAGGAGACCTAAGAGGCCTACAGTATGGTCTCCGTGTATGTGGGTGATAAAGATCTTCATTCTACGGTTGAGCCCCAAGCCTGCTTTGGCTATGGCTTGCTGAACCCCTTCACCCGCATCAAAGAGAAGCAACTCGTCTCCCCGCTGTATTGCTGTTGCACTGAGACCTCTGCTTCCAGTGGGGGTTGCAGCTGACGTGCCTAGAAAGACAATTCGAAGATGAGTCAAGGCACAGCAGCCTCACCAGATCAACAGATGTAGCACATATTTACGCTGAGCTAAGACTCTTCCTCAAATGCTCAGCTATGAGCGGAGCTAAATCCACTGCACTTACAGAAGACGGAATAGAGTTTGTCCCAATCACCTCTGAGACCCCTGCGTTCATAATCTTCTCCAGCGCGTTCCCCACCAACAGAGGGTGAGTGCAAATAGCGAAGATTCGTCTTGCCCCTGACTTAGCTAACAGTTCCGCAGCCTTCACAACAGTTCCCCCAGTGCTAATCATATCATCAACAATCACCACATTTCTTCCAGATGCTGGAACAACCTTCTCCTCAACAACTATTTCTCCCGTATGCCTGTCACGATGCTTCTCAAAGACAAAGGTCTCAGCGCCAATCGCCTCAGCGAACTCTCTTGCCCTAGCAGAGCCCCCGAAGTCAGGCGAAATCACCAGTGGCTTGTTGACACCGCGGTTCTTCACGAAGAAATCAGCCATGACTCTAACAGCTGTAAGATTATGCAAAGGAATAGCAAAATGGGAAGCAGCCAGACCGCTATGAATATCCACCGTAGTCACGCTCGCCATTCCAGATGATTCCAACAAACATGCGACAAGCTCCGCGCTAACAGCATCAGTCTCCAAGAACGCGCGATCCTGCCTAGCGTAAGGAAGATAAGGTATCACGCCATGAACTGCATACCCATCCAAGCTCAGCTTCCTAGCAAGCAGCAGTCCTTGGAAGAGATGTCTGTCAACAGGAGGATACATGGACTGCACCAGAATGCAGTCAGACGCCTCAGCCTTCCCAACCAGTCTGACTCTTGTTTCACCGTCAGGGAACACATCTGACCTAACCTCAATCAGAGGCAACCGTAATTCTGCCGCGATGCCCTGCGCTAGACTGCCGGAAGAGGGTCCAGAAATCACCGCGTAACTCTTCATGTCTACTAGATTCGTGGGCTACGCGTCACTATTTAATCGAATATATTTGGCGTCAGCCCCTTCATGGTTTGCTCTTTCCAAAAACCTGCTGTTTGAAGCGGGTGGAGATTCATACTTCTTGCTTTTCTCAGCGCCTAGACTGTAAGATTTTTAAGAAACATTGTTGAGGTGCCTGTTGCCATGTCGGAGCAGTTCTGCCCTGAATGCGGAAACAAAATGATCTACGAGGCACCCGTAAGAAGATTTGTCTGCAGGGGTTGCGGACTCTACGCCACAAGGGATGAAATCTCAGACATAAGGCAGAAAGCCAAGACACCGCTATTAGACGACGAACGGAAAAAGAAGAAGGAGCGAGGCGAATACCTACAATGGTGGCTCAGCTCCAAGAAATAGCCTGAGAAAAGAAACCCTCCCCAACCCCAAGCCTACCATAGGCTACATTTAGTACGTGTATGCCCTCACCTCACATAAGCTTAACATGCCTTGTGGAAAAGATTTGTCAAGAAAACAATGATCCGACACAGTTCCTACAGTCATCATAAGACATTACCGACCCCCCAGAATCAGCAAGCAAACCAAGACATATCTTACACCCCTTTTGAACTCCCCTATACCAAGCGCACACAAGCCAGGAAAGAAATAATAATTCAATCCAAGAGGGACAGAGGAACACGGTAGATACCTGAACATGTTCGGTCTAGCATCTAAACAACTCTTAGCTGCACCGTTTATCGCCATCGGCGCCTTTTGGCTAGCAGCCGCCGCTTCAAGTCAGGGCCCCGCCCAACTTATCCTCCCAGGGACCGCAAGCCTACTAACCGGCATATTCCTGCCGCGAAAAAACACCAAGTGGATTAAACCTCTAATGCTCGTCACCTCCATATACAACATCATGATACTAACATACCAAGCCTTCGCATCCTACATCCTCATAACCATCGGCCTAACATTGCTTGGAAGTCTAGGCCTCGCCGGATACACGCTGGCCGCACTGCTCTTTCTAGTGTTGCTAGCCTACGGCAGTATTAAACTGGGGGAAGAGACTTCCGCTCCCTCTCCATCCTCATCATAAAGTAAAGACTGTAAAGACTCACCACAAGTATCGATGAAAAGAACTTAGTGGCGAACACAAGGTTCCAAGGCGTCTGAGGATTAGGAAACTTGTTAGCAAGAATATCAGGGTTAACGTTCCCAGTGATGGCTTGATAAGTCATTAGGCTACCCCAGATGGTAAAGTTGTAGTAAACCTCGTAGGCTGAAACTGCAGCCAAAACAAACGCTACAAGCTTAGCAACACTAATGGCTCCAACAGGAAGCCTAGAGAACCTCTGCCTAAACGACTCGAGGAAAGTAAACCAGAAGGTAATGATGGCAACATAAAGCCAAGTAACAGGCTTAGCATAGACTGGAAAATACTCAGGCCCAGGAAACTCAAATGGCGCCCTCGAAGGAAGATTCACTAATGTTTCGCCCACTGCCTCATAACCAAAGTAGAAAGTTGCGAAGACCGCGTAAAGAGCTAGAACCGAAACTATCGCAGCGGACATGAACATCAAGAGACGGTAGACACGCTCAGCTCTGGTTTCACCCAGCAGCCTTGTCAACGAATCCACTACCTCTTAGCTAGTGGTAAACAGATCCCACGTAAAAACCTTGTCGCCAAAGCAGCAAAACCCTTTAAGACGCTAGTCGAACCTTCGAGTCGCCGTGGATCTCGAGAAGAGGCTAGACTTGGTCTCTAGACCGCCTACCGAAGAGGTCGTCGCCAGAGACGAGCTAAGACATCTCTTCGAAACAACATCACGGCCGAAACACTACATCGGCCTCGAGATCTCAGGCTTACTGCATCTTGGAAGCCTTGTGCTGACAGGCTTTAAGATCAGAGATTTCTTGGAGGCTGGAGTTGAATGCATCGTCTTTTTGGCTGATTGGCACAGCTACATCAACAACAAGTTCAGAGGCGACTGGAGCAAGATTGGGGAAGCCTCAAGATACTATGAAGAGGCTTTCAAGGCTTTCTGTCCGGGAGTCAAGATAGTGTTAGGCTCAGACCTGTATCTTAACAACAATGATTACTGGCGGGACGTAGTTCGATTCAGCAAGCAAATAACTTTGGCCAGAGCTACCAGATGCCTCACCATAATGGGGCGAAGCGAAAAAGAGAAGCTGGACTTCTCTCAATACTTGTATCCGCCTATGCAGTCAGTCGACATCCACGCAATGGACCTCGACATCGCTCATGCAGGCATGGATCAAAGGAAGGTGCATATGCTCGCCAGAGAAGTGTTTCCACGCCTAGGCTGGAAGGTTCCTGTAGCTGTGCATCACCATCTTCTCCCAGGGCTATCAGAGCCTATCCAAACAGGGGTAGAAGAAGATGCCGAAGTAGATAAGATAATTTCAAGCAAAATGAGCAAGTCGAAACCTTGGACTGCCATCTTTATCCATGATAGTTCAGACGAAGTCAGAGGGAAGCTGAGGAAGGCTTGGTGCCCAGAGGGAGTCGTTGATCAGAACCCTATTCTAGATCTGGCGAAAAACTTGGTGTTCCACGAGAAAACGGTGATGAACGTGGAACGCCCCCCCAAATTCGGAGGCACAGTGTCATTCGATGGATACGACACTCTTGAAGCGGCCTACAGGGAGAGGAAGATTCATCCAGCTGATCTGAAGACCGCTATGGCAAAAGAGATCGACTCGATCATTTCCCCCATCAGGAAACACTTTGAGGAGAGATCCGGTCTGCTGGATGTCTTTAGAAGTGAAGCCTAGTGCAATCATCACCTCCCCAAGCTAACGATGTAGCAATCGGAATAGACGCTGAGGTCTTGAAGTGTCACGAAGAGCTATTCTTGTTACCAAGAGCTAGTCAAGTCAAGGTTCTATCCGAGTATAACACTCAAACGGCTCTTCTACATCTGCGCCAAGTCTCTCACTTCAAACTGGAGGAATTGAAGGATCAACCTATAGTGAGAGCCTTCAGAGACTTCTACTGGAGGATCGGAGTTGATCCAACTAAGGTGAGGCCTGCCAGCGAAGCTTTGGTGAGACGGTTCCTGTCATCTGGGGTTCTACCCAAGATCAATAGTGTGGTTGATGCCGGTAACTTTGCGTCGATTGAAACTTTGATTCCTATCGGTATCTATGATATGGCTCATATGCATGGCCAGACTGTCCTGAGGAAGGCGAAGACGGGGGAATCTATGGTGGACATATCTGGGGTAGAAAGGAAGCTTGACAGTGGCGACATAGTGTTGGCCGATGAAGCTGGTCCGTTACACATCTTTCCCCATAGGGATTCTCGCCGCACAATGGTTACCCTGAGGACTAACCGCGTGTTGGTGGTCGGCTGCGGTGTCAAGGGGGTGGATGCTTCTCTGGTATCTAGGGCGGTTAGCAGAACATTGGATCTTATCGCAGAGTTTGCGCATTGAAAAATGACTACCGTAGTAGTTGTCATCCCGACCTATAACGAAAAAGAGAATATTACAAATCTGCTTCTCAAAGTGAAATCTGTTCTCAACACTGCGGGGTATGAAGGCCATGTGCTTGTTGTTGATGACTCTAGTCCCGATGATACAGGTGAGGCTGTGGTGGAGGTAAGTAAGGCTGATGCATCCATACGCCTGCTGGAGAGGGATGAGAAGAAGGGTTTAGGTTCGGCGTATCTTGATGGCTTCAGATACGTTTTGAAGTCTATGACGCCTGATGTTCTGGTTCAGATGGACGCCGATTTCTCTCATCCTCCTGACTCTCTCCCAGACCTAGTCGAGGCTATTAGAAACGGTGCAGACGTGGCTATAGGCTCAAGATATGTTGAACGCGGAGGAATCGAAGGCATGTCAAGGTATAGGCGACTTGTGAGCTCAGTTGCCAACACCATGGTTCACCTGATCCTCAGATTAGCTGTTAAGGATACAACGACTGGTTTTCGTGCTCTAAGTCGAAGCGTTGCAGAAGCTATGCAGAGCTACAGTCTTAGCTCCAGAGGATATGATTACCAGATAGAAAGCCTCTACTTCTACCTCAAACAGGGCTTTAATGTCAGAGAGGTGCCTTTCACCTACAAGCAGCGGGCTGAAGGAAAAACAAAACTGTCCGCAAAGGAGATGCTCCATTTTACTTGGACTTTGCTTAGACTTAGATTTAGAGGTCAGAGAACATCGTGAATAGCGGTGAAGGAAATGTCCAGATAAGACTCAAATACTGATTCTTTTACGGCTTGACTTGGATTATCTTTGAGTGAAAAGACGGCGAGTATTTCAGGAGTCGTCTACGAATGTGTACGCTGCGGGACGAGGGTCAGTGCTGAGGAGCTTGCTAAGCTCCCTGAAATCAAATGTATCTGCGGATACAGAGTGCTTAAGAAAACCCGGCCTCCAGTAGTCAAGCAGCTTAAGGCCGTGTAAACGTTAGCCTAATGTCGAATAAGACCAGGGTCTTTAGCCAAACAGTTTAATTGTCGTGGCTCAAGAAAGACGAAGATTCGGATTGAAGACTCATTACGACGTAGGCATCGCAGGCTACGGCGTCTACATCCCCACCTACCGCCTGCCGACGACTGAGATCGCTCGGATCTGGAAGGGCGGTGGCGCTGGACCTAACAAAGAGAAAGCGGTTGCCTGTATCGACGAGGACTCAGCCACCATGGCTGTTGAAGCAGCTAGAAGAGCCATGGATATGGCACAGGTGTCCAAATTAGGCGCCATCTTTGTAGGCACCGAGTCCAAACCTTACGCCGTCAAACCTACGAGCACAGTTGTCGCTCAAGCCTTGGGTCAGCATTTCGTTCTCGCAGCAGACATGGAGTTTGCATGCAAAGCAGCCACAGAAGCTCTCCAAGTAGTGAGAGGACTTGTCGGATCAGGGATGATCGAGAACGGTTTGGCTATAGGGGTTGACACAGCCCAAGGAAGGCCTGGAGACGACTTAGAATATACCACCGGCTCAGGCGCAGCAGCTTACGTTCTCTCCCGAAGCAACCCTGACACTCTGGCTACCGTCGAAGCGGGGGTCTCCTACGTCACCGATACAGGTGACTTTTGGAGGAGACAGACAGAGAAGTATCCAAGACACCTTTCACGCTTCACCGGTGAGCCAGCTTACTTCCACCATGTGGAAACCTCAGTCAAACAACTCTTCGAGACCTACGGTTTGAAGGCAAACGACTTCACATACGCAGTCTTCCATCAGCCTAACCCAAGGTTCCCAGTTGAAGTAGCCTACAGGCTCGGCTTCAAATTCGAGCAGATAAAGACCGGGCTGCTCAACCCGATTATTGGAAACACCTATGCTGCTAGCTCCCCTATGGGACTTGCCGCAGTCCTCGACGAAGCTAAACCAGGAGAAAGAGTACTTGTAGCATCCTTCGGCTCCGGCGCTGGAAGCGACGCCTTCTCCATCAAGATAACTGCCTCAATTGACGAGAAGCGGAAAAAGGCAGTTAAAGTAAGCGATCTCATCTCGAAGAACATCAAGATTGACTACGCTACCTACGCCAAGTTCAGAGGCAAGATTAGCAGGTAAAGGTGACTGAACAGGGATGAGTCGGGTATACGTTGCTTCAGTAGGCTATACTACTGTCGGAGATCATTGGAATAAATCTATTCTTGACCTCGCCATAGAAGCAGGCTTCCAAGCCCTCACAGGCGCTCCTAAGGTCAAGCCTGAGCAGCTAGTAGTTGGAAACATGTTCTCAGGGCTCTCCTCTAGACAGGAGCATCTCGGCGCACTAGTGGTAAACGGTTTGGGGCTGACAGGTCTGCCTGGTTTCAAGGTAGAGGCTGCCTGCGCCTCAGGCGGCATGGCTTCCCTCGCAGTGTTCAACATGCTCAAGGCTGGGCAGATTGACTCTGCTCTTGTCGTGGGGGTTGAAAAGATGAGGGATCTTGATCCCGGGGAAGTTTCGCAAGCCCTCTGCGCCGCGGAGAGCGCTGAATACACTCAATTCTTCGGTGCCAGCTTCGTTTCCCTAAACGCTATGCTGGCAAGGCTCTACATGTATGAGTTCGACGTTTCAAGAGACGATCTCTCCGCCTTCCCCGTCCTTGCCCACCGCAACGCCGTTAATGCTACTCACGCCCAGTTCAGGAAAGAGGTATCATACGAAGATGTAGCAAGATCCATGGTTATCTCAGATCCCTTAAGGCTCCTTGACTGCGCCCCAGTAGGCGACGGCGCAGCGGCGCTTCTTTTGGTCAGCGAAGATCTTGCGGGGCAGGTGAAGGGTCCTCTTGTGGAGATGGCTGCTGCAGAATCAGCCACTAACCGTTTCAGCCTTTATGAGCGAGATGATATGCTCGACTTCGCGGCTACAAGGCTAGCTGCCCACAAGGCTTTGAAGTCAGCTGGGCTGAGCATAAATGACGTGGATTATTTGGAAGTGCATGACGCTTTTTCCGTGGTCGCATCCCTGAGCGTCGAGGCTCTAGGGTTGAGCAAGAAGGGTCAAGGCGCTAGAGACGCCCGCGAGGGGAAGTATGCGCGCGAAAACGGATTGGCAACGAACTGCTTCGGAGGATTGAAGGGGCGTGGACACCCTGTCGGCGCCACAGGAGTATACCAGCTAGCTGAGACTTACCTGCAATTGGCTCATAAAGCAGGACCAAATCAGGTTGACGATGCTTCAGTGGGATTAGCTCAAAATGTTGGGGGCGTTGACACAACTGCTGTGGTTCACGTGCTCAGGAGGAGTTGAAATTGAGTATATCATATTGGAGGCTTAAGGATCGGTATTACCGTTTAGTGGGTGTAAGATGTGAAGAATGTAAGAACGAGTTTTTTCCCCCGGTCTATGTGTGTAGGCGCTGTGGGTCACGCAGCTTGACTGATAAGGAGATGCCTAAGACAGGGAAGATTCTGACCTATACTGAGCTGAAGGAGACTTTGGCTGGCTTCGAAGATCAAGAGCCTATGCTTCTGGGCATCATTCAGTTAGATAATGGGGTCAGGATTCTGGGGCAGATTGTTGACACCGCAGCGGAGAATCTGAGCATCGGGGACAGGGTTAAGGCAGTATTCAGGAAGATTCAGGAGCACGGTTCCTCAGGACAAATCTTCTACGGATACAAGTTCGTGAGAACCTAGCAAAGCTAGGTGTGAGAAGTCTGGGTAAACCAGTCAGTGGGAATCTCTCTTCCTAATCCCTTCTTCCTCGCCTCATCATAAACTGCTTTAGCCGTAGCTGCGAACTCGATTCCCAACCCCGTGGTCTTAACAAACATGGTTATCTGCTGATTGTTCTCCCTTCCCTTATGCTCCCCTTTCAAAAGCCCAGTCAAAGTACCCATCTCTTTCCCAATATTCTCAAAGGGGTGCACATAATGAGATGGTGAGAACCTCTCTGTGTTCCCCGCGGCCCTCACCTCGCTCTTCCACAGATGACTAATTACAGCAATATCAGCTCTACTCCATGCCTCTTCATCCAACTCACTTTGAACAATACATCCCGCGTGTTGCCCCTCCTCCAACCAAGCACCCTTAACCACTGGCTCCCTAGAGCTAGTTGCAGCGGCAACAATGTCCATACCTCTAACAGCACCGATGGGTTCATCGACAGGCACAACATCCAAACCTGTCTTACTACTCATCTCTCCGCAGAAGGCTTTTCGCTTCGTGTCAGTCGGACTGTAAACCTTGACTCTCCTAATGCCTCTAATTGCGGCTATGGCCGGGATCTGGGCTCCGGCCTGCCATCCCGCTCCGAATAAACCCAAAGTCTCAGAGTCGTTTCTAGCCATGTATTTAGCTGCTACACCGCAGGTCGCAGCAACTCTCATCCTACCTATCTCCCCATCATTCATAATGGCCAGTAGTTCACCTGTCCCTGTGCTGTAAAGATAGATGATCCCTACATATCGCCCATTTGCAGTAACGGGAATCTCCAACTGCTTCAGTACTCCCTGTTCACTCCTCCATGCAACCTTCTCAGAATCAATCCTCTGAGCAACAACACCCATGCTCTGAATGCCGCCCTCCATGGTGACAAACCTGTATACTGTGTCAGACTGCTCAGTAGGAAAGATCAGATCTCTCCTCGTATATGTTGGCGCCCTGCCGAACGCAAGCTCACGGTAGGCTTCTTCGCATGCCTCCACACAGCTCTTCATGTTGTATAGTTGAGAGATGTCAACGTCACTTAAGACTAGGGTCATTCGCTATCCGAAACTCATCCCATCCAGATATAAGCATCTTGTTGAACAAGAGACACTACCGAGTTATTTGCTGCCAGCATATGAACGCATAGACACCAGGGTGAATTCAGAGTCTAAATATGAAGGGGTTTCTATGCATCATGAAGGAGAAATCAAACGAAGGTTCAGATATCACCGCCCTTCCTCAGCCGCAATCAGCGGATGATCGGCCTACCTGACAGTAGCCTGACGACTCTAGCACAGCCACAGGTTTTGATAACCCTGGACACGGGAAGAGTATCTTGACTGACGGCTTATATTACAAGGGGGCTCCTAAGATCCTACACGGAAGATAAACCATACCCATAAGAATCATCAGAACCCAGCCACGAATCCCTTAATATCCTCGTTCTTGCCACCACAGGAAGGACAGAGCATGAGCACCCCAGTGGAGAAATCGGTCACAGAAATGTTGGATAAGCCCGTAGAAGCCTTCGCCAACAAAGAGGTATTCACCCTAGACGAGGAGACAAAATGCTCTGAAGCTGCCAAGCTTATGCAGAAGAAAGGAGTCGGTAGCATAATTATCACCCGAAAAGGCGAAGCCAAAGGAATCGTTACAGAAAGAGACATGGTCTACAGGCTGATCGCCCAAGGGCTACCCCCAGACAAAACCAGTCTCAAACAAGTCATGTCCTCACCGCTAATCTCAGTCAAGAAAGGAACCAAGGTGAAAGAAGCCATAGCCATCATGGCTAAGCACGGATTCAGGAGGCTCATCGTCAAAGAAGACGGAAAGACGCTGGGAGTAATCTCACAGAGAACCATTGTCGGCGACTTAAAAGGTGAATTGACTCCACTGGCGGAACTAGAACTACCCACGGGAGTAACATGCCCCTATTGCGGCTCTCTCTTCCCAGACCCCATGGCACTCTCCAAGCACATAGATCGCATCCATATCGGGAGCGGTCTCCTAGAGGGCGACCTCAGGAAGTGGTAGAGTCTTAGTGTCCAAGCTGCCTCTTAGACGTAAAATCAAGTATCAGAGAATTGAGAACGTCTATCTCCATTTCTAAGCGCTCCTCGACTGTCTGTGCTTCCAGCATCTTCTGCTGTTTAACTGCGTTTGCAGGAAGGATTTGAGCCAGAAGATAAGACACTGAGGCATGATCAGAATCAGCCATGGGAAGAAGACTTTGGAAAGAATGTAGAATCGAAGCTCCCGCGATGTCCACATACTTATTCAGCTTGGCTTCAACAGCCTTCCTCAGCCGCATAAGAACCACGGGATCCTCCTTAGGTTCCTCTACCCACTCCACTTTGCCTTCAAGATACGACTTGCCCCGATGCAAGTCTTGGATACGGAACCTTCTACCCCCGAGCACAAGAAGATCGTACCTGCCATCTTGATACTCATCGGCCTGAAGGATCTTGGCTTCCGTTCCCATGTCGTGGGGGACTGCTGGCCCGCCTACTTCATGGCCCACTTTGATGAGACATACTCAGAATGAAGAATCCTCGCTGAGGCAGAGTTTGGTTAGTGAACGATAACGCTCCTCGAACACATGTATCCTGACGCTCAGGGTGGGGAACCGGACTGTCCTCAAAGGGAAGAGAGGGAGCTGAACACTCACGGTATCAATATACATGTCAACGCTAATAACTTTAACACTAGCTTGGCAGACGGGTTCCTACGCCGGCCTCCTTCGCGTCAATAGCTACATCCAGCAAATAAGGTTCCCCTGAAGCGAACGCTTCCTTCAACCGCGGCGCCAAGTCGCCAGGCTTTTCCACTTTCACTCCTTTGACTCCTAGTCCTGAAGCCAGTCGCACAAAATCAATCTCCGGATCCACTATGTCACCGCCAACGTATCTCCCTGTCTTAGCAGCGTGGCCACCCAGCTGGAAGAGGAATGACTTCTGTGATACATAGGCCTTATTGTTGCACACAACGGTGACCACGGGCACCTTATAGTGAGCCATAGTCCATAAAGTCTGAGGGGCATACATGAAGCTGCCATCACCCACATAGGCAGCTACCTGTCGGTCGGGCATACCAAGGCTGACACCGACAGAAGCAGGGAGTCCCCATCCCAGTCCTCCGGGGGAGCGAAAGAAAGTCCCTGATTCATAAATGTCGAAGTGTCTCTCCAAGAAACGGGTGCTTCTGACCGCTTCCTCGACGACTACGCCTTGACGATTCATCGCCCTTCTCAGCTCTTTTACGAGTCGCCACGGCTTGATGGGCACATTGTCCCAGTCTTTAGCTGCCTCATTTCCCAAAGTCTCATTAAGCAGCTCCTTCATCTTTGATACCTCTGCTTCACGCTGCTTTACCCTGTTCTTGATCACATCGGTGAGCAGGCTCTTCACCGTGTCAATCAAATCGCGTAAACCAGCTTTAGGATGAGCAATGATGCCTGCATCAACAGGGAAATTCTTCGCAATCTCATACGGATTAAGATCCATATGTATTACACGTACGTTAGGAGCGAGGAAGGGTCTAGGCACGTAATCATGCTCTCTGAACATCTTCAAGCCTACGCCAAACACAAGGTCAATGCTCTCCGCCGCTGCTCGGTCGAAGATACCCAAGTAGAGAGGATGATCCGTAGGAAAAGCTAGGTGTGGGAACCGGGGTGCAGCGAAGACTCTCATAGACAGGAGTTCAGCAAGCTCAACTAACTCAGGCACAGCTCCTCCTCGAACGGCTGACGCGCCATAGACGAGGGCGGGGCGATCTGCAGCGACAAGGAGTTCAACAGCCTTCATGATAGATTGAGGATCTCCTCTCACCTTGGGGCTGGTGTGATACTTTTCAGGGGGATGCTGTTCTCCGACGTCGATTTCTTGACGTCCTACATTACTGGGCAAGATTAGGAAGGTAGGGCCTGCAGGAAGCTCACGCGCTACTTTGACAGCTCTCCTCAGGGCTTGGGGCACCTCCTCTACATCCCTGATCTCCCACATCCATTTGCTGAATTCTCTGACAGGTCCGTGGAGGTCGAAGGTGAGGGAAGGCTCCGTTAGAAGCATCTTTGTATGCTGCTGTCCAGCTATGACCACGAGGGGTAACCCCTCGTTATAGGCGCTTACGATACCTAGGAACCCTGATGCGGTTCCAAGAGACGTGTGCAGTGAAACTACGCCGGGCTTGCCAGTGGCAGCTGCAAACCCTCCAGCCATGGCTACAGCAATATTGTCGTGGAGCCCCATGACGTATTGGACTCTTGGGTTTCCAACCAGCGCATCTAGCATAGGTCCTTCAGTCGTCCCAGGGTTACCGAACAAGTAGGAAAGTCCTTCTGACTCTAGAACGCTTACTATCGCCTCAGCACCTGTTACTCGAGTCATCTTGTCTTGACTTGTCACCTAGGCTATAATAATGTAATTACGTCAACACTGATCACTACCTGTCTAATATTGACTATGACCGTTCAAGAGTATGCCTGCTTCAAGAGGCAATGAAAATAAGAGCAGGTTGATCTGGCTCGGAGGCAGATGTCATCAACGGCACAGTCAAGGTCAGCAAAGATTACTGGCGCATTGAACGATGCAATTAGAGGCGCCAGTGAAGCTGCGACGCTTTTGTCAGCTGGAAAGAGTCTGCTTGACGCTGAAAGAGTGATCTGGGATGCGTACAGTCAGGCTGAACATGCAATCTTCGCACTGAAACTAGAATGCGGTGAATCTGCGGTTCCCACAGTTAGGAAAATCAAATCAGACTCAGAGGGTTTCGGTGAATCAGTTCGACGGGCAGCGGAAGAGCTACAGGCTGGGTTAGATGCTTACGGAGCAAGTAAGTTTTCTGAAGCGTTGACTCTCGCTAGAACCGGAAGAAATCGTCTAAGAAAAATTCTAGTTGAAGCAAGGAAGATTAGGAAGAAGCCGCTCCTCGGCCCTACTCCTCTGCCTGCTCAGTGATCTCCACGAGCTCCAACGTGTCCTTTGTTACCTTCACGCGGAATCTGTCTCGCATCTTTTGGTTGTGGAGGAACCGTTTCAAATAGGTCTTCAAGTCTCTGGTCTTGACCCATTCGTCATTCTCGAAGACAATCTCTGCTCCAGACACAGTCGGCTTGGCTGAGTCAGGAAATCGTTTACCTACGAACTCTGCCAACTCCTGCGCCTTGTCTTTTAGCTTCCCAATAACAATCTTTACCATTTTCGAGCCATCCTTCGCTGAAACAGCAATGGTATAACCATTATGCCGCGTATGCTAGATTCAGAGTATGGTTAGATGCTTGCCAATCTTTTCGAAAGTGTTTATTGCAAAATCAAGATCCTCTCTTGTGATAGCGGCGTTCATAATGGTTCGTATGCGCGCCTTGTCCTTAGCCACCATCGGATATACAATAGGCAATGCGAAGATTCCGTCATCAAATAGCCTTCCACTAAACTCCTTTGCTTTGCTGCTTTCACCAGTAATGATCGGGATTATCGGAGTCTCACTCCTACCTATGTCGAATCCCACGTCTATCACTGCCTTCTTGAAGTAACGCGTGTTGTCCCATAGCTTTTGAACTAGCTGAGGTTCGTTCTCCAACACGTCGATAGCAGCTATGCATGCGCCTGCCACTGAGGGTGGATGGGACCCGCTGAGAAGCCAAGTTCGTGACTTGTTATATGCAAAGTTGATCAATTCCTGTGAGCCTGAAATGTGTCCGCCTACCACTCCGAAAGCCTTTGAAAAGGTGCCCATCTCCACGTGGACTTGGTCTCGACTGAGCCTGAAGTGGGAAACGATTCCTCTCCCTCCCTCGCCTAGTACTCCTTCGCCATGAGCATCGTCAACATACACCATGGCACCATGTTCTTCTCCAAGCTTAGCTACTTCGTCAAGTGGCGTTATGTCACCGTCCATGGAGAAAACTCCGTCAGTGATTATCAAGATGCGTCTATGGTGAGGGTTGTGTTCCTCTGCCTCGTCAAGAACCCGCGTCAAATCCTGCATATCCACATGCTTGTAGATTGCTTTATCCGCACGGGATAGTCTTACGCCATCAATTATGCTGCCATGGTTGAATTCGTCGCTAACGATTAGATCGCCTTGGCCAACTAGCTGAGGAATCAAACCCGTGTTAGTGGCGAAACCTGACTGGTAAACAAGAGACGCCTCCGCGCGCTTGAACTTTGCGAGCCGCCTCTCCAGCTCGATGTGCAGATCCATGTTCCCGGCAATGGGGCGAACAGATCCGGAGCCAGCGCCATGACTCTGAACAGCTCGGATCGCAGCCTCCTTCAATTTTGGGTGAGTGCTTAAACCGAGATAATTGTTGGAGCATAACATCAGAACCTTCTTTCCGTCAACTACACACCATGGCGTGCTTGGCCCCTGCAATAACCTAAGCTTCCAATTGAGCTCGTTCCTAGCTAACTCGTCATATTCTTCTTTTAGGAAAGAGATGGGGTTCCGCAATTCAATCCTACCCTACTGTTCTCTCACTGCCATCCAAATTGATAACCCTTTAGAATCTGGCTGCTAACTGCAACACAAGAACTTGAATTAGAAAACAGCTGATTAGACCTATGCTCGTAGTTTCCGTTTCAGTTTAGCTATCATGTCGACTACGATCGTCGTCAAGTTAAAATCAGGTTTCCAGCCCCAATGTTCCCGAGCTAGATCATCGTCCAAAGACATGGGCCAAGAATCAGCGATCATCTGTCGGAAATCGGGCTCATAATCGACTTCAAATCCTTTGATATGCTTCTTGATCTCAGCGGCTAACTCTTCTGCAGAGAAACTCATTGCGGTAACGTTGTATGCCATGCGACAGTGGATATCTGATGGATCTGCTTCCATAATTTGTACTGCTGCCTTGGTGCAGTCAGGCATATACATCATCGGCAGCACCGTGTCTTTTCTCACGAAACATGAGTAGCGCTTATTCTTGATTGCCTCATAGAAGATCTCAACAGCGTAATCAGTAGTCCCCCCTCCCGGCATAGTCTCACTACTTATGATACCTGGATATCTCACGCTGCGTACATCTAAGTTAAATCGAGTGGCATAATAGTTGCACAGCAATTCCCCGGACGCCTTTGTCACCCCATAAATGGTGCTTGGAATCAAGACTGCGTCTTGGGGAGTGTTAAACCTTGGCGCTCCACGCCCAAATACCGCAATAGAACTAGGCCAGAAGACTTTCATGCCCCCCTTCTCCCTTGAAGCTTCAAGAACATTGTAGAGGCTGCTCATGTTCACGTTCCAAGCAAGCTGAGGATTCTTCTCGCCTACTGCAGAAAGAATAGCTGCTAAATGATAAACCGTGTCAATGCTGTATTCTGAAAGAATTTTCTTAATGCTCTGACAATCTGTTGCATCAAGATGCTCAACGGGTCCTGACTCTAATTGCTCACTAAGACCTTTCTTGTGCCAAGACGCTACAACGTTATCTTTACCGTAACGCCTTCGGAGCTCTAACGTAATTTCTGAGCCTATTTGACCAGTAGCCCCGATCACCAGAATTCGCTTTCC
This sequence comes from Nitrososphaerota archaeon, assembly GCA_016184315.1. Taxonomy (GTDB): domain Archaea; phylum Thermoproteota; class Nitrososphaeria; order Nitrososphaerales; family JACQRY01; genus JACQRY01. Next base: position 70,335 of record JACPCU010000009.1, read on the forward strand.
GCTTTCAGACAACCGCCTAAATGGCGCCCCGCCTATCTATGATTTCCTCTGCTGAAGGCCCTGTGCCAATTAGGGTCACAGGGACACCTACTCCCTCCTCAACGGATTCAACGAATCTCTTAGCTTCACCGTCGAGATTCTCGAACCTTCTCCTTCCTTTCGACTTAGGGTAGAGTACATCTAGCTTGGTCAAAGCAACCTGAGTTGCAGAGTTCAACATTACTGCCCGCTTTGCTAAACTCATGTCGAAGGGAGCAGCCCTTCTAGGCCTCCCTGTGACCGCCCCATACTCCATCCATCCTCTTCTCTGAGTCTCCTCCATGGTTAACTGACCAGTCATAGGTCCCTCGCCTACCCTTGTCACATAAGACTTGAAGACCACTACCACCTCATCAATACGCTTGGGCCCGATGCCAACATCAGAGCATATGCCCGAAGCAGTCACATCCTTCGAAGTAACATACGGGTAGGTGCCATGGTAAAGCGACAAGAAGGTTCCCTGAGTGCCCTCGACTAACACTCCCAATCCTTGATCAATAGTCCTATTAACTTCATCAGCGACATCGCCAACCATATCTGATAACCTAGGAACATCTTGAGCCATCTTAGCGGTTCTCAACACCCTGTCCGAGTTAGCCGGCCCCGTCCCTGTGCCTGTAGTGCCTATCACCTGCCTTAAATGACCTCCTCGATCCCTCTGCCTATGAATCTCTTCAATGATTGCACATTGGTTATCTACACGAACTCGCCCCGCAACACTCAACACTTCAATCTCTTTGAGGAGAACATCAGGATCCACAAGAACCCCTGCGCCCAACATCAGACGGATCCGAGCGTTCACCACGGCGCTGGGCAACATCCTAAGCCGGATTTCACGACCTTCATGTACCACTGTGTGACCCGCATTGGGGCCCACCCCTCCCCTAACAGCTATGGCGGGCTCCTCTTTCAAAGCCAGGTGCGAAATTATCTTGCCTTTGCCTTCATCGCCGAAAAATCCTCCAACTATAACGGTCACCGGCATATCTTTTGCCCTCCTATCCACTACTAGTGGTTACTCATATAATCAATGATCTGGCTTCGTCTCAATCAGCTTAGCGACCATATCTCCTAGACCGCTTCTGAAATGTTCGAATAGCTCTCATCAAATCGATCTTCCTAAAATCGGGCCAATCAACATCGAGAAACACGAGCTCGCTGTACGCGCTCTGCCACGTTAGGAAGCCGCTCATCCGCTCCTCACCTGATGTGCGAATGATCAAATCAGGCTCAGGATTAGGCAGATGCGAGGTGTATAGGTGTTGCTCAATGGTCTTCTGGTTAACATCGTCAACATTTAACTCTCCTTTCCTCACGCTCTCCGCTATGATCTTAATTGCGTCTATGATTTCTGCTCGCCCACCATAAGCTATGGCAATGTTCAAGAAATGCCGATCATAGTTCTTAGTGATTTCTTCAATATGTGTCAAGAGTTGTCTGGTGCTACCAGGGAGAAGTTCAAGATTTCCAAGGGCCTTAACGCGGACCTTATGCTTCCATAGTCGTTCGTCTTTTGAGAGGCGCGTAAGGCGCTCTTCGATGAGTCTGATGATTTCTTGCAGCTCGCCGTTGGGCCTCTGAAGATTCTCTGTAGATAGCACATACAATGTCAGGATCTTTATCCCCAGACTCAGACACCAGTCTAGGACTGCTTCCGCCGTGTCAGCACCAGCCTTATGACCTTCACTTGGGCTGAAAAGTCTTGAGTACGCCCATCGTCTGTTGCCATCTAGAACGATGCCAACGTGCTGTGGTAGGTGGCCGTTGTTGATTTGATTGCGCAGGAACCTGCTGTATATCTTGTATGCTCCTATCCAGCGGAGAAGTGTTGGCAGCAAAAAGAAGATTACCCCTTTGCTCTGCGCCTAGTGCGTAGATACTGGTAGATCAAGCCGATGATTAAGAAGACAATTGAGAGCCCGAAGAGGACGAATGAGACTAAGAGCTGAGTACTGCCTCGGCCCTGCAATATAAGCGAAAACTGTTGGAAGGGGAAGTAGAGCAGACCAAGTATCGCGAGGCCTGTAAGGTCTCTGAGCACCCTTGTGCTACCGCGTAGGAAATTGTATAACACAGTTCCACCAAAGTATACTCCGAGTCCCACCCATAGGAAGTTGATAGACTCGCCTAGAAACACTCCCAGTATCTTCGGCCCTGATTGAAAGATAGACTGAGGTTCAACCAATAATCTCTGAAATTCTGGTAACCTAGCTAAAGCTGCGTATGCCTGCACTAATGATGCTTGGACGATCAATAGACTTGCTAGGACCGAGAAAAGCCGGATGTATCCTGAAGGCCTCATACCCCTAACCGATGAAACCATTTTGTCGACATCAAAGGCCCTTATCAGCAACGCTATCCCCAGGATTCCCGCAAAGATGGCTGATGCTTCCCTAAGCAAGTTAAGCAAGAGAAAGGGGACCGATGTTACTAGAAGGATCCCTGGGACACCAAGGGCCCATTTTGAATATCGAGGATCAAAGACTAACATCTTTAGGTATCTTCCTAAGACTGCGTAGGACTCCTCTACGCTGGTGCTGTGCTTTATGACGACTCGGTGCACAGAGACCACTGGCATAATCCCCTGAAGGATAGGAAGGACTTTCTCATCCTCTGCGCCATCGCTTACCAGAACCGCGCCTGACGCGGTGAATGACTTGGTCACTTGCTCCATTTCTCTCCGCATCTTCTTATCCGCTTCGAAGCCACCTGCAGGTGAACCAGCTATTACGGACACTTCGCATTTGTAGCCTTTCGCGGAGAGTTCGTCGAACACCTTGACTGCCGCAAAGATAGCGTTAGCATCTGCCTCTTCAGGGTCGGCTATGGCTAGTTTTGAAGCTGCGTTAAGGCAGGTCTCTCTGCCTATTATTGGTGTGACCGTTCCAGTCTTCTTTCCAATATCATCGTCTCTGTCCACACACATTACTAGGAGACTGGATGGGTCGCTGCCCGTGGTTGAACTCATTGATCCAGCCAGATCAGTAATGCTGCTCTTTTACTTAAGGGATTCACTATGTTCGTCTGAGAAGACGAGTTTAAGCTGGTCGAAGGTTACTTTTTCGCCTCGCGCAAGTTTCTCCTGCACTTGGCTCTTCATCTGCTGGATTGCTTGGGTCTGCCGCTCCCTGTCCATCCGTCTTGAAAACTCGCGGGTATCCTTAAGCATCTGGCTCCTCTTCTCTTCGAGACTGCTCAGCTCTGCGTCAAGACGGTGAAGATTCTCCTCCAGCTCCTTGATGTCAGTTAAGGTTCCGTTCATCTCTTCCCTGAGCTGCTCACGGGTTTTCATCAATAGGTCAAGGTTATTCTTCTTCTGTTCGACTTCTGGGCGCATGTTTTGACGCAGCGCGGTCAGCTCATCGAGGTTAGCCTTCAACTCATTAGCCTCTGAAAGCAGTTTTGACATTTCAGTCCTAGCCGAATAGGCCTGTTTCCAAAGCTTGAGTTTTATTTCCAGTTCTTTTATGTGCTGCACTAACTGCTTCTCTTCTTCTCTCGTCAGCCGTTCTACTTGGAGCTTCCATTCGAATTCCTTCAGTTTTTTCTGTAGAATGTCGCCTGAAAGTTTTGGAGCCGCCTTCTCGAACTTTGACAGCATCTGCCCAGTGGAGTCGACCTTAGTCCTTACTTCACGGATTTTTGCTAGAATATCTTTTCTAAGCTTCTTAGATGCTTCGCTTTGATCAAAGTATTTGTCAAGAGCATATCTCTCGCTTTTGATTGTGTCGGAGACGCGTTTCAGCTCAGCCCTAAGTTCACGCCGCTTCTGGTTGCATCGTTTAAGCTCGTTGATGACTCCTGCTCTCTGGCCAAGAAGAGACTTCATCGAGTCGTACAATGCTTCCAGATTTTGGCTGCCAGAACCCAAACTGGGAGACTGCCTCTGAATTGGTGTATAAAACCCTTCTCCTTGGCTAGTTATGGTGTCTCTTGGAGACTTGAGTTGGGCTCTTCTGTTTGCAGCTCTTGGAGAGAGGGGGGAGGCAGACAGAGAGAGACCTACCTTGCTTGGTATTTTGACTTCATGCCTAAGATGCGCCGGAATATCCTTATTTTCCTGTGAACTGTGGGGCTCTCTTGGTGAGAAAGGCCTCGATCCCTTCCTTCAGGTCTGAGGTGGATGCCACTTTCATAACGCCTTCAACTTCGGCTTTTAGTCCGTCTGAGAGGGAGGGTGCATCGAAGCTGTGTCTGACGGCTGATTTCGCTTCTGCAACAGCTACGGGGGCTAGTCGCGCTATGTGTCTTACAAAGCTTGTCGCGATCTCTACTACTTGGCTGGCTGAGGCTACTCTGTTGATCAACCCTATTCTTAGCGCTTCAGATGAGTCCATGGCCTGCCCTGTGAGGATCATTTCCAGTGCTCGTGCTTTTCCTATGAGCCGTGGGAGACGTTGGGTGCCGCCCCATCCGGGGATCATGCCTATGTTCACCTCTGGTTGACCGAAGCGGGAGTCGTAGGATGCTGCGCGGTAGTCGCATGATATGGCTAGTTCGTTTCCTCCTCCGAGGGCTACTCCTTTGACCGCGGCTGCTACGGGTTTCTTCATCTCTTCGATCAGCGTGAAGGTTTCTTGGCCTAACTTCACGTAATCAAGGAGTTCTTCCTGTGACATTCGTTGGAAGCCTCTGATGTCGGCGCCTGCGGAGAATGCTTTTTCTCCTGCGCCAGTTATCACTACGCCTTTGACTGCAGTAGTGTTCTGAGCTTCTAGTGTTGCTGTCTTGAGCTGGGTGAGGACAAGAGGAGAAAGTATGTTCAATGGCGGATTATTGACTGTCAGGATGACTATTCCGTCTTGGAACTGTGTTTCAACCAGTTTAGGTTGACTCACTTTGAATTCGTTTCTCCTGGGGTCATGTGGCGGTATTTATGTTAGAGATCGCGTCTACTCGGACACAGTTCTTTTACCGGACATTGATGGCATTTGGGAGACTTCGCAGTGCAAATTGTCCTTCCGAACCTGAGGAGAGCAAGGTGGGCGTCTCGCCTCATACTTGTAGGTGTGGCTTCTTCGAGGCTTTTTCTTATCTCACGGTATTCCGCGTTCCTAGGTGCGAATCCGAGTCTGGTGGCAATTCTTCTAACATGGGTATCCACAGGTAGAATGTCTCTGCCGCCTGCGAAGGCGAGGAAGACATCAATGGTTTTGTCCCCTATGCCTTGGAATCTCTTCAGATTGTCTCTAACCTCGTCATCAGACTGAATGAGTAAGGTCTCTAAGCCGTCAGGGTACGTGTTTCTGACATGTTCTGCGATGGTCTTTATGCGGGGTGCCTTGATGTTGTATAGGCCGGCTGACCTTATACTGTCTTTGATCGACTTGACTGATGCTTCTGCAAGGGAAGACGGGTCTACTCTGATATTCTTTTTGAGGGTTTGAAAGGCTCGTCGGCTGTTGTGGTCATTCGTGTTTTGAGATAGGATTGTTCCTATGAGATTCTCGAACGCAGAGCTCCATTTGAAAAGTATCTTTACTTTGCCAACGTGCTGCACGATCTGTTGTAAGGCGCGGCTTCGCCTCTCTTTCTCATCCATCTCCCGTCCACCCTTGAAGTACTTGGCTCCTCATAATGACTGTACCTCTCCGATTTATACATCAATACTCTACCAAGGGGAGCGATGAGCATCAGACCACGGATACGAATGTGGCTCCTTACCGGAGAACCTGGGATAGGGAAGACAGGTGTCATCTCCAAAGCAATCCTGATACTTCAGACAGAAGGCTTGGTTGTCGGTGGCGTGCTGACAAGGGAAATAAAACGGAAAGGTGTAAGAGAGGGCTTTGAAATCGTTGATCTTGCTTCTCAGAACAAAGCTGTGCTTGCCTCCTCTTCGCAACCCTTAGGCCCCAAGTTGGGCAAGTATCGGGTGAATCTCCGCGGCTTAGCTGATCTAGGCGCACCGGCCTTACTCAACTCTCTTCATCACTCAGATGTTGTGGTGTGCGATGAAGTCGGACCCATGGAACTGTTCAGCCCAGAGTTTAGGAGGGCTGTCAAAGAAGTGGCTTCTTCCTCCAAGCCTGTTATTGGAGTTGTCCACAAATGGCTCCCGGATCCGATAATAGAAGAGCTTAAGCAGGCAATGGATACTCAAGTGGTAGAGGTTACATTAGAGAATAGGGACGATTTGCCTGCTATGCTTGCCGAGCAGGTGTTGAAGTATCTGAAGGCTCCTGGCAGCACCTAGATCGAGCAGAGGTTTTCTCCCTATGACTCTAATTGTGGGGGTTGATGATGCAGGACGTGGCTGCATCATAGGGCCTCTAGTCATAGCGGGAGTAAGCATTGCTGCTTAACGCGAGGCTCAACTCAGAGATCTCGGTGTAAGAGAGGCTCTACACCGAGATAAGGAAAGTCGCGACCAGAGTATGCGTCAGAAAAATACCGCCAACTCAAGTCGACGAATATGTGTTGAAAGGAAGGAAACTTAGGAAACTGAACTATTTGGAGGCTTTAACCATGGCCAGCGTTATTGAGGAATTGAAGCCTGACGTTGCCTATGTGGATGCTTCAGACATCAATCCGAGGAGATTCGGCTCCCAAATACTGGATGCTCTTGAAACCAAGGTCAAGATAACATCGTCTCATAGAGCGGATTCAACTTACCCCGTGGTTTCAGCTGCATCGATAATTGCGAAGGTGTCCAGAGACCGAGAGATCGATAAACTCAAAGCGCGATATGGAGATATGGGCAGCGGATACCCGTCAGACGATAAAACGATAACTTTCCTCCGCGAATGGCTTTCAGCTAAGAAAACAGCTCCTCCGTTTGTAAGACGTTCATGGAAGACCTGGCAAAACATCTGCAAGAAGACTCTAGACGAATACTAACCTTTCTTCTTTGCGTGGATAAGCCAGTGAGCTGAGTCAAATGGTTCCAGTTTGATTATTTGCAAAATATGGAATCCAGATTCGACTATCTTCTCCGACTCATTCTCCACTATCTCCTGCGGATTCTTGGTGACATCGATGCTTGGCGCCTTGACTACGAGGAGAAGGTCTCCGTTGGCCTTCAGATAACTAATGCAGTTCCTTACAGCGATCTCAGTCTGATCTGGCTGTGCAATATCTACGTAAACCAAATCAACCCTAGACGCAACTAATCCATAACGCTCAGGATGCCTTGCATCGTCTACGATCGGCACAACGTTCAGCCTATGTCTAGCAATGTTTTCCACGAACTCCCTTGCTACCCTAGGTGCAAACTCAACGCCGTAGAGAACGCCTTCTTCTCCGATTATGTCGGATATGTGACTCGCAGTGGTGCCGGTTGAGACGCCTAGGTAAAGGATTGAAGAACCTTTTCTAAACGGCAGCCTCTTCAACCCGTTTAACAAAGCAGCCGCCAGCTTGCTTCTAAACGGATTCCACACCCTATATTCAGAACCGTCATGCTTGACCACTTTTTCTCCGTAGGCATAGATGCCAGGGACTAGGTTTAGGGTTGCGGGCCACTTTTCCCGACCAGATTGAGCCCAGATGATCGATTGATCACCAACGTTTTCTTCGGTTTTCACGTCTGTTTCTCCTCGGCTCCTCTGTTTTCGGAGGAGGTTCTTTCCGCGGCTTCGATTTGAGCTCTTGGAGTCGCCGTTTCAATGCTTCTGCCAGATTTGATTCTTCGCCTCCACGATATGCATCGATCCTAGCTGCGATAGCAATCTTCCCAGCTATGACCCTAGCTACACGTCCCCGTTCCCACTTGACTGCAGAGTGGACATCAGGATGTTGGAAAAGGATACCATGCTTCGGAGGCCGGGAACCTGTCTTCATTGCTCTGAAGAGAGCTTTTTCAGCGCCAAGGATCTGTATGGTGCTTGCGGGCATCTGGGCTAAACGAGCCAAGCTTCCTGACTTGGCTATGAGCCTAGCGCCGACAGTTGCACCAGCCGTGGATGAAATGTTTGGAGCCATTTTCAGCATGGTGCTTTCAACGTGGCTTGCAAGGTTGACTCGCAGAGAGTCAAGCCGTAAAACTTCCTCAGCTAGTTTCTTGGTGACTGCCAAGTCCTCTGGACGGATTGCGCCGCCTTTAGATCTAGCTGCTGCTGACAGAATCTTCTCGGCTCTGTCCTCGGCGAGCCCCATTTCTTTAAGCTGGTCAACTGTTAGGCTATTCCGATCCCCTGCCAGCACTATCTTGGCGTAGGTGGATGTTTCTGAAGTATATGCTCCTAGCTCGGGGAAATGTAGGCCATACCACTCTTTCAGTCTTGACGCAAATCCGTTGACAGTTTTGTCCACTTCGTCAAGGGCCTGCACTGATTGAATAACCTGAAGATCCACGCTTGTGGACATCTCTCTGATCTTAGCTTCAGCGGCAGCAAGGGCCACTTTTCGAACTGCCTCTCTAGCTTCAGCTTCTGATGAAACTAGTCCCGCCCTGATCATAAGCCCAGTCTTATCAGACCGTAACTTATCTAGGAATGAATCTTCGGTTTGTTCAACCGGCAGTCCCCATGACGCAAACGCACCAATCATCGTCGATTCCACTGAAATAGGGGCCACTCCGCTTGCAACAGCCTCCTTCACAAAGGCAGCTAACTCTGGCCCGGCCTCTCCCTTCGAAATCGCGGTGAACTCTTCGAGCGGTTTCTCAAACTTTCTACTTGAAACTATGGTCTCATGATCCTCGAGGAGAATGCAGCCCGCCTCAGTAGTGAACAGTGTTCCTTTCACAGACATCGCTGCTCTATGCCAGGCAAACTGGATTCAAATAAACGAAGCGCATCAATTTCGCAGCGGTTTAGCACTGAGCTTACTCCGGAGGTTCTTAGCTGCAGCGGTTAAGAAAAACAATGCTGTAGCCGTGAGAACGATGGTTCCGCCTGGAGGCACAGCAGCATAAAAGGCGATGAACATTCCTGTGAACACTGAAACTATGGCGAAACACACGGCCAAGAGTATTGTTTGTCTAAAGCTCCTAGACAGCTGCATACTTGTCAAAGCTGGTAGCACAAGCATAGCTGAGACCAAGAGTATACCGACGACTCTCATCGATGCGACAACGATTATCCCTGCAAGAACGTTAAGAAGATAGTTAAGCCAGTTCACAGGGAGGCCGCTTACTTTAGCTAGATCTTCGTCGAGAGTCACGTAGAACATCTCTTTGTAGAGCAGGAACACAACTCCAAGAGTGAAGACAGCGATCCCGCCAATAACAAGAATGTCGTCCCAGCCTACCAGAAGCACGCTCCCAAACAGTAGACTGGAAAGGTTGACGGTAACGTTACGAGATAGACTGAGTAACACGATTCCCCCACCTAACCCTAGGGCAAAGAAGACTGCTAGAGCTGCGTCCCCCGAGAGCCTAGCTGACCGCCTAAGCTTCGCTATGCCCAGCGAACCTAGGACTGTAGCTACCAGAGCAGGCCAAAGTGGGAACATATTGAGAAAGACGCCTGCAGAGACACCGGCGAAAGTAATGTGCGACAACGTGTCCCCTATTAGAGAAAGGCGTCTGAGGACCATAAACACACCTATCACTGGGGCAGTCAGCGCCATGATGGTCGCAGCCAACAACGCTCTTTGCATAAAGTCATACGACAGAAGGTCGAGAACCATATCGACTCACACAAGATGTTCTTCATGGAAGAATGGGCGCACTGGGTAACCGTAGGCCTTTGACAATATGTCTCCTCTAAACAAGTCCTCGGTAGGCCCGTGGAAGTAGAGTCTCTTGTTGATACACGCCACCTTGGTGCAGAGCTGTGACATAGCACCAATATCGTGAGAAGTCATCATGATCGTCAACCCTTGCTCTTTGTTCAGCTTCTCCAAGAGCGCATGGAAAGTAGCTTGGGACCCAATATCCACGCCGCTAGTAGGCTCATCCAAGATCAGGATCTTCGGTTCACCTGCCAGCGCCCGCGCAATGAACACTCTCTGCAGCTGGCCGCCGGAAAGTTCGTCCGCCATTCGTCTTCTCAGCTCATGTACGCCTACGAACTTCAGTGCCTCCTCGATTCTGCGATAATCCTCTTCATTTAGCCTCTTTACCATGTTGCCCTTAGAAATTCTGCCTGTTGCGACTATTTCAGATACAGTTGTAGGGAAATTCTGTGTTTGAAGAGCAACCTTCTGCGGCACGTATCCAATTCTTACTTGGCGCTTTACGGTGGATACGTCTTCACCAAATATCTTTACAGTGCCTGTGTAAGGCTCTATCAGCCCAGCTACAACCTTTAGGAGCGTGGTCTTGCCAGCGCCGTTGGGCCCCAAGAGACCTAGGAAGTCCTTCTCTTCAACACTCAGTGTTATGTTCTCCAAGACATGGATATTGCCGAACGCCACTCCGACATCTTTTAGCTCCACTACGGATGACATTCAAGCCCCTCTGCGAGATATCTAAGATTCTCTTTCATTAGAGTTAGATAATCCTTTCCAGCCTTGATGTCCTCTTCAGGAACCTCTTCTAGAGGATTCAGAGGCAGAACCTTTCCCCCGGGAATATGTTTTGACACCTCTTCTGCTAGACGAGGCTCTTGAAGCGGCTCAGCGTAAACCGTTTTGATTCCTCTCTCTTTAGCTGTTTGAATAACTCTGAGAATGTCTTCTGGCGATGGCTCTTCTTGGCCGCCCTTGAGAAGATAAAGCTGAGTCAAGCCATACCTATTGGCAAAATATGAGAAAGCTTCATGGAAGGATATGAACTCCTTGTGGCTGCATTTAGTCAAAGAAGCTCGTATCTCAGAGTCTAAAGCATCCAGTTTAGCCATATACGTGTTCGCGTTGGCTTCGTAATAGGCTTTGTTGGCCGGGTCAGCCTTAACAAAGGCTTCCAGGATCTCTGTAACTTGATGTTTTGCGTTTAGAGGGTCCAGCCAGATATGAGGATCGCTCCCCCCTTCCTCTAGTGATAGAAGACTCAGACCTTCACTGGTGTAAACATGGTTGACACTTGTTGTGCCGACTGCCTTCTTAAGTGAATCCACCCATGGTTCCAAGTTAGCCCCATTGTACAGGGACACCTTGGCTGATGCGACTCGACGGATCGCGTCCACAGTAGGCTCCCAGTCATGCAACTCCGTGCCTGGCGGTACTAGGGTAGATACTTCCACCCTGTCTCCCCCAACTTGTCTTGCAAAATCGTAGATGGGGAAGAAGGAAGCCACAACAAGCATCCTTGATGAAGGCCGACTGCTAGGCAACCCAGTGGACACCAGTGCAATAAGGGTCAGAACCAGTACAGCTATGGTGCCAGCTGCCATTATCTGCATTCGCCGCATGGCACTCAGTTCTTAATATTAACATTTAAGTCTTCTCTTAATAAGAATGATAGTAACAGATTTAAGACTCTTAATAATGTTTGATCGATATGCCTATTGTCAGTATTTCGCTGAATGAAGAAATACTTGGGGAAATAGACAATGCTCGAAGAACCTTGGGTTTCTCAGGGAGGTCTGAGCTTATTCGTTCTGCAGTTAGAAGTTTCCTGACAGAATCTAAGAACATCGCCAATGCGAGTGGAAGGCTCAACGCAATACTCCTCGCAACCCACGATCAGAAAGCTGAGGACATCGTCACAAAGATCAAACACAGCTTCGACGACACGATCGTTACGCATATGCACAGCAAGCTGGAGAACGGGAAATGCTTGGAGACCTTCACACTTTTAGGAGACGCTGAGCGAATAGACATGATGTTCAGGGCACTCCAGGTCAGCAGAAAGGTTGATTACGTTAAGCTTGTCATGGCGTAGCGCACACTAGTTTTTGCTTAGGTTCGTTACGTAAACCTTAAACGCATTCACTCAAAGGGTATGTTGATAACTGTTTGGCAAAGGCCGCGCCAGAAGCTCTTTCTTCATCAAAACTTTCTGTTAACATTGCTGGCTTGACGCTGAGCGCACCGACGATGCTAGCTGCGGGAGTAGTTGGGATAACGCCCAGCCTGCTTCGTAGAGCTCTGGACTCTGGAGCAGGAGCAGTCTTAACGAAGTCGATCGGGTTAAACCCGCGTGAAGGCTATCGCAATCCAACGGTGGTGGGAGTGGAATGCGGTTATCTTAATGCCATAGGTTTGGGTAACCCTGGGGTTCAAGCCTTCTCTGAGCAGCTCAAGAATATTAAAGGAGATCTTCCTATCATAATGAGCCTCTTCGGATCTGGACCAGAAGAGTTTTCGCAAATGATGCCTTTGCTTGAAGATACGCCGGTCAAAGGCTACGAGCTCAACCTGTCATGCCCCCACGTGAAAGGAGTGGGCGTTGAAGTGGGACAGGACTCTGAAATGGTGTCCAAGATAGTCTCTGTCGTAAAGCGTGGCACGAAGAAGCCTGTCTTCGTCAAAGTATCTCCCAACGTTGGTAATGTGGTTGAAATCGCTAGGGCCGCTGAGTCAGTTGGGGCTGATGGCATCACTGCCATAAACACTCTTAGGGCTATGACCATTGATGTTGAGGCCAAGAGACCTGTCTTGTCGAATAAGTTCGGGGGTCTGTCGGGGCCAGCCATCAGGCCTGTTGCTGTTAGGTGTGTTTACGAGATTTCAAGTGTTGTACGTATACCAGTGGTTGGTTGCGGCGGCGTTTCAAAGTGGTCTGATGCTGTGGAGATGCTTCTTGCCGGTGCCTCTGCGGTGCAGGTGGGAACAGGGCTGGCTACTCAGGGATACGGTGTGTTCAAAGCCCTCAATGAAGGTATACTAAGGTATCTGAGCGAACATGGGTTCGAGAGAGTAGAGCAAATTGTCGGTCTTTCTCACTCCTTCTGATCGACTCAGAATAGTCAGGGTTGAGGAGTCTAGGGTTGAGACTCAGACTGCCCGAACCGTATTCTTCAGGGACGAAGCTTGCCTTAATGCGAAGCCCGGGCAATTCGCAATGATCTGGGCAATGGGAGCTGACGAGATGCCCATGAGTCTATCAGTAATGAACGATGAGGGAAGATCAGCGGTCACAGTCAAACCTTGGGGTCCTGGTAGTAACTTGCTCTGCAGCCTGAAGCCTGGGGAACTGATCGGGGTGCGTGGTCCGTATGGTAACAATTTTACTTCTAAGAAGGGTTCAACTCTCTTGGTGGGCGGTGGGTCGGGTGTAGCCCCCCTGATTCCCCTGTCTCAAGAATTGATGCGGATAGGCGCCAAGGTTACTCTGGTTCTGGCAGGGAAGACTAGTGGGGACCTGATGTTGCTCGGCGATGCGGAGAGAATCATTAAGCCTCCTCATAGGCTTGTGATCGTTACTGATGATGGTAGTGCAGGCGTCAAGGGTTTGGCGCCTGATGCTGTAAGAGACCTTCTGAGTAAGAAGGCGTTTGACCAGATTTATTCCTGTGGACCGGAGAAGATGATGCGAATGGTCTTTGATATGGCTGAGGAGAAGGGGATACCCATGGAGGCTAGTCTTGAAAGGCCGATGGAATGCGCTATCGGGCTTTGCGGTATCTGCGTAGTAGGGAAGTATCTGTTATGCAGGGATGGGCCCGTATTGGACTCGAAGCAGCTTAGGGAAGTCTCTAAGGAGTTTGGTTTCACTAGGCTGGATAGGGCTGGAAGAGTAGTGCCCTTGTGACAGTCGCTGTTAGCTTAGGTTGCTATTTGATTGGTGCAGATGAACCAGTGGTTGCCCAGACGTAGTGGCCACTGTAGCCGCCGATTCTCGTTATGAGTCCCTTGGATTCCAGTGATCTAAGAGCTGCCATTGCGACGGAGCCGTTGACTCCTAGTGCTCTCGCTGCAGCGCCCAGGGTCACCGCCTTCAGCTGCGTTAACGCCTTCATAGTCTCTTTTTCGTCTAACCTAGATGCTGAGAAAACCTGTTTCTGCGGTGAAGGGCCACGTGTTTCCTTCCCTTTCTTTTCCTTCTTAGTCGGCTGAGCCTCTTTGGCTGAGGTTGTAGCTTGACTCTTATCTGATTGTGACATAGATTTCTTCTTAGCGCCGCCCATCGATGATCTCCGACTACGCATCTTTTTTCATGGAGATTTTAATCTTTCCCCGCCGCCTAATTCATGGCAGCATCGCCCTACAGTCTTCCACTATTTTCAAACCTGTCAAGCAACAGAAGGAAAAAGTATATGAGTCAAACTCATGAGATGCCGGAATAGAACTGTTTGACGATCAGCCTGACGCTCGACGTGGTACTCGGAGTAATAATTGTAATTGCTCTGGGCGCAGGCGCCTACAAAGTTAAAGCTCTTAACTTAGGAGGCTCACTTGCAGGGATCTGCATAGCGTTCGCCATATTCTTCGGCGGAGGCTGGAGCTGGCTCGGACTACTGCTGGTCTTCTTCAGCCTAGCCACCTTCTTCACGAAATTCCGAAGAGACTACAAGAGCTCTTGGGGCACAGTCCACGAGCAGGAGACCGTAAGAGGTGTTCGCAACGCTGTTGCCAACGGAATCGTTGCAGCAGCTGCAGCTGTAGCTGAAGGGTTAACTGGGGGAAACGTCTTCACCGCACTATTCTTAGGCGCGTTAGCGACATCCACCGCCGACACCTTGGCCACCGAAATAGGTCTCCTAAGCAAGGAAAAGCCTCGTCTGATTACTCGCCTGGGAACAACGGTTTCTCCCGGAACGTCGGGGGGGATTACATTGGTAGGCACTTTAGTAGGAATGGCTTTCGCCATACTGATCAGCATTATCGCAGCAGCCATAAATGCTGCTGACGTTTCGCCTGCAAAGACACTTCTAGCTGGTAGTGTAGGAGGCGTTGCAGGAATGTTGGCTGATAGTTTTCTCGGCGCTTCTCTGCAAGCACGTTACCGCTGCGGGGTTTGCGGAGAGGTTTCAGAGTCGCCTCGCCACCATCGGGTCAAAGGTGATGCAGTCACCGGGGTAGGATGGGTTGAGAATAACATGGTGAATTTTCTGAGCACTGTGGTGGGAGCTCTAGTCGCTGTATCTGTGCTACTTACTGTTTGAAGACGTCTTCAGTGCGCAGGATTTTCTCGAGGGTTAGCTCCACTTGATCTTTGTTGATGCGTATTTGCTTCATGCTGTCCCTGTCTCTCAGGGTTACCGTGTTATCTTGGAGGGTTTGGTAGTCAATGGTAATGCATGCGGGGCAACCTATCTCGTCCAGTCTCCTATACCTCCTCCCGATGGAGCCTGACTCATCGTAGAACGCGTCGTAGCGCGTCTTAAGAGCGTTGTAGATGCCCTTAGCAGTCTCAGGTATGCCGTCTTTGTTGACTAAAGGAAGTATCCCTACTGTTACGGGGGCGAGATGGGGTTTGAATCTTATGACTGTTCTCTCCGGCTCCGCTGCGTATGTGTGTTCCGTGATGCAGTATATGCTTCGATCTATCCCCATGGAGAGCTCGAAGACGTGGGGGACTACCTTCTTATCTCCATCCAGCACCGCCATATCCTGTCCACTTACCTTGGAGTGGGCAGCCAAGTCGTATCCGGTTCGATAGTTGCAGGCTACCAGCTCGACCCAGCCTATGCTGGTTTCAACTTCGAAGTCGAATGCAGCTTCAGCGTAGAAGGCTTTCTCCTGCCCTCCGAGTCGTCTGAATCTACTCTTCTTCATGTCCAAACCAGCTTTTTCGTAGAACTGGTGCAGGAGGGCCAAGTAGTATGCTACTATCTTGTTGGGGACATGTTTCTGTTCAAAAGCTTCGCTGCATTTTACTCCTTGTAGCATGTTTCCGTCTAGATCTAGGTTGATTTTCTGATCTTTGACTTCTTCATACTTACCTAGATCATTGGCCCGCTCAGGGTTGAAGAAGACTTCTATCTCCGCCTGATAGAACTCTCTTAGCCTCATGACTCCCTGTCTGGGAGCGATCTCATTTCTGAAGCTCTTTCCGAACTGGGCTACCCCGATGGGAAGCCTAAGCCTCATCACTTTGAAGAGCCGTGGATAGTCTACGAAGATGCTTTGACATGTCTCGGGCCTGAGATATGAGTCATCGTCAGCTGCTCCGACACCGACGCGAAACATCAAGTTGAATCGTCTGGCTTTGCCAAGGAGGCCTTTGCAGCTGGGGCACCTCAACCCGTTTTCGACTACCATTTGGTCAAGTTGTTCTACAGGTAGCCTTTCCGGTACCAGTTGGCCTGTTGCTTCTTGTATTAACCGGTCTGCTCTGTGGGTTGCGTTGCATTTCTCGCATTTTACTATGGGGTCGACGAAGCTCTCCAAGTGGCCTGAGGCGACGAAGACTTTCTTCGACATGACTTGGGTTCCGTCTATCTCGATCATTCCGTCTCTTCGGACTAGTTCTCTTCTCCAGAGGTCTACGTAGCGGTTTTTGATGGTGTTGCCGTGGGGCCCATAGTCCCAGAATCCTGCTAGGGCGTCTGAGTATATTTCGCAGCTGGGCATAAGGAATCCTCGCTCTAGGAAGAGCTTCATGATTTCGTCGTAGCCCATTATTCTCCGCCGTTGAGCATTTGGGGTCTCCTTAAAGATGTTGCCTTCTCACATTTGCAGATATTGCATTGTGCCGAACATCTTTGTTTTCCGCGGGGTAGGTGCTTGAATAGGGTTTGCTGATGTTGACGACTCGCTGTTGAACCGTCCAGAGACCCCCTTTGCATGTATGCTATCGAGCTGAAGCTTCTCAAAAACGACCCATATGTTGTGTGTCTATATGATCAAGTCGACGCGGCATATTTCTATGCTGTTAGGTGACATCCTTATTTTGTGGCAATCAAAGATGTCATGCACGGCAAAGCTATGCGGAGCCACTGGAGGCGAGATAAACCATTAACGCCAACGCTTTGAAGTTCGGTGTAAACCTGCTGCCCTACGGGGTGTCCTACAAGAGGCTTTTGGAGGCTGTGCAGAGAGCTGAGGATCTGGGCTTCGACTCGGTGTGGCTTGCAGATCATATGCAGCGCTCCAGTCTAGATGTCTTTGAATGCTGGACAGCAGTTGCTGCGTTGGCTACCGAGACGAAGAAGATCAGAATAGGCACATCGGTAACCTGTGCCTCTTTCCGTAATCCAGCTCTGCTTGCAAAGATGGCTGCAACTGTAGATCAGATCAGCGGAGGGAGACTTGAACTCGGCTTGGGCGCAGGATATGATGAGTCTGAATTCTCGTCCTACGGCATACCGTTTCCGTCTCTGAAGGCGCGCACGGGGATTCTTGAGGAATCGGTTGAAATCGTGAGGACTCTTTGGACAAGCAAATCCGCCGCCTCTTTCCAAGGAGCTGTCTTCAGAGTCAGTAATGCGTTGTGTGAACCTAAACCTGTTCAGAAACCCTATCCGCCTATCTGGGTTGCTGGACGCAGCAGCACGGTTCTAGCCGTAGCTGCCAGGCTTGCCGATGGTGTAAACATGGTTCCCTACTCGGGAGTTATGGAGAAGCGTAAGCTGTCAACTATGAATGAACTTGCGGGGAAGATGAAGGAGTTGGACGCCAAATGTGCAACCTATGAGCGAAGGCCGAATACTGTTCAGAGACTGCTCTACGGTGGAGACGGAGGGATATTGGTGGCTGATGGCGAAGAGGAGCTGGAAAAGAAGATAGCTGTGTACGCCAGACTGACCGGCATCGATCCGGGTGAACTGAAGAACAGGTTGACCAATCTAAGTCTTCTTTATGGTCGATCAGACCAGATTGCAGCTAGGATAGAGGATGCTGCAGCCGCGGGCTTCGACTATTTCCTTCTTCAGTTCCACGGCTGGCAGCAAGGAGTATTTGACGAAATGGAGGCCTTCGCCAGCCGAGTGCTGCCACAACTGCGATGACAATGCGCAGATCTAAGATCGTTAAACGGGGCTGTAAACGTTGTTCTGATGCGTTACAAATGAAATTCTTATTTACCTGACTGATAGCCGTTGGTTGCGCTCAGAGAACCCTGAGAAACATGTTAGAAATGGTGAAAATTTGAGCCATCAACACACTCCCCAGGAACAAGGTAGAATTGTGGAGATAGACGGGAAAGACATAGCAAATGTAGAGCTCATGGAGCCTCTACGTCCGGTAAACGATCTGCTTTACAAGACCGCTCGCTACCTCTTCACTAGTGGAAAATTCACAGTCAACGCTCCGTTCAAAGGCTTCCTGCTCTATGGCCCCGTGGGCACAGGTAAGACAGAGATAGTGAAACAGGTGACGAGGAGGCTGGCCTACGAGATGCAGGACAAAGCCAGTGTGAGGCTGATCCCGGTGGACAGTGCGGTGATTGCTAGTCCAAGGTGGGGGGAGTCGGAGCAGGTCTTCAACGAGATATTCGCACATGTGAAAGAGCTTCGCCGACAAGTGGACAACCCTAAGGTTGTAGTCCTCTTCGATGATATTGAGTCACTCATGCTGGCTAGAGGTATGAGTGCTGCTAGGGAGTGGCACTATTCTCTGAACTCGGTGTTGTTCCATCTGGTAGACAACATGAATCCTTCGGAAACCATGATCTTTGCTACGACGAACCGCTTGGATTTGATGGATATTGCTATCAAGACGCGGCTCTACAGTGTTGAAGTTCCAGCTGTGCCGATGGAAACCCTCATGAAGGCTGCGCAAGGTCTGCTTGACTCAATGCTCGGCCAAAACCAAGAGGAGGAAAAGAAGATGGTCTTGAAGGATGTGGAAACGCGGCTTCGAGCCGTCGAACATCCGAATATTCGAGATACACGACAGTTCGCCATCATGAGCTGCATCGAGAACGGTGTCCTCTCAGGCTAAATACCATCAATTCCCCCACAAATCATACGCCTCTCTACTGTATTGTATATTCAGATGGTTCTGTTCTCCGTTGCTGGTTAGCTTGCTGTCTCCTGTTCGTGGCGCTGGGAGCGAATTGGCATAGAGCGAGGGAGAGTGAAGGGGAACGACTTTGGTGGTAACAGGCCCCTCCCTTCAGCATGGCAGCAAAGGCTACCGACTACTGTTTGAGCAGCTGTACGCGTAGGCTCCGCAATAACGTCAAGGTTGCAGGGAGACAGAAAAACAAAGGACGTTAAGCACCACTACATTATAACGCTGTTATTCTTAAATAGAACATAATGGAAAACCTATCTAAGAATGGCCACCAGCTTGAGCAAACCTGATCGAACCTTAGATCAGCGTGGACTCCTATGCCCTCTTCCAGTCATAAACGTCAACAAGGCAATACAGGAGATCTCGTCAGGCCAAGTATTGGAAGTCTTAGCAACAGATCCAGGCTCAAAGCCTGACTTTGACGCGTGGTCCAAGAGCCGGGGCCACAGAATAATCTCAGTCGTAGAGGAACAGGGCCCTCCAAAGGTCTACAGATTCCTCATACAAAGGAGCAAGTGAACAAAAATGGTTCTAGCAGCAGAACAGGTCCAAGAAGCAGCCAAACAGGGATTCAAGAAAAAACTCGTGATAGTGGTGTCCAAAGGCACCATCGACATGCTCTACCCAGCATTCGTCCTAGCAACAACTGCACCAGCCATGGGGATGGAAGTAGACCTCTACTTCACCTTCTGGGGACTGAAAGTGTTGACGAAGAAAGGTGTGAAATCCGTGAAGATAGGATCAGTCGGCAATCCAGGGCTACCCTTACCCAACCTCATGGGCATATTGCCAGGAATGACCGCCATGGCCACGAATATGATGAAGAAGAGGATCGAAAAGTATTGGCCCAGTGTCCCCAACATGATCAAGATGGTGAAGGAGAGCGGAGGAAGAATACACGCCTGCTCACCTACCATGGGATTCATGGGTGTCGAAGAAAAGGATCTGATACCTGAGGTAGACGGCATCGTGGGCGCATCAACCTTTCTGCGATGGGCTTCTGACCCTGAAACCGTCACCCTCTTCATCTAGCATAGAGCAGAGACTGTCTTCGCGAGACTCGGCTGGGTCAGCCAAACAAGATAGCTGTGAGATTTCATTATCCTTGACTGAAATCCCCTTGAAACAAAGATATTCGCAACGCTTAATAAACTGACTAATAGACACTTTTGATGTTTTGCGGAAAATTGGCGAAGTCTTACATCTTGCTAAAAGCGGCAGTCTCATCATCAAAGCTCTCGGGGAAGTCCATCAAGGCGCAATACTTGTAGACGAAAAAGGCCGGAAAATTGGGAAAGTCGTGGAAACCATAGGCCCAGTCAAGAGCCCCTACCTTTCAGTAACACTTCTTACGGACAAAAACAAAAAGATGCAGGGAAGCAAGGTCTTTCTGCAAGAGGCCCAAAGATAAATGTCTGGAAACGGAGAGTTTGAAGACAACACCCGGTGTCCTGTCTGCCAAAGCCACCTTATTGGAGACACGGACCGAGGGGAACTAATCTGCCCCAGATGCGGTTACGTATCCATGGAAAATGCCGAAGACCATGGGCCCGAATGGAAAGCCTTGGATTCAGAAGACAAGCTCAAAAGGGTCAGAGTAGGATCACCCCTCACCCTAACACTGCACGACTACGGGTTGAGCACTGAGATCGGTAACTCTCTACGTGACTCCCACGGCCGAGCACTCGACCCCTACATGCGGAGCACCATAGGAACGATGCGGAAGTGGCAGACAAGGATCCGGACAACAACATCCTCAGAGCGAGTCGTCTCTAACGCCCTATCCAAGATCAACGAGATTTCAAGCAACATGAATCTTCCCAAGAACGTGGTGGAAACAGCAGCCCACATTTACCGCAACGCCGTGAAGATGCACGTTACAAAAAGCAAATCCATCCTCGGCATAACAACTGCTTCAGTATATCTTGCCTGCAGAAAATGCGGTATTAGTAGGACCCTGAAAGAGGTTGCAAGAGCAGCTGGAATAGACGGGAGAACCTTGGCGAAATACTACCGGTATGTGCTGAAAGAGGTTGAAAGCCAATATGTGCCTCCGCCCACAGTGCAAAAGTACATCTCGAAGCTGGTTAATACTGCCAAGATCGACACAAAGGTTGAACGCCTAGCCCTCCAACTGGCAGCCCAAACCAGCAACGCAAGCCTCTCAGGCGGCAAAGCTCCCGCCGGGTTGGCAGCCGCATACGTCTACGTGTCCTCCGTGATGCTCAGCAGACACATACCTCAACGCGAGTTGGCTGAATGCGCAGAGGTGACTGAGGTGACTGTCAGGAACAGGTGCAGAGAGATATTGGACAACTTCCACATTTCTCAGCGGCTGAAGGCTGTCGCAGCGTAAAGTTCTAGGTTAACCCCAAGGTTCACCATATGGAAGGGCTGTCCTTGACTCACCCTAAGACTGCCCTACCTCTATTTTCGATTACCCCGTTCTTGTCTGAATACTGAACTCATTACATTGGGCTCGTAGAATTGGATCCGGTATGGATTCAAATCCCGAGTTCCATAGGTGCAAAAAAAATCCTCGATCTGTTGTGCAGCATGACAATCTAAGTTGATCTCAAAACCCTTCTCCCGCAGACTAGCACACATAGGTTACACCGTCCTACACAATACCTTGTGCTCGGGGTATACCTTACGCAGTTTGCTAACCCTCGCTTGACAAACCCTATGATTAGTTAATAGGTCCAACAACGAAAAAAGAGTTACGTGCTTCGAGTGAGAGACTCTTTCTCACTCTTGGAAAAACCATAAACCTTAGCAAACCTCTTCACCTCATATGCGAACCCAATAAGGCAGATCGAAAGTGACGTCGCGAAAATAGCCCTAATAACGAATACGAAGTCCAAAATATCGCTAATAACAATGCGGCTCGCGAGCGCTATCTGAATGATAAGAAATAGAATGGCCCCTCCCAATATCCAGCCCATAAACCTTCTTATCGGTGTTGACGAAAACCTTTGTCTCGCTCCGTGAATAGTCAGTACACTAACTATGGTAAAGGTCACGGCAACAAAATCTAGGACTGACCATATCTCAACGGCCATCTATTCCCCCCCACCTTACCACCTTATCGACAAACTGTGCCAAGGTATTAATTAGGGATGCGTCAGATTCTTGCTCCAGTGACAGAATGATTCCCCTAAGATCGCTTAGTCTCATTTGTGTGACCATGAAATGGGCGAATTTTGCGACAGTTCCAACCGTGTTATAGATTGTGAGAGTAGACAATGAGTCAAAGAATATGAATCTGTCGTTACCTTCTGTCATCCCTATAAGCTCTGATACTGCGATACTGATTTCTGATAAGTTTTGCGGTGACGCAACATAGATAATGCGCTCTTGCCGCGTAGGTCTGCCTCCAGCCGTTCTTGTAATCGCGTCAATGAAGAATAATCTCTGGGTATCAATCATATTCTCCTCAAGAATGTGTGAAATGGTATCATAAGGCCTATTGATCGTAACGTATATGCCGAAGAGCTCTAATTCATTCACCAAATACTTCAGGATTTGGAGATTAGTAGAGAGATAGTTAACCGCCTTCTCCAGTATTAGCACAACTGTGCCCCTAGGAAATTCTCCGACGAGTTTGCTAATAGGCTCAGTCACCTCCTGCAAATGATCCTCTTTGCCTTTCTTCGCAGAGTTGTCATCATGCTCGTCTAGGTTCGCGGACGCTTGGAGCATAATTAATCACTTTGCCGATAGCGGTGACCAAGAGAGTTCACATCTATGGCCTCCATGTAATCCATCCCCACGAGCATGCAAGCTGATGAACGCGATTGACTTCTAAGGAGCTTGTGATGGGGACCGCGAGAAAACAACCTTATTTCACGGTCTATATTGAACAAGCCTATATTTATCATTTATTCTTTCGGAATCGTGACAGACATGTTCATTGTCGCTTCTAATCCACTTAGTTCCGAATTTTCCTGATATACTTAATCCTCTTTATATAATTCCTTTACATAACGCTTACTGTGGATGACTTAGACCACCAAATCTTGGAGATGCTTTGCAGAGACGGAAGGATGCCAGTGAGACAAATGGGAAAAACACTAAACGAGAAGGGTGTTTCACTGACAGACAGGGCTATTCGCAAGAGAATCGCTAAGCTAGAAGAGAATGAGGTGATACGCGGGTACACAGCAATAGTCGATCACGGCAAGGTTGGTCTACATGTCCGTAGGTTGATGCTCCTAAGGCTCCGTTCGACGGAGAATTTTGAGTCCAGGATAAATGATCTAATCCTTTATTTCCGCAGATCACAGTCCTGCATTTTCTCTGCGCGCTTAAGCGGAGATTTGGATTGGGCAATGTGCGGTGTTTTCAAGAATGATTCCGAAGCCAAAATAGAATCTGACAGGATAAGAACACTATTTCACGACGTAATAGAATTCATCAACACATACGAAGTTGAGATGGTAAAAGGATAGAGATAGGTGAACAATATCCTAGACCGCATTCTTACAACAACCAGCAATAAGAATAGACCAGATATGGTTACAGGAGAGGCACAGCACATGTTAGGGTGATTTTTCACAGGGTGCAGGTAAGTTCCCTAGAATTAACTTAACTCACTCATCTCCGCGCCTGCTCAAGATAATGCCACAATTGGAAACAGGTGTGTCCAACTTCTGGGATTCGAATTTCCTTTCTACGTCAAATCCGAGGCGTCAGGGGCAACGTATACGAGGCAAGTCCCGTTGCCTTCTACTTGGAAGACGGGCTATCGGTAGATCAACTAGACCTCTGGTTGCCAGCAAGGTTTACCCTCCCATTCGGTATTCCAAAGTATATAGAACGGGTTTCCCTTAGCGTAGTGGCAGACGTCTTTTCCCAGAGCTACAAACTAGTTGAACTAGAATTCGTTTAACGATATGTCGAAAGAGATAACCAAGTGAACCTACTATGACGGAAATTCGATCTATCTAGATAGACAGTCTCAAGAAATACTTCAACAGTCAATCTACAACCAAAGTCGGCGACGCGATAAGTCAGCATGATGTGGCCGCAAAAGTCTACATCTCAACATATCTCTGCCTACCCCTAGAGGAACGCCAGAAACAATACCAAGTCATGCCAAGGCTCAGTGTGTTCGCAGAGCAGCCGAAAACAGAAGAGAAGCTACGAGACAGCCTAAGAAACATGGGTATCGACGACGAACAGATCGAAATAGCACTTGAGGGGTTAGTCCTAGCCTGAAACTTGGGGCCCACCCTCAAAGATCTCAGTTTGGAAGGACAGACATTATGGTGAGCTTGAGGATTATCCGTAAAGTATTATACTAAGAAGAGCGAACTTAATACTGATTTGATCTTTGGTTACTGAAGTTTCTCACTCTAAAAAGAGTTCTGAAAGCGAAGAATATGAAGACATGGATCTGACATCCAAGGTCTACAAGCTGGTAGTGGAGCACGGCAAAGACGGCATACTTCAAAGCCTGATCTGGAAAGACCTCAGCCTAACGAGCAGAGACGGCTCCAGACTGGCTATCCGCCTTGAGAAGAGAGGAATGGTGAAGAGGGAACGGATACTAGAATCAGGGAGATGGACATACAAGCTTACCCCCCTAAGACTCCCGGTTCAGATCGATTCTATCGAGCAGGCTCCGTGCGTAACCTGCAAAGTGGAGGAGAAGTGTTCGCCTCTAGGCGTAATATCTCCATACACATGCAATCTCTTGTCAGGCTGGGTTCTCGAAGAATACACTAGAAAATCATCTTCCTAAGAGAACCTTTAAGCCAGTGTCAATGAACAAACGGTTTCCTGGCCATGAGACTTAGCGAGGCAAGACGCGAACATTACCGCAGAATGGCCCATGAGAAGGGGTTCAGAAGCAGAGCCTACTTCAAACTGGATCAGATAGACAAGCGGTTCCAGCTCATCAAACAAGGTCAAAAGATCATAGACTTCGGCTGTGCTCCCGGAGGCTGGCTTCAATATGCCTCGGTTGCAGTGGGCCATAATGGCTTGGTAGTAGGCGTCGACCTACGACCAGTCAAACCCGTAGGGTGGAACGTCAAGACTTTGGTGGGAGAGATCACCCAGCCAGCGGTATCTGAACATCTAGCACAAGCATTGGCCGGGAAAGCAGACGTAGTTCTCAGCGACATGGCTCCTAATGTTACTGGAACATGGGAGCTGGACCAATATAGGCAGATAAGTCTCACAGCTCACGTAGTGTCGCTCATGCCCACGCTGCTCAGGGAAGGCGGATCGGCAGTTCTCAAAGTGTTCCAGGGTGATGCTTTCGAAGACTTTGTTAGAGACCTGCGCAAAAGTTTTGTGAGCGTAACCATTGTCAGACCACCAGCTACAAGATCTAAGAGCAGCGAGGTTTACCTTGTCTGCAAAGACTTCAAGCCCTCACAGCCTTCTTAGTCGCCTCATGAACTACGTTGGCACGAGCATCAGTCTTGAACCCCTTCGGGTCGAAGCTCGTTCTCGACGCCAAATAACCCTGCGAAACCAGCAGATCCAAGACGCGCTGTAACTTGGGAGGAGCAGCCCTGATTCTCTTAGCCTCTTTATCCAACAGATAGTAGTACGGAGGCATATCCGCCTCTTGGAGAGCCATGTTGAAGAGAGCTTTGATCTCTGACTTCTCTGAAGGCGACGGCAAACCTTGAGCCTCTTTGACCAGATCAGGGTCGCAGAGCCTATGAATCCAAACAGGACCTGCAGACCTAAGAGTAGCCCCGCAGCTGCATTCCTTCAGCATAGAAGGAGACACGACGCGATTGTTGCACCTGTAGCAATGGTTGATGAAACCCAAATTGCCCAGCATGGCGGATGCCTGTTCAACATCGTGCACTACTCGGAAGAATACTCTAGTGTAAAGCCGCCTAGTGTGCGCGAACACCGGGACGGCTGCTAGATCTAATCGAGCAGCCTCCTTCACAACCAACGCCGCCAAAAGCCTAGCACCGATTTCATGACTATAGTCAACCCTGAGGGACACTCCACCATATCTCCGAAGCGCCACCTCAGGATGCAGCCCGCAGAGCACAGGAGAATCAGTAGCAGTCACCGAAAGCAGCCCACCATTCTTCACCGCCCTGAGCCCACAGTCAACGAAAAGTGCTGGTGAACCGAAGGGGTCAATGTCAACCAAGTTGAAACGTGAACCTTTTCTTGAGTGCTGCATCAAGAACAGGCAGGCGTCAAGATTAGAAAATCGACATTTCTCAACCACATTGTTCAGGCGAGCCGCCTCTTCAGCGCAGGCCAAAGCAGAAGGATTCAGGTCGTTCATATGAACTTCGTCTACTTCAGGAGCCTCCACTGCTATTCTCAATCCTCTCGCGCCTAATGACGACAAAGGGTCACCGACACTGACTCCCACACCTAGACGCTTTGCCACAACTCTTGTGAGGGCGACTGAAACATCCCTACAGATCTCTGCCAAAGGATTGAAGAAGCCCGGCTGCTTAGGAGGATTAGGAGCCTCCATGCTCCGCCTCGGAACGATAATCTTGGTTCTTCCTTCCTTAATAATAGTCAAGTCAGTTTGTCGTGGAAACTGCAGTACTGATCCTTGGCCTTCAGACATTGCATAAGAAGCCTCGCTAGGTGGCTACTCCGCCTCTGACCGCCGCCATCTTCCTAGCAATATCTGTCAACAACACGCTCTTGGGCTTGGACTTCTCAACAGAAATGTAATGGGTCTTCTGGCTGACTCTTTTGGGATGCGAAGCCTCAGCGTGTTCAAAACCTAGTCCCAGCTGCTTGGCGGCTTCCAGCAGCTCTTCTGCCCTAGGGTTCTTCACAGACATGTTAAGAGGAACTCTTCGTCCCTGAGAAGAGCTTAAGCTGGAGTTGAAGTAGTCCAACCAAATGATCCAGCGTTTATGATCCTTCATACTGGAAGGAGCCTTATTTCACCAAAATCGCGTTGACCACGCCGTCCTGCCCTGGTCTCGAAGTTACTCTCGCCTTACCTGCTTCAGTCTGTATGACTGCGCCCCTCGTTATTACACGTCGCCTCTGATAGTCTCTGTTCGCAGTATTTGACACCACTGACAGGATCTTGGATTTAGCGGATGTCTTGTTGGACGGATCGTAAACATTGGCACTGTGGATTCTTCTCAAGCTCATCTTGGTGTTTCCTCCTCTGCTGCGCCGCCCTACTAGCGCTTTCTCCCCGAGAACAGTTTCAGCAGGGTAATTATCAGCCTCATAGGCTCTCTTTCCTCGATAAGCCCTTCTTCTTCCTCCAGTAGCCTTTCTCTTCTTCAAGTTCTCTACAGTCTTAGGCATCTTCCCGCACCACCGTAAGGGTCATGCTTAGCCAGCTCTTCATACTTAAGCCTTCGTCGACTTCTGTGGCGCCGGCAGCTGTTGGGCGGCAGGCTGCCTTAACTTCGTTGACGCCAACTGTTGCTTCATAGTCGCCGGATCTTGGCTGAGCCCGAAATACTCCGCGAAAGCAGGAGTCGTTGTGTAAACCTTGGTTCGCCCCGCGGGTTCAGAAACGATGAAGCCAAGGGCGTCAAGTTCCTTGATATGCCTATACGCAGGAGGTCCTCTTCGTTTGGCAAGCTCGTTGGCAGTTATAGGCTGAAAGTAAACTATGTGGGAAAGCGTTTTCAGAGTTGAGTCTGGCAGCAAAGGCTTGGACGCGAACCTCTTCGCGATCGACGTGTATTCAGCCTTAAGCTGCAAAACGAACTTCTGCCCTGGAAGCTCAGAAACCTCCAAGGCCTTCAATCCCCGAGTGACTTGAACAGCCAGAGCCCTAGCCAACGTCACCGCCTTCCTCTTCGATGTGACACCAGCTGCACGGGCAAGCTCCTCAGGTGTGAGAGGCCTGCCGGAAGCGTAGAGCGCAGCCTCGATCCTGCCTATTAGCGCGTCGTCAGACCGTTGCAGGCTCGGCCACCTTCAGAATCCTTATGTCTTCACCAGCCTGCTCCAAGCCGACAATCCCATCCATGGCCAAGAACAGGAGAAGAACGAATCTCCTAGCCTTCTCGATAAGAGACAAACCCCTAACGAAGTCGGTAAAGAAGAAGTCTCCACTAGACCTCAGTATTGCGAGCACCTCAGCCCTGAAAGACGCCAACAAGCTTCTTATGTTGGCATAGAAGAAATCGATTTCAAGCTGCGGCTCCGCCTCGGCCACCACAGACGGATGCTTGACGACCCTGCTCTGCAACAGAATATCCTCCACCACCTTCTCGAAAACCTTCAACAGCTCCTCCAAGCCTGTGGATCTCAGCTCGTAGCGGAAGGGCATGATGATTATCTGCGGAGGATCCTCAGTTTCCTCTGAGGATAACTCCGGTTTCAAGCGTTCAAAGAGGAACATGCTCTCCACCTTGAGGCGGTAAAGGATCGCTGATGTTAATGCCGCTGAACCTGCTAACCGAAGATCAGGGTGCCCTGTCTCTACAAGGACCTTCAGGAAAGCCTCTAACAATTGTGTAAGGTCTACTTCCCAAGGCTTCTGGCTCCTGAGCGCCCTAGGGTTCACCAAGATGTTCAGAGGCATCTTGGAGAGGGAGGCTCTGCCGCTAAGCGGTTCTTGTGACAACTTCTACACCAGGCCTGTACTTTACCAGCTGGGAGACGCCACCCGCCATGTAGACTCCGTGCACCACGTTTGCCCGCGACACCATCGTATCCTTAAGACTTGCCACAAGTATCTGAGCAGCTTCGGCCCGCTCCTTTAACAGGTCTGCCAGTCGCCCAGAGTTCACTACGTCCAGGTTGGCATCGACCTCGTCGAAGATGTAGATAGGCGAAGGCTGCACAGCCTGCACAGCAAGAATCAGGGACACAGATGCAACAGATTTCTCTCCACCGCTTGTAGCACCGGTTTCACGAGAAGGCTTGTCTGGGAAATGCACCATCAGAGAAACCCCGCTCACAAAAATATCGTCAGGATTCTCTAGCTCCAGCCACGCCTCGCCACCGGTGAGCCGTGAAAACACATTCCTAAGCTCCCTATCGATCCTCTCGAAGGTAGTTATGAACACCTTCCTCTTATCCGCATCCACACTTTCAATAAACTTGACGACTGCGTTCCTCTCCGTCTCCAGCTGATTCTTCCTAAGGGACAGATTCTTGTAGCCAGAGAAGACCTCTTTATACTGGCTGTCGGCCAGAAGGTTAACCTTACCCTTCAAATCATCATACTCTCTGACGAGCTGTTGAAGCATATCCTCAGCAGCCACAAAGTACTCGATCGGCTCCTGATAGCCGTAGAGCAGCAGCTCCCCGAGGACCCGTTGCTCCGCCTCAGAAAGACCCTCCACCGTCTTCTGCGACGACAGACGCTCCCTCTCAAGCTTGCTTACTTGGCGGATAACCTCGTCCTGTTGGCTCCGCAGATGCCGGAGCCTCGTATCATACTCCTCTAGGATAGGCATAGACCTCTTCTTAGCTTCAAGCAGCCTCTCCTCTTCGCTACGCAGCTCAACATGCTTCTTTACAAGCTCTTCTAGCAATGCACGCCTTGATTCAACAGCCTTCAAATTCTCGGCGAGCCGCTTCTTACCATCCCTGATCTTCACATTCATATCTTTGAGCCTCGGAACTAAGAGATTCGTAAGGTTCGCTTCAAGTCGGGCCATCTCAGTCAGACTGTCACGTATCTGGGCGGTCGTGTCTTCAATGCTGTTCGCCAGCTCGTTCCTCTTCTGAGCCTGAACCCTCAGAGCTTCAACCAGCCCAGTGACGCTCAGCTCCTGAAGCCTATTGTTCACTCCTCCAAGCATAGACCTTGTAGCCGCCTCAAAACCTGAGAACCTATCAATGCGCCTCTGAATCTGGGCAACTTCCTTGTTGAGCTTGATCACCCTAACCTCGATGCTCTTCCTAAGTCTACGGTACTTAGTCGCAAAAGCAGCGAAACTCTCCAGCCTAGCGGCGAGCCGCTCCACAGCCAGAGTCTCCGAAAACTTATCCTTCTCCAACTCCCTTATCTGCTTCTGAAGACCCTCAAGATCCTCCCTTCGCCTAGCAACACCCTTCTGCAACGCCTCGAAGGCCTCCTTCACAACACCCATAGATGCCTCGTCATGGATTATATCCGCCAGAGAAGCAATCTTCGCAGCAAGACCTGTCTCAAACGCCCTCCCCCCAGGCTCAAACAAATCTCCCCGGGGAGTAACACTCCGATACCCTTGAGTGGAAGCTACGTACGCAGCCTGCGAGGAATCCATCACAATAGTACCTCCGTAGACAAAATCAACCAAACCAGACAGCCTCTGATCGCAGGTCACATATTCAGCCAAGTTTCCTCTTACGCCCTGTATGCTGGGAACCTCCAAACGCTTGGAACCTGAGAGCTCTGAAAGCGGGATAACCGTGATACGGCCTACCTTGATACGCCTAGCCATCCGCACTATGTTAAGCATAGCCTTCAAATCTTCCACTACGACCGCGTTCAGCCAGCCCAATGCTCCGGCAGCTACCGCACCTTCGAAGGCAGGGCTCCAAGAAATCAGTTCTTTCAGAGGCCCTAGGTATCCTTCAACTGCACCTGCTTGGGCAGCTTCTTTGAGTCTTACTAGGCTCAGTTCTGGGCCAGCGATGTGTTCGACAATGGTTTTGTGGGCTTCTTGTCTGATCAGCATGTCTTCAGCTTTGCCTAGGACTGCGAGGGCTTTGGAAACTTCTTTCTCCACTCTTTCTCTTCTTTCCACTAGAGCTGATAAGGAGCCTGACGTTTTTTCAAGGGAGCCTTTCTCTGATTCTAATAGGCGTCTTAGTTCGCCTAGGCTTGACTCAAGTTTCTCAGATGCTTCTATGAATGACTGGGATCTCTGCTGAGTGTTGTTCAAAGCTTCAACAGTCATGGCAAGTTTGCTTCGCTCAGCCTCTATCTTGGCCGCCATGTGGCCCAGTTCTTCGCTGAGTCTTCCACGCCGGGCTCCCAGTTTCTCTTTCGTCTCGTTGACGACTTGAATCTGCTTCTCCAGCTTGGCTACCTGCTTTCGAGCATCCGTATGCGTGCGCTCGATCCGCTTCTTGCTGTTGATCTTTTCACGAAGAGCGTCTTTTCCAGCCTTGATCATGGCTTTGCCGTCTTCGACTGCTTTGCTTGTTTCTTCTCTCAGCGACTCCAGCTGCGGAAGGGACT
This sequence comes from Nitrososphaerota archaeon, assembly GCA_016184315.1. Taxonomy (GTDB): domain Archaea; phylum Thermoproteota; class Nitrososphaeria; order Nitrososphaerales; family JACQRY01; genus JACQRY01. Next base: position 101,152 of record JACPCU010000009.1, read on the forward strand.
TTTGATCTTCCTGCACAAACATTTCGAGTCTCCTTAACTCGTCCTTGGTGTTGTCGATTACTCCTGCTGTCTTCGTTGCTTCAACTTGGACTTCAACGTGTCTGCCGCCTTCTCCTCCAAGAACATTGTTGACGAAGGATGCTCTCTCCGCTTCAACCGCGGTGATCTTAGCCCTGACACCATCAAGATGAGCCTGAGCGGCGTCAACCTCCTTCGATAAAGACTCGATGATCCTTTCCTGCCCTCTTCTGCTTCTGCGAACGTCGACTAGCCGCTCGGAGGATGCGACTGCTTTGAGCCAGCGTATTTCGTCTTCAAGGTGGCGTAGCCTGAGATGATCGTTTCGCTCTCCTTCAAGGGACTCGACTCTCTTTCTTATCTCATCTATTCTCGCTAAGGCTATTTGCAGCCTGGAGTCGGCGTCGTGCAGCTGCTTCAAGGCCTCCGCTTTCTTTTCGTCGAACTGAGCTACTCCTGCCAGCTCCTCTATGAGGCGCCTCTTCTCATCGGGGGCTAGCTCGGAGATTCTTGTGACTCTTCCCTGTGGGACGAGGTTGAGGCCTGACGGTGTTAACATGGCTAGCTCCAGGATGCTCGTTATGGCGTTCTTCTGGGCTCTCCTGCTGTTCAGGTAGTAAGCACTCTCGCCGTTCCAGCCTAGCTCCCTCGCGATGGTTACACTGTCCGAGTCCACCGGTAGGGCTCTGTCGGAATTGTCCAAAGTGACTGTGACCCTTAGACCGAGGGTTCGCTGGGCCTCCGTGCCCCCGTCATAGATCAGGGCTGTTAGCTTAGGAACCCTGAGCATCTTGGGGTTGTTCTCGCCGAGGCAGAACGCTACTGCATCCAGAATGTTGCTTTTGCCGCTGCCGTTGGGACCAGTTATGACTGTGAGACCCTTCTCAAAGCTGAGGGTCATGGTTCTGCTGCCAAGAGATTTGAAGGCGCGGGTTTCGAGGCGCTTGATGTAGACCATTCTGCTCGGGGTACACCAGCAGAGGGAATCATCGATCAACACTATTTCTGTCTTGCTGAACCCGATATGTCAGTGTGGCTAAACTCTGGTTTGTCTGTCAGTAGGTAGGTTCCTGTGTTTGGATTAGATTGAAGATAGGTGGTTATAAGGAGAAGAGGGCGGCTGAGGTTGCGGCGGGGAGGGTGGAGGAGGCTATGTTTGAGCAGCGGGTTAAACGAGTGTTTGAGCAGGCTTCTAAGAAAGGCTTCAGCCAAGTCATAGCTACGACTCCTCAAAACGTGTTCTATCTGACGGGTTTCTGGGGAGGCGGCTACGTCGTGCTCAGCGAGGGGAAAATGGTCTTTGTCACCGGAACACTGGAGGGTGAGCGAGCCGCAGCCCAGGTTAAGGGGGCTGAGGTGATTGTTGTTCCCCGAGGGAAGAGCATGCTGGATGCCGCGGCTTCCTTGTGTGGAGAGGCGAAGAGCGTTTGTATTGATGATGCTTCTCTGTCCGTTTTCAATGCTCTGTCCAAGAAGGTTAAGAGCGGAGTCGTATGCGATCCTGATGCGTTCTATTCGGCTAGGAGAGTGAAGGATGCCTATGAGCTCGAAGCATTGGTTGACGGAGGCAGGATTGTTGATAAGATCTATGAGCGAGCGTTCGAAGTGGTCAGGGTAGGGATTACCGAAAGGAAAGTGCAGGGGGAGCTTATCATGGCTGCTTGCGAGCTGGGTTGCGATATACCTGGATTCTCTGAGACTCTTAACCCTTTCATTGTGGCGTCAGGTCCGAACTCTGCCTTTCCCCATGCGGAGCTATCCGACAGGGGGATTCAGAAAGGTGATTTCGTCGTTATGGATCTGGTGGTAAGATACCGCGGATATATTGTAGACACAACCAGAACTTTCGGAGTGGGAAGTGTAAACGTGGAAATGAAGGAGGTTTACAGCTTTGTGCAGGATGCTCAGACTGCTGGGATTGAGCAAGCTAAGCCCGGCGTTACTTCTGGGGATGTTGACAAGGCGAGTCGCCAGTTCATCGAGAATAAGGGATATGGCTCCTTCTTCACCCATAGCACCGGTCACGGAGTCGGGATAGATGTTCATGAAGAGCCTAGGGTGTCACCAGACGCAAAAGAGACACTTCTAAGACATGATGCTATTACAGTTGAGCCAGGCATCTATCTAACCGGAAAATTCGGCGTCAGGATAGAGGACAGTTTGATAGTGGACGAGTCTCCCAAATTGTTGACTTCTTATCCGAGGGAACTCATTGTAGTCGGATAACTGGTCTACGCTGTGCGAATCGGCTTTGCAGGGAGAAACCGCAACAATTCTTTCGGTTCAAGGAACCGCAGCATACTCGTATCGGATCTTCTGTTTACCGCCTGTGCTAGGGCTTCGTTGACAGGAGTAGGCACACCATGTTTCCTGCCCAACATTACTATTCCCCCGTTCAAGTAATCTATCTCAGTCTCCTTTCCCCGTTGCAGGTCTTGAAGCATAGAGGATTTGTTTCTTGCAGTTTCCTTCGCAGCAACGAAAACATCGTAGAACGCGTCTTGATCTGGCAGCTTGACGCCGACCGTCTGAGCCACTCTTGCAGCCTCTGAAACAGCCTCCTTCATCACAAGCATAACCTCTTCAAAACGGAGGAGATCGCCGTTTCTCACTCCTGTTAGGGCTGAGACAGGATTAATAGCGATGTTGACCAGAAGCTTCCTCCACACCGCCACATCGATCCTGCTCGTTACCTCGGTGGGAATTGAAGCGCTGTTGAAGACCTTCTTCACGTCTTCTAGGCTAGCGAGAATGTCTCGATTCCAGCTGCCTATCACGGTAAGCCCTGCTGCTGCATGGTAGACGCTGCCTATGTCTAGGAGAGTCGATGCCTGAATGGTGACGCCCTGAGCAATATTTCTAGGTGGAATGTATTCGGCAAGGGTTTCCACGTTTCCCAAACCGTTCTGTAATGTAAGAACGATAGTGTCTGGCTTACGGATAGTTGCTGCGGTGCGGGCTGCTGAATCAGTATCATAGGCTTTGACAGCAATCAAGATCAGGTCTGGCAAGTGTTCAGCTTTCGGCTCAGATAATGCGTTGACACATACGGTCCTGATTCCTGAGCTGTTCGTGATCTTGACTCCTCGTTTCCTGATGACCCTTGCCTGCTCAGGGGTATGCGAAATCAGAGTTACGTCTTCTTTTGCCTCTGTCAGTAGGCCTGCAAACAGGCATCCCAATGCTCCTGCTCCTATGATGCTGATCTTCATCCTTCTTCTTCACCTCATCTTTTTCTTCAAGGCTTGGAGTCTCGCAGCTTCTTCTTTCTCCATGTGGTAGGAATATTCCTCGGCTGGGAAGGAGCCTGTCAGCACATCGTTCCTGTACGACGATATAGCATCTATGACGATCTTCGAGAGATCTGCGTATCGTTTCACAAACCTGGGCATGATCTTACTTTGCAATCCTAAGAGATCATGGTAGACTAGGACTTGGCCGTCGCAAGCCAAGCCTGCTCCAATTCCGATAGTTGGAATCCTGACGTTTTCAGTTACAAGCTGAGCTGCCTCACTTGTCATGGATTCAAGCACCATGGAGAAGGCTCCCGCCCGCTCAACGGCCTTCGCATCGTCAAGGATCTTAGAAGCTTCATCTGCAGTCCTTCCTCGAACCTTGTAGCTGCTCCACAGAGCAGCCGTCTGAGGCATCAGGCCTATGTGGCCCATGACGGGTATGCCAGCTCTGCAAATAGCTCTGATGGTGGACTCATACTCTTCTCCACCCTCTAGCTTGATAGCATCAACGCCGCCTTCCTTGACGAATCGGCCAGCGTTTCTAACTGCTTCTTCTATGCTGACTTGGTATGAGAGGAAGGGCATGTCTCCTACGAGAAGAGGTTTCTTGGCGCCTCTGCTGACCGCTTTGCACAGCATCATGATTTCATCCAGCGATACATGCGTAGTGGACTCATATCCGAGCATCACCATGCCTCCTGAGTCTCCGACTAGAACAATGTCTACTCCAGCCTTCTCAGCGAGCTCGGCGCTGGGATAATCGTAGGCAGTGACCATCACGATCTTCTCTGAACCTTTTTTCCTCAAAATATCGTGCGGAGTAACCTTCTTCGAGACTGTTTCTACCAACTAGTCCGCCTCACCAATATGCTTGGGTAAACTAGCTTCTCCGATGCGCAGCTGCTCCAATCGGTGAGCTATGAACCGTATACACTCCTCCAGATTCTTCTTGTTGTCAAAGCTGTTGATGATGTCTCCAGCCTTCTCTCTGGACATCTGCTTAATGTTCTTGACTTCCTCAATGAGCTTAGGCATAACCTTCACAACATTGCCCACAATAGATATGGAGGCAAACACCGACGTCCTAGAAAGAGGATTGAGATCTATGGCTACAACCTTCTTCCCAATTCGCCTCAACGCCTCAGTCCTATCTCCGTCCTCAAGAGGAACTAAGACCAAGTCAGCGGAGAAGATCCCTCTCGGATCTACGCGCCTACGTTCGCTGCCCAGCTCCGCTATACGTTCAGAAGCATCTCTGCCCACCCCTAGAACCTTTCTTACGCCAGCTTTCTCAAGAACCCTCTTGGTGGCTAGTTCCCTTTCTGAAGAACGGTAGAACAGGTTTACCTCCACATCCATACTGGCGTTACTGCTCAACTCAGCGACTTCCCTTGCAGCCAAGGCGGCCAAGTTGCCGTTGACCGAGATCACAGGATGCTTAGCCAGGACAATCGATGCAGCTGCAGCCTTTATCGCCAATAATGCTGGTGGAATCAAAGTTTCCCCGAGCAGATAGTCAAACGCTTCACCTCTGCCATGAGCAATCAAACCCGCAACGGCCACCACGCCGCTTTCATACTGCTCTACGAGTAGCTCTCTAAGCCTAAGGGACTCGTAGCGAGGATGAGTAACAGGAACGACCAACCGTTTCTTCAAATCAGCCTAGCCCCTCTGTCTTCGACGTCTGCAACCATAATCTGGCCCTCGCTCGAAGCGTGCCTGCGGTAAATCGAAACCAGCTCGGAGGCCTCCTCCTGTTTGGCAAGTGTAAACACGGTTTTTCCAATCATGGCCATGCTACAAGTGAAACCAGATTGATCAGCCTCGCTGAGAACCTTCTTCAAAGTAAGCGGAATGAGCCCAGAAGCTTCAGCAAACTGCCTAGACAACTTCAGGAATAAGTCAATCGATGGAGTCAGAGCGAAACGATCGACCAGCCTACTACCCTCTTTCGCCAGCCTACTCCTCACATTGACATCCCTTAGAACTTGTCGAGTAGAGAGACCACCATGACACAAAGCTATTGAGACGTACCCCTTACAATCATCAATGCGCCTGATCTCACCGATTCCAGGTGCTCCTGTGCGAGTCCTGACTTCAAAACCGCCAACATATCCCCCTGACACGCCTCCCAAACCAGTGCCGCAGAGAACTTCAGCGCAATGAGCGATCTGAGATGCTTCCTGACTTGGGAGCCTTAGACCCAGAGCCTCGTTAAGAGCTAAGGCAAGACTCAAAGCGGCTGCTGCACTGGAACCGAATCCAGCTCCCACAGGCACATCGACCCTATGCTCTACGGTTAGTTCATAGTTTTCTTGGGTCCTAGCGAGAAATTGGTTCACCACTTCTTGTGATACTGGAGCGCGATTTTCCTTCTTTCCATTTATCTTGACGGTAACTCGATTCTCCTTTGAGGGCTCGGCGTTCACCTTGGTGGTTACACCTCTAGTAATAGAGTATCCTGCGCCTTTCGAGCCGCTGTATAGAGGGTGGCCACTAGCGTAATGAGGTGAGAAGAACCCTGTTATGTGGCCAGGTGAGAAGGCCGACGCCTCCATCTGGAATCTAATGAACCGTAACGTTCATATTAAAATGCCCTCTATATTCTATATAGAACTATAAAGAGGTCTGCAAGATGGAAACACGAAGGCTTCAAGAAATGGGAGGCGGCACGGCCCTAGTCTCCCTACCCAAGAAATGGGTGACTCTTAACCACCTGAAGAAGGGCAGCGTCGTCACCATGGAAGTGTTGCCCAACAACTACCTAATCTTATATCCCTACAAGCAGGAAGCCAGCGAAGTCAAACAGATAGAGATCCAATACCCACCTGAATACATCAAGCTCCTCATCAACAAGGTCACCGGAGCATACCTCACAGGTTACCACCTCATCAGGATCCAAGGAAAAAGCAGAATCACGCTTGACGACCGAGGCCAAATCAAGAAGGCCGTGAGAAACCTAGTCGGCCTAGAGATCGTTGAAGAAGACGCGTCATCAATAACTGCCCAATTCCTCTTAGAGCCCACCACTCTTACACCTGAAAAGATCTTCCGGAGAATGCACCTAATCGCCCGAGGAATGGTCAGAGATGCTATAGATGCACTAGTAGAGAAAGACAAGACCCTAGCTAAAGCGGTGGCCGAAAGAGACGAGGAAGTAGACAGACTCTACTTCCTCATGGTCAGACTCCTGAGAAGCGCAGCTCAAGACCTCCAATTATCCTCAAAATACGGGTTAACCGCCGTGGACTGTCTGGACTACAGAGTCGCATCCAATGTCCTGGAATCCGTAGGCGACTCAGCAGTTACCATAGCGAACAACATCGACAGGCTTCCCACATCTCTATCCCAGAAAATAGGCGAAACCCTGAAACGCGTAGCAACAAGCTTGGAAGAAATGCAGGAAACCGCGGTGAAAGCTTTCTTAACCAAGAATGCAGACGAAGGGAGGCTCGTAGTAAACCGCTACCTAGAAGTCACAGAAATCGTCGAAGGTCTAACAAGGGAAGCCCTCGACCTCCCCAGCACTCTAGGTGCATCCATGCTCGTCATAGCATCTGCAACAGGAAAAATATCTCAGTGTAACATCGACATAGCAGACCTAGCAACCACCATGTACCCAATGATCAGCTAAACCTAAGCTAGATAGACCGGCAGATCACTCTTGAACTAGAGAATGATGATTAGATCCCACATGGTTCGGGCAAGGATCTTGTTTCCACCCACTTGGCTCTTTGCGCCTGTAAGTTGGCCAGGCGTGGGCGTAGAAGTTTCAGGAGGAGCCTAGCCTACAGTAGGCAAGTCAGGTGGAACTGAGAGCGAGCTCGGAGCCGCCGGTTCTTTGTTGTACTCGAACCACGCAGTGGCCAGAAGCGCGGGGAAGCCCAACGCTCAGAATAGGTTTGAGGATTCTGGGTACGCCTCGGCTGCCGCCTTGTTCTTCGGCCTAACACTAGCGCAATGGTTAGCCGTGGTTTGAGATAAATCTTCCACGACTTACATAAAGCGCCTTTAAACAAGCGACCACACCGCACAGCTTATCTCCTAATACCCGAAATGGATCCACGATTCAAGGCGGCACATAACCCTTGCAATATCAAACGGTAGCGAAAGCCTACGAAGAAATGGGCAAAACAACAAAACGACTAGAGCTCACCTATCTCCTAGTGCAACTATTCAAACAGACGCCTCCACATCTAATAGACAAAGTAGTTTACTTCACCCAAGGCAAACTCTACCCTGACTACACAGGAATAGAAATCGGAGTAGCAGACAAACTCGCCATCCGAGCAATAGCCATGGCATCAGGCACACCCGAAACCAAAATCGAGAAAGCATACCAGAAGACAGGAGACGTAGGAGAAGCAGCCCAAGAAGCCCTCAGCAATAAAACCCAGACAACCCTCTTCACCCAATCACTCACCGTCCAAACGGTCTACGACACCTTCGACAAAGTAGCCAAAACAACCGGACAAGGCTCACTAGACTTCAAAATCAGAAGCTTCGCAAGCCTACTCAACAACGCAACGCCCCTAGAAGCCAAATACATCCTCCGTACAGCAACAGGGACACTCCGCCTGGGCATAGCAGACTACACCGTCCTAGACGCCTTGGCAGAAGCCTTCGCAGGAGGAAAAGAAAACAGACCCTTACTGGAAAGAGCATACAACCAGTCCAGCGACCTTGGAGCGGTAGCAAAAGCAGTCCAAGAAGGAGGACTAGACGCCGTCAAGAACTTCAAGATCACAGTAGGCAGACCCATAAGACCTATGCTCGCCGAGAGACTAGAAACTTCAGCAGAAATCTTGGAGAAGATGGGCGACAAATGCGCGGTGGAATACAAGCTCGACGGGGAACGCCTACAAATCCACAAAAAGAACAAAACTGTAACGCTCTTCTCACGTAGACTCGAAAACATCACCAGCCACTACCCCGACGTTCGCGAACAATGCATCAACACCCTAAAGGCTCAAGACATGATCGCCGAAGCAGAAGCAGTAGCCATCAACCTAGACACAGGAGAATACCTGCCCTTCCAAGAACTGATGCACCGGAGAAGAAAATACGGGATCAGTGAAGCAGTAAAGCAGTATCCTGTCGCAATAAACTTTTTCGACGTACTCTACGTAGACGGCGAAGACCTGACCTCCGAACCCTACCGCAAAAGGAGACAAATACTGCAGAAGATTGTAGCTGAAGCGGAACGGGTCCGAATAGTCCCAGCGATAACCACCGGCAAACCAGAGAAGATCGACGAATACATGCAGGACGCCATCACAGAGGGCTGCGAAGGACTCGTAGCTAAAGAACTAGGCAGCCCCTACAGAGCAGGAGCAAGAGAATTCTCATGGGTGAAACTGAAGAGAGAATACCGAAGCGAACTGATGGACACCGTCGACCTAGTGATCGTAGGAGGCTTCCACGGAAGAGGCAAACGAGCAGGAAGATTCGGAACATATCTCCTCGCAGCCTACGACAAAGACGCCGACATGTTCCGCACAGTCACCAAAGTGGGAACAGGCTTCTCAGACGAAGAATTAGAGAAATTCCCCAAACTCTTGGAACCTCACCGCATACAACATGTGCACGCCAGAGTAGACTCCAAGATGCAAGCAGACGTCTGGTTTGAGCCCAGAGTCGTAATCGAAGTGGCAGCATCAGAAATCACACTCAGCCCCATACACACAGGCGCCCTAGACTCCATCAGAAAAGGCGCAGGACTAGCCCTACGGTTCCCCAAATTCACAGGCCACATCAGAGACGATAAGGCTCCTGAAGACGCCACTACCACCAAAGAGATAGTCCGGATGTACCGGACACAACTTAAGAAGATCGAAGAACCTCTGGAAGCACACCGCGTGAAAGCTAAGAGCAGCTAAAAGAAGTTCTGATAACTCATTGGAGTATGCCTCATCCCTGATAACTGCGAGACATTAAGGATCATTCAGTTCTGATAGGTCTCATCCCTGTTTATATAACCCCCCTAGACTACTCGCACACTGGCGCAATCCCCACCCCTACCGTTATGAGTCATAAATGAAAAGATTTTAATCTGAGCATGTAGATCTTGTTTATTCTATATGTTCAGCGGAGAGCCAGAGATACTCGCTAGAAGAAGAACTCTTTCAGTTCTACAAGACGAGGTACGGCGAGTACTCGACGCCGCCCGAGAGCTGCCTAACTGCTATGCAGCCATGGTGAAGGGTGATGCGGCCAAGACAAAGGAAGCCTTGAACAAAATCATGAAGGCTGAAGATGACGTTGAGAACCATAGACGAATGTTGACCAAAGAAGTAACAAACATCGGAACAATGATGATGAACCGAGAAGACCTTTTGAGAGCAGCTTTCGACGTGGAGGAAGTCTCCGGATACATCACAGGGATAGCGTTCAGGATTTCTCAGCTAAAAAACAAGGTTTTGAAGAAAGGCGAACTCCAAGACCTTGTCGCAAAACTGATCGACGTAGCTGTCGAAGCAGTTCAAAGGCTCAATGAAGTAGCTCGGGCAGTTGCGATCAACCCTACAACTGCAGTTGAGTTGGCTGTTTCCGTGCAGAAAGTCGAAAGACAGATGGATGAGCTCTATAGGGGAACTGAGCTGCGCATCATGGAAGAAGTAGACTCTGTAAAAGATCTGATTCTCCTGAAGGACATAGCAGGTGCTCTAGAAGACATGACGGACAGATGCATGGCTGCCTCGGACTCAATGACTATACTAGGTATCAGCCTCTGAGACTCGGACAGGTAGGACAATTCTTTGACGGACAACGTGAGACCGGTAAACGGAAAACTTGTTGAGAACAGGATCGTAGTCTGGAACATTGAAGACTCCAGAAGACTATACCAAGAAGGATTCTACGGCAAACCACTCGGAATCCCGAAACCCAAGGGCGCCGATTTCAATGCGCCTCTCATCCTCGATCTGATAGAAGGATACTACCTAGCCAAAGGCAAGAGACTCAAGATAGTCGACGCAGTAACCAGTCAACCAGTTAAGCTCGACAAGATCGAAGAGATCTGCAAAGAACAATACGTCGACTTCGAGGAAAAATTCCTAGTATACAAAGAGTGCAGAGACGCACACTACGTGGTAACACCGGGGATCAAGTTTGGATGCGACTTTGCTGTGTACGAACATGGTCCAGGACTGGATCATGCGCCTTTTCTGGTTCAAGTGGCTAAGCCAAGTGAAAAGGCGACTGCAACAGGCATAGTTCTTTCTGGCAGACTTGCGACGACGGTGCGGAAACAGTTTATTGTGGCAGTAGCAGATTCTGCGAAGAAGAAGGTAAGCTACTTGGCTTTCGACTGGTGGAGAGCTTAACTCCGGTTAATTGTAGCTGTGACTTCTTTCTAAGCTGAGATCAACAGTTTATATCTAGACCATGCGGAGGCAGGCAAACTGACTTTTTTGAGGCTCAGTAATAACGCCTTTTACTATGGGTGGATAATAGTAGCCGTAGCTTTCACGGTGAGGACGGTTAGCTCTGGTGTAAGAGGCGCCTTCGGTGTCTTCCTTCTCCCGCTTCAACAGGAATTCCAGATAGATCGGGCTTCGATCTCTTTCGCCGCAGCTCTGGCGCTGCTTGTCATGGCTTGCTGTCAGCCCTTTGTTGGACGACTGGTTGACAAATTCGGCCCAAGACGACTATGGACTGCAGGAGCATTCCTTATCGCGACAAGCCAGTTCCTTCTATCCACGACTAGGAACCCATTTGAGCTTTATGTCTACATGGGCGTCATAGGTGGACTGGGAGTGGGGGTCACAGCCAGTGTCCCAGGCTCAGTGCTTGTGACAAACTGGTTTGTCAGGAGAAGAGGACTCGCGCTAAGCTTGGCGTCCACAGGTTTGGGAACAGGGCTGCCCCTGATTGCATTACCCACGTCTCTAATCATCCTTCAAAGCGGATGGAGGATAGGATACGTGTTCCTCGGAGTGTTGACACTAGTGATCCTCCTCCCGGTAACATTCCTGCTGGCGAGGGAACATCCTCCTCAGGAAGGCAACGAAGAAATTAAGCCACTTACAGGAAAAAAAGACGCAGTTTCAGAAGACCGCGCGACACCCATCAAAACCATCTTCAACACCCGGCCATTTTGGTTACTTTTCAGCGCCTATGCCGTCTGCGGCTTCACAGTTTCACTGATGGACGTTCACCTTGTCCCAATAGCTGTGGGGGCGGGCATATCTCAGATCGTGGCGGCGGGAGCCCTAGGGACACTGGGCTTATTCATGTCTGTCGGCCTCGTAGTTGCAGGGTTCTTGGCAGACCGCGTTGGGAACAGGAGGCTGCTCATAATGTCTTACGGTGTACGGGGGTTAGCCCTCTTGGGTTTGCTCTTTCCCATTGACACGTTTTCACTCTACGTTATTGTTGCTATCTTTGGTTTTGTTGAGCTGGCAACTGTGCCCCCTACTGCAATCCTGTGCCGCCAGTTTTACGGTGCCCGTTCCATGGGTCTCACCTATGGCCTAGTTTACCTCGGCCACCAGCTTGGCAGCAGCATATCAACATACGCAGGAGGCTGGGTATATGATAAAACAGGGAGCTACATGCCGATCATCATCGCAGCAGCACTTCTAGGCTTCTTTGCCGCTACCATGAGTTACATCATAGACGAAAAGAAGAGAATAGTCCACAAAGCGCCGGGAATCAAGGCGGGCGCATCGCCCTAAAGGACGGGCAGGAAACGGTTCTCTCTGACTGTGTTGCTCAGGTTCCCATAGATTGGAATTGGGTGGCCGCAGGTTTCGCAGCGGTTGTGACTGTCAAGGTGCCAACCTGCGATGTCAAACCCATAGCGTTCTACTACGATCTTGCTGCAGCCCGGGCAATATGTGTGCTCCAAGGGGTGGCCAGGAATGTTGCCTAGATAAGCGAATCTTAGACCCGCTTTCTTCGCGATTTGATGATGTTTTTCTAGGGTTTCAATTGGTGTCCAAGGGAGATGCATAAGGCGGTAATCTGGGTGAAACCTGAGGAAGTGAATCGGCGTGTCAGGACCCAGGTTGTCGTAGACCCATCTGCATAGCTTCTCAGCAGCGCCCAAGTCGTCTCCTATTTGGGGAACTATGAGGTCCGTTATTTCTATGTGCACCTGCGTCTTATCTCTGAGGTCTAAGATGTATTCGTAGATGGGGTCTGCGCTGGGAATGTTGATGTAGCGTCTGACGAACGATCGCTCTCCGCTACCTTTGAAATCCACTGTTATGCAGTCAAGGAAGTTTTTGACAAGGCTGACTGCCTCAGGGGTACCGTAGCCGTTGGAGACAAAAATGTTGAATATTCCTCTTTTGTGAGCCTCAACTCCTATGTCTCTGGCGAACTCGATGAATATTGTGGGCTCGTTGTAAGTGTAAGCTATGCCTTGGCAGCCCCGGGTGACCGCCATCTCAACAACAGCTTCAGGTGTGACGTCGACGCCCTCAATTTTTCTTCTCTGACTGATATCATAATTCTGGCAGTACTGGCAGTTGTGCACAAGTATGCCGTCTGCCACATAGTTGTGGTTGGGTATGCATTCAAGGCTGTAGACTTGCTCAAACCAGCCTGTTGGTTTGACCGATTTGACGCCGAGCCAGGCCCGCTTGTTTCTTCTTATGACAGGGCTTATGCGTTCGATGATTAGTGCCTTAACTTCTTCCGGATGGTTGTGAACCTTGCTTCCGGATATTCGCAGGACATTCCATCCGTTGAGCTGGAGGGTCCTGTCTCTTATCGCGTCGTTTTGCGCAACTTCTTGTGAATTGTAATGCCACCAGCCGTCGATTTCGATGTCGAGCTTTGATTCGAGTATAGCAGCATCTGCTATGTGGTATGATTTTGAGCCTTCCGTCTTTTGTTCAGTTTTGATCCTGTATTCCGGCTGGTACTTTATGTCCGCTTCATCAAGAATCTTGTAGAGCATCTTCTGGCTCTCTGAGGGATGTCTGTGCAGCCATCCTTGCAGTCTCCCAACGTTTAGATGCCAGGGATGAGTTGGATCTGCGAGGAAACGCGCCTTGTTGGTTTCAGATACTTTCCTGGCTACTGTTGCGTCTTTCATGGGATTGTTTGTAAGCATGCGTCTTCTGACTGATGCCATGTGTTGAGCTGTCCATACTAGTTCCCTAGTGTAGCATTTGCCTCTATGTATGTTCCAGGCAGAGAATCCTACAATCGCTGTGCCACAGACCCCACAGGTAAATGTGGAATCTTTGATTGAATCATATCTTTTTGCTCTCCATTCTGGTGTGTTCTGATACCATACTTTCAGTATCTCGTCCCCCTCCCTTAACTGGCCCACTTCTTTCCAGCCTGACTTTGTTAGGACAGGATGCTCGACAGTAGCGCAGAAGCTGCCCTCGCCCCTGTTGCCATATCGCGCTTCATAGGTTTCAGCGATCCTTGTGCCGGTGTGAGTGACGGTCGAAGGGACGATCTTGAAGCCGTTTTCTGTCTCATAGGACCAAAGGGAGTCACCGGGAATAATGTCTTCGATGTTTTTCTGGACTGCATTGGCCATCAAGATTTTTGTCCCTCTTGGATGGCAGAGCCAGTTGCAGCCTGTGGTGGCGATGGAGAAGATTTTGGTGCCTGGCATGTAGTGTGTTACGGGTTTCTTTTCAATGGGATCTATGTTGCCTGTTATGATCTTGCCGTACACATAAAGCATCAGTTTGCCTGCTTCGTTTCCTCTTATTCCGCAGAGACCGATCTTGCCTTCAGGGATGTTGCAGTATCTGGCGCATGCTGTGCATCTGACTCTGTTTCCAGGAAGTTGATGGTATAGTTGTGCTTCCTTTGCCAAAAAACGTCCTTGGTTCTTGAATGGTTTTCCGTTCTTATAAGTGGTGTGATTCTTGGGTTCTGTTGGGTGTGTGGCTGATTATTCTTGTGTCGTGTCTCAGCCAAACTTGGAGTTGGCGATGCGTAGAGAATGTTTGCAGGACTGTCGGCTGTTTTCTGCGGGTTGAAGTAGCGTAAGTCTGTTGCATCGAAGGTTGCTGGTGTGCTTGTTTTTCTGTGATGGGGGTGGGGGGGTTTATGTAGGTTCGGGGTTTGTTTTTTGCTGTTTAGCTGTGTTTGTGGTGTTTTTCAGGCTGTTTGTGGATGGTTTTCTCTGTGTGCTGGGTTTTGTTGTATTGTTGGAGTATCTGAGCACGTTACTACGGCTCTTGTTGTCTTGGCTGTGGTTCTTTGGGGTATTGGCGTGGATCGGTTGGAGTGTGGTTACTAGGTCTTCGGGAGTAGTTGCCTCTTGAGATGCGTCTGGATGTGGGTTCTCGGGGTGGAAGGATGAGGGTTAAGGGGAGGGTTGCACGGAGTAGGGGATGGTGCGTTTATGGGCGGTTTGTCGGTGCATCGTCATTACCCTGTCGACGAGTTTGGTGTCTAATCCTGTTTCTTCGGCTGTTTGCTCTTCGCTTAGTTTGAGGTCAAAGATGGCGTAGAGAATTCGATCTATGTCCTCATAGGTTGCGCCAATTTCGGCTTCTGCTCCATGTCCCCTCCATAGCCTAGGACTGCTCTTCTTGGCGATGATTTGGGTTGAGACGCCTAGGTGACGGCCCAGTTCTCTTACTTGGGTTTTGTAGAGTCCTGCTAGTGGCTGGAGGTCTACTCCTCCGTCGCCGTATTTGGTGAAGTATCCGATGAGGGCTTCGCTTCTGTCGCCTGTGCCTAGGACTAGCTGATTGAGGAGGTTTGCGTGGTAGTAGAGGATGCTCATACGGATCCTTGCTCTGAGGTTGCCTTCCGCCACTCTGTGGGGGTGAAGCTTCGTCATGTACTTGACATGGATGCGTGAAATATCGATGTTCTTGGATTCTATCTGCAGTGCTCTTGAGACTGCTTTAGCGTCGTTGACGTCTTGTTTGGGGGTTACTCTGCTGTCAGGCATGATCAATCCCAGCACTTTTTCCTTTCCGAGGGCTTTGCAGGCGAGGTATGCTGATACCGTTGAGTCTATGCCGCCGCTCAGTCCTATTACGGCGCCTTCGGCGCCTGCCTCGTCCTTCTTGTCGAAGATGAATTCTTGGATCTGTTGGGCTATGGGTTCATAGTTCCTCTTTGTCACGTCTCCGAGGCGGATCACGATTCCTGTTGGTGGGAGAGAGTGAATTAACCCTTGCTCTTTGCCTTCAATGTCAGTTGCCGGTAACATGTCTGAAAGGAGGTTTCTTCTGACTTGCAGGGTCTCTGACGGTCATCATTTTGGCGGGGGGTAAGGGGAGTACGGGACTCGGACTCCGCCTGTTAGCCGATGATAAGCCTAAGCCTATGGTGTCGGTTAATGGAAAACCTATCGCTCAGCTGCAGTGATGACTTTTGAGTCTTCTTTATCTGCCATTGCGATGTATACGGCGTCGTGGAAAGTTATGTTCTATGAACACGCTATTCGCGCCGTTTTCTGGATGAGTTCGTCTTCAAGTCTTTCCATGGTGAGTTGCATCTTGCGGAGGGCCCTTCACCCCATCTGAACAGAGATTCTCGTCTGCGTTGGGATGGTGGCGTAAAGCGTTTCTGACTTCATAGATGCTCAGTTCTGGAGCGAGGAGGTCGACTTTGCCTTTGGCGTAGTCTTAACGGAGTTTCAGAGCCTTGTCTCGGTCAGCTTCTTGCACGTACCACTTGACGGCTACCGACGCGTCGATGATGAGTAACGGTGTTCTCTCCAATACCTGATCACCTTAACGCTACTCCACTCTTTTGATGGTTTCCGTCCCAACGCTTCAGCGATTTTGTCTTGTTCCTTAATAGCTTCAAGCACTGCCGTCGGATCCGTTTCGCGCTTCCTTTTCATCTCCTCTTCCACCCTCTCCTCTATAGTACTCTCCGCGATTTCAGACCAATTTAGATAGTGTTGTGTTGATTCGGGATGACTGCGCAGAATGAGCGTAGTCACATATCTGATCCGGAGCTAATGCAACGGAACTCATAGACGCAACTACCAAATAGTCTTGATTCCTGAGGACGCGATCTCTGGATCATTTGTAATTATTGAATCTACGGAATTGGCTAACGCTATGCAGCATATCATTCTGTCATGAAGTTCAGGGATTCTAAGACTTAGAAAATGTTGCCATGCCTCGAGGCTCATTTCGGCTTGATGCAGATATGTGGAGGACTGGATATCGTCCAATACTTCAGCAATGATTGCGGATGGGTCCCGTAGCTTGAGTCTTCCTTTGAGGCATATGTAGAAGAGTTCTCCTAGAACCACTGAAGGCACTAGGATTCTTGCGTTTCCCGCTTCAGCTTCCCTGAACACCGTGTCTGCCTTTTTGGGTAATGAGTCTTCTAGGTAACGGGCTAACGCCACAGTATCTGCTACGTAGACGGGCATATCTACGTTCGCCACTGTCTGCGCAGCTTTTGCACATCTTTTTCGAGACCTTCGATGTCTATGTGTCCCTTGAACTTCCCTCTGAGGGTGACCCTGGGATGCTTTAGCATGACTCCTTCGGAGACTGGTAGAACGATGACTTCTTCTCCTTCCAGTAGGTGGTATTTCTCGCGCAGTTCCTTCGGGATCGTTACTTGACCCTTCGGGCCGATTACGCTTCTATGAACCATCAGTCGAATAGTAGGTGTAAAAGTATTAAAGTCTTACTGGAAGTAGGGAATATGCCTTTTGGCTAAGGCGGTGGCCATTACAAGGGAAGGAGTAGGCTCCTTGCAGTGATAGGTACCGCTTGTTGTTCTGGTCGGGAGTTGACTGCTTTCTCTTGCCTGCCATTTGTTGCGGAATCTACGTTGGATCTTTACGCTGCTTTCTTTTGTTGGCCAAACATCTGATAGTGATCCCCTCATGGCTTTTGTGGCGCTGCTCATGACTTGTGAAGCATGAACCAACGGTCTCCGTTCAGAGGGTTCTTACACGAAGGCGTCTCCTGCTGTGGGCTCAGCTAGGCCTTGTTTGCCTGGTCGATGATCTTATCTTGGTTTCGAACGCGCTCTTCTCGGTTTCCATCAGTATTTTCGCTAGCTGTTCACGATTGTTTATTATCTCTTCTATGAGCGTGTCGAGTTTTTGTTTGAGAATCTGATTTTCGCGGGTAGCACGTTCCTTGGGACTGGTTAGGTGCTCTGTCGCTTTTTCGAGTGTGAGTCTTATCGTGACGTCATGTTAAGGGTGTCCAAGATTTCCTTCTTGCGTTTCTGCAAGGATGACAACTTCGCTTCTAGTTCCGAAAGGGTTTTCGAGAGGTTATCAATCTCTTCTTTTCCTCTTATTCTTTTCGTTGCTAATGCTTGATGCTTCTCGCCGAGTTGGAATCTTACTTTATGGGTGACTTCTCTGGGGTCGTTGACAGATGGATAATCCATGACTTCGGTTTCACCAGTCGATCTTCTTACTGCCAGTTTGGGTTGATCGAAGTATTCTATCTTGATGAATCGTTCGGAGGCGAGGGCGTCTCTGAGGTCTTCTGTGTCCGCCATCTCGCGGAGTAATTGGAAGTTGGTTGACTGCAATTCTTTCAGGAGCTTCCTCTTGGTGGAGATCTCGATCCCTTTCTTTTCTACTTGGTTTACTGTGTCGATCAGTTCGTTGGCGTGTGCTTTCAGGACACTCATCTTCGATATTGAGTCGTCTATGGCGATGCTTACTGCGCTGGAGGGGTCTTTCAGCTTGGAGAGCAGCTCTGCTTGGTCAGCTCTCAGGCTGATGGTGAAAGGAACTCTTCTTGAGTCTGTTAATCCGGTTATTTGATTTGACATACGGGGTCAATGGAGGATAGTTGTTGTTTGCTTAGTATATGCTTCGGTTGATCTATGCGTTGTGCCTGCGGTTCTTGTAACTCTTGGGAGACCTGCAGGATCGGTTATGTTGCGGGACCGATATGTTTGTTCGCCCTTCTCCAGATAAGTTACAAGCGCCCTTTTCCCAAACAACCTTAACCCACTTGACCTTTTCAAAATCTTTATCAAAGGTAGCTATGTTCTTGATAGCGTTTCTCCGCATTACGCTCAGTGTTGCTCAGTCTGTGAAATTGAGTTTGGTGCTCTCTTGTGTCTTGAAGAGCTCCCAAGATTCGGTGAATCTCTTGTTATCTACTTTGATGATTTTTGGCAGAGTCCAGAAGATTTGTGCCGAGGAG
Source organism: Nitrososphaerota archaeon (assembly GCA_016184315.1). Lineage (GTDB taxonomy): Archaea > Thermoproteota > Nitrososphaeria > Nitrososphaerales > JACQRY01 > JACQRY01. The sequence continues at coordinate 119,492 of JACPCU010000009.1, forward strand.
GATGGCTTTATGGGTGTCTTTTGTCCTCCCGAAGATCACCGTTACCGTCTCATCGAAGATATAGTCGCTTATGACAGCTCTTCCGAACTTTCCTTTTGCGATTTCTCTGTTTAGCTTAATCGCGTTTTCGTGGTTCTGGTCGTTTTCTACTGTGACTGCAACTAGATAGCTTGAGTACAGAAATATCATTTCTGCAGCCCGTATAGGAATTCGTCTACCTTCTCGCTCCATCTGACCTGCTTCTTGGCTTTGATTAGGCTCTCTAATTTTGAAGGTTTCTTTGGTTGGGTTCTAGTTTTTCTTCCTTCTGTTCGACCCAGTTCCGCATGGCTTCGGTGAGGGCTGCTCCCATCTTCATTTCTTTTTCAACGGTCTTTGCCTTGAACTTCCTAAGAATTTCCTCATCTACGTGTCTTACCGTCACCATCCCTTTTGCCATATGTATTACATGTTTTACAGAGAATATAATGTTCAGAGGGTGTACCTCGCCTCGGGAAGATACAAGTTGTGGTTTGAGTTATTCTCGTTAGAGTCGTTCGTATACGGCTTCTCTGAAGTCTATCTTCAGGCTGATTATCCGCTCACTTCCCTTATCTACAAAGAAGATTGCTCTTTGATTACCTGTGCGCATACGGAATGTGTGATCTTTACCCTGAATTTTCTTTATGTCGTGTCGCTTTAAGCTGAAGGGGTAATCAGCCAAATCTTCTATAGCCTCAGTTAGTTTTGATCGTGGCTTGGCCTCAAGAGCAGAAAGAGATTTGGCTGCTTTGCGACTTAGGACGATGCTGAACAAGGAGCTTTAGCCACGCTTCACTCTGCGTAGGGGAACGAGCTTTCCTTTCTTGACTTCTCCTAAGAGCCGGTCTATTTCTTTTCCCTCTTCTTTGGTTATGGTTTCTGAGGCGAGTGACTGAAGAATCCCTTTTTCAGACAACTCTGCTAGAATCTTCTTTATGCTCTTTACTTCTCTGTAGACTTCGCCGATGCTGACTCTCTGCGTCATGCCTGATGCGTAAGACCCAGTTTCCTATATAGATATGACTGAGCGGGACTGGTTGGAGGTGGTGCGCTAGGCTATGACCTTACTGAATGTGACGACTTTTCCTAGGCCTACTCTATTAGGGTTAACTTGCGTGAGCAGCGTAGGGCATGACCACCGTTTTGCAGAGCTCTTCCTTTGTCTTCTCTTCTGTTTTGGCTGGGGTGGTCGATGATGACCGTGGCGTCTAGCATTGCTTCAGTGCCCATGTTTTCCAGAGCCTTCTGGTATCTGTCATGAAGTCTTCTGTGTCTTCTATGTGTTGCCAGGCTCCTGCTAGCTTCTCTATGTCGGGGGTCTTATGCATCACTATCCTCCCATCGTCATATCTGACTAGGAGTTTTTCGCCGATCTCGATGCGTGCCTTCTTCCTGACTTCCTCTGGGATGGTGACCTGGAATTTTCTGGTTACTTTGACTAGGTTGCTCACGGTGGTACTAGTGGTAGTATGTAGGTAAAAGGGCTTGTCGCCGGGGCGTTTGACCTGTTCGGTGAGGGGCTGTGGGTTGCTCAGTTCTTGAGGGTCTTGATGGTCAGTATGCTGATTCGCGTGGCATGATTGCGTATACGACTATTGTCTTCTGGGATCCGAGTTCGAACAGTATTCGGTGGCTGCCTACTTGTAGCCGGTACTGGTTTTTGTGTCCCTGTAGTTTCTTTATGTCGAGGGTTGTGAAGCCTTGGTCTCTTAGGGTTTGCAGGGCTTGGAGTATTCTTCGGCTGGTGTCTGGGTCAAGTCTTCTGAGTTGTTTTGCTGCTTTGTTTTCGAGGAGGACTGTACTTAGGCAATAATCTATGTCCTCTTCTTGTTGATGTCGGCTAGTGGGATGAGTTTTATTCTCTTCTTCTGTTTTGCCTTCATGTAGTTCTTGATGGCTTCGTCGTCTAGGGGTTTCTCTGATTGGACGAGTCTTTCTTCTTTTAGGACTTCTTGTAGGTCGCTGGTGGCCATTGCTGGTTTCTTTGTGTGGGTTTGGGCTGAATATATGTATTGAGGAGGGTCTGAAGGTATGGGCGGCTGGATCGTTGAGGATTTTCTTGATGTGCTGGTAGGATGAAGAATAGTTCATGGCTTCGTCTTTGCCTTTGGGTCTTCCTGACGCCAGTTTGATTACTCGGAGTGTTCTGTCTTGAGAAGTCCTTGGGAGGTGAATAGATCGTGGCCTGCCCATCGCTGTTGACGTGGTGTGAGGCTGTTTGAGCTGTGCGTAGGTTGCTGGTAAAGGGTCTTCATAGAGATCGGGGAAAAGCTGTTGAGGTTTCCAGCCGTCAGGTTCGTGGATGTGGACGAGGGTTTTAGTCGCAAGGCTCAGAAATTCATTAGGATCTATTCGCTGACGCCGAGGGACGCGAGTCACTGTGCCTAGATCCTGCAGAAGGGGATGGTTATCTCCGTAGCTTGCGGGCTATTTCGTCAAGCACGTCATTGAGGTCAGGAGGTGCGCGTTTAGCTGGTTTAACTTGGTCTGCTTCATGTTTATGGTGTGGGTGAGTTTGAACTTCGGGATGATGCGGCGCATTGCCGTATCTGAAGATGATCTTTCCATCCTTGCTTTGATAGTGGTAGGAGTAGTCTAGTTTTAGAAGTCTTTAGTTAACGTATTCCCTGGTGTGGAGCTCGGAGCCGTCGACGAAGCTGGCTGTGACTCGAATGAAGCCTTCCCGTTCAGTTGTAGCCCAGGCGTGGATGCTGACACGGGCTACCAGTGGATGTTTTTGCAGGTGGGAGATGAGTGAGTCGAAAGTATGCGTCTATCTTGCCCATCAGCCAAGGACCTCCTTGAGCTGGTCTCTCTGTCTTTCCAGCTCGGGCAATAGGCGGCTTGCTGCTTTCCAGTCAACATAGTCGAGGTCCGCATCTTCGGGCAGCTTGCCTTGCTCAAATCTTTCTTGAAAGATCTCCCAATTCACCTTGTACTTTCGACGGAGACGGCGAAGGGTTCCGTTCAGACCCCTAAGCTGAGTGTCGAGCTCCACACGTCTTGCTTGGAGTTGGCCCAGAATAAGCTGCCTCAGCTCCTCTTTTGGGTACCGAGTGCGTCCCACAATTTCGACCCTAGACATCGATATTAGACTTATGAGCGAGTTCTATAAACTTAGTCCCGATCGAACCTAGTGCCACTGGGCGGTTCGGTCTTGTGGCGGTAGGTAATTGACTGGCGATTCTATTTGTGGACCTGCTGCTGGCTCAAATCAGCGGACTCCTGTTGGTGTCGTCATGTTCAGGTAGATTTTGCAGAACACGTCTGCTGCTATATAAGAGGTGGCCATTATGTTGGTCTTTACTATATAAGTATGTCACCATTATAATGGTGACCTTTAATAATGCCCGCATCAAATATATCGGCAAATGACTAGAGTAGCCGACGGCTCGGATTTTACTGTCGAAGCTGGAGATGACGAAATTCTTAGGATTCTCTATCAGCATAATCCTTGGTGGGCAAAAAAACCTATAGCTGAAGCCAAGCTCAAGCCGTTCAAAAGACGCGATTACTATGAAACCATGGATAGGTTGGTGGATGACAAGATCTTAGCGTTGATAGGTCCTCGTCAAGTCGGCAAAACAACGATCGTTTACCAGCTGATTGAAAAGCTGCTTAGCGAGGATGGAATAAATGCGCAAAATATTCTCTTCCTTTCACTTGATGATCCTTACCTTAATGTATCGGTCAAGAACCTTGAAAGGATATTCGAGCTGTACGCCACCAATATTTTGAAGCGACCCCTTGATGAACTCAAAGAGAAAGGGGAGGATCGAATCTATGTCTTTCTTGACGAAATACAATCATTGGACAATTGGGAGGCCATATTGAAACGGTGGTATGATCTTGGGTACAAGATGAAATTCGTCATAACTGGTTCATCTAGCGTCAGCATTGTAGATGGGGCTTCGGAAGCCTTGGTAGGCCGCATACGCCCGCAGATAGTTTTGCCAATGAAATTCTTGGAATACATTAGATTCAAAGAAGGCGAAATTGCAGAGCTGGTCAAGTCAAACAACAAGGGAATACGTACTGCGCTCAAAATGGCATTGACAGAGAACAAGCCTGAGGAATTTTACAGGGTTGTAAATGAAGAGTTCAAAGCATTACTGCCGTACAGAGACAGAATACTCGTACACCTTAACCAGTATCTGATCAAAGGCGGCTATCCAGAGATTGCAAACACAGGTGACATGACAGTTGCCGCTCAGTATCTGAAAGATTACATTCACCTTACCATTTACAAGGATATTGTAAGGACAAAAAGGGTCAGAGACCCGGCTGCATTGGAAAACCTCTTTGCCATATTGGCCAAGGGCTCTTCTCTAATAGCGAACCGCCAAGAGCTGAGCAAAAACCTTGGTTTGAAGCGGGATACTCTGAACATGTACATCTATCTGCTAAAGACAGCCTTTCTTATCTCAGAAGTAGAGTTCTACTCTGAAAGTAGAGTGAAAAGAGCGCGCAGAGAGAAAAAGATCTTCATAAATGACGCTGGTATTAGGAATGTTTCCGCGGCGGTCTTTGATGAGCAGACTGTTGCAAACGATAACGAGATGGGAAGGATAGTTGAAACAGTAGTAGCGGATCACACAAGGAGACTTCGCTTCAATCTGGAAGCATCCACTTTTCCCCCCCTCTTTTACTGGCGGGAGACTTTTGAGGTGGATTTTGTAATAGATCCTTTCAACAAGATACTCCCAATGGAAGTAAAGTACAGGCATAGCGTAGACGAATCTGATTTGCGTGGCCTCAGGGCATTTGGTAGAAAATTCAGACCTCCGCTATCTTTGGTAGTCACAAAAGATAGGATTTCTATTCAAGGCTCAACCGTGATGATTCCGACATGGCTTTATCTGCTAATGTGCTAGGTTTTGTTTTATCGGATCCTGCCTTCTGTTCCATGATTCACTATGGCTCACAGATTAAACAGCACCTCTGAAAATGTAAGCCAGTACACCGTGTTTTTCTACAATACAATTTCCCTTGCTTATCGTTGTAGCACGAATCGTAAAATCCCTCATTTCCGTATCATGATGGTACGCTTAGGATGTCGGGGCCATCTTGGAAAATAACGCGTATAAGTATCGCTGATATCTGCACGGGATGTGATCGCGCTGGGCTTGAAGTGGAAGAATGGAGGCAATCACCATGGCGGGTTTGTTTGTGTTATGCTCCGTGTTTTGAATGATCTACCGCGCAGGGTAGGCCGAGGGGGAAGTTTAGTGTGAAGACGAATAGTTTTCTCTCCATATTCGGCGAATGATGAGTTCCGTTTCCTACTTTATGTTAACCGTATACTTCGCCGATGCTGACTCTCTGCGTCATGCCTGATGCGTAAGACCTGCTTTTCTATATAGGTATGACTGGGTGGAACCGCCAATGGTGTTGGCTTCACTGAGCAACCTGTTCAAAGCTCCGCGACTACACGCGGCAGATAATACCGCTTTATTCATAGAGACTCTGTTCCCGTTCTTATTGAATGTGTAAGTTATCGCAGTCGGATCATGTATTCGAACACAGCTTACTGTGTGATCTGGCCTTCATCTTACGTACTCAACGTTTTCAAGCTCCTGAAACTGTCTATCACCGGTAAGAAACTTCACTCCCAGCCTTAGAGCCATCACGTAGCCGAGACAGTCAATTAACGATAAGTTAGAGCTCCTCTTCTCTAACCTCATCTTGGCGGCACGTACGTAATCATCTTCGGAAGCAACCTGAAGAGCCACAAAAGACTTCAGCTTCCTAAGGACCTCTAACGCCTTTGTTTCGTTGAAGTCTCTTACTAACGCATAAGCTACTTCAAGGAGGTTGAACTCGCTGGTCGCGAGTTCCACGCCTGCATATCCCTCATAATTAGGATTCCCCTTGAGCATCTCTACTATGCCATAAGTGTCCAAGAAGTATCTAGCCATGAAGATCTCTTAGCTCATCCATAAGCTTCTGCGTGTCGATACGCCATTTGCCTAGCATGCCGAAAAAGTGGTTCTCAATCCTGATCCTGATGACGGTTTTCTCAGGGAGATCAAGTTTGTCCTTAGGCTTAATCACGCCGCCCTCATACACTGCGTCCACAACCTTCGACAAAACGTATCATTCATGATAACAGGATAGTCCTGTTAATAAGACTTGGCTCTGGGGCCCAGATAGCTCGGTGTGCAAAGTGTGTTGAGACTGACGAGTCTACGCCTCCGCGTAATCCGACGATGCTCCGTGGAGTCTGATGTATTGTCCATGTTTGCTGAGGCTTAGGGTTCCCCCGTGTGGCTTCGGCGTCTTTTGTCAGGTAGCTTCATCAGATAGTGGCGCAAGGAAGTCCATGGGCTTTAGCCGTGGGTGGTTCACAGCCACTACGGGGTTGACCCAGGATCCTACCTATGCAGGAGGCCGGGATGGTCGCCGGGAGAGGCGTAGCAAGTGTATGTTTCTTGCTCGCAACTGGTCTACTTGCTGTTTATTTGGGCTAGGAACTCTCTGAGGGTCTTGGATCGGTATGCGGCTTCGATCTCGACGTTGAGGAGTTGTGGGGTTTCGTTGGCTGTGGCGGCGATTATTTGGTTTCTGCGTTTCCTTCGATTTTCCGTTATTGTTTTTCTATATTCTTTTCTTTGTTGGATTCTCCAGGCGGCCCCTTGAGTCCTGCGACTTCTCCAATTAGATTTGCGATGCTGTCACCGACGTCGACCACTGAAGTTATCCTGTCTTCTTTTTCCGGGAGACTGGTGATCATCGACTTAGCCACGTTTATGAGAAAGTCGCGCCTTTGGGCGTCTACGATGGGGGTGAGGAGGATGGTCTCATCGGCTCCGACTTCTCTGGCCAGATCAGCATGTGGGCTGCTGGATGTTATTGCGGTGACGTGGGCTCCAGCTAGCTTTGCGAACTGGATTGCAAGATGGCCTACTCCTCCTATGCCTCCTACTGCTGCTTGTTTCCCAAGGGTTGCGCCGCTTCGCCTCACTGCTCTGTAGGCTGTGACGCCTGGGCAGAATAGTGGAGCCGACTCTAGATCCGAGAGACTGTCTG
>JACPCU010000032.1 GCA_016184315.1 Nitrososphaerota archaeon
CCACCAGAGATCAATAAGCGATTAGCTGAAGCAGGATTCTTCGGCATAACCATCAGCGAAAACTACGGCGGAGCAGGCGGAGACTCCCTTATGCTAGCCATAGTAACCGAGGAGATCTCACGCATATGCCCCGCTGCCTCCACAGTCCTAGGCGGAACCTTCCTAGTTTCAGAGCCACTTCAACTCCACGCTACCGAGGAGCAGAAGCAGCGCTACCTAAGACCCCTAGCAAAAGGAGAGAAGATCGGAGCCCACGCCATGACCGAGCCGGCTGCAGGCTCAGACATATCAGGCATACAGAGCACCGCGAAACTTGAAGGAGACGAATGGGTGGTAAACGGGAGGAAGATCTTCATCACCAACGGAGACAAGGCAGACATCTTCCTAGTCTTCGCTAGAACCCAGCCTATTGCTTCACCGGATAAGAGACATTTAGGTCTAACAGCATTCATAGTGGAGAAGGGCACGCCGGGCTTCACAATTGGAGGCAAAATCAGCACCATAGGCCTCAGAGGATCCCAGCCCTCGGAACTATTATTCGACAACGTAAAAGTGCCCAGAGAGAACGTGCTGGGCCGAGAGGGAGAAGGGGCCTACATAGCCCTAGAAGCATATGACAGAGCCAGAATCGGAGTTGCAGCTCAAGGAGTAGGGATAGCTCAAGCAGCCTATGAGCAGGCAGCCGTCTACGCCGCTAATCGAAGAGCCTTCGGAAGCAGGATCCTAGAGTTCCAGCAAGTTCAGTTCAAGTTGGCAGAGATGGCGGTAAGTATCCACGCGGCTAGGCTGCTCACATACTGGGCTGCAAGCCTCAGGGACCAAGGCAAGGAGTTTGTGGAAGCTGCCTCCATGGCCAAGATATTCTCCACGGAGGCCGCTGAGAAAGCCGCTTTAACAGCCATGATGATCCACGGAGGCTACGGCGTATCAACGGAAGTGTCGGTGGAAAGGCTTCTCAGAGACTCGCAGATCATAAAGACCTACGAAGGTACCAACGACATTCAGCGGTTAACCATAGCTAGGCAGCTCGTAAAAGAGCTCACGGGCTGAAACGGTTCAACTGCTGTTGTTCTCTTTGAAGCCTGTTGCAGGAGCAAACTCGTACCAGACTGCTCTTCCAGCTGTCCGTGTGGGCCGCAGAACAAGGTTCATTCCGACCTTAGCATCCTCAAGCCTTACGCCTACGAGCCTAGCTAACGTGTTCACGCCTTCCTTGAGTCTCCCGATGGCTACTAGGTAGGGCTCTTCTTGGGCGAAGCTTGCAGGCCTGATGTCGATCCGTGTCACAGCTTCTAGAACTGCTTCTCCGCTTAGAGGTATCCAATTAATCTCTGAAGACCTGCACTGTGAGCAGTCGGCTGCAGGGGGGAAGGTGATGTTGCCGCATTTGGTGCACTTGGTTGTTGTGATCCTGCCCCTCTGCAACTCATCCCAGAATTTGGCAATCTTGGAGATTGGAATGTCGTAGCGTAGGTGTAAAGTTCTCGAGGACTTGAGGACTCGGGGCCGCTCAGGTTTGGCTGCCATTTACTGACGCCCCAGTATCGTCACATAACAGTAGTGGCCTGTGCCCCCAACGTTGTGGGCTAATCCTAGACCGTTCTTGATGGGTGCCTGCCTTTTGCCTGCTTCTCCCCTTAATTGACGGGTTACTTCGGCTATCATCATGCAGCCTGTGGCGCCAAGGGGATGCCCTTTGGCCTTCAGTCCGCCGTCCAAGTTGACGGGTATGCGTCCTCCGATATAGGTCTCCTCGTCTTCAACCAGTCTTCCTCCTGTTCCCTTCTCGCAGAAACCTAGGTCCTCGTAGGCCAGTATTTCGGCTATGGTGAAGCAGTCATGCACTTCGGCTACGTCGATGTCTGTTGGGGATACGGCTGCTTTCTCATAGGCTTGCTTCGCGGCTTGAATGGTAGCTCTGAGTCCAAGGTAGTCAGGTCTCTTGCTTAGGTTGGAGGTGTCTGAGGCTGTTCCCACGGATTTGACCCAGATGGGTGTGTCGGTGAGCTTTTTGGCTGCTTGCTCAGAGGCTACGATGACGGTTGCGGAGCCGTCGCTGACGGGGCAGCAGTTGTAGAGTCTCAGGGGCCAAGCTACGAATGGTGAGTCCAGAGCCTGCTGCAGGGTGATTTCGCTCTGGAAGTGGGCGTAGGGATTCATGGCTCCATACTTATGGTTCTTCACGGCGACCTGCGCTAAGTGTTCCTCTGTGGTGCCGTAGCGAGCCATGTGCGCTGAAGCGTAAAGAGCGTAGTAGCCTGCGAAGGTCATGCCGATGTTCTCAAACTCCCAGAGATAGTTTCCGGCCCTGCCTATCAGCTCTATGGTGGTAGGCATGTCTATCTCAGTCATCTTCTCTACGCCTATCGCCATGGCTACCTCGGATTCTCCGCTGGCCACGCTCTGAAACGCGACTTTGAAGGCCGCGCTACCACTCGCGCAAGCAGCTTCGCATCTTACTAGGCCAGCAGGGTTCAGACCTGCATACTCTGCAACTGCAACAGCAGGCAGAGGCTCCTCGTACCATGTTCCCACTGTTCCCACAGAAACAAATCCAATGTCCTTACCGTCTACCCCAGCATCATCCATAGCTGGCTTGACAGATTCAAAGGCTAGTTCAGAAAGGTTAGAGTCGTCTCGGCGGCCGAACTTGGAACTGCCCACACCGACAACGGCTACTCTTCGCAATACATGAAACGTTACTGCTGTGCCTTACTTAAGGCTTGTCGAAGCCGTTAACAAGACGCCAACTCACAGTATCTCTCTATCAAATACGGAAACACTGCATCTGCTGCGCGCTGCTAGAACCCCTCTAACAACATAAACCACCAAATAGAATCAAGTCTTGTCACCAACAAGCTATTCGGAGTCTAGCTCATAAAGGACATTTAGCTATATGATTTGGAGCGATAAAAAAGATGGTAAGAAAGAGATTTCTTATCGTAATTGTTCTGATAATCGCGATTAGTTTACTGGCAACGGTATGGGCTCTATCCACGACAAGAGGGGATGCAGTAAGAGATACCCGAGGGAATGCGGTTCGAAACCTTCAAGGCACCAATATTATCAGAGTCCCGTTGACTCTGTATACTGTGCAATCCGTTGAGCGCTTAATCAATGACTCTTTAGTATTACCATCCGATACTTCCATGCTCGGACCATCGTATAGAGCTTTAGGAGCAGGAGTGATTGGAAGGCCGCATTTAGACGAAGTTACGGGTCACGACGGCGTGAATCGCATCTTTAACAGCTGGGTTGCAGAAGTGATATTATGGAACGGAATTTTTGTTAACGGTACTACAACAAATAGAGAAATTCTGGAGAATGGAGGAGTGGTCATCCAGGAGGCCTCTGCCCCCGCCGGAGTTAATACTACGCGTTCGGCCCTAGACCGCATAGCCCCCGTCGAGCTTTGCAAGAACGATGCCCAAGGAACAACCTGCCAGACAGTCGCATCATCGAGTAGTGGCTACATAGTTAGCATCAGAGGTATGGCAGTTATTGTGTATCCCGAGGGCCGTGCAGTGATCTGGCTGGACGACAAGAACCTGCGCTGGTATGAAATAGCTTCAGAAACAGTAGAGGTAGACAAGCTGCTTGCGCTGGCCAGAACCATGATACCACAATAGCTAACATGCTTGGTTCTGCGCCGCACCAAAATCCTAATAGAGCATTCGTACCCGCGTGGGCTCGTTCATTCTCACTTTCACACTATTAGTGGGGGTATGATTGAAGAACCTAAAAGTTAGAGGGTCTGCTGAATGAATTAAGCCAATACTTGTGTGAGACAGAAACAGATTCTTTTTCTAGATTCGCCGTTATGTAATGCAAGAACCCTTCTTGCAATATGGATTTCAATATGAAAGACACTCTTATTCTTCTGCTTCAGGAGGCACTCCAATAGGCGCCACAACGATCTCTCCAACATACTCCTTGGCTTTCAAGATCCCTGTCTTCGCCTTATGGAAGGTGACCGTAGCATGGGCCTTCACAGCCACGTCATGAACCTCTCCAGTCAAAGGATCTACTCCGGAAGGCACGTCAACTGCAACCCTGTATGCTCTAGCTTCATTCATCATTCTGATGGCTGAGGCAAAAGGCTCTCTTAACCTCCCCTTGATGCCTGTACCGAAGACAGCGTCCACCACCACATCCGCAGAAGCTAGGGCGTCCCGGAGAACCTGTAGATCAGCGTAGCTATATACGATTAGGAGTTTGACTGTTCTCTTCATCTGCTCCAATATCTTCCAGTTCAAAGACGCTTCCGAAGTCTTGAGCTCAGGCGGTGGCCCAAGAATGATGACAGTTACGCTTGCTCCTTGGCCTGCTAGATGCCTAGCACAGACAAAACCGTCGCCCCCATTATTCCCCAGCCCTGCAACAACCACAATCCTACAGTCCTTAAGATCTCCTCTCTTCTTCTGGATGAAGTCTGCAAGTCCTCTGCCAGCGTTCTCCATAAGGAGCAGCTTGGAAACACCCATCTGCTCACTTCTCTCAGCGTTTATATGCTGAAAATAAAGGCTTGAAGCTGGAAAACATTGTATCACAAGGGTCATCGCGTCGAAAGAGACCTGAGAAGAGACCACACGGATCACCATGGCCAAGGAGACGAGATAAGGGCTGAACTGAGCAAAAGAATGCCCACAGACCCCCAGCGAATCCTAGACATCGGGACAGGCTTCGGCGGAAACCTCCTCTTCCTCAAACAACGGTTCCCAAACACATCAATATGGTCTCTGGATCCTTCCGAAGACACGTTGCGCAACGCGGAAGAGCTCCTCAGAGAAAAGGGGATGAGTAACAAAGTTCGCCTTGTAAAAGGCTCAGCCGAGAAAATGCTTTTTGACAGCAACTTCTTTGACCTAGTTGTGTCAGTCATGGTTCTACACCACATGCAAGATCTGGCCCCAGCCCTACTGGAAATGCATAGAGTACTGGCACCGAACGGAAAACTCCTTATCGCGGACTGGAGGCCTGAAGCTAGGGCCCTACCTTTCAAGGATCGCCCCCACACCGAAGACTTCATTGCTCCTTCCATACCTAGGAAGACCATGGAGAAAGTGACTCCCAAAGTAGAGCTGTTCGAGGCATCCTACTGGTACCTGATGGAAATATCAAAGCAGCCTAAAACCGAATAATCAAGGCAAGGTCAATACCGGTTGAAGCGCCAACTGACTGCATGCCTCCCCTCATCCAATCTGAACAACATTATCTATGAGAGAGTCAGAACGGTCTCCAAATACGCTCAGTGAAGCATCTTGCTACATGACAAAAGCGTCTAGCCTGTCTTAGGCAGGTAGAGGAAGAATTTGTCATCAAGCTTCTCCACAATCTTGGACTTCTTCCTAGGCCTTGTAGTGAAATGAGTCTGCGAAGTAGGGATAAGGTAAGGCTTCTTCTTCTCCAAGGCTTTGATTATGATGTTTCTCCGCCTTCTTGTGCTTAGAAAAGCCTTCTCCATTTCAGGGACAAGCTTGAAGTCGCTGGAAAAGAGGGCTCGAAACAAGGGTTCATCCTTGGGCTTCTCAGCGTCGACATAGGCGTTGAGCGATATGTAGACATTGACTCTGAGTTCTTCGAGCCCCATCCTGTCCTTGAGATAGTCGTAGAGAAGTATGCCGTCATCCATGAAGATGTCTTCTATATCGGAAGCAGTGTGGCTGGTTGAGACGGGTCTCTGCACCATCACGTAGGGGTCTGAGAAGATCAGGCCCATGGCGTACAGCTGCAGCATATAGGTGGGGCGGAAGACGTGTTTATCCTCCACTATAGTTACTTCCAGCGCGCCCTTCGAGTTGCTGCTTTGAAGGTTTAGGTAAAGCGCGTCAGGCTGGGATCTCTGCCCGTAGAACCTTGAACAGGCTCTGCACGTGAAGGGAATGGGTTTACCTTGGTTAGCTTTGATTTTCTCCACCAGATCGGAGAGTCTTCTCAACACATGTCTACGCTGCTCAAGGGCAAGATGGGCTCTTCTCCCCGCCTCGACTTCTTCGAATCTTTTCCCCTGTTGCTTCAACACTCTTTCCAGCGGTCTCCGGTAGGTAAGCTGCAACACCAGTTCGTCAAGCCGCTTCTTGTCTCCCCACATGGCTGACGCGGGTATGCACTCTCCGTCCCTCCACCTCTGGCAGAGTACACAGCTCCTGATCCATGTGGGATACCTTGTCATAGCTTCTCTTGTTTCAGTTTAATGTGGTAGCGCGCCTATAAAGTAGCCGTAGCATTCTCATTTTTGATTCTAACGGGGTATCTTATTTGCCTCTATCAGCTATGATACGGTTCCAGATCTTCTCCAAGCTCGCCTCAAGCTTCTGCAGCCTGAGGTTGCGCACAACTAGACCTAAGGCACAGCCGGTAAATGCGCCTACCACAGTGTCCAGTGGATAATGGGCTCCCAAGTATACCCGTGAGAAGCCCACTAGCAATGCGAGTATGAACAGCGGTATCCGCTGTCTAACGTAAAACTTGCCTAAGACTATGGCAGCCATAAAGCTCCGCTCAGTGTGCCCCGAAGGCATGCTTCCCCGTATCGCTACGCCGAAGATACTCTCGCCTGGAAGAGCACTTGGGGGTCTAGGCCTACTCACAGCAATCTTGAACACGTTTGCCACAACAGTGTCAATGATCAAGCCAACTAACAGGAATGTGGCTGCTCTATGGGAATTCCGCAGCCAGAGAAGAAGGGCTACAATCATCCAAAAAGTAAGTAAGCCGACAAAATCTATCATGGATAGAACGGAGTCTGGGATGGCCTCTGAAAGTCTGTAGATAGCACTCTGAGCGGCCGCGTCATAGGTTTCTAGTGCCTTGTAGAATATTGAGAGAATAAGTGCCGGAGCTACTGTCGCGACACTAATGAAGAGTTCCTTTGCCTTGAAGCTGTTTCCCTGCTCCTTCATGCCTCTGCAGCAGGTTCATACACGAGTCTCTTAAACGCACATATGTTGACGAAACACTTAAAACACATTTATCATCATATGATGATGTGTCTAAGCAAGCTCTCCAAAAACTCAGCCTAAAGGCCAAGCTCTTTCGTGGACTGGGCGATCCTACCAGATTATCCATACTTGAATCCATCAGAAACGGCTCAAAGACCGTAGGAGATATTGTCGGAGAGATAGGGCAAAGTCAATCTAACGTTTCAAACCATCTGGCATGCCTACGGGACTGCAATCTTGTCACTCCATCTAGGCGAGGAAGATCGGTGGCATACGGCATCCGTAATGATAAGGTGAAGGAGCTTCTATCATCAGCCGACGCTGTGCTTTCAGAAGTTTACGAGGAACTTTACCGCTGCGTCAACTATAACCAACCTTAGCTCAGATAGAGGTAACACTAGGAATGCAAGAGTCCAAAGAAGAAGCCGAATCCAGCCATGACAAAGATGAAGGAGGAGAGCACAGGCAGAGACTAGTCTTATCGGCTCTGTCAGGTCTATTGATCGGAATTGGCTTCTTGGTCTGGCAGCTCTTCAACCACAATACAGCTGACTATATGTTCGCAGCAGCCTTAGTGATTGCTGCTTACCCAGTCCTTAGAGAAGTAGCTGGCTCCATTAAGTCAAATCCGTTCAACGCGGATCTGTTGATGGTTGTGGCTGGTGCAGGCGCCGCGGCCTTGGGCGCTTGGGAGGAGGGTGCAGCAGTGCTAGCCCTCTACAATATAGCTGAGGTGATAGAGGACTATGTCGCGGATAGGGCGAGGCATGCTGCTGAGAAGATTTCCAAGCTTATCCCGGGCTCAGCTCTGATCCGAAGAGATGGCCGTGAATATGAGGTTCCAGTTGAAGAGATTAGGGCAGGAGACATTGTGCTGGTGAAGTCAGGGTCGAGGCTGCCCATTGACGGTTTGATAGTGAAAGGCAGCTCCGCAGTGGATCAATCAATCATCACAGGTGAATCGCTTCCCGTTGCCAAGAAGGAGGGAGACTCAGTGATCTCAGGCTCCCTCGCGATAGACGGAAGCCTAGAAGTGAAAGCTTCAAAGGCATACGAAGATTCTCTTGTCAGAAGGATTATTCATCTTGTCACCGAGGCTAGAGAAAAGAAGACAACCCTTGAGAGCTTTGCCGACCGCGTATCAAAGTACTATACTCCAGCCATGATTATTGTTGCGGTTCTGATAGCACTCCTGCCCCCCATTATTCTCTCCGAATCATATGAAACATGGGCGTATAGAGCATTAGTCTCCCTGATAATTTCGTGTCCAAGCGCCTTCCTGATCTCTATTCCCACTACGACGCTCTTCGGTCTTACAAGAGCTATGTGGAACGGAATCTTGGTGAAAGGAGGTATCCATCTGGAGAACGCAGCAAGAATCAAGGGCATAGTCTTCGACAAAACAGGCACACTGACGACAGGCACCCTTGCAGTCACAGACGTCAAAACATACAGAGGCTATGCAAGAGAGGAAGTCTTGAAACTAGCGGCAGGCGTTGAGAAGATGGCCACCCACCCCATAGGCCAAGCCATCCTACGAACATCCCAGCAATACGAACCCATGACAGAGACAAGGGCATTCCCCGGACGCGGAGTAATAGGATTCACAACAGGGAAGAGCGAGGTCATCATAGGTTCCCAGACCTTCCTAGCTGAAAACAGAGTCCCGTTTGACGGTGAAGCCAGCGGTACCGCTGTATATGTGGCGAAAGACAAGCAGCTCATAGGGTCAATAGAGTTAAGCGACGAAGTAAGGCCGGAAGCTAGGGACGCGGTCAACCAGATCAGGGAGCTAGGCATCCACCATATCACGATGCTTACAGGCGACAGCGACTCTGCAGCCAAGAAGATAGCTGAATCCATAGGAGTGGACTATTACTACGCAAATCTGCTCCCCGAAGACAAGCTCGCCAAAGCAAGCGAAGTCAGGAAAAAACACGGAGCAGTCATGGCTGTCGGAGACGGCGTCAACGACGCACCGCTACTCGCCAGATCAGAAGTCGGAGTTGCCATGGGGGCCATGGGAAACGATGTTGCAGTCGACGCGGCTGACGTAGCTATCATGAACAGCAGCTTGCTTGATGTTCCAAGATTCATCAGAATCTCGCGGAAAGTCGTGTTCCACTTGAAGGTCAACTTGGTCTTCGCATTCCTGTTCAAGGGTGCGATGCTTGCCCTAGGAGTAATGGGAGTGGTCCCCCTGTGGGGCGCAGTTATTGCGGATGACGGTGTAACTGTGCTTCTAGTGCTGGCAGCAACCCCTATCCTCAGATATGAAAGACACCACTAGGCCGCAGCCTGCTATAGACACTCTTTTCCTCAGAGATCGTTGCTGCGAATTCTCTTCCAAGCGCCAAGAACTTCTTGGAAGTTCCTCGGCTTACCGTCTTTGAAGACATCTTTAGAGCAGTGCTGTGTTGAGAATTCAGCCATCTGTTCAAGTATGGGGATCAACGCTTTTCCTTTTCCAGTAAGAGAATACTCGATCCTGACTGGGGTCTCAGGAAAGACCTTCCGCTGTATCAACCCTTCCTTTTTCATGTCTCTTAATCTTACAGAAAGTGTTTTCGGGTTGATCCCCTCTATCTGAAGAAATTGGCTAAACCTGGTGTCGTTGAAGTAAACCATGTTACGTAACAGCAGGACAGTGAACTTCTTGCCCATGATCTTGAATGCGTTATTAATGGGGCAGGTTGCCATGTTTTCTGTGAACCAGTCCATCTTCTGTTCGTCCACTTGCTGAACCCTCACTTACCATTTCTTCACTACACGGTTTAAATACTTACCTTTCTTTACCCTGTTTACTAAGGTAAGTAGTATGCTGTCCCAATCGAATTTTGCGGCTATAATTCCGATAAAGAACATGGACCGCGCAATAAAGTTCTACACCGATAAGCTAGGCGGAAAGCTGAACATGAGAGGCGAGGGCGACATGAAGGACTCTTGGGCGTCCGTTACCCTAAGCAAGACGGAGTTCTGGCTTCTTGAGCCGGAGAAACGTGAGAAGATCGAGCTTGCCTACAATGCCTTCATAGTCAAAGACATTAAGGAAACAGTCGGCGAGTTGAGGGAAAAAGGCGTGAGATTCCTGCCTGCTGAGAAGATGGGTCCAGACACGAAGATAGACGGGCCGATAGCCTATATGCCTTGGGGAGCTAAGAGCGCCTTCTTCAAAGACTCAGAAGGTAATCTTCTGATGCTCTGGGAGAATGCTGAGTGAAAGCGAGAAGAATATGCCAAAATTCCATGAATCGATAAAGGTCAACGCTTCTCCGGACAGGGCTTGGGCCATTGTCGGGGACCTCGCAGGCGTAGATAAGTGGATCCCCGGTTGCACAGATGTCAAGGTCGAAGGGACTAAAAAGAGGATTTGTACCTTCGTTGATGGACACGTTCAGCACGAGGAGATAAGAGATTACTCAGATGAGAGACGCTCTTACCGCTATGCTATCGAAGGCATCCCGGGGATAAAGAACAATCGTGGAAGCTTTGCGGTAAAGGGCGATGGAACTGGAGCAGTTATCGTCTGGGATTCGGAGTTCGAAGCTATTGAACGAGCACAGGAGAAGCAAATAGTTCAGATGTGGGAAGGAGCTATTGATGTTGTGTCTGAGAATCTACATAGGCTAATTGAGGGATGAAGGAACAGGTGTCTGCCATGGTGAAAGGATACTTTAAGCAAACCATTGAGTCGTTGAGACAAGTGATCTAGCTACTAAGTCGATACTATTGCGTATGTTTATTGATCTTAAACGGGAAGAGCTTATACACTCAAACTCGTTTTAGGCGGTTGGAGTAGTGTTCTGATGAAGTTTTATGACGAAGAGCAGATGCGGTACATTCGGAGAGAACTGGAGGGAGAAGTTCTGCGCTGGCCAGGAGTAGCTACTAGGCAAATGATGGGTTGCTTATGTTACTTTTACGGGAAAAAGTTCTTCGCCTTCCTTGTGACGGGAGGCATCGTGATCACAAAGCTTTCTGAGGATGACCGAGTAAAGTTATCCAAGGCAGGCGGAGAACCTTTCGAAATGGCTGGAAAAAAAGTAAGCACATGGATCAAGACAAAACTAAAAGAGCCCAACGACGTAAAGAAAATCATGCCCCTCGTGAAGAAAAGCTACCAATCAGCATCAGGAATCAGAAAATAGATCATAAGGAAGGTCTCTGTCTGTCTAGGTCTCTCTCTGTCTCTCCCTCTCCCCCCTCCCTCACCCACGGAACCACCAACCATCAAACACTACCCAAACCCCTTCCTCAAATACTCCCCCACAATCTTCCTCTCACCACGCCTAAGAATCTCCGACACCGTAGCAGTAGCCATACCCATCCTAGAAGCCAACTCAGTCTGACTAATCCTCCTAGGAAAATCATAGTAACCAGCCTGCACAGCCACAGCCAAAACCTGCTCCTGCCTAGCAGTAATAATATCCTTCCTACTCAACCTAACCATCTTCTTCACCCTCACACCAATATTACCATCATGAAGACTCTTCAAAACCCGCCTCAAAGCCTCATTCCCCGCAACAGTAAGAGTCCAATCAGACGTACCATCAGGCTGAGTCCGAGCAGAAGTCAAAAACACATCCGACGCCAAAAAAGACTTACACACAATGCAATCCTCGCTCTTCACAATAGCAACCGCCCTATCGTGATCCGTATCCATAACCTCTGCTGACAATACTCGACTACTCTGCCTGACTTCACCTAAAACCTCCCTCAACACTTCACGGGGAGCACTAATCTCCACAAGATCCTGCACATAATACTGATTACGCTTACAGCTAAGGATCTTAATGGTTGACGGATACTTACGCTGCACATCCGCAACCCAACCATCCGGCGTCTTGATAGACAAGACCACCTCCATCAAACCGTAACTTCTCCCCAAAGATTTCTTACGTCTAACCACCTCAAAAACGCTTCGCACACATCCTTACGCTTCTGTTCAAACATCGGCGCGTGTTCGCCTTACCCGCTTTATATAACCCCCCTAAATCATTTCTACACCAGCGCGCGGGACCCGGCAAGCCCCGACAAATGAACACCACCGTCTTTACTAAGACCTAAAAGCAAGGGTTTTTCCGACAACGCAGAACATGGTAAACCAAGACATGCCACAAACATATGTAAAATGGAGAAATAGAGTGGCAATAGTAATGATCGCTCTTCTACCTGTGGGCGCTGTTACACTGTGGCAGGTCTACACCGTCGCTCCCAAATTCCTTTTCTACACAGGAACATTACTTCTCTCAGCGCAAGCCTTGACCACACTGGCCTGCGTCAAGATGAAGAGATGGGCCTACATCCCAAACGCTGTTCTACCACTAATCGTCTTAGCCGGCACCCTTTCTTCACCAGCCCACCTCTACCTACTAGCCAACAGCATTCCAGCTGGATTCGCGATACTAGTAGGCAACATCTTGGAAGTTGCGCTGCTACTGTCCTCACTGAAGGCGTTCAGAGCCATAGGAATGCAGAGAGTAACCTAGGCTGCTAGAAACCGGACAGTCTAGTTCGGATTAAGGCTGAGTAATCTTGATGGCCTGAGTCGGACAGGCTGTTTCACAAGCCATGCAGAAGATGCAGTCAGCCTCGCGGATAGGCTCAGACTTGTCTGTACGATA
Source organism: Nitrososphaerota archaeon (assembly GCA_016184315.1). GTDB lineage: Archaea > Thermoproteota > Nitrososphaeria > Nitrososphaerales > JACQRY01 > JACQRY01. The sequence continues at coordinate 12,566 of JACPCU010000032.1, forward strand.
CTTTTCATGTTCCTCTCCCTCAAGAGGCCACTTGTCCTTCCCAGACCCAGAGGATCCGGGGTTAAGTTGCCATTCGAAGACATTTACGGGGCACACATCCATACAAACTCCATCGGCAATGCAGGCCTCAAAGTCAACGGCTACAGCAGTGCCGTGAATACCGTTCTTAGTCGGATAGGGCTTTTCGTCGCCATCAAGCCTCTCCGCTCCTTCTGCTCTAACCTTGTGGCCATTGTGGTCACTGGTGACCGGGTATTGGTCAGGTTTGCTTAGGAACTCGCCGTCAATAGGCTTAGTCTTGTAGTCTACCTGTCGAGTGGTCATATCGCGTCGCCCCATGGCTTCCACGCAGCGTCCGTATAGTAGTTACCCCTAATACCTTCGGGGTTATGTAACACAAATCGCGCCAGTCCTTCTGGACCCTTGGATGCAGTACCGGCAGAAGTCACGTTAGCATGTTCAATGACCTGCATAGAAGCCCAGCACCTATGAGTAAAAGTGTCCTCTCCACTAATCCCAAATCTGAGAATCGTTAGCATGACTTAAAGGTTCAACAACACTCTTCCCTCAATATGGGAAAAACAGGAAGAAAAGTTGTCGAAGTGCCCATTAATGAGCTGCTTACTGACCTAAACAAAGCATATGCAGACGAATGGTGTGCTCTCTATCAATACTGGTACGACGCATTGATCACTGAAGGAATAAACGCGCCTATAGTGGCTGAACATCTGAAAAAACAGGCCTTAGACGAGATGAAACATGCCGAAAAAATCGGAAACAGAATCCTTGAACTAGGAGGTACACCTGTGTCGCGTCCAGACAAACTTGTTCATGCAAGCGGATGCGGATACATAGACCCTCCTAAAGATAAGACCGATCTCAAACAAATCATCCAAGACACTCTAAAGGCAGAGAGATGTGCAATCGAAGCCTACAATAGGCTTGCAAAGATGACATTAGGGAAAGACCCTGTAACCTACGAGCTCGCATCAGATCTTCTAACCGACGAAGTCTCAGATGAAGAAGAATTCGAAAACCTACTGGCCAATCTCTAGAACAATAATGTATCTCGACGACCAGCTCACATTCCAGCTACCGGCTCCAGATGCGAACCGTGAAGATATTATAAGGAGGAGCAACGGGAGCGAAAACGAAGCACACCAATGCTTGACAAGCTCAAGGAAGGGCTGCAAGGAGCCATCAACAAGATCCTGCGAGCCTCCTCCATCGACGAACAAGTCGTCAAAGAATTCGTCAAAGACCTACAGAGAACGCTTCTCCAAGCAGACGTGAACGTAAGACAAGTGCTGGACCTGTCTAACAGAGTAGAGCAAAGAGCACTAAAGGAACAGCCTCCTCCAGGACTCCCGCGAAAAGACTACATCATAAAAATCCTTTACGACGAGCTAGCCAAAACCCTAGGATCGGAACGACCAGTAGACCTACCCGCATCAAAAATCAACGTAATCCTCATGATGGGTATACAGGGAAGCGGAAAGACAACCACCGTCGGAAAACTCACCCGACTCATGCAGCGACGCGGCTACAAAGTAGGAGTCGTATGCGCAGACACCTTCAGACCAGGCGCCCTCACCCAGCTCAGAATGGTCTGCAGCCAAATAGGCGTAGAGGTCTACGGAGAAGAGGAGACCAAAGACGCAGTTCAGCTTGCAAGCAAAGGCGTGGAATACTTCAAGCAGAAAGGATCCAACCTAATCATAGTCGACTCAGCTGGCAGACACAAGGAGGAGAAAGGTCTCCTAGACGAAATGAAGCAAATTTCATCAGTCATCAAGCCTGACCTGACGCTTCTGATCATTGACGGAACAATCGGGCAGCAATGCTACAATCAGGCTGCGGCCTTCCATCAAACCGTGCCCGTAGGAGGAATCATTATCACGAAGCTTGATGGGTCAGCAAAGGGAGGAGGAGCCTTGGCTGCGGCAGCAGCCACAGGGGCAAGCATCATCTTCATCGGTACAGGAGAGAGGATCGATGATCTAGAGGCTTTCTCACCAACACGGTTCGTAGGCAGGTTACTCGGATTGGGAGACATCAAGGCGCTGCTCGAAAAGGCCAAGGAGCTGGAGCAGGAGGCTGACGAAAAGAAGGTCCAACGAATAATGTCAGGCAAGATGACTATAGACGACCTCTACTATCAAATGGAGCAGGTCAAGAAGATGGGCTCCTTAAGAAAGATCTTTGAGTTGATCCCTGGGTTGTCAACGGGTGTACCTGAATCTGAGCTGGATGGGATGGAGGAGAGGATGAAGAAGTGGAAAGTGATAATTCAATCTATGACGAAGAAGGAAAGGGAAGACCCTGAGGTCTTGAATGCTTCAAGGGTCAAGAGGATAGCTAGGGGCTCAGGAACCTCTGATTCTGATGTCAAGGATATGTTGAAACGTTACAGGCAGGCTAAGACTGTTATGAAAGCTACTAAAGGCAGGGAGCTAAGGCAGCTGATGAGAAGGCTCTCCGTATGACCGTTAAGCGCGCATCACTCCTCGTCAAGAGGATTTTGAGAGAGCATCGTCTCTGTAAACATTGTTTGGTAAGGCAGCTCCCTAATGCATCAGTCGGGATCAGCTCTAGGCAATGCGACATATGTGGAGGCATGTTCTCCAAACTAGATGAACTCACACACAAGATCACTATGTATGTTCAGGGATACGAATTCGAGAGTTTTCTGATCGGGGCTACGGTTCCAGCTTCAGTAATAGAGAATGAGGATCACATTAGAGCGCGATTCAAGCTGAGGGGAGGAGAGTCCTTGAAGACTGCTTTGACCTCTCAGCTTGGGAAAACACTCCAGCAAACCCTCGGTAAACGGGTCAACTATAGAGACCCTGATCTAGTCATCATCATATCCCCATATACACAAGATGTGGAACTTAATCCCAAGTCAATCTATGTCTCAGGGCGATATGTGAAGAGGCGTCGTGGTCTCTCACAAAAAAGGGTCAGATGTAAGACATGCAACGGCCAAGGATGTGAAGAATGCAACCACACAGGCTACACGACTGGGGGCAGCGTAGAGGAAGTGCTCTCAAAACATCTGTTACAATACTTCATAGGTTCAAACGCCAAGTTCACATGGATCGGGAGCGAAGACTCTAACAGCTTGGTGAAAGGGAAGGGCAGACCCTTCTACGCAGAAATACTTAGTCCCAAAATCAGGCATTTCGATGGTACTCCTTCAAGCTGGTATAGGGGGGATGTAGCTATGATTCAGGTAGAATTGATGAAAGGTAGACCTATTGCGAATCAAACCTTTGATATGAAAATAAAGGCCAACACCATATTCGAAAAAGATGTAAGCAAAGAGCTAGCCCGGACTATTGAAGACGCTTTCAAAGACCGTATAGTGGAAATGGATGCTTTGAACAAGCCTAAAGTACTGAGGAAACGGGTCCGAGATTTAAGTTTCAAACGGATTGGAGAAAAACGAGCAGCTCTGGTCTTCGAGTCTGACGGAGGTCTCAATGTGAGGAGGTTTGTTACGGGAGAGAGCCATACCACGCCAAGCATATCATCGGTTTCAGACTGCCAAGTATCTCTTGACGAAGACAAACCCTTCGATGTCCTCGGTGTTTCTATTAGAGAATAGTTGTTTCAGAGAATCTGTTTGGGCTACAACCTGAATTGCACTCTGAAGACGAATTTGCCTACTAGCACCACTGCTAGAAGCACCAGCGCGAAGGTTATTGCACCTGCCGCAAGCTCCATCCATTGACCCGTGCCATAGTAGTTGAACAAGGCAACTGCCGCCACTGTTGTCCCAGGTCCTGAGAGAAGGATTACCGCACCTACCTCTCTGAAAGCTGAAAGAAAGAGGTAAATGAAAGCACCTGACATAGCGGGCTTCAAGAGGGGTAGTGTCACCCGTCTGAATGTCCTTGTCCAAGATGCCCCATGGATACGGGACGCCTCCTCCAATTCATTATGTATCTGAACCACCGCCCCAGACATGGCTCGTAGAGCAATGGGGAGCTTGAAGACAATTAAGGCTATGACCACAGCTATCCATGTCCCATACAGTTGACCTGGGAGGTAGAAGAAGGTCCAGAGCAGAGCCAACCCAACAACAAGGCCTGGGAACGCAATAGGAATAGTACCGACCATCTCAAGGGCTTTGCGCCCCCTTATTCTGGTCCGGTAAACAAGGTAGGATGTCATTGCGCCGATAAGAATTGCTAGACCTGCAGAGACAATCCCCACGACAATACTAGTGTAGAATCCTTGAGTGATCAACGGGTGCGAAAACACTCTTTGATAGTTCAGTGCAGTTATTGACTGGAAGAAGTTTTCTTTGAATAAGCTGTAGCTGAAGTAAGGCATGAAGGACATTACACCCACTACTACGAAGGGAAGGATGACTGCGACGAAAAAGTATGCTAGGAGGAAAATGAGTGTGAGATGACGCCATTTACCGATGTTTATTATTCTCGGCCGGTATCCTTTGCCGGTGACGACCTGAAACTTCTCTGTGCGATTAAGGCTCCAGATATACAGTCCCACGCCGATCATGGTCAAGGCCAAGAGAAGAGAAGCATAGGCTGTGGCCAAGCCGGTGTCAGGAGGTACTGACAGCTCTATTGCTGAGTAGATCCGTGATACGAATACGTATACGCCCGCTGGTATGCCCATCAAAGTGGGAGTTTCGAAAGCTCTCAGCGCGGAAACAAAGGTCAAAATCGCAGCAGATAGAATCGCTGGGGCCATCAGGGGGAGAGTGACGGTGCGAAGTGTCCTCATGGTTCCAGCGCCAGAAATGATCGAAACTTCCTCTAATGATGGATCCATTCTGGTAAACGCTGAGACTATGATAAGGTATGCGAGGGGGACGCTGCCCAGTGCGTAGACCCAGATCATTGCCGGGACTGTAAACGCGTCAAACAACGGGCTTATGTGGAAGGCATCTTCAAGGAACCTGTTAATCAAACCGGCTCTAGGAGATATAAGGAATATCCATGCAATGTTATCCATCATAGGAGGTAACAGTAACGGGAATATCGGAAGGAGCTCGGCGAAACGTCTGATAGGCGTATTAGTTCTGACAATTACCCAAGCTAGGAGAGTGGATATTGTTATTGCAAGAATCGTTGAGCCAACACTAAACACCATGGTATTGGAGAGGGACTGGGCGAAATACTTGTCAGAGAAAGCTCTCGCGTAGTTATTCAGAGTAGGGGCGAAAGGCTCACCGAGAGGAGCTGCCGAGAAACTTCCTAGTATCAACATTCCCATGGGGATAGCTATGAAAGCAGCAACCCCAACTGAGATCAAGACGGGAAGAATGGCTGTCAATAGGGTAACATCCGGAAATATCTTGACATATCTAAAAATATTGCTACTCTAATCGTATCTCTGAGAATCGTTCGGTGATTTTTCAGTCACAGTTTGCAAATTCATGTCGAAAATGAGGTCTTATCTTGTACTATCCAGCTACCTTTGTAGAGACAAAATATAGTTCTCTTACCCGCCGTGCGTTTGGAACGCGTTGCATACAACGCCCTAGGTTCATTCATTAGACCTTAGGCGTAATTATAATTTCGCCTGATTGTCCAGTCTGCTTGATTCTCAGTGTTATCCCTTCGCACCTGTCTCTAGCCTGTGAATTGCTGACGTATGATAGGCTAGCCAAGAGGTCATCCACCTTCAAATCGTTCATAGGTCTCGACGTTGACGAGTTCGACTCTCTCTATGAGAAGGTCGAATCAGGATACGTAGGCTATGAGAGGCAAAGACTCTTGAGGGAGAACAGGAAGAGAATGCTGGGAGCTGGCAGACCATTCAAGCTTAGCCTCAGGGATAGGCTGATGATGCTCCTTGTATATTACCGCCTGTACGTGACGAGCATCTTGGTCGGATATCTCTTCAACCTCGACCAGAGCAACGTGCTCAAGGATGTACGCATGATTGAGCCTCTGGTCGAGAGGTGTATCCCAATACCAAAGAAGGTCTATGCTAGAGCGAGGAGGGCTAGGACGGTAGAGGAGGTTGAGGAATACTTCCCAGGGTTCAAAGCCATCATCGATGCTACGGAGCAAGAGGTTCCTAGGCCAAAGAACAAGAGGAGAAGGAAGAGCTACTACTCTGGCAAGAAGAGGAGGCACACCGTAAAGACGCAGCTCACAGTGAATAAGGATGGCTTGATCATGCACAAGACAAGCCATGTTAGAGGAAGGGTTCACGATTACACCCTCTACAAGGAGAAGCACCCCAATCTTCCTGAACAGGTCAACCAGACGTTCGATCTTGGCTACTATGGAGTGAAGAATGACTTCTCAGGCTTGAACTGCTCCCTTCCATTCAAGAGGCAAGGAGGGAGGAATAGGAAGGGGAGAGAGCTAACAAGCGAGCAAAGACGATTCAACAGGAAGCTATCGAAGGTCAGAGTGGTGGTAGAGCATACGATAGCAAGGATGAAGAAGTTCAGGATAATCGGAGACGAGTTCAGGAACAGGCTCAAGCGTTATGATAGAGCAACAAGCATAGTATCGGGGCTGGTCAACATCCGGATAATAGGCAGCGGCAACATACATCTATAGACCAAAGAGCGATCCGAAGAATAGTATCGGGACCAAACCACAACCTAATAATTACGCCTATGGTCTATTGAACTATTCCAAAGTGAATCATTACTCAGTAGGTCTTGAGCCCACCTACAAACATACGGGATCAGGTGGCACATGTTTTTATTTAGTCCACTCATCCCAAGGGTTACTATGAGCCTCTCTAAGGTAGCCCTTGTCATAGGAGGTGGAGGAGGCATGGGTAGCGTAGCATGCCATGGATTCTACGGGGCTGGTTTCAAGGTTGCACTCGCCGATGTTTCTGAAGATAGAGCTCAGACTACTGCGAAGGCCATAGGACAGGATGTGTTGGCTTTCCAAACCGATGTTAGAAGAGAGGAGAGCATTGCCAAACTAGTTAAGGACGTGACTGGTGTTTTTGGGCGCATAGATGTTCTACTAGCGGCCCATGGGGTTGTAACTGGGCATACCTTGGTTCATGAAACCGATGAAAAGGAATGGGACTTTGTCATAGACACCAATCTGAAAGGCACTTTTCTCTGCATCAAACATGTCGCATCCATAATGATGAAGCAGAAATCAGGTTGCATACTGACTCTTACTACCAACAAAGCAAGAGCCTACCGAGTGCCTTATAGTGCGTCGAAGTATGGTATTGAGGGCGTCACCGGGGCTGCTGCAGAGGAGCTCAAACCCTACAACATCGGCGTATATGCCCTAGCGCCTGGAGGATACGTAGACACGCTCTTCCACGACAATTCCTATCAACAACTAACCTACAAGAACTATACTCCCGAAGAGAAGCTCCGAACAGAGAGGAAACCTCTGAAGCCCGAAGTCATTGTTCCAGTATGCCTTCATCTCGCCCAAGACAAAACGCTGGCTCTCACAGGCAAAAAGATCGACTGCGTCCACTGGAACGAAGAACATGGCTTGGGACGAGCCAACTGGTATAACCCAATCTAACACCACCTGAAGACCTGCCAACATCACCCTTCTCCCTGTTTATAAGAAACCAAAAAAAACATTCTATAGGTAAGCAAGTTTGAGGATAATTCACAAAGTAGTATCTATTTTTCTGATACTGCTTGTCGCGGCGTCAACCCAGACTCAACCATCCAGTGGAATGCATACCACTAGACATGTAGAATTCAGTCTGCTAGACGTAACTTGGGGAGAGAAAACAGCGCCACTGGAGCCTGAACCTGGCGACACGGCGCTACCTCTGATCATAGCTTTGACGCCATCAGGCGTACTGAGGAGCACCCTGAAGATTACAGGCTTAACAGCCACTATAACATACACCACGCCTTCCATAACTGCTCCAGACGGCTCGAGTTCTGAGAAAGACATAGTGGAAGGCATATTCACAGTAGGTCAAAGAGTCGAGTTTCGATTCACATCCAATCTAGACAAAAAGATGCCTCTGGGAACCTATTCCGCGGACCTCAGGATAGACTTCAATGTCGTAGACGGGGCAAGCGAGACAGGCGACCAATATCTACTCAAGATACCTCTCAAGATCCTTGGAAGGCCCGACATCAAGTACCGATTAGAACCATCAATCCTTGCTCCAGCTGCACTAAACGCAGTCGCGTTGATCGTAGAGAACAACGGCTCCGCACCAGCCTATGGGTTGGAAACAACATTTATCGCAGATAAGACAACCATCCTTAACGGAACCTCACCGTGGACTACCGCCTCACTCTCGGCGAAGAGCTCTACACGCCTCCCCTTCACTCTATACGTACATCCAGACCTAGAGAACCGAGTAGCAAAAGCAACAGCTTCGACGAAATACCGGTCCTCGCAAGGCACAATTCTGAAAGCTGAAAAACAAATCTACTTCACAGTTGAAGCAAGGAAAAACCTCTTCAAACAAACATTAACCATAACTGTAAAAGGAGGAACCGAGAACGAAGGCTCCATCATACTCACCTACACAGGTAAAGAAACCCTAAACAAGCTTGACATAACACTCACAGCCACCCCACCGTCATCAATAACAGGCACATCCACTTGGATCTTTAATCAGATTCGCCAAGACGACAACATCCATATACCCGTCAAACTTCTAGCTGAGAAGAGCTCAAGGATAGCCACTCTGACTGCCACCATACAGTATTCTGATCCTATGGGCAGCACAATCAAAGAAACCTTGGAACAGAGTTTCACGGTGGAAGCCAACCCTGAAAGCTCCACCATGATCAGAGCAACCAACATCCAGATAGACGCAGGGGGAATCACCATGTTGAAACTCCTGTTGACCAATAACCGGTCTTCGATCATTAAAAACGTAAACATTGAGGCCCAAGTGTCGCAACCCTTCTCCATCATCGGCTCAAACACATGGAGCTACAAAGAGCTCACTAAAGAGCAGACCGTTGAACTACAATTGTCGCTTTATGCGCCTGCCTCAGCTCTAGGATCCTCAGTCGGTCTAAGCGTTACCATCAGATATCTAGACCAAGTGGGCACTTCTCTGTCTGACAGCCACAAAATCGGTTTGACAGCCTCCAGAAGCCTCCGAGGAGGCTCGGTGTCCTTCGAACCTGAAGGCCTTGAGCTGACTGCTGGAGCGGATAATACTGTCACCATCGCGATGAGAAACCTGCGTAGCTTCGAGTTAAGGGACATTCAGGTAACAGCAAGAGCCACTGAGCCGCTCAGAATCATAGGTACTACGTCTTGGAGCCTTGCATCAATCAAACCATCAGACAGAACTACATTCTCAGTAAGACTATTGGTCTCTGCTCAGCTTGCAGGATCATCAGGACAGGTCACATTCACAGCAGAATACTATGATTCTTTCGGAGAAAAATCTCAGGAGTCGCGGACAATAGGGTTCTCTATACCTCGAGGAGTTATTTCAACCAGTCCGATAACTATCAGTCTTTCAAACGCCGATGTGAAAAGAGGCGCTGTAAACCGTATACATTTGAGTTTGTCAAATGTCGGTAACACTCCGCTGAGAGATTTTGACATGAAGGTTTCCCTCTTGGGGTTGGCGACCATTGTGGGCTCTGAGGGTCGCTTAACTACCAAAACCCTAGGCATCAGCTCGGTTACTATTATGGAGCTGCCAATACTTGTGCTCGATGAGATATCAACGACTTCGATAACTCTTCAGTTTGACATTGCATATTCGGACGCTGTAGGCGAAACCCACACGGAGAACCGCAGAATCGCCTTGGCTGTAGCCTCGACTTCAGCGTCACCCGTCCTAATCTCTTCCTCTACAAGCGACATAGTAGCGGGAAGCCGTTTCAACTACACATTGATCATCTCCAACAAAGGAGACCACGCAGTGTCAGATGTGGAGGTGAAAGCTGAAGCGCCGTCAACTGTCCCCATATCTGGGATAGAGCCTAGGTGGGTTCTTGGGAGAATAATGCCTGGAGAAGAGAGGAAATTGTCTCTACCTGTCTTCGCATTTGATAAGACAGCGGGTTCCACTGGGAGTTTCATTATTTCTACGTCTTACTCAGATAACGGTGTGCTACGCTCAGAAAGAAAGACTCTCGGTTTCACTGTGGTGGGAGTTGTTGACCTAAGAGTTACAGACATTAACTTCACCCCTCAGCCTATGTTTGCAGGCTCGCGTTTTACAGTTGCAGGAACCCTGTTCAACGCTGGCAACGTCGACGCTAAAGCCGTGAACATAGGTTTCCCATCGACAGACATCTTTCTAAGGGATTCAGCTGGAACCCAAGTGCTTGTCGGGGATGTTTCTGCGGGCTCGCAGGTGCCATTTTCTCTCAGTGGCATAATTTCGACTGAGGCCAAACTCGGTTCATACCCGTTGAAACTCGCAGTATCATTCAAAGACGATAGGGGCAGCTTGAGGAGCCTTGAAATATCGGAGAATGCCCAAATAGCTGCAGCTGGAGCTGAGCAAAGGGAAACCAATGTCCAACCATTGCTCTCGACGCCTAGTATACTCATAGGCCTAGTCATAGGTGCAGTTCTGACTTCTCTGGTAATCTTCGTCCTGCGGAGAAGATGAGTCTAGCAACCTTGTCCTCTACAGCATTTGCAGCAGAGCTGATCGACATCTCAAAGACCTACAGAATAGGGGCCATGGAGGTACACGCCCTTAACCATGTGGATATAGCCATCAAGAAAGGCGAGCTTCTAGCTCTAGTGGGCCCCTCTGGAAGCGGCAAATCAACCCTATTAAACATCCTCGGCACCCTCGACAGACCTACTGAGGGAAGCGTCCTAATCGACGGCATAGACACCTCCAAGATGCGTGATAACGACCTCTCAGCGTTGAGGAATCAGAAAATAGGCTTCATCTTTCAATCTTTCAATCTTGTAAACCGTACCACAGTGTTAAGGAACGTCGAGCTCCCAGCTATTGTTAAAGGCGTTTCTCAGGAGCAGCGGCGCCAGAAAGCCGAGGAACTAATCACACTGATGGGTCTTCAGGGCACTGCTAACAGGAAGCCGACGACTTTGAGCGGAGGACAGCAGCAGAGGATCGCCATAGCACGAGCCTTGATAAATGATCCAGCCATCATTCTCGCTGATGAGCCCACAGGAAACGTCGACTCCAAGACTGGCCTTGAGATCTTTGATATCCTAAAGAGCCTTACCAGAAAATATGGCGCAACAGTAGTTGTGGTGACACATAACTTGGAGCTGGCCGACATGGCTGACAAGATAGTGCGGATTAGAGATGGAAAAGTGGAGGAGGTAGGAAGTGGTTCAGCCAGCTGAGTTAATGCGGCTCTCCTATGATGCTCTACGTGAACGGAAGGTTCGCTCTTTTCTCACCGTTCTTATGGTTCTTGTAGGCGCAGCTCTGATAGTGGCTCTTTCCGGTCTCTCAGCTGGTTTCTCAGGCTTTATCGACAAGCAGTTCAGCCTCCTCAGCCCTAACGTTCTGATCATAACTCCTTCAGAAGCCTTTGGCCCTCAAACTCAGCCAAGCACTAGAACAGATCTGGATAACCGTGTGATCAGGAATATTGAAAAGGTGTTGGGGGTAGAAAGCGTTGTTCCGGTAATCCAGCAGGCGGTCACATTGAGGACTGGATCAGGTTCTAAGACCGTTACCCTTATCGGGATGGATCAGACCAAGATGAAGTTTGTCTTCCCCACATTTGAACTGGAGGAAGGGAACCCCATTTACGAATACGATATATCAGGCATAATCTTGGGCAATGAAGTGAAGTATCCTCCCGGCTCGGCTTCCCCATTGGCAACTCTGGGCCAAAGCGTAACTCTTGAGTACAGTCGTCCAGTCACTGAAGGAGGCTCCACAAAGACTATTGTTGAAAGGAAAAGTCTTCTTGTAAGAGGCAGTGTAGTCAACCTCGGCACAGGCCTATTCATACCCCTTGACAGAAGTATAGCTACTTCGTTAAAAGCTGCTGACTCGATTTTCCAAAAAGGTGGGAAATACGACATCATCTTGGTGATAACGAAGTCTCCTTCCGCCAACCAGCAGGTGGAAGACGGTATCCGGCGGATCTACGGCAAGAACATTGGAGTATCCACTCCTAAAGTTTTAACCTCGACGATACAGACCTTCGTCTCAGGATTCACCGTCTTTGTTCTTGGAATAGCTTCAGTTTCTCTTTTAGTGGCTGCAGTAGGAATAGTGACGACGCTGATAACGTCGGTGATGGAACGCACAAGGGAAATTGGTCTCCTGAAAGCGTTAGGATTCAAGAAAAATCATATAATGCTACTCTTTCTGTTTGAAGCATCGATCATAGGGGTTATCGGAGCATCACTAGGCCTAGTAGCAGGCTTAGGGTTAGGAACCTTCGTACTGCCAGCATTCACGCCTACCGGCGCCCCAGGAGTCTCTCAAATCCAGCCCAGCTTTCTTCCCTCTGACTTGCTGAGCGTGTGGTTGTTCTCCGTCTTCGTAAGCGCAGGTGCAGGCTTCTACCCTGCTTGGAGAGCGTCCAGACTCGACCCTGTCGTAGCATTACGCAAGGAGCTGTGAAACTTTTTAACGGGTATCGGAGCGCCCGAGGGCTGAGAAACAGATGGCCGCATACAAAGTGCCAGTCATTCCCGGAGACGGAATAGGACCAGAGGTCATCAGAGAAGGAAAGAAAGTTCTGGAAGCCGTCGGGGAAGTTGACGGCTTTGACCTCAAGTGGATAGACTACCCATTCGGAGCAGACCACTACCTCTCCACAGGCGAGCTTATTTCGGAAGACTCTTTGAAGGAGTTGAAGAAGTACAAGGTGGTGTATCTCGGTGCTCTCGGTGACCCAAGGGTTGAGCCAGGTGTTTTGGAGCTCGGCATACTTCTGAAGTTCAGGTTCTACATGGATGAGTACGTCAACCTTAGACCTGTTAAGCTCTACGAGGGCGTTAAGACTCCTTTGGCAGATAAAGGTCCTAAGGACATTGACTTCATCGTGGTGAGAGAAAACACGGAGGACTTCTATGTGGGGATAGGGAGTCGTGTGAAAGCTGCGAAGAGCAAACAGACCTTGGACCTGATAAGAGAGACGTATCATTTGCGTTTCGATGTGGATCTGCAGTCCGATGCTGGTGAAGTAGCATACCAGATAGGCGTGATCACGAGGCAAGGAGCCAAAAGGGTCTTCAAATACGCTTTCGACTACGCTAAGAATCATGGAAGGAAGAAGGTGACCGCAGTAGACAAGGCGAATGTGCTCACCCATATGTACAGTATGTGGCGAGAAGTCTTCCAAGAGGTAGCCAAAGGCTACTCGGGGATATCGACGGACATGGCATTCGTGGACGCCACCTCCATGTGGTTCGTGAAGAACCCTGAGTGGTTCGAAGTCGTAGTGATGCCGAACCTGTTCGGTGACATTCTGTCTGATCTGGGTGCCATGATTCAGGGAGGCTTAGGTATCGCTCCGGGTGGAAATATCAATCCTGATGGTACCTCTATGTTTGAGCCTATACATGGTTCGGCGCCCAAGTATAAGGGGAAGAATGTGGCTGATCCGATAGCTACTATTCTTGCGGGAGGGCTTCTCTTGGAGCAGCTGGGGTTGCGTTCCTCCGCGGAGAAGGTTGAAGGGGCTGTTCAGGCGGTGTTGAAGACTGGGAAGGTGCGGACGCAGGATCTTGGAGGGAAGTCTTCGACCAGCCAGATGGGTGACGCTATAGCGAAAAGAGTTAGGGAACTGTAGGCTAGGGGCACTATTCCTAAACTTTGGTGAGCAGGTTCTCCTTGTGTTTGATGCCGAAGGCTGGCTTATCGTCTACGCTGGCTCTACCGTCCTTGAAGATTAGGCCCCCTTCTGCCACTATATCATCTTTAAGGTAGTAGCGGTGCTGCATGACTCCGGAGCCGGGGAGGAGTTTTCGTATTGTTGTTGCCAAATGGCATGCCGCGCTGTTAGATAGCTTTGTGTCCCCCGGTACTCCGTCTACTCTGATTTGAAGACCTGCTGCCTCCGCTATGGTAACTATCTTCCTCGCTGGGTATAAGCCTCCTGCCTTAGGAATCTTGACTGTCACGGCGTCGGCGGCCCTGTTCTGAACTATACGTATCGTGTCGTCGACTGTGAAGCATGCTTCATCGGCAGTAATGGTCGCATCCACGGCTCTTTTGACTTCGGCCATGTTTTCTATTCCTCGCACTGGCTGCTCTATGATTACGTCGAACTTTTCTAGGGCTTTGATGGTTCTGATGGCTTCTTTCACGCTCCAGTGCATATGCGCGTCTGCAACAATGACTATGTCTTTTCCGGCGTCTCTAATGGCCTTGATGTTGGCGACATCTTCTTCAAACCCTGAGCCGACGTGGACTTCGAATCCTCGGTATCCTTCTTCAATGTGCTTTATGGTGTCTTTTGCTATCTGTTCAGGGGTTTTGTCAAGGGTGAAGATGGCTCGGTCAGTGATGAAGTCTTTTCTTACTCGTCCACCTACGAGTTGGTGTGCCGGTCTGTTGGTTGCTTTCCCCATTACGTCGTAGAGTGCCATGTCCAAGGCGGATTTGGCTGGAGTGTTTCCCACCAGTCTTGCGTCCATGCGGGTGTGGGCGTCCTCTATGTCGAATGGGTCTATTCCGATCAGATGAGGTAAAAGGAACTTTATCGCGTCGACAATGGTGTCCTGCGTCATTCCTGCGTATCCAGGTACTGTTGCAGCTGTGCCGAGTCCTGTCAGATTGTCGTCTGTGTGAACTTTGGCGAGCACGCCCATCAGCGAATCTAAGTAGAGTATTCCTCCTGCGGATGCTGATTTCTGGGGTTCTATGAGAGGTAGGCTTATCCTGTAAACATCTATTCCTGTGACCTTCAAAAGTATCGGCAGATGTATTCATGCTGGGCTAATAAGCCTATCATATTGGGGGTCTGTGCGATGTCTTGGGGGAGTTGATTTGGGTTGTGCTGTTGCGGTCTTGGGTGAGAGAGGAGGGATGGGGAGAGAGATAGACAGAGAGACCCCCCTGCCAGTTGGCTGGCTTACGTCTGGAAGAGGTGTGTCATGAATATGGGCGGCGGCTATGTTTAGGGGGGTGACGTGGGTCTATCTTATGTTGGTCTGAGGAAGACTGATGAGAAGATGAAGAAGAACATTAGGACGACTAGTACTAGGAGCCATATTCGTGACATGCGTTTGGCTTTCTTTTCGCCTTTCCCAGCTTTGTCGCGGCACTCGTTGGAGCAGTATTCTCTGTTCGCTGGCATGGATCTGCCGCAGATTCTGCAGTGCTTGTGGGCTGGAATGGTTGTTGACATCTTGTCGTCACCAGTTAATTAGATGAGTGGTCAACTCAACTATGTTTTAAACAGTTCCCTTGAAGTATGCCTGATAATCCTGTTCAGTTTATGGTTAAATAAAAGAATCGGTGTTACGGTCAGCTATGTCAAGTTCTCAGGGACTTGTAGGTAAGAAGGTTGCCGTGATGGTACGTGGACCTAAGGGTATAATTACCTTCAAGGGTGTCTTGCTGTCTATCGAACAGGACTTCGTTGCTCTGCAGGCGGATAAAGGGGGTCTTCTCGGCGGGAAAGATAAGAAGCAGGTTACATACTTCTCTAAGCACGGTATTATTGGAGTAAGATTAGAAGAATAACTCTCTGGAGCCTTCAATCTTACTATTATTTTGTTGAGGCCTGTTGCCCTGTTTATGCAGGGTAGCTTCTAGGAGCCGGGCTGTTATCTAATCATGGGGGAAGCGGACCTGTTAGGTCTATCATTTGTACCAGTCGGGTACGTCCCAAGGAGCTTGGATTACACCGATGTCTTTGAGGACATTTCGCAGTGGACCTAGCTCCACATAATCCATTATGTCTTTGATTGCTGATGCGGCGTTGGGGTTCTCGACGGTGACGTAGTGTTTTGTGAACTTTCTGAGGTTCTCAGTGTTTATGCCCCCGTTCACAGCCATTAGTGATTCTTTGGAAAGTGAGTAGATGTATGCTATTTGATCGGTGGTGTATCTGTTGGCTGGAATATTTCGAGTCACGACTTGGACATACATGGTTTGGTTCTTTGATAGGTCTCGATTTGCCAGCAGAAGAGCTTTGAGGACAGATTCGACGATCTTAGGGTCCTTTTGGAGCACCTCTTCGCGGGTAGCGATTAATCCGAAGGATAAGAATGGAACTTGTTTGGAGAATGCTTTGTAGTCAGCAAACTTGCGAAGATACGGGTACTTGTCTATGTCAAGATGTGTGTCTGGTGTCATGGCTGCAATATCGACTCTTTTTGCTATCAGTGCTTGGTATCTTACTGGTTGGAAGCCTACTACTACAAAGTTGACGTCGTTCTTGGATAATCCTATGCTGTTCAGGTAGGCGACTGAGGCGCTGTAACTTGTTCCACCGATGCTTTCGACAGCCCAGTTAGCACCTTTGAGGTCATCTTTTGTCTTAATCTTCTCGTTGGCAACCAGCTCGTAAGTGAGTCCTCCAGCGTCGCCTGAAGCGACTATCTTTATTTTCGCTCCTCCAGCGATGGCTCCTATTACTGCTCCTGGAGCAGCGTAGGCTATGTCGGTTTGACCTGAGGTTAAGGCTTGAACTGAAAGTGGGCCACCTGCCAATGGGAAGAAGGTTACGTTAAGACCTTGGCGGCCGAAGTAGCCGTTACGACGGGCTGCATCATAATGAAAAGTGGATATTGTGTCAGTCCCAGCGCTAAGAGACCACTTTACATTCACTATGGGGGTTTGCGGTTGAGGAATCGTCAAGTAGACGGCTGCCGCGACTGCAACAATGGCCACTGCAGCAATAATTATTGAGGTTGTTTTACTAATACCAGAAGACATATGGACAGTGCCTCTTCAAGCCGTATTTAAGTTTACAACAATCTAGGCAAAGGGATTAATATCTCTACGGTAGAAACGCGCTGAGAACATATGTGGTCTAGATATTCTCAAGCTATCTTTCTAGACCCATGAATCCGCTAAGAAAAGTGTCACCATGCCTCCAATACTTGAAGCCAAAGAAATAGTGAAGACATACCGGGTTTACAGGAAGCGCTTCATAGGCTATGAGGAGACAAAGAACACCATTGCTCTCGAGGACATCAATTTTGGCGTGAACAAGGGTCAGTTTATAAGCATCATAGGTCCAAGCGGATGCGGAAAGACAACGCTCTTACGAATATTTGCTGGTTTAGTGAAGGCTGACGGTGGTCAAGTTTTGATGAAGGGCAAGCCTGTGGATGGTCCTTCCCCGAACGTCGGTATGGTCTTCCAGAACATTGGACTACTCCCTTGGCGCACTGCCCAAGGTAACGTTGAGCTGGCATTTGAGCTCAGGAATCATCGGGCTCCAACCGATGAGGAAAAGACCAAGGCTCACGATTTTGTATCAAAAGTTGGACTTGAATCTTTCGAAGAGAGTTACCCCTATCAACTGTCAGGAGGCATGCAACAGAGAATTGGTCTGGCAAGAGCATTGGTGACGCAGCCTGAGATTCTCCTAGCTGACGAGCCGTTCGGTGCCCTCGACGCTCAGACACGGCTAATCCTGCAAGATGAATTACTGAAGCTGTATTCCACAGGGAACATTACCGTATTGTTTGTTACTCACGATCTTGACGAGGCTATCTATCTCTCAGACCAAGTTATTGTTCTTACTAAGAGACCGGGCAGGATCAAAAGGATGTTCGATGTTGACTTGGAGAGACCAAGATTCGCGACTGATACCAGATCCAAAGAAAAGTTCATTTCTCTTAAGAGGGAAGTCTGGGAAACTCTTAAAGAAGAAATTGTTTTGAGTCAAAGTGCTTAATCTATGAATGAGAGTCCTTCACGAAGACGAGTTTATGTTGGCCTAAAGGAGCCTAACATACTTCGTTTACTAGGAATAGCTATCATTGTTGTGGTATGGCAAATACTGGGCATGAACATGAACCCAATATTCCTATCTACCCCTATCCAGGTTCTTTACGCCTTTGCTGACATAGGTTCTAACGGAGTTCTCGCTAACGCCATTAAGGATACTTTCTCAGAGTTCATAGTTGGTTTCGGAATCTCCGTAGGCATAGGAATACCTGCGGGAATAATCGCTGGGCGATATCAATCAGCTATGCACGTTTCTGATCCGTTGATCAGCATCTTCTTCGCCATGCCTAACATAGCTCTTCTGCCTCTTTTCATAGTGTGGTTTGGACTAGGTTTCACCCTAAAGGTAGCCATAGTGATCATTTCAGCTGTGTTCCCGATTGTCATCAACGTTATGGTTGGAGTAAAAGAGGCTGATAGAACCATAGTGGAAGTAGCTCAAGTCTTCGGTGCCACTGAAGGCGAGCTGCTCCGCAAAGTGATACTTCCTGCGTCTGTCCCCTACATGGTGGCAGGTCTCCGAATAGGTCTTGCAAGAGCAGTAGTAGGAGTAGTGGTAGCGGAGCTATTCAGCGCGACAACAGGATTGGGAGCTCTTCTGCAGTATTACGCGAACTACTACCAGACAAGCTACTTCTTTGTCCCTGTCTTGGTGCTTGCCATACTCAGTATCGCCCTGCTCGAAGTAATCCGGTTTCTGGAGAAGAGGTTTGCCACATGGCGAGTTACGGCATTGACAGGGTAAACATTCCTAAGCGTCGTCGCTCCATTATCTGATCCTCTTATTCTAGATAGACTGCGTATCGGGAGAAGCATTTATACTCGGTTGGAAATCATTAGGTTTGTGCAGTCGACTGTTCCAGAAAACAGTAATAGGATTCAAGTAGTTAGAACTGC
>JACPCU010000010.1 GCA_016184315.1 Nitrososphaerota archaeon
ATCTGAATGCCACGTCAACTCCTGTCCTTGGCGAGACGCTGAAGAAAGGTAGTCGTCGCCTTTCTTCAACTGTATTGTAATGGTTCGGGGTTGTAGGTCCTTTTCGTGCTCCTTCATGTAGTGCATAGTCCGCTTCGTTCTTTCTACGACTTCCGCAGTGAATACAACCAAAGATTTTCGCTTCCACTTTAATAGATCGTCCGTAACAAGGTTCTCCAAATGGGCTTTACTGCCTGTGGAATGTCTTTCATAAATAATCAGTAGCTCAACTTGGCAAGATAAGGCTTACCTTTAATCATTCAACTTCCTCTTGGAGGACTTGGACAGCGCGGATTGATAACTTACCCTTAACACTAGGTTACTGGGATCGATTTGCCGTAGGAAAGGGAAGGTCTTTCGCAGACACCGTGCTCACAGGTCAGAAACAGGTCATAGACCTTATCCGGAACTCCTACTTTTACACTCAAACCCATTTCTTTGGCTAAGGCGGCGGTGATCGGAGTGTCATGGGTTACATAGCCTCCCGTGAAGAGCTCAGCTAGTTTTTCCCGTCTTTCGCCTTGAATTTTATCTGTCAGTAGAGACTTGACAAAGCCTTTCATTTGACGCGTGGCTAACTCGGCAATCTCAGACATGATTATCGTCTGATCGCTCACTTGTTCTATTTTCTTCCTCCTTAACACATTCATCAAGGCCCCAGAGGGTAAACCGCCTATCTGAGGGTCCACCGGACCGAGCACACTAAACTCTTCCATGATAATCTTATCCGCGGAAAGAGCTATCAGAGTGCCCCCAGACATTGCGTAGAAGGGCACTATAGCCGTAACCTTCGCCTTATGCTTTGATAACGCTGCGGCTATCATCTCAGCTGCCAACGCCAAGCCTCCCGGAGTGTGGATGATAATGTCTATAGGTTTATCAGATGCAGTATTACGGATTTCTCGTAAGATATGTTCGCTGTCCTCGATCTTGATATAGTCTGCGTCCCCTTCATTTGCCCAAGGTTCCTTCCTGTGAATCAGCGTTATGACCTTTGAGTTTCTCTCATGTTCGAGTGATTCAATGATTCGTCGTCTCTCTTGAAGAACCTCCGCTTTCATCTCCTCTTTTCGAATTTTTTCCTCTTGAACAGGGTCTTTATTGGTATGAAAAGCTGGTTGACGATAGAGCAGTGCTAGTAGAGTTGCCGCCATGGCTAATATTGAGCCTGCAAGTACTAACTCCAGTTCAGTCAAACAAATCCATCTCGCATGTTCCTTCCTGTGACCATGTCTAACACGTTTAGTTGCCTGCTATTTGGTGTAGATAGATGGCAATGTCTCCATGATGAGGCATGAAGTACATCGTCTAAACCCAAGCGAAGAAGATTCTACGGTTTTGACAACGCGTTGCATACAACCCATTATGCAGTGGATTGTTCTTAAGATTTTGCCTTAACACTTAAGTTGTCTATTTAATTATTATATTGTCAGTCGGCTTAGACTTATTGCATACAGCCACGTACACGCTGCAGCATCATGAAATGCTTTTTGTGTTTCAAAAAAGAGTCTACACCTAGTCTGACTTTTCAAATAATTAGAATGGCTTTCTACTCATAGCCTTTGTGTAATCCTCTACAGCTTTCTGTCCAGCCCTTAAGTACACCCTACGTCTCAACTCCAAATCGTCTTCTGGAACATAGTGAAGCCTTTCAGAATAAGCAACTTTGTGCGGCCTACTCTCCTTTCTCGCCGCTTCCCAATTTAATAGATTCTCAAAGAATTGTCTTAGCTCTTCTGTATCAGCCCAATCCGATTTGTATACTATGAGACCCTGTCTGCTGATGACATAAAGCATGTTCGGGCGAGAACCATATGAATTGTGAATATGCCCTTCGAGATCATCAACTATGATAGGCACACCTACTTTCTCTTCCTTTTGCATCCTTTCTGCGTTGACCTTCTTCTGCTCATACGAAAGATGGTGAGATATTGCCTCTCCTGGGTGAGCCTCTCTAACATAGACCAAGAAGAACTCGAATCCCTTATCCCTGTATTCTTCATAGAGTTTCTCCAAGGAGTTTTCCGCACTCTTCAAACAGCCTATGGATGGGGGACAAGTAATGCTCCCGAATACCAAGACAACGTTACTCTTGCCCCGAAGCTCTGAAAGTCTGATCATTCCGCCATTAAGCAGCTCTGCTTCAAAGTCGGGTGCTCGATTACCGATCCGAATCTGCTCCCTAAAAGCAATGGAAGTATACTCATCTCTCGTGAAAGTATCATAGTTATACGAATCGTTCATTGTTGCCCATGTCTAAGATAATAGCTGGGATTTATGCTTAGATCACGCAGCTTCAGTTCAATATTCGGGACATCTTCGCCTTACCCGCTTTATATAACCCCCCTAGACCAGCTCTACACGAGCGTGCGAGACCCAGCAAGTCCCGATGATTGAACAGCACCGAAGAACGGAATTCTTTAAAGCTTGGAAATCTTTTAGGTCATTGGTTGAGCTCTATTCCTGTGCCTGTCAATATTTGGCAGGATGGTGATGATGTTCTTAGAATCAAGTGGAGCGACGGTCATGATAGTGTCTACTCAACGGGTTTTCTTAGGAAGGTCTGTCCCTGTGCTGAGTGCGACGGGTTTAGGACGCAGAAGCCGGGGTTAAGGATCATCACTGGTCCAGTCGTTACGTCGGTTAAGGCTGTGAGCGCTAAGCAGGTGGGACGGTACGGCGTGGCTTTTGTTTGGAGTGACGGTCATTCACACGGCATATACAGCTATACATCTCTGAGGCAGTTTTGTCAGTGTGAGCGTTGCGTGGAGGGAAAGGAGGAAGGATAGGGTCTGCGGGACGTCGTCTTGGCTGGTAATGGAGACGGTGGTGGAGACGCGCAGGTTTAGGGCTGTCAGCTGCGTCCTGTTCTTTGAAGGCAAGATCCTGATGCTGAAGAGAAATCTGAGCGTTAGGACTAACCCGGGGTTATGGAGTGTGGTAGCAGGGGAGATTGATGCCGGGGAAGAGCCTGTCGACACTGCTCATAGGGAGATAAGGGAGGAGGTCGGGTTGGCTCCCAGCGATGTTGAGCTACTTAGAAGGGGCGGCCCCTTTGAGGTTCAGCCTAAGCCGGGTTCAGTTACATCAGTCTACACTTTTCTGTTCCTAGCGTCTAGAAGCGATGTGAAGCTGAACGAGGAGCACACCGAGTATAGGTGGGCGTCAATAGGCGAAGCGTCAGCCTTGGATACGGTACCCAAGTTTGACGAAATGCTGAGAAGCCTAGGGCTGACTGGCTGTGGCCCCAGTAAACCATGAACATGCAAGAAAACTGTCTTCACAGGAGACTGAGGCAGAGACCGAGCAAGGCAAAGTGATTTTGCTCCTATCTTCGAACCAGCACTTTCCAGAATCCGGCTGGAAGCTCCAGCACTACGAACTCTAATCCCTTAGATTTTAGCTTAGCAGGTATCTCATCATAAGCAGAGTCTTCCGAGTCAGTCAAAACCTCAAGTACGCCGCCTTTCCCGATCTCCTCGAGCTTCGCCACAGTATGTATGGTTGGATATGGACATACCATGCCCCTAGTATCCAGAGTCGCATAAGGCGCGGCGCTAATTATCTGGCTTGCATCGTTTCCAGCCACAATTCTTCCCTCAATTCTCCCGTCAGGATCATCATAGCCGGAAACGAATTTCTTGACCGTCCTGTTAACAGGGTCATACTGATGCCTCTGCTTCATCCCCAGATCAGAGGCAAGGATGTGGATGCTCACCGACGGCTTACCCGTAGGATTCAGTATCCTGTGAATATCGTTCCTATGAACCTCGTCGAAGACCAAGCCTTCCTCCAAGATCTGTCCTTCCCGAAAATCAGTTGCTCCAGCCTCCTTGATCTCTGCGTAACCCTCATTGGATCCATCGTCCAGCCGCTCATAACGCTCCTCTCTTATCGCGTTCTGGTAGACCCCGATCAGACCCCATGACAAATGATCATGTATCGGGAATGCTTGTGTTGCACCCCAAACCATCGAAATCACCGAATATGAACGGTCAGGCGGCCTGTGAACCAAGTAGGCTGCAGGTCTACGGGATATAGGTCTGAGGAATTTCTCGTCCACCAGCCTAGTAGCAATCAACTCGTCGAGTAGGGGGCGTGTCTTGGCTATTGCCTTCTTGCTGTCCTTTTCCGTCTTTATGATCTCAGATAGCTCAGAGTAAATGAACCGTAAATCCCTGTTCATTTTCACTGTCCTTGAAGATCATTGAGGATTCATTTTAAGCATGCCTGAAAACTTCCGCAAGAGACAGTTGACCACCGAGAGTGGCGGCACACCTTAAAAGCCCACACCCTAAACCTCCCATGGCGACTGTTGCGGGCAGACCACGGCATATACCTCATAAGCGCTACCATATGGTCAGCAAACGGCATCATCGGCCTAGCTGTCCCCCTTTTCCTCAGGGAGAAAGGCGCAGGGCCAGTGGAGATCGGGTTAGCTGTGGCACTCTTCACAGTTACAAGCGCCTTGTCAGCGGTGCCCTTCGGATCGCTTTCAGACCGTTTAGGTAGATTGCCGCTGCTGGCAATAGGTATCTCATCGTTAATCATCTCTTCCCTGCTGCTTTCAGCCGCTAACGACACGATTCAAGTCTTCCTCTTGATGATTCTCCAAGGCTTAGGAATCGGGGCTTTCGATCCTAGCTCAAATGCTGCACTGGGAGATGTGGCTCGAAGAAACGAGTTGGGGAAGGCCTATGGAACATTAGGGTTCACTTCTCTATCAGGCTCAGCAACAGGACCAGCTGTGGGAGGAGTGTTGATATCCCTCTTCGGTTTCAGCAATACCTTCGTATTTGCAGCTCTTCCTATGATCTTGGTGTTACTCATTTCTCTTCGATCAGTACGTGGCCTGAAGGGAAGAGGCGAAAGAAAGAAGACGTTGAACATCAAAGTATCCGATTTCAGCAGGCTCCTTGTTATAGGCTGGTTAGGAATAGGTATCTCATTCCTAGCGTGGGGTGGATTAAGAGCCTTCTTTCCAGTCTACGCTGCGGAAGTAGGGATTGACGTGGTGTTCATCGGCCTATTGTTTTCAAGCATGATCGTGGTTGGAGGCTTCGCTAGAATTCCTCTAGGATACCTGATCGACCGCTACAAAAAGTCTCACAGATTCATAGCTTTAGGACTCTTCACCGCGGGGATAGTAGTGGCTCCAATAGGCTCGTTAACCAACCCCTTCTTACTTCTACTCTTGCTCGGCTCCACCGGTATATCCAGAGGCACAGCGAACTTGGCCTCAAACGTACTCATAGCGTCAGAGAGCAGCACGGAGAGCAAGGGAATGATGATGGGAATCACCAGCATGAGCAGAAACATCGGCTCCACCCTAGGACCAGCACTAGGCGGGGTCATCATATCAGTCGCGGGCTTCTCCACAGGATTCCTATTCCTAGGATTAGGCGAAATCTTAGGAGCAGTAACTATTTTACTGCTGGCTCATAGACACGTAGAAGAGAAGTAGCCTCCCTTACGACATCAATTGTCGAAAAGGTCGCTGCCTCTCCCTGTCTTCTGGCCAACTAGGCTATGAGGCTCAACGGTTCCACATTTTGGGCAAGCGAGCTCATAGTCAACCATCGGGTTGATGTAATAGACCTCTCCGCACACTGGGCACTTGTGCTTACCCACCAGCCGTTACCGAGAAATCTATGTGCAGCCCTGACCTATATGTGTAAAGCAGACTACCAACCACAGCTCTCTAACATCATCTAGCATCAAAGGTCAACAGTTAAATATACACATGACAAAAACGTCATATGACATCGCAGTCAACTGAATGGAGCACATCCCACTCACTCTTCTTTAAAGCATTAGCGAACCCGGCAAGAATGTCGATCATCAGCCTCTTACACACCAGCCAGAGGAGTGTCACAGAGATCTCAGACGAACTTGGCTTCGAGCAGACGATGGTTTCACATCATCTCAGATGCCTCTCCTTCTGTGGATTCGTCAAATCCAAACGAAAAGGAAAGAACATGATATACGCCCTCAACAAAGAAACCATAGTGCCGATACTAAAGATAGTTGAAAAACACTTGGAGAAATACGCGTCGAACCTATACAGCTGCGACGCTCTGGAGCGATGAATACAGAAAACACGCATAGGATCAGTGTCAAGAAATGAAGAACCAATATGATTTCATCGTAATAGGAGGAGGCTCAGCAGGCTTCGGATGCGCAATCAAGGCTTCTGAGCTAGGCGCTTCCGTAGCTCTGATAGAAGGCGGAACTATAGGTGGAACATGTGTCAATGTGGGCTGTGTTCCCAGCAAGAGGCTTCTGACAGTCGGCGACGTGTATTACTATAGAGATCATGGCTATCGAGGCGTAGACCTCGACGCTCGCCCCCTACACCTTAGCTCAGTAATAAGGGAAAAAGACAGTCTTGTTCAAGATCTGAGGAACAAGAAATACACGGATGTTATCAACAGTCTACCTGACGCGACTTTCATCAAAGGTTCAGCAAGATTCCTCTCCAGAAACGAAGTTAAAGTAGACGGTAAGAAGATCAGGGGAAAACACTTCCTTATCGCCACAGGCTCTTCACCTCACATTCCTCCGTTCAAAGGCATCAGAGAAGTCAACTATCTAACCAACGTTGAAGCCTTGAGTCCGAGACGACGCCCAGACAGCCTGCTGATCATTGGTGGCAGAGCCCAAGCATTGGAATTCGCTCAGATGTATACTCATTTCGGGGCAAAAGTCACTGTACTGCAAAGAAGCAGCAGGATAATACCGGAGGAAGAACCTGAAATCTCAGACGCATTAAGAAGATACCTCGAAGAAGAGGGCATAGAGATTCACACGGGTGTAGAAATTAAGGAGGTCAGCGAAAGAAACGGCCTGAAAACCGTCTTAACCATCTGCTGCGGCGAGAAAAAGGTGTACAGCGGCGAAGAGCTTCTGATAGCCACGGGGCGGACGCCGAATACCAGTGAACTAGGCCTCGAACACATCGGTGTTAAACTCAGAGAAGACGGAGCGGTCATAGTAGACAGCCGGATGAGAACATCTGTCACACACATCTGGGCCGGCGGCGACGTGACCGGACAACCAATGCTTGAAACCGTAGCAGCCAAAGAAGGCGCCATAGCAGCCTACAACGCCTTATCACAGTCAAAGAGGAAGATGGATTTCAACTCGGTTCCCCACGCCGTATTCACCATGCCGCAGGTCGCCAGCGTAGGTTTAACAGACGCAGAAGCGAATCTAAGCGGATTTGCTTGTGCATGCAACTGGATACCTATGTCCAGCGTTCCGAAGGCAAGGATCCTGGGTGACACCCGTGGACTCGTCAAACTAGTCATAGATCACAAGTCGAAGCGTATACTGGGAGTACACATACTTTCACCCATCGCAGCAGAAATGATCCATGAAGGAGTACTGGCAGTGAAATTCAAACTCACCGTCGATGATTTGATCGACACGGTTCATGTCTTCCCAACGATGTCCGAAGCAATCAAGCTGGCTGCTCAATCATTTTACAGAGACATAGACAAAATGAGCTGCTGCACAGAATAGGCGAAAATCGGCCTCCCATATCCACAAATCCAGAAGTTTCTGTTCGAAGACTAGTAAACACGCCTCTAACAATAATGGATAAAGCAACCGCAGAAGCTATTACAGAGAATTTTACCAAGAATAGCAACGGCACAGAAGCAGAACCGATTACCAGCAAAAAGAAAAGGAAACTGAATGACATAAAAACCTCGTGGACTCAAATTCCTCGTTCTTCCAGTAGGAGTAGATGCACTTGTAGACGAAGCCCTTGAATAAATCCTGTAGAGAGAAAATTCTAAGCCTTTGCCATATCGCTTGATGCGAAGTTTTCTCTTGGGTTAAGCCGGTGGAGATGAGGGCGGTGGCGGTGGAGGGCTCGGAGACTGCTCAGGGAGAGCGAAGAAAGCTATTGTTAGAAAGATTGCAGCAACGAAGATTATGATGAAGCCGATTAGTATTATGGTTAGTGCCGCGCCTATTAGGAAGAGCAGTCCAGCAGTGTGGAAGTGGCCTATGTTCAGGCGAGAGGCGATAGTGTTGAAGCTCTTTCTAAGGAAGACAGCTGAAACCAATGTGAAGACCCAGACAACGACCAGTCCGACGATGATACCGGCCATCAAGCCCATAAGCCCGGGGCCGCTCAAGTCACTTGGTACGAAACCGCCGCTACCAAAGGGCATCATGCCGGATCCTCCTATGAAGGATAGAACGCTAGCTGCGCCAACTACTATGCCGGCAACTATGCCAACGATGCTCAGTACGATTGCTATGAGCGCGTTGTTGAATATCGATTTGTCTACGAGGCTGTCGGAGAGGTATTTGACCGCCACGAGTACAAGGATGAATCCCACGATGCTGATGACTGGGATGAAAGTGCCGATAAGAAGTAGTATGGATCCTATTCCGCCTAAAGATTTGGCTTGAGATAAAGTTCCCATGTTGGCGTAGTTACGGCCTCTACTAAATATTCTTAGTGATCGGCAACAGACGATATCTGTAAATTCTGGCATCGGATAAGCATAATTTTAATATGCTGTACTTTGACACAAAAGTTTAGGTCATGAAAGGTAGAATCTTTCTAATTCATTGGAATCAATCGGAGGCGGATGAATTCGCTGAGAAACTACGCTCAGAAGGATGGAAAGTCGACATCGAAGCCGAGGACGGTGCCCGAGCAGGCAAGATGATAAGAGCAGATCCACCAGATGCAGTTGTAATTTATCTGACTCGCCTGCCTTCGCATGGACGTGAAACCGCAGATTACCTGCGATCAGTGAAGACGACACGAAACATACCTATAGTCTTCGTGGATGGAAGGGAAGATGCTCTGGAAAAGACGAAGGTGAAGGTGGCTGACGCAGTATTTACCACATCGACGGAGCTGAAAAATGTCTTGGCAAATATTTCAAAACTTAGTTGATGAGGCGAACCATTCTTGACGCAGCGACTCCTACTGCGTCTAGGCGCAGTCCCAAGATAAGTTCTTCATAACGATATCAGTGTTTTTCCGGGAAATGTAAGCATAGGTTGTGTGCGATGTCTGACATGGTTTGCATAAGTACGTGATTCTTCTGTAAGTATACATGTTATGAATATACTTTCAATCATGAAAACAGAAATACAGGTTTTCTGTATACATATCATGTCTTCAGATTGACGGCGTCAAAAGGGTTGTCTCAGCAAGGTACCAAGAGGCGCGGCTTGCTGAAGGATTTGGTTCTAGGCGGTGCCTTAGCAGCGGTAGGAGCTTTTACCTTGCGTTCTGTAGTGGATGATAGACCAGTGCGAGCTAAGGCTCTGAGCACTACGGCGGCGGAGCTCTTCAAGGTTAAGCCCAACTTTAAGAGATTCGACCCTCGTAATACTGTTTTCAACAGGTCGTTCTGGGACAGCTCGTCAGCGGCTTACGGGGCTACGGCCAAACTGGACAGGGTCAAGCAAGAGAGGACGACGAGGAAAGATCCGGGCTACAGCCTGAGGGACTATGCGCTTACTAGGGCTATGATGCTTGTTCAGCAAGAGACAGATTCAGGAAAAGGGAATGCAAGGAGGGGTTTCTACTCTTGGGATCCGCTGTGGCCTGTGGACAGGATGAGCATGTACGAAACCAACCCCGAGAATGCTGCTAGAACTGTGAAGAGGGCTGCGAAGTACTTGGGTGCTGACCTCGTAGGAGTCTGCCAACTGGACAAACGGTGGGTTTACTCACATACCGAGGATGGTCGGCCCATCATGTTCGAGGATGTGGAGCAGTGGTACGAGACTGAGAAGAAGTTGGTGATCCCTGAGAGCCACAAGTTTGTTGTGGTGATGGCGACTCGGATGTCTGCGGATTTGATGAAGTATTCTCCTCTTCTTCTTGAGGACGCGGAGGTCCAGTACGGTTATGAGAAGATGGCCGTGGTCGCAGGCAGGATGGCTGAGTTCATCAGGCAGCTCGGATACAATGCTCTCCCCATGGGGAACGATACAGCGTTAAGCGTACCTTTGGCCATCGACGCAGGACTTGGCCAGTACGGGAGGATCACTAGGTTGGTGACACCGGAGTTTGGGCCTAGTATAAGGTTGGCCAAGATCTTCACAGATCTCCCTATGGAGACAGATAAGCCAATAGAATTTGGATTGACGGAGTTCTGCAATGCGTGCATGAAGTGTGTTGATGCCTGCCCCGTTCAAGCCCTACCCAAAGGTCCTCCGACGTGGGAAGGCCCCAGTAAGTCGAATATCTCAGGCGTATTGAAGTGGCAGCAGGATCCTGACAAGTGTCTGGCATGGTGGAGCGTTGTGGGCACCGGGTGTGCCATCTGTATCAGATCCTGTCCGTGGAGCAACGGGATCATAAGGCACTCAACTATTGCGAGATTGGCCGTCCAGCGAGGCATTGCTCTTAACAACGCTATGCGTCCCGTAGATGATGTTCTTGGGTATGGAGTTTTGAAGGATCCTGAAGAGTTCTGGAGAGAGGAGTATTAGAGTTGGGGCATTCCTCAGTAATGGCTTCTCTGCATTGGGTCGTGCATGAGACATGGGTAGTCATACTCTTACTTGTAGCCGGATTCAGCTGGCTGAATTTTCTAGAGCACGAGTACAGGGCGAGCCTGATCACTTTCATATCCGTCGTCTTTCTGATTCAAGGATGTATTGGGGGTCATCTCGTTTGGAGACGACTTCGCAAGAAGTTGCAGCATCTCCCTACTGTAACTGATTCGGAGGGATAAGGATAGATGAGGCGACACACTGGAAAGATCTTCGTTACCGTCTTCGTGGCAACTGTTTTTGCTTCAGCCTTTGCGACATCCTACACCGAGCATTGGTGGCGATACTCCCTATCGACTAGAGAGGTAGAGTTGAAGGCATCTGCCCCAGAGCCGATCAGGCTGACCAATTCTCCAATTAGGAAGATAGAGGCTGTGTGGAGCCCTGACGAGAGACGCATAGCATACGTGTCGGAGGAGCCTGAAGGGTCGAGCATTTGGGTGATGAATGGCGACCGAACACAAAAGAAGCAGCTGACACCTGCGAAGATGAATGCCCACTGGCCAAGATGGAGGCCAGACGGAGGAATGATAGCTTTCATGTCATATGCGGACAAGGCGCCAGACCTTTGGGTGATGTACAGTGATGGCCATGGGAAGACGAATCTAGCGAATGACACCTCTTCAGACAGTCCACCAGAATGGAGCCCCGATGGCTCCTTGATCACATATGAATCAAACAAAGCAGGGAACTGGGATGTATGGAGTGTATCAGTCGGCGGTGCTCACAGGAATCAGTTGACCACAAACCCAGCTGATGACCGGTATCCAACATGGAGCCCGGATGGGAAGAAGATTACGTTCGCATCTAACCGCTCTGGCAACTTTGACATCTGGATCATGGATACTGATGGAAGTGGACAGAAACGGATCACCTCAGATCCTAGGGACGACATCAGGCCTAGGATAAGCCCCTTTGGAAACCGCGTTGCGTATTTGTCCAATCAATCCGCGTATTGGCCGCAATACACTTTGGAGTATGGTGCGATCGAGGGAAGAACATGGTCCGTCCAAGTCGTTGACCTGCAAGCTAAAGTGAAGGCATTTGACTATGTGCACAGCTGGCTGCTCCGGGACAGTGATTGGATAAGCTGGTCTCCTAACGGGAAAATCATCTTTCCCTCCTACGAAATCGCCATACAGTACGGCATATACATCAACATCATGTATCCTGCAATATTCATGTTGGATGTTGGTGATAAACCAGGCTTGGCTCGCGTTAGCCCGGCTGGTTGGGCCATCTTCGCCGTCAATTTGGGTTCACATGGTGTATTATTCATCTCCGAAGATAGACATGGATACAGAGACGTATATGTCTCGACAGTGGTATCAGCTCCCACGATCTCAGGCGCAGCTGGCTATTGAGCAGCTAAGGCAAGTACACTATCAAAGGCGAGGCTAAAGACTCCCTTCCTTATCATCCGACAGACTCAAGAAAAAAGGAGGAGGGGGGAATCGGCGACCTCTATGTGCTTGGAGTAGGAGGCGGAGCCAATCCCCTAGCAACATGCTCGACCATTGCGTTCGCTCCTATGAACAGAGCTACCAGTGCTAGGGCGATGCACAATAGCCCCGCCAGTCGCTTAGCCCAAGGCGTCCGAACATAAGATTGGGCTAAGACTCCCACTCCTGCTAGGGTGCCTGCGAGGAAGATGTACACATAGCTGTCTCTTTGGAACATGAATGCTGAAATGTAGGTGTTCACCGCTGTCAGAACTGTCGTTATTCCAGCGAATATGCTAGCCGGCTCCAAGCTCCACCCCATGGTTATGGCGAAGCCGCCAGCTATCAGAAGAAACGCGTACAGAGCGAAGGCTACGCCGAAGAACTCGTTGTATGGTGCCCTGAACGGGTCTCCAATCATCATGGAGAAAGCTACTATCGCTGAGAATATTCCGGTTGCTCCTATGGTAAGTCCATATGACTGCTCCAGTGAGAGTGAGTGAAGCTGTTTGGTCTGCATGAGCAGTGATCTGCCCCCGGATGCGACTTCTTGCTCCTTTACGTTCTCTTTGGTCCTCCTTCCGATGCCTAGGAAGTAGATGCCGGTCGTGATTCCTCCTATTCCGACCCCAAATAAGGCCAAGACCAAGGGATTTGTCGTCATGGTACCGTCGATTATTTCTTGTGCAAATGAACCTAAAGAGTTCATCTGTACAAGTGACCATGGTTGTACATACGGTCCGCGTCTCATCTTGGGAGCTAAGTAAATAGGTGGAGCCATAGAATGAGAAGATCATGGTGAGGGTGAATATCGCGGTCGATGACCGCGTGGCAGATAGACTATCAACCCAAGCTTCTTCAAGGAAAATGACTCTATATGCAATGGCTAACGTGTGCCTAGAAGCCGTTCTTAACGTCCTTGAGCAGGGTAGCTCCGTCGAAGAGCTCGCAATGGTGTTGAACACACACAGGATTCTGCGGCAGGTGGACGCGATTATTCTCCCCGCTGATTTAGTTGACCATCTGATTTCAAGGCTGATGTTCTTCGAGAAGCAGCCCACCTTGGAGCAGTTCCGTCAGCTCGGCTTCACCCTTGCCAACCTTCTGAGGATACGATCACCAAAGCTTACTGAGCTGTCTGATGTGGCGACAGATTTCTTGGTGATGGTCCCCCTCAAGAGAATTGAGATCAAGGAGGCTGAGGGAGGAGTAGAAGTGAATGTCGTCGGTGCCGGTAGAAGGATGGAGTCAACAGAATGCACTCTAAGCCTGTTGGAGGGGCTTCTAGCAGGCTACGGTTACCGCGTACTGGAAAAGAATGTCACCGTGGGCGTGATCAGACTGAAAGCTATCGAGCCCGCACAGATTGAGTAACAGAATCCAGACTGTTATCTTCTGCTCATCCTTTGTGCCAAGAAAGAAGATGCGACAGAATCTAGTCTATGATTTCCCATAAACAGAAGCTGGGCCAAGTAATTCTTCTCTGATCTCAACTCCCAATCCAGGTGCATTCTTATCAGTAAGACTCGCCACTCCCTTCGATACAATTATGCCGCCTTTTGCGACCAAATCTTCCTTTTGACGCATAAACTGCACGTATCCTGACGCGATTTCTCTGCCGCTAGCCATAGACAAGTGAAGGCTGGCGGTGCTGGCAAGTCTAGTTTGAGGCCTACTGTCAAACCTGTAACCTAAGCCTGCCGACTCTGCTATAGCTATCGCTTTTTGGGCTTTGTAGAAGCCCCCGAATTTGAGGAGTTTTATGTTAATTGCATCCGCAGCGTTTCTTCGAATTATCTCTTGGACATCATCAGGAGTGCGACAGATCTCGTCTGCAATTATCGGCGCGGAAACCGAGCTGCGAACCCGAGCAAGGCCTTCAAGGGTTTTAGTTGGTTGTTCCACGTATACATCGTGTTTCTCTATCTGTTTGATGGCATTAATGGATGAAGCGGGACTCCAACCGGTATTTGGATCAACAATCAGTATGACATCGTCGCCAACAGCATCCCTGATTCTCTTGACGCGTTCGACATCATCTTCAATTATGCCTCCACCTACTTTGACTTCCAGCGCCCTGTAACCCTCTTCAATCTTTGCAGCTGCGTCCGCGGCCATTTCTTCAGGGCTTTTGATACCCAATGTATAATGCATAGGCACTTCTTCCTTGTATGCTCCTCCCAGAAGTCGGTAGACAGGTGTCTTGGTGAACTTCCCCTGCAAATCATATAAAGCGAGATCGATGGCAGATCTTACGCTAGGATTCCCATCCATCGAACGGTCTAACATCTGATGTATCTTACCAATGTTAAAGGCAAATTCGTCAATCAATTTCGGTGCTATTACACCCAATATGTCGATCACCGAGCGTTGTGTATCACCTGTAGTGGGAAGATAGGGAGCTCCTTCACCATATCCCACCAGACCATTGTCGGTGTGAATCTTTACCAGCACACTTCCAGGCGAAACTTCTCCATATGAAGCTGTCAACGCATGTCCGCTGCGAAAACTAATGTTGACGGGCGAAACTTCTATTCTCTTGATTCTCATCTTACATCCCTCTTAGCAACGAAAAAACATCGAAGGAATTTATCGGTATTGGTATAAGCGCGGGTTGCGAAAAGCACGCTTACAATGCGAGAATTGAAGAGTTCAGGCTTGATAGAAACAGATAAACATATGCACGCCAGTAGCAGATTTCTGTTGACTAACGTAGTAACGGTTGTATCACTACTTGCGCTTATCCTCGCTGCAACATCAATGGGCTATGCAAGCCTAACGGTCAGTCAAGAAACAAATCAGCTGAGGGAGGAAATCAAAACGGCTGATCGAAACCTATCATCGTTGAAAAAAGACGTCAGCGACCTCAGCGGAGGACTTCAAAGCGCTCTGCAAGAAGCTAAGAGACAGGTAGATGAAAGAGAGGCTCTTCTAAAACAGATAACACCTTTCGACCCACAACTAGTTTCAGCGGCCATAAAAGAAGGCTCTCTAACAATTTACTCAAACAGGGACCAGAACGACCTTGTTATCCTAGCTCAAGAGTTTCAAAAGAAATTCCCCGGAATAAAAGTAAGTTTTCTCACAGCAACCACAACAGAGCTGATAAGTAAAGCCAGCACCGAGATGAAAGCAAGCCAAAGCATTTGGGATATCCTTGACCTTACCGCTTCATCGTTAGCTGTCGTTGTCGAGGCCGGGGCAACCCAACCATACAAATCAAGCCAATACACCAAAGAGAATTTCCCCTTCATTGACCCAAAGGGCCACATCTTCTTCCACGGCTCGACCATCAACGCCGTGATTTACAACCCTAATCTAGTCAAACGGAGCGACCTAGAAGGAGTAAAGACTTGGGAAGACCTTCCAAGTTTAGCAGCAAAGTACCCAGGCAAGATACTGGTGCACCATCCGTCCCGAGCCGGACCGGGTACCTTGATTCTGGCGGAGCTTAAGGCATATTGGAACGACGACGCGAAGTGGAACAAGTATCTGGATCAGATCAAAGCCCTTAATCCGCGAATGTTTAGGAGTACCGGTGAGATAGGACGCCTTGTCATTTCAGAGGAAGGAGCCATTGGAATCCCTGGTCTACTCCACGATGTTCTGCAAGCAAAGGAGAATAAGGTTCCTCTAGAATATATTCCCCTCACACCACTGATTCTTAATCCCAGCGGATCCGTAATCTCCAAGAACGCCCCTCACCCTAACGCTGCCAAACTGTTAATCGAGTATATGCTCAGCCCTGACGGTCAGGAGCTTTTCTCCAGGGCTTATCGCAGTCCACTCAGACTCGGATTCGTCTCAAAATCTTCTCTTAACGTCCTCTTCCCCGGCGTAACGCCAGACAAGATGATAGGCATATCAAACCAAGATTTCCTGTCGAAACCAAGCGAATTCGTCAAAAAATATCTTGAACCCGTCTTTGGGCCATCTTGAAAAACGGATTCATAACTTGCAGCTGAACTGTAAGTGGATACCTGTTCAGCCCAGATAGAGGAAGCATTTCAATGAATCTTGAATTCGGAATTAGGCTACCAGTTTCAGGCCCATTTGCGGGGATCGAAAATATCCTCAGAGTGGCACAGCAAGCCGAGATCTTGGGTTATGATTCGGTTTGGGTTCATGATCATATTATTTGGTCATCAGAATCGCACAGGAAACATGTTGCATCCGGTTCCGTCGAAGCTGTAACTGACAGTCAGGAACCGGTTTTTCTGGAAGCGTTAACCTCCCTGTCATATCTGGCCGCCTTAACCACGAAAGTGAAGCTAGGCACAGCAGTGCTGATACTCCCATCACGGAATCCTATCATAGTAGCCAAGGAAATAGCGAATATTGATGTACTTTCACGGGGACGCATGATCTTGGGAGTTGGGGTCGGCGGTCGCTCATCTACCCGTGGGCAGCTTGAAACATTAGGCGTCCCATTAAGGGCTAGAGGCGGATTAACCGACGAGTATATTCACGCGATGAGAGAATTATGGGCATCTCCCGTATCATCATTCCAAGGAAAATACGTGAAATTCACCGACATCGAAATGTTCCCCAAGCCTATACAAAACACTGGTCCGCCAATATGGATTGGAGGAACAAGCCGAGCAGCAGTGACCAGAGCAGCACGGCTAGGCGATGGGTGGATCCCCGATCTTCTTTCTCCATCCGAAACAATTGAAAAATCAATCCTTCTAAGAGACATGATGACTCAGTTCGGCAGAGGAAACAAGAAGTTCGTCCTTGCCAGCGACATCTACACCAGTATTGCAGCGAAACCTGAAGAGGCAAGAAAAACGGCATCGGAAACCATCTTGACTCGTCTACATGGTCGGGGATCATTCCAAGAACTTGAACCCAAGTTTCTGGTAGGTTCACCTGACGAGTTAATCACCAAGATCGGAGAATATGCCGATGCAGGGGTTACTCACTTCGACCTGAAGTTCATCTACCCTAGCGTGGATAAACTTGTGCAAATGATGGAATTGTTTAGCGATCAGGTAGCACCATCATTCAGATGAACAAACCTTAAGCCAACCCACATTCAACTGCACTGTAGGAGAGAACACTAACCTTGCCCATACTTGTAACCGGTGGCACTGGCGCAATGGGTTCATGGGTTACCCGTAGGCTCGTGGAACAAGGCTTCAGACCAGTATGTTACGACTGGGCTCCATCTATTCGCCTCTTGGATGACATCAAGGACAGATTCGACCTTGTTAAGGGTGACGTACGCGACCTACCACTTCTGTTGGCTACAGTCAAGAAGTTCAGCGTAGACAGAATCGTACACATGGCTTACCTGATAACAGAGTCGGAGTCCAATCCCTATCTTGCCCAACAGGTGAACATAGGTGGAATGGTCAACGTCTTGGAGGCCGCACGTCTTATGGCTGTGAACAAAGTCGTGTTCACAAGTTCCAAAGGCGTCTACGGCGATATCACCGGAGAACACGGCTATCCTACATACAAGCCTATCAACGAGGATTACCCGAAGAACCCTGACCGGGTGTATGGTGTTACCAAGCTGGCTTGCGAAGGATTCGGGGAGTATTATGCTAAGACTTATGGGCTGAGTTTCGTGGCTCTTAGGTTCGCCAACACCTTCGGCCCCGGGAAGACGGTTGACCGGCACGCGACGTTCGCAGCTGTGGGGAGCATGTTGGAGCAGTCTCTGATAGGCAAGCCGGTGAGGATCCCACAGGGCGGTGATTCGAAGGACGATCTGCTCTACTACAAAGATGTCGCCAAGTCGGTGG
Organism: Nitrososphaerota archaeon; assembly: GCA_016184315.1. Classification (GTDB taxonomy): domain Archaea; phylum Thermoproteota; class Nitrososphaeria; order Nitrososphaerales; family JACQRY01; genus JACQRY01. The sequence goes on from JACPCU010000010.1 coordinate 17,774, forward strand.
TTCATGCCTGCCTAGCAGAGGGCCTTAAACACAGGGCTTTCAACATCGGGATGGGGCAGCCGTTTAGTCTCCGTGATGTGGCTGATGTTGTGAGAAGACTTGTTCCAAATGCAGAGATAGAGATCGGGTCTGGATTAGACTACAAGTACGGTGGACAGAAACCCTACAGTGGATACTGTGTCTTCGACTGCAAAAGAGCCAAAGAGGATCTTGGTTTCACTCCGGATTACGGGTTGGAAACGGGTTTCAGAGATTATGCTGCTGAGTTGAAGCGTTTGGACCTGCTACGACATTGAAATATCTGGATTGTCTACTGGACTTTCTCTTCCTGTTTTCACGCAGCCCGGTTCACATAGGCAAGAATTAAATGGCTTAAGCATGTTCAACACATAAGGGTAGGGTGTCATCAGAATGGCGATTATCGGCACACGTGTGGCAAGAGTAGACGGTTACGAACGTGTCTCCGGAAAAGCCCTCTACACCGCTGATTGGAAGCAACCCCGAATGCTTTACGCCGAAGTCGTATCCTCAACGCGTCCCCACGCCGAAGTTGTCTCCGTTGACACCTCAGAAGCTCTCAGAGTACCGGGCGTGGAAGCGATCGTTGACTGCAAGGAAACAGGGATCACATGGAGCGAAGGTGAACCGGCTCGAAGCAGGATGCTTCTGGACGAGCATATCAGGTTTGTAGGAGAGATAGTTGCAGCAGTAGCAGCAAAGACTCGTTATGCTGCTCACGAAGCCGCCGAGAAAGTTAGAGTGGTGTACAACGATCTGCCAGCAGTATATGATCCTGAGGAGGCTTTGAAAAAAGAGGCTCCTCAGATCTGGACCTCAGGGAATCTGAGGCAGATTCAGCGTTATGAGAGAGGATTCGTGGAAAAAGGTTTCCAAGAAGCAGACTTGATCTTCGAAGACACTTTCCGGACCTCAAGATTCCATAATGCTGCCATGGAGACAGGCGCTTCCTTGGCTTGGTGGACTGGAGGCAATCTCACAGTGATAGCCTCAACCCAGAGCGTTACTGGCGCAAGAGCAGGCTTGGCTAAAGACCTTCAAATTCCTCTGAGCAAGGTGAGAGTCATTGCCCTATACAAGGGCGGGGGGTTTGGGAATAGAAGTAACGCCGTCAACCACGATCTGCTGGCAGCCATCTTGGCGAAGAAGACCGGGAAACCGGTGCTACTGGAGTTCAGCAGGTACGATGAGTTCTTGGGTTCGCACGGCCGCTGGCCTACAGTACAGCACTACAGGATCGGAGTCAAGAAGGACGGGGAGGTTACGGCTCTCCAGCTAAGAGCCTACGCGGACATGGGTGCGTATCACCGCAGAAGCCCCGAGATCCCGTACATACGCGGACCACCAGAATTCTACCGGTGCCCCAACATGAAGCTGGAGGTGTACGCTGCCTACACTAATACTCCTTTCACGGGAAGCATGAGGGCTCCCCCAGCGGTAGCAGGATGTTTCGGCTCGGAAAGCCTTATGGATCACGTCGCGAACCAGATGAAGATAGACCCGGTGGAATTCAGGCTCAAGAACCACATCATCAAAGCCGACAACAAAGATGAATACACGAGTAATGGAATAACAGAATGCATTCGGAAAGGCGCAGAGATCATTGATTGGAAACGGGTGTGGCATCCTCCAAGCCAAGGTCCAACTTATGGTTCCCTCAACCACGGTGTCGGCATGGCTATTGGCGGATGGATGGCGCGCCTAGTTTCAGCCTCAGCTATCATGAAGGTGAACAGGGATGGCTCAGCCCACTTGGTGGTCGGCGTCACTGACATTGGCGGCGGTGCAAAAACGGTGTTGTCCATGATCGCCGCGGACACCCTTGGGATACCTTTGCAGGACGTGAAGGTCACTTGGGGAGACACTGATGTATGTCCCTTTGCACCGGGTGAAACCGGGAGCAGAACAACCACCAACGTGGGGCTTGCCGTCAAGGTTGCGGCGGAGGATGCAAAGAGTCAGCTTCTGGCTAAGGCCTCTCAGATGCTGGATGTAGACCCACATGGGCTAGATGTTGCGGACGGCACGATCTTTCGCCGCGACGAACCTGCAACAAGGATCCCGTTATCCAAGGTAGCTGAAACGATGCCTGACGCCATCATAGGTAAAGCAACTACAGATCCGAAGCTTCCCTCTGGAAAAGCTCGGTTCAGCTTTGCAGCCCACTTCGCCGAGGTCTTGGTAGACAAAGAGGTGGGAAAGATCATTGTTAAACGCTACGTTGCTGTCCACGACTCAGGGCGCATCGTCAACCCGTTGACGGCGGAGAATCAGGTTCAGGGCGGAGTAACCATGGGTCTAGGCCTAGCCTTAACCGAGGAGCAGATAGTGAACAAGTCGACCGGATACTTGGAGAATCCTTCTCTCTGGACCTATAGGTTGCCCATGCATTTGGATGTGCCGAAGATTGAGGTACATTTTGTCGAAACAGATGATCCTTATGGCCCGAAGTCTCTGGGTGAGCCGCCCGTCGTCCCCGTATGCGCAGCTATTGCAAACGCTGTGTATAACGCAGTAGGAGCAAGGGTCAAAGAGATCCCGCTTACGCCTGAACGCGTCCTAAGAGCCATGAACACAACACAGACAATACCATCGGACGTAAACAGAAGACACTCCTAAGCTTGAACAGATCAGTTGAAAGGAGAATCATCTATACTCGAATAAGTGGACCGGGGGGGATTTGAACCCCCGACCTCCCGCGTGCGAGGCGGGCGTCTGTACTTGACGTGAATCGTACCGCTGAACTACCGGCCCTAGAATGCCGCTTCTCGACAAACGATTTAAGCCTTCTATGATTCACACTTATCATCAGAGCATAAGACATGGTAGAATCTTTGTCAACCAAATCACGTCTAGCTACATGGCCGCTCACTGCATTAGCTCTGTTTATGATACTGTCAGATCTGTTCAGCGTCTGGGTCAAGGTTGACATACCGCTACTCTTCCGCACAATTTCAGTGCTACTTATCCCCGCGATGGCCATCTACGTGGCTTCGTTATACGGTTGGAGTTTTACGTCAAGAAGCTTCTTGGTTCTCTTTCTAGGTGGACTAGGAGTAGAGGTTCTGGGCACAAGAACAGGCATACCCTTCGGGGAATACTTCTACACCGAAAGATTTCAACCGCAGATCCTCAATGTGCCCGTACAGATACCGTTAGCGTGGTTCACTCTGGGTTTGATGTGTTATTCTCTGGCGAGCCTCAATTCTAATAGAAGACTCCTCAAAGTCAGCTTGGCCTCAATTCTCATGGTTTCATGGGACATTCTCTACGACCCAGCGTTCTCAGCCATGGGGAGCTGGGTTTGGATGCAAGGAGAATACTTCGGAGTCCCTTTAACCAACTTCCTAGGCTGGCTTCTAGCATCCCTAATCTTCTTCCTGATCATTGAAGCCTTTGCCAACCGAAACCCCGAGCCCATTGACTACCGAGCCAAGCTGCCTCCCCTGACTCTCTACGCTGCCTATATGGTTGACGGTCTAATGCTAAACGTCACGCTAGAACAGCCAATCGCCGCCGTCATAGGAGTATTAGCCATGGCATCGACTCTAACCCTGACCCATATTCCACGCCTATTCAGTATCAAAGCGAAGAACACTTGAATTACACGTGACTTAGAAACGCTTATTTCGAAAACCCTCCTTTTCAATGATCCATGCCCTCCCGCATCTCTGAAAACATCTCTATACAATCCAACGGCGGAAAAATAGCTGCATATCTAAGCCGACCCTCATCACAAGAAAAACATCCTGCCATCATAATCATTCATGAATGGTGGGGACTGGTGTCTCACATTAAAGACGTCACAGACCGATACGCATCAGAAGGATACGTGGCTCTTGCACCCGATCTCTTCAACGGAGCCATAGCTAACAGTCGAGAAGAAGCTTCGAAGCTATCATCAAGTGTCAACACGCAAACATCAAACCGCATACTAGAAGAAGCACTACACTACCTGAGAAACAAGCCTTACGTGAGACCTGACAGAATAGGGATCACAGGCTTCTGCTTCGGCGGAACACACAGCCTCCACTTCACCTGCGTATCAAACAAGATAGCTGCAGGCGCCATCTACTATGCTACACGCCTACCCAGCGAAGACCTGCTGGCAAAGATCACCGCTCCCCTACTCATAATCTACGGTGACCAAGACCCCTCAGTAAAACCTGAACAGGCAAGACAACTAGAATCCACGCTCAAAAACCTCGGCAAACCAGCTCAACTACTCATGTACCCAAACTGTCCACACGCCTTCTTCAACGACCAAAACCCTCAAACCTATAGACCGGAAGCCGCCAAAGACGCATGGAATAAGACCCTGACCTTCTTCGAAAACCACCTTAAAACATAACACTATCTCCGACTTCCCCAGATAACACCCTAGACCTATATATGACACAAACAAACCCCACCCTTACTTTACCGAAGACTTAGGCAACAGAACCAAGAGCAAAAACAACTACCGATTCACCGGAACTTGAAATTTATATTGTAAGGGGGGTCTCACAGCTCCACAACAAAGCTATCATCCAAACCGAGGAGAAAAACCTATTCTGCAGCACAACACAACCCCGATCCTATGGACGCATACCAATGCATAGCAACAAAACTGGATCAACGAGAATTCACTTCAAGAACAGTGCCCACCGAAGTGAAATTGAAGGTCTTGGAATCTGCAAGGCTCACAGGAAGCGGCATGAACAGCCAACACTGGCGATTCATACTCATACAGAACCATAGTAACCTAAGAAGACTAGCTGAGGCAAGCACCACCGGAACATGGGTAGAAAACTGCAGTTTCGCCGTCATAGTGTTAACCAACCCGAAACATGGTTTCCACATGATTGATGCAGGGAGAGTAGCGCAAGACATGCAGATCGCAGCATGGAACTATGGTGTAACATCCTGCGTGTTCACAGGAATAAGAGAGGAAAGATTCCGAAAAGACTTCAACATACCTAAGGATCTGAATATCTCCATCATAGTGGGCTTCGGATACCCCGACCGCAAACTATCTGGGAAGAAGAACCGTAAAGCCTCCCAAAGAACTTGTCTTCCTAGAAACCTACGGAAACATATTTGATACCAGTAGTCTAAGCTAACCTGCACCCATTCAACTGGTTAACAGAAGATAGCAGTAACGTTATAGCGCAAGTAGACTTACACACGACACATGCGTCTCAGGGAAAAGGTGGCTTTAGTAACAGGAGGAGGCTCAGGAATAGGCCGGGCTACGTCAACCCTATTCGCCGGTGAAGGCGCGAAGGTTGTTGTGGCAGACTCTGTGGTGGATGGGGCTAGGGAAACAGTTCAGACGATCAAGGAGAATGGAGGAGAAGCGATCAGTGTTCAAGGCGACGTTTCGCAAGCTGCTGATGCTGAACGCATGGTGCAAGAAACAGTCAATACATACGGCAAACTAGATGTCCTCTTCAACAACGCAGGCTACAACGTGTACGGCTCGGTCCACGAATTGTCCGAACAGGACTGGGATAAGCTCATGTCAGTGAATCTCAAAGGAGTCTTCCTTGTGTCGAAATACGCCGTCAAACATATGATGAAGACAGGCGGAGGCTCAATAGTCAACAACGCCTCCAGCTTCGGAATCATCGCTTATCCCCGTGACCCAGTCTACTGCGCCTCCAAAGGAGGAATCATCTCGCTCACCCGCCAAATGGCCCTAGACTACGCATCCTACAACATCAGAGTGAACTGCATCTGCCCAGGCCCAACCCTTACACCCAGAATCGAAAGAGCCATCAAAGCTGCTCCGGACCCAGAGGAACGCCGGAAACAATCAATCAAGAATGTTCTGCTCGGGAGATTCGCCAAACCAGAGGAGATAGCATACCCAGTTCTCTTCCTAGCCTCAGATGAAGCATCATTCATCACAGGCATAGCTCTTCAAGCAGACGGGGGGCAAACCATCCACTAACAAAATGCGGCCAAAACAATCCCTTTGCGCCCCGAAGATTACCTGCTGTTCAACGCCAGATCTTTTCTTAAGAGGATGATCGACAGAAAGCCCACCACGCCCAAGACAATAGGGAAGATGAAGCCAACCCTGTATCCGAACCCTTGCGCCAAAGCCCCTATTATTGCGGGCGTTACCCCCGCACCCGTAGTAGAACCCAGCGCAGTCACGACCCCAATATGGCTGCTCACATTACTCCGAGGAGCATGATCTGAGACCGCCGCGAAGATCACTGGGTAAAACATTGCGCAGACGCTGGTTAGAGCAAAGAGTAAGGCGATTATTGCTGCGCTTGACGCTACTGTTGCGATCGCTAATCCCAGAGTCATACTTGTGACCGATGTAAAGAGTATGACTGGCAGCCTGCCAAACCTGTCTGAAGCTATTCCGGCAATAATCTTCGTGACCATTCCAAATACTCGTGACGCGCCGAAAACTAGAGCCACATACACCGCGTCCAGTCTAAACACATCAGTCAAATACAGAGGTATGATCGACACAAGACCCAGATCTATGGCAGTTACTCCCATAAACGCAGCCGCAGCAAGGACTATTCCCCTTCTACCCCAATTCTTTGCTTCAACAGAATCTTCGCCTGCAAGCCGCTGCTGAGTCCGACTGGAAGACTTGGTGAGCCGCAATAATAATGGCAAAATGATGATTCCGAACAAACCCAAGAATAAGAGGGGTCCTCTCCAGTCGAACCGTGAAAGAATTATGCCTGCGGCGACTGGTCCCATAACCATTCCAAGAGACGCAGCAGACTCATGAATACCGAAGACCAGCCCTCTCACGTCAGTTGGGTGAGAAGAGGATAGCAAGCTTACACCTGCGGGCAGGTAGCCACCTAATCCAGCTCCGGCCAAGAAGAAGAACAGACCAGTGGAATACAGATTATTCGTCAAGGCCGACGCAAGAAGAGCTGTTGCCGTAAGCGAAACGGCGAAGAAAACCACGTTTCGATCACCAAATCTGCGAGCAGCCAGACCACTTGGAATATACGAGAGTCCTATGCCCAAAGTCAACATGCTGATCAGTAAGCTGATCTCAGCCGTGGAATAACCAAATGATTGTTTGATTATTGGGCTAATGGCAGGTATAGCAAGCCTAGAAGCGAAGTTCCAGAACCATGCGAGGGAACACGCTAAGAGAACGGCGGACACATAGGTTCGCAACGGCAAACTCCTCTTATCTTAGGAGCCTCTTTCACGTAAAGTCAATGTTAAGCCTCTTTTAGATTACTCGAGCCTTCGCAACCAAGTTTCACGGCAAAATCATCCTCTTCCATGAGAACAGTTCCTCCAACGATGGTTGGAACAGGCATCTTGCACTTCCCAGCCTTCATACGGAGTCCACCCTCCTTGTTGCAAATCTAGTCGCGTGTTATGGTCTTCCTTTTCCCCGTATCGTCAATCATGGTGAACCCACCTGCATCTGTGACTTGCGTACCGGTGGTGAAACCTTCTCTGTAAGTGTATCCAAGCTCCCTGAGATGCACAGGAGTATCGATCATTACGGGCAAGATAATCTTCCCGTTATTGACTGGAACGCTAAGATTAACACAACCAAACGGCGTAGAGACAATACCACCATCAATGAGCAGATCTGTGTTTACCATGGCCATACAGGGTTCAAGCAATTGACGTCTTAAACAGATCGAGGAAGGACCGCCTGCGGAGTTGAGGCTGTACCCTCCAGTTTTCATGAAGATGGTGCAGAATTAGGGCCGTCGCCAATTTGTGGCACTGCGGATGCCCATTTATAACGGAGGGGAATGCTACTTCAGCAAGCGGTGGCTCATTGTCTGACGTCTCGGTTGCCAAAGCATTGTCATCCGATCTGAGTTGGCATATCCTAGACCTGCTAATGTCCAGTGAACTGTCAGCGCTGGAAATCGCCAATGCTCTGAGTGCAAAACCTTCTCTCGTTAAGCTTCATCTCAGAAAACTTGTTGAAGCAGGCATAGTAGTCTCCAAGGAAAATGCTCTTCCTGACGGCAAGACCATATGCATCTATAGACCAACCAACGATGCCAAGGCAGTCGGATTTCCCCCGAGGAACTATCAATTCTTGAGTGACGCACTAATTGAGGGACTGATACGCTCGCTCGGGGAAGACGCAGCAAGAACTATCCTCCGCGACATCGGAGAGCGCGCAGGAGAAGACACTGCTCACCTCCTTGTGTCAAAAACCGAAGTAACGAAATGGGATGCCAAGACATACGCAGAGCATTTCGTCAAGAACTTCATGTCGCAAATGAAGACCTACCCTAGGATAATTGAATTAGGTAATCATCACATAGTATACGAGCAGGCAAACTGCGTTTTCCTTGAATTGGGGATCAAACGCCCAGGTTTAGTATGTGATGTTCTCGACCAGGCAGTTAGAGAAAGTATCGACAGAAAGCTCGGTGCTAACGAGTCCATACGGTTGTCCTGTATGGGTCACGGAGATCCCACATGCAAATACATGATAAAATGGAACTCTGAGCCAAACAAATCAGTCTCCAACCAAAGTTCACAGGTAAAGCGATATGCTGAAAAACGCTCTAAGTTGTAGCTATCAAGGCAACAGCATTACGGCCTGCCCATATAGCTCCAGAACCTCATAAACCGCCCCAGAATACCTTCATTAGGGATCAAGTCAACCTCCAGAATATCCCCCTCATATCTTACTGTGATAGACTTTACCATGCTCCTGTAGAACATGCGTTTGCCTCCGCTATCTATGACACCTGCGTGCTCCACTGTTAGGAGCCCCAAGTCGAGAAGTTCCTCTACATATCGGTAGATGCTCCTCATCGGCAATGCAAGTTCCTCCGATAGCTCAACTGCAGACTTGGCTTTGTCGAGCGTAGATGCAATTATTTTGCGGCTATGCGAGTCTGATGTGCAATCGGCCAACTTCTCCGCCATGATTCGATCATTGACTCGCATGTCGGGATTGCGCCAAATTTTGGCATACTCCTTCCTGTCTTATTAGATTGGCGTTGGCCCCTGTCGAATACTTTGGCCTCCAGATTGTCTAGGCGACGGTTCCTGCAGGGTGCAGCGGCCACAGGAGCAGCGGTGGTACTAGGGGGCATGGCAACAGGTGCCTTACCCGTCCCAAATCTACCTTTACCAGCGGATGGACGGGATAAACGGGGTGTGCCGAACCGAAAGTGGGTCATGGCAATTGACTTAGAGCGATGCGACGGTTGCAAGAAGTGCACTGAGGCTTGTGTCGCGGAGCACTTTGTTCCGCCAGGCCAAGAGTGGATCAGAGTGCTTGATGAACAATCTAGTCCTCAGGGCGGTGAACTGTACCTTCCGCGTCCTTGTATGCAGTGTGAAAATCCTCCTTGTGTGAAGGTTTGTCCAGTCGAGGCGACTTATCGCCGTGAGGATGGCGTAGTTCTCATAGATCATACTCGTTGCATAGGTTGCCGATTCTGTATGGCTGCTTGCCCTTACAACGCACGGTCATTCAACTGGTCTGAGCCTCCTCACAGTCCTGGTGAAAGGCTGATCAAATATTCCCCTGAATACCCTGTCCCCCACAGAGTGGGAACAGTTGAGAAATGCATGTTCTGCGCCCACCGAGTGAGCATGGGAAGGCTGCCGGCATGCGTAGAGGCCTGCACGAACGAGGGCATGGGGGCCATCTTCTTTGGCGATAGGAATGAAGACGTTGTGACGAACGGCAAGGAGACTGTGAAATTCTCAGAGATGATTGAAAAGAGGCATGGTTACAGGTACAAGGAAGAATTCGGAACTCATCCGCGAGTTCTCTATCTTCCAGCAGGGCCAGCCCATGTCCATAAAAAGAGAGCGTGAGTTTGGTAATGAAACATTCTTCTGATCAGTTAAGCGATCCACTGATGCTTCCGCTCCAGAAGACAGGCGTTAACTTCTACCTGTTTGTAGCAGCGCTTGCAGCAATAGTGGGGTGGGGCCTCTACGCATACTCAACCCAGCTCAAAGACGGTTTAGCAACCACAGGAATGAGGGATCTCGTAAGCTGGGGAGTCTACATCTCCAATTTCGTCTTCTTCATAGGAATAAGCCATGCGGGCACTCTCATCTCAGCCATTCTCAGGGTTACGAATGCCGATTGGAGAAGGCCTGTAACACGAATGGCTGAAGCAATCACAGTCATGGCTCTAATGATAGGAGCACTATTCCCCATAATTGATCTGGGCAGACCAGAAAGGATGCTCAATCTTCTCATGTATGGAAGAATAGACTCACCCATAGTCTGGGATCTGATCTCTATCTCGACATACTTGACTGGAAGCATGATCTACCTTTACCTTCCTCTAATCCCAGACATAGCACATTACCGAGACAACCTCCAGAACACTTCTTGGTGGCGTAAGCGTCTCTACCGTATTCTCTCCTTGGGTTGGAAGGGAACCGAGGAGCAGAAGAAGAATTTGGAGCGGGGAATCAGCGTCATGGCTATCATAATTATACCTGTCGCAGTCTCTGTGCACACAGTCGTCTCATGGATCTTCGGAATGACGCTAAGGGTGGGATGGAGAAGCAGCATCTTCGGACCATACTTCGTAGTCGGCGCCATCTTCACAGGAATAGCTTCAATCATCGTGGCTATGGCCGCCTTCAGAAAGATCTACCACCTAGAATCCTACATCACATACCAACACTTCAAGAACCTAGGGTTATTGCTGCTTGTCCTTGACATAGCATACATCTACTTCACCATCAACGAGTATCTGACAGCTCTCTACAACGCCACTGATTCGGAGCTGCATCTTCTCTCTGCTCTAATATTCGGCCCATACTCACTCGATTTCTGGTTCTTCGCGGTAGGAGGCCTAATCATCCCTGCGGTTATCATTGCTGTGCCTGCTACAAGAACAATAGGAGGCTTGGTCATTGCATCCATCCTAGTCAACATCGCTCTATGGTTTAAGCGCTATGTAATAGTAATCCCTACCATGGCGAATCCTCAGCTACCAATAGGATGGGGGCAGTATGCACCCACATGGGTCGAATGGTCCATAACAGCAGCCTCCATCGCCGGCTTCATCCTACTATTCACCGTGTTCTCAAAGGTCTTCACAATAGTCTCCATCTGGGAGGTCAGCGAAGGGGCTGAAGGGCAACCGAACGCCGTCGGCAAGGGCCATAAAGGAGGGAACGCGTAATGAGTCGAGCCACCAGAACACTCTTGTTATTCATTCTAGCTTCCTCACTAACACTTGGCTCAAGCCAGCTGCAACTGGTCAACCCGATGCTGCCTATGGCAGAAGCCCAAGCAGCCACTCAAGCAAAGAACCTCGTCTTCCTAGTCTCCGCAGAAGGATTCAACAAAACAAAGGACCTATCAATAACGGTGAACGAAGGTGACCTTGTCCAAATAAAACTTGTCTACGATGACGACTATATAGGAGACAACCCCCACACAATAAGGGTCCAAGGCTACGGCGTTGAAGGAACAGTTGGCCCCAAACAGAGAGAAGTCACGCTAACCTTCAGAGCAACCGAAACAGGCTCATTCAAGGTAGTCTGCGGAAATGAAACATGCGAAGGTCATGAAAACCTCCAAGGATTTGTCATCGAAGTTAAGGCGCCAGACAAACCCACAGGAGCAAAACCTGAACCAGGAGCACCCGAATTACAGAAACCAGCTGTGCGTCCCAATCTCGCCTTCTCCGTTTCATTTCCGAAAATAATACGCCAAGGCTACGCTCTTGCAATTCAAGCAAAGATGCTGGATTCAGAAGGGACACCCATAGCCGGGTTTCCAATCACCTTCTACACCAACAGCACTTGGGGGCCAGTTAAGATCGGCAGCGCATACGCTAACGCTTCCGGTGTAGCAGTACTAGCCTATACGCCTGCTAGGGAAGGAGTATTTCAATTCGCAGCACGTTTTGAAGGTGCAAAAGGATTCGAAGCTGCATCAGCTGAACCCGTGATCAAGATTCTTCCCTCGCTCACAACCCTGCCAGACAACGAGCCGATACTAGGAATCAAAGGATCAGTAGTCGCAATGGTCGGGTTGGTCATAGCATCCGTTTGGGCAACCTACGCCTACGTTCTAAGCAGACTGTTTCGGATAGCTACGGCCAAGACAACACCAACTCAACACGGAGAATCTGGTAAGCCTAGCGAGGGCAGGACAACCGTGCCCGGGATAAGAGCTGGACGCCTAGAAGAAGCCTCCTGACGAGCCTGTGAAACTCAGGCGAAACGCCTACAGACGGCGTCGAGGCGAATATATAGTGAAAGTGTCGCCGAACACAGAAAGACTACCCGTCACACCATTCCTCATACTGGCGTTTCTGTTGATGTCAGCACTAGCAGCAGTGCCCAACGTGCTGGCACAAGCCGCGCCCACACTAACTGTCGAAAAGCCGTTTGTTAATCTGGGCATGGAGACATCAATAATCGTCAAGGCACCCGCAGCAGGAACATACACCGTAGTTATCACCAAGCCCGATGGCAAGACCCAAGTCCAAGCAGACTACAGCTTTGCTCAAGCAGGAGAGGCAAAGCAGATTTATGGAAATGCAACGCTTGGCTTCAAGAGCATAATCGACAAGACAGGGACATACAAAGTCTCCTTACAGAGCCAAAGTAAACAGGTCGCAGAAACAACCCTCTTCGCAACGGACAAGCTAGATCTCGATGTCACAGTGGCTAATGCTGGAACAACCGATAACGTCTGCTACCTATCAAACCAGTTCACTAGGGGCACAAGTATAATCCCGCGTATCTACATAAGATACGCATCGACAGGTGAATACGTCACAGCCAAGAACGCACCCAACACGGTAGCAACCTTCAACATGCCCAACGGTACCAAGATGGTTGCCCGTTTCGCAGCATATCTACCGCCTGAAGGAGCTTGGAGAAACTGCTTCAGGCCCAACTGGAACGACTACGCAGGTGTGTGGAACATAGTTGCAGAGGCACAAGACGGAAAGGGCAACTACGGCAAATACGAAAGCTACCCTCAGATAAAATCAGGAGCAAACGTACTGAGATTCGGATTCGAAGTAATACCTGCTCCGCTGACAGTCACCCCTCAGATCATTGATGCAGCCACAGGGAAGCCTGCTACAACAGCTCTCAAAAGCGGGCAGAACCTACGGATCGAAGCCAAAGTAACATACGATCATCCCCTTGGGCCACTAGGCAGAGAGACTGCTGTCGGATACATAGGACTACTCAATGCTTCACGAGGAGGAGTTGTCATTGCCAAGCTGGGATGGGGCTTCTATAACCAAACCAGCAAGAGCTTCGGAGGATCCAACCAAGCAAAGAATCCTGGTGGACTAATAGCCAATGTCCCGTTGTCTTACGACCAGGCATCAGGACGGTGGACAGGCACATACGCAGCAACAGGCTCAGAACCAAAAGGTGACTACCTGTTGATCGTAGACTCCAGAGACAGCGCGAGTCCGCCAAACACAGGAATAGGCACGGCAAAGCTAGCACCACCTGTTGAAACCGTGGAGAAAGTTGTAGAGAAGACCACTACAACAACGGTCGAGAAGACTGCTACAGCAACGGTGGAGAAACCAGTGGATAGGTTCGTAGAAAAACCCGTACAGATCACCAGTGAAATCATACCTCTATGGGCATATGGCGTGATGGGAGCATTACTCGTAGTAGGGGTCGTCGTAGGCAGAGTTGTTTGGAGGAAGAAGTAAGATGATGACCCCCACTATTTTTTCTCGCAGTAGGGCTCTAGAACAGGGCAAAATAGTCGCACTCAGCGTTCTGTCAGTGATTCTCCTAGCTTACGCAACTCTGGGACAAGCTTATGGAGCTAGCACCAGTGAGCCAGCTCAGACCATATCTCTGACTCCTAATGAAGGCATCCCCGGCACAGACCTAACCGTCGCCGGCAAAGGCTTCAAGCCGCTGTCAAACATTGAACTTGTTTGGACGGGTGTAAAAGGAGAATTCAAGGTAAAAGAGGAAAAATTCCAGGGAAGGGTCTTTACTCCTGACAACCAAGTACTCAAATCCGTCACTGCAGACAATTCAGGAGTATTCACCGCAAACATTCAGGCTCCCCGTGATCACGGCGGTCTTCACAATGTAGAAGCCAAAGTAGTGGGAGAAAACATCAAAGCCGTTGGAAGCTTCAAAATACTACCAACCTTTGAGATCACACCTCTAAAGGGCAAGTCGAATACAAAGATCACCATAACCGGACACGGCTTACCCAACGGGGAATTCACCAGCACTTGGACCGTCCTCTACGATAATGTGCTGGTAGGATACGGAACCGGAATAACCACGAAGGGCGATGTCATAATGGAGATATGGGGTTCAGGTGAACCCGGCGTTCACCGCATCGAAATCATACAGGGATTCACAGGAACTCCCTACCTCAATCCTCAACAGTCAAGGAACCAAAACCCCATCTTCCGATTCGACTTCACAGTCGAAGGAGACGGAGTACCAGACATACTCAAGAACCCCGCATCATATGCAGTCACCGGCATCGCGTTAGCCTCAGTAGCAGCAGTAGTGCAAGTGTCGTCTAACGGAAAGCAAGAGAAGATCAAACGAGGTCGCATACTCAAGGCCAGCACAGCAATAGCAATCATACTCTCATTACTCGGAGCTGCATTCACACTGCTCCCAATCTCAGCCGAAGCCCAAGACAAAGACATACAGATTCCACAAGTAACTCTACCAACATCAAAAGGCGTCTCAGCAGTCCCTCAGCCCTCAAGCTCCAAAACAGGACCCATACTATCCGTCACACCAGAAAAAGGCGTAGTAGGTTCAGTAGCTGAAATCACCGGAAAAGGCTTCCAGCCTAACACAAAGGTGGACTTACTCTGGTTCAGAATGGTCGGTGACAGAACCGTCACAAGAGGATGGTCAGAGAAGAGTATACCAGTAGGCTCAGTCGTCACCACGCCTGAAGGCACCCTTACATCAAGCTTCACAATACCATATGATCTAGGAGGTCCCCCACACCGAGTATCAGCAGTCACGGGCAAGCAGACCCTCGCCAACGCAACATACACCATCGAAAGGAACGCCGTCATGACACCCACAAGAGGTCCACCTGGCACCTTAGTGAAACTTGAGATCACAGGAATAGGCTGGACTGAATACGACAACATAGTCACCTTGAACTATGACAACGCTCACCTAGGCTATGCATGTGGCTTCCAAAGTCAAGGCAACGTAACCATATACTTCAGGGCAACCGGGAACCCCGGAACACACAAAGTTGACCTCTACCCTGCCATCTACGATGGTCCATACGGAGGAATCGCAGCACCTTACCGACTGACACTCCTGAGCATCAATGACCATCCGACACCGTTCCCAGTGCTCCACTTCGAGTTCACAGTAACCGAGGGAAAAGACAACCTCGCCTACAACCCTAGCCTCTACAGTCTCCTAGGTTTCTCGACTTCAGTACTCGCCGTGGGAATGACGCTGGTAGGAAATGGAAAAACAGTGAGGAGGCATGCGCCAGACTGACCTAGCGGTCCTCCTCGCATTATTTATCATCATGGCAACAGCCACATTTGAAAGGACGGCTGACGCTGTCGAGCAGCAAACAGGGAAAAGCTCCAGTGACGAGCTTGTAATTTCTGTTGATGCTGCAAGCTACATAGGAAGATGCATCCGCACCACAGAGTTCTCCAGAGGAGACACTATTGTCTTCAGGATCAACATCACTTACGCGTCTACAAATGCCAGAATGGAAGAGGGGCGGGTGAACATCCACCTCTCCAACGGGGAAACATTACAAGCTTCCTTCGTACAGAAAGGCTGGATTACCAATCACCCACTCTGGAAGTATTGCTATAATATCTCATGGGACGCAACTGGCGGAGTACTCAGATACTATGTTACCGCGCAGGATAACAAAGGGAACTTCGCAGTCTGGAAGCCTTCCTCTGTAGATCAATCCGAACTCGGAATAAGGCCGGTGAAACTGCTTGTTCAAGCGTCTCTGAGTGATTATGCGACGGGAAACCCCATAACAAGCTCGGCGCAAACCGGGCAAGGCATAGCGATCAGAGCGAGAGCCCAATACCCAGACATAAACGACTTGAACGGAACAAAAACTCTTCCAAGCATTCTAACCAGCAGAGAAGGTGGAGCAGTCACCGCATCTCTGTATCCATCGTCCGATGCTTCAAAGCCTAGTCTATCACCCGTGACCACCGCGAAGCTTGACTATTCACCAGATGAAGGAGACTGGAGAGGCACCCTTAACCTCCCTGACAAGATGCAATCCGGCAACTACACCATCTCTATTGAAGCCTCAGATGGAGCAGGCTCTCCTAACAAAGGTCTTATCGCCATAAAAGACATCAGGATAGATTCTGCACCTAACGGTCCCATCATAGGCCTTGAGGGTGTCTATCTTGCCGTCTTGGGACTCATCGTCGCCGGAGCGGTTATCAAGGTTGGTGGAAAGAAATGAGAGTGAATCCATCATTTGCCGCTACATTAGCTCTCCTTTTGGCACTAATCTACGTAGGGTCAGTAATCCCAGCTGACGCCCAAACCAGTTCTCAGATTCTCACCTCTCCAGATTCAGGTCCCGTGGGAACCCCGATAACGATGACTGGTCAAGGTTTCCCCCCATCTACGACCCTCAACATTTACTGGGAGACATTAAAGGGAGAATGGGTATTACCACGTCCCCAAGCAGAGTCGGATCCATCGATAGGACACGAACATGAACAGGATATGTTCCCCGGTGAAGCCCTTATCTTCCACGGCCACGACTTTCTCGGTTCCTCCTTTACCCTGCACAGATACGTAATCGCATCCATCAAATCCGATGCTTCAGGCTCGTTCAGTTTCAGTTTGAAGGCACCCTACGATTTCGGTGGACGCCACTGGATGATCGTGACAGACAAAGATAACAGTGCCGAACTCTCAAAAGCAGTCTTCACGATTCTCCCATCCTTCAGCGTTTCCCCGAACGAGGGTTCTCCCGGCACGGCGATAACCATACGGGCCTCAGGTTTGGGTTACGGCATTTACTCCACCAACTACCATGTGTTATGGGACAACAAGTATGTAGGATATGCTAGCGCAGTTACCACCCAAGGCAACGCTACCTTCACGATCTACGCAGCTGGCGACTTGGGAAAACACTTCATCGATATCTACGAGGGCTACCCAGGTCCAGCATACCTTAACATCCAAGAGGCACCACAGAACCCACTGTATTATAACCCACCCTACATCCCGTTCCACACAGAGTTTACGATAACACCATCAAGAAACGTAGAAGGCAACAAGACTGCTGAGACGCTTTCTCTCGTTTCGCTGGGGACTCTTATGGCCGGGCTACTGATAGCACCATTAGCACAGAGACGACACGGTCAGACCTCTAGGAGATCGATAATACCCACAATAATCATCATAACCGCATTGATACTGGCTGGAACCACGCTCTCAGCCATGAATACCATATCAGTATCAGCCCAACCTCAACCCAAGTCCTCTGAACTCCGACCCCAATTCAACCTTTCCGCACAAGTAACATCAAACAGTTCAGTGACTGGTGGCTCCGCCATCCTGTCAGTGAACCCCGTAGTCGCAACCGTAGGAAGCAGCATTACAATCACAGGTTCAGGGCTCCCATCGGCAGCGAACATGGATTTACTCTGGTCGACCAAGAAGGGCAGCTATCTGAGAGGCTGGGATGACGTAGTCTTACCACTAGGATCAGTGACGACCGATTCCAACGGTAAATTCTCCTTCAACATGAAGGTTCCGCACGACTTGGAAGGAATGCATGAGATTAGCGTCAAATCAAAAGACGTCGGATCGAATGTTAAGAACACAGGCATCTACATTACAAGGAGTGCAACGATCAGCCCCAACAAAGGGCCATCAGGAACAAATATTGAAGTAAAGATGACGGGTGTAGGATGGACATTCGTTACTAACATAGTCACTGTCCTATATGACAACACGTTTGTAGGCTATGCATGCGGATTCAACAGTCTCGGCAACGTAACCCTATCGATTAAGGCTGTTGGGAAACCCGGTATACACACCATAGACATTTACCCGTCGATATACGATGGACCACCTCAAGGCAAGGCCAACAGCATTTACAGGTATCCTCTTCTCACGCCTCAAGACCATCCTGTTCGTAGCCCCGCGTTTCACTTCGAGTTTATCATAACCGAATCGGATCAACAATCTGGGGACAACACCGTACTCACCCCGCAGAGCCTAAGCATAGGCATCATAGCCGTCGGTGTAGTCTCACTGATCATGCATAACAGATCTACTCTGCAAACTAGCCAAAGGAGGTCTATATGACTGGTGTAATATCGCAGCGAAGAAGGTTCATCTACCTTGTTTTCCTCATAGCTTTAAGCACAGGTCTCTTCGCGTCCAACTCCCAATTCTTCCTCAGATCCAGCTTCAACCCCATTCTAGCAGTGAATTGGATACCGTTTGGCGCGGCTACAGAGGAAAAGATCCGTGCCCCTAACTTCTGCCTCACCGACATAGAAGGATCCCAATTCTGTTTGGAGGAATTCAGGGGAAGGGTGGTCTTGATCGACTTGATGGCCACATGGTGTATAGCGTGCGAGGATCAAGCGTTGCAGCTGAAGGATGTGTATGAGAAGTATAGTAGCAAAGGAGTGGTGTTCATATCGGTTAGTGTTGACGTAGGCGAATATCCTAGAGATGTAAAAGGATTCAGAGACTATATAGGCGCAGAATGGAGGTTCGCCATAGATACTCTTACAACCAGAGTCGGCCTCAAATATGAATCAAAATATCTGCCGACGTTATACTTGGTCGACAAGAACGGCTTCATAGTTTGGAGTGAAAAGGGGGTTACAGATGCAGCCACATTGAGCAAACTCCTCGACAAATATGTGTGAAGAACCTTGGATCCCACACTCGCTTACCTAGCACTTGGCGCCGGAGTACTTTCAATGCTTTCTCCCTGCAACATAGCCATGATTCCATCCTACATCTCAGCTGGTGTAGTGTCAAGTGAAAAGCATGGAGAAACATCTAGCCGCAGAACTGCTGTAACAAGTCTTGTTGATAGTGGAGCTGCTACGCTCGGTCTCATGTCAATAATTGCTCCTCTTGGGCTGGTATTAGCTCTATCCTTTAGAGCAATCATTAATCTCCTTCCAATAACTTCTATCGCCATCAGTTTGGGGCTTCTATTTATGGGCGGTCTGATGATTCTCGATATACCCAATCCTTTGATGAGGACTTTACCCTTGAGGTTGCCACACGGTGGAGGACCGTTGCAATTCTATCTCCTAGGAGCTGCACTTGGAACGCTTTCGCTGAGCTGCACGCTGCCCGTTTTCCTCATGGTCATGAGTTATGCAGCTGTAGTGGGCAGCTTGGGTGAAGCAGCGTTTGCATTAGCTATGTATGCTGTCGGGATTGCTCTGGTGCTTATCATATTATCAGTGGCAGCTAACAGCTCAAGATCATTCACAGTAGGGATTCGCAGGAATCTTGCTCCCTATCTCAATATTTTGGCTGGCAGCCTAGTCACCATAATCGCGATATACATGCTGATGTACCAGCTTTATCATCTGGTCTGAGAAGCTACTTCACGCTATCTTTCCGTGGCCAGTTTACGTGAAACTTGCACACAGGGTCTCCGTGGGCTCTACACTTGAGTCGGACAGTCTTCATCCCGCCGAGCTTCTTGTCCAGACCTTCGTGAACCGCTTCATCTAGGACATCGCACATCAACGTCGGGTACTTGACTGAAAGCTCTTCGAAGGGGCAGTTCTTTTGCTGGTAAATGACTCTGTCTTCTTCTACTTTGATAACTTTGGGATATGTCTGCATATCCACAAGAAGACCCTTTATGACAACATCGGCATAGTTCCTTGGAGCCCACTCAGTGAAACTAGTCTTGGAGCGCAAGCTATGGCCAATATCTTCGACTATACGAATTCCCATGTCGCGGAGCACTGTTTTGGCAGCATCATCCCCCAGAGATACCGTCAGATAGTTGATCAATGCGTCACACAAGAACAAGTAGTTCCGCGGTGGAACTTCAATGGATTTGTGAGTGCTGGCTAGGCCGTAAAGAGTTGTTTCCTTGCCATTTGGAAGTGTTTTTTCTTTTGCGACTAATATGCCTGACTCGATGAGTTTCCTGAGGTGGAGCTTGACAAGAGCAGGGGGAAAACCGACATGGCTAATGATTTCTTTCTCTTCCAGCTCTTTACGCATAAGGATTTCCAGAATCTTCCAACTGATCTCAGATGACAGCGCCTTAGCCATCGCTACCTTGGACAATAGACTCCGTTTTCCTAGGACTGATACGTATTAATAAGTCGACTAGCGGCTTGTCATCATCTGTCAAGGGCAAGATCATTTACCCTCCTGTCAGTCTTGCCGCCCTGCTCGGACTATGGAGTTCCTATTCTCTGCGTCTCACTGTCTTCTATGTCTCTAACCAGTCTTGTGAATAGAGTACAGAAGGATGACTAGACCCATTGCGGTAATAGTGGATCTGAATGCATGTGCACCTTCTAACGACAGTCCACCTGCCTCAAAAAGTATGCCTTCAAGTAATGAGGCTCCGCCGAGCATTCCGAATCCTAGGGCGCCTGACAGCAATGCCCTACTTTTGCTCTTTTTGTATCCGCCGTAGGCTAGCGCCACTAGGACGGATGAAACGACTAGGGAGAGTACTTCGACAAACCTGATGTACCAAATGATCTCTAACGCCATTATCGCCGCCCGCCCATGTAGCTCCAGAACCTCATGAATCTCCCAAGAATTCCTTCGTTGGGTAACAAATCGACTTCAAACACATTGCCCTCATATTTTATCATGACGGTCTTAACCATACTCCTGTACAACATGAACTTTCCCCCACACCCTCTATCAAAGCTGAAGTCTCACCTACTACAAGTCCAAGCCCGTCCAACTCCTCTATGAGCCGGTAGGCGGTTCTCAAGGGTATTCCTAGCTCTTCGGAAATGTCAGCGACGGAGTTGGCTACGGACTTCTGGCCGGAGCAGTTATCATTACAATAGGTCTAATCATAAAGAAGACTCTGCTCTATCGATGAGCTAACCGTAGATTAGACCGTAGAAAAGCTCGTACGCCGCCTTGAGCTCTTTTTCGATATATAGTCGGACCTTCTCCGATTCGAATATGGCTTTGTTTTCAGGATAGTATTCACCCATCTTTTTAATGACTCTGTCTGGATTGCCCAGATAGTGCTGTATGAGAGACCAATGTTTTCTCACAAGTATTTTGAAGACAGGTCTAATCAAAGGGTGCTCGAAGTAGAGTTTGCGCGTCGTATCCGGGATAAGGCGGACGTCTTTCGTAACCCAGTATTCAAGGACTTCAGGCGTGGCTGATCTGAAGGATCTTTCTACAAAGTCTTCAACAGCTCTGCTCGAGTTCAGCATAGTTTTCAGGAAGACGAGGATCTTTGTTGTCGATTCGCTGCTTATTGTATACTGAGGCTCCATAGATTACCATGTTTCCTCAGACGGCCGTGAATAGTGTTGATCTACCTTCTCTTAACATGTAGATCTTGAAGGGCTCGACTTTGACGCCGGGCATTCCGGGTGCGCCGGGAGGCATGTGGGGAAGTGTGATTCCGTCGATGCTGGGCTTCTCGGCTAAGAGTTTCTTTATGGCTTCGACTGGGACATGTCCTTCAACAAAGTAGTTTCCTATGGTTGAAGTGTGGCAGCTTTGAGATGACTGCGGGATTCGGTAGCTCTCTTTTATGGGCTGTAGGTCTTGGACGATTACGACTTTGACTTTGAATCCTTGTTGCTCCAAGTAACGGGCGTATGATGAGCAGCAGTCGCAGGTCGGTTCTTTGATCAAAGTTATGTCTAGGTCAGTCTTCGGAGCAGCTGATCCAGCTGTCAGTGCGAGGACCGTTATTAGCAGGGAAACGAAACCTAATCCTATGACAATGTTCTTCTGTTTCAACTGACTCCTCTCCCTCGCGAGATAATGGGGTTCGGGGTATATGCGCCTTACGGTAAAACGGTTATGTTGAGGCTCAGGTCTGGGTCTTATGAGCGTGCTTACGTAAGTGATGCGTAGGGAGATGCAATATAAAGACGGGTGAGGATGGAGTGCTGGTTTAGGTTGGTTCGTTACCCAAACAAGATGGTTTTACCTACGCCTGAAGGAGTTGATCTAAGGGCTATCAACTACCGTGCGTCCGACGGGTTGCTACTGGATGGTTTTCTTGCCTATCCTTCGGGTAAGAGACCTACGTCTGAAACTGGTGTAGTGTTTGTTCATGGGACTAGGGGTAACGCCTTGGTGGGTGCAGGTTTTCTGGGTCAGAACCTCGCGCGCTATGGCTACACCACTCTTTCTATCAATATGCGTAGCAGCGGGATCAGCTATGAGGTCTCCGTCTTCGAGGACGTGTCCAAGGATTTGGCTGGCGTAGTGAAATACTTAAGCAGTCTCGGTGTTAGAAAGATTGTTCTATTGGGCCACAGCCTTGGATCCACGGATGTAGTCTATTATGCGACTACGGAGAATGATCCATTAGTCAAGGCTCTTATCTTATCAGGAGCGCCTGCTGACATTAAGGGAAGAGCTGTAGACGACTTCAAAACTGTTGACCCCAAGGCTCCACGGAAAGAATACAATAGTTTCGTAGCTAAGGCTAAGCTGCTGGTTAAGCAGGGAAAAGGAGAGACGCTCCTCATAGCACCTACTAGTGGCGGCCACGGCCAGATGCCTATTTCAGCTGAGTCCTTCCTAAGCTACCGTGGTCCAGATAGCAAGTGCAGCGGATTAGCTTGGATAGCCACTGTCAAGGTGCCACTCTTCTTCCTGATTCACGGACGTCCAGATAGAGGTGTAACACCTCAGGATAGTGAAGCATTGATCAGGGAGGCTAAGGCTGCGTCTAGAGTAGACAAGCATGTAATCAAGGACGCTGATCACTTCTATACGGGCCATGAGGAAGAAGCTTCGAAGGCTGTTGCAGACTGGTTGAGCCGTGTCGGGTTGAATCCCTAAAGGTTTACCTTGTTTCTATGGGGATGGGCGGAAAAGAGCTTTGATTTTCGGCCGTGTCAGATAGAATAGGGTTACCGCGTTGATGATGAGGCCTATTAGGCCTGACGGAAGCAGAAGGATGTTGTGGATCAAGCCGAGTACGCTGAAGATCATAGTTGTGCTCCAAGCCCAGTTCCTGCGCTTCCATAGTCCATAGGCTAAGATGAATGAGATGATTCCTATTCCAATTATGAGCATGCCTGCTGAGACTAATGCTCCTCCTACAAAGAGTGGAATAGTTGCTTCTATCAGTCCTCCGATAGCTAAGACATCTATTCCGCCGAATATGAAGAGGATTCCTGAGATAACTTCGAGGATGGATATGACTGTGACTCCCGTTATGAACTGAATGAGTTTAGAGGGTCGCGCCTTCTGGGGGGTTAGGGGTATTGACGCTGATATTTTTGTTCCGCAGGTAGGACAAAAAGATACTCCTTCAGCAACCTCAGTCCCACAATTCGGGCAAAACGGCAACTCTTCATAGTATACTGTGGTTTCTAAATATAAGCGTTAAAGCAACAGGATAGGAGTGAGGAGAGATGAGCACTAGATACTTTACGTCCCGCCGTCTAGTGGGGCTAATACTCTTACTAATCTTGCCTCCATTAGTCTGGTTCGCCCCCACTCCTGAAGGTCTCTCCACCGTAGGGCAGAGGACTATCGCGGTAACACTCGTAGCAGTAATCTTGTGGCTTTCAGAGCTGATCAGACCTGAAATGACGGGTCTACTGGTCATGGTGCTCTTCCCCACTCTTGGCTTGGCACCACCGGAGAAGAGTTTCGGAGGATTCTTGACCAGCTCCGTTTGGCTAGCGTTCTCAGGGTTCGTCATCGGAGCAGGGGTTCTAAAATCAGGGTTAGGCGAAAGAATCTCAAAGATGGTCATCAAGCTCTTCGGAGCATCCTACGTGTCGAACGTAGTGGGTCTCTCTGCTATGGGCTGCCTACTCATCTTTGCGATGCCTACTGGAGTAGCAAGAGTCTCAATCATGATACCCGTCGCTATAACCGTGGGGAGAGCCATGGGGTATCCACCTTACTCAAGAGGCATGGCAGGTCTAACTCTGTCAGCGATCTTTTCAACCACCTATACGGGTCTGGCCATGTTAACAGGCGGTCTCCCTGCGATAACGCTTCTCGGTGTCATCGAATCGCTGTTGAAGATACATATCTCTTGGGCAGAGTATCTTTTCTGGATGTTCCCAGCCTTCGGCCTAACCATACTGCTCAGCGTCATCATCTCTACAATAGTTCTCTTCAAACCTAAGGATCAGTTGGAGCAGAAACGCAGAGAACCAGTGCAGCAACCTTTCAGCTCCATGACGATTGATGAAAAGAAGATGCTACTGTATTTAGTTGCGGCTCTTGTTCTCTGGGCCACAGACTTTCTGCACGGAGTCAGAGCGGCGTGGGTAGGCCTCTTGGTGGCAATAATAATGATCTTTCCAAGAATAGGCGTCCTAAAATTTGAAGAATTGAACTCGAAGGTCAACTTCCTCTCCTTGTTCTACATAGCTGGAGCCATAGGTCTGGGAAGTGTCTTGGAGTTTGCAGGTTTCTCTTCTTGGGCAGTGAAACTCCTCTTCCAGAACTTTCATCTGGCAGGGTTGGGGCCATTTGAACGTGCCTTTGCGGTGACGGTTCTGTCATTTGCATCTCTGTTCCTTACTGCCAGTGTTCTTGGAGCAGTTGCCGTGATGAGCCCCATACTTATCGGGGAAGCCTCAGCAGGGGGTTTGAATCCGCTGGGTCTTCTGTTACTCCAGATGCCTGTTGCCAACATGTCGTTGTTTCCATATCAAGTCATACCTGTAACCATAGGCTACGGTTACAATGTGTTCACCACAGGTCAAGCGATGAAGACAATGCTGATGATAGCAGCCCTGACGCTGATACTAGTGATTCCTGCAACCGTCTTCTACTGGATCATGATAGGCCTATGGTCTTAATCTGAATAAGGCCACACTCTGGTCAAAGAGATCAAGTTACTCCTACCCGAACACTGGATAGTCGAGGGGACTGATCTTGCCACCCTTGGACTTAGCCGTCTTAGGCATCTCAGCCTCCACATACCCCTTAGAGCTTGTTATGATCTCCTGTATCTTCTTGCGGAGGGATTCATCTCTAGGGTTACGTATCCTGACAATGAGCGTATGGTTCCCCACCACCTTGTAAGCCACATCTTGAAGGCTCTTCAAACTCTCTACCGCTTGCTCTATTGAGTATAAGCTTCCGAATGTTCCTATGACTACTGATTTCTCTATGCTCATTCCAGTGAGATCAGAAGCATCACCATGGGATTAAAGAGCCTTTCCATAAGAGGCCCATAAGTATGAGGGTGTGACATCTTGAAATTTATATTGCAAGGGGGATCTACAAACATACACTGAAAGAGAGATCAGAAGCTCATAAGAAGCTCTATCCATTAAAAGTGTTCTACAAACTAGACACAATGTTCTACACAGCAAGATAATACCAGTCGCAGCTGCCTGTAGAACCATGGTGCAAATGGTCAATGGGAAAATGCTAGGTGTTACCGCAGCTCTTGCGGCGATCGTCATTATGCTGGCTGCTTCCCCAATTATCGCCCAGTCAATAGTCTCTTCTGGAGCAGGCGCAGTCCAAGGAAGTAAAGTCGCACAAACAGCTCCAGCAACAGTCTACTACCCCACCTCAAGAACCATCACCATGAGAAGCACGATACCTACCGTGGAGATCACAGGATTCACAATACTCTCAAGCAAAGAGATCAAAGTTTCGGTCAGACAACTAGGCGCACAAAAGACTCCGCAAGTCACATTGGTAGTGTCAACAGAATGGATACTCATGCCAAGAGCATTAGCTGAAACAGCGGTTCCAGTACAGCCAGACATGGGTGCAGACACCACGGCTGAATACTATCCGAGACCGTTTCCACAGCAAAACCTAGTCGGAAGCACAGTCTTAACGGGAGATTGGGGCCCATCAACAGAAGTAAAGCTGAGCTTGATGGGAACAGGGTCAGCCTACGACTCCAACATACAAATCCTTGCTATACCGTACACAGGCAGCTCATAAGCTCTAGAGGATTTCGCTTATCACTTGGGCAGCCGAGCGGCGCCAAGGAGAAGCGAGCTTAAGCCTGACGCGTACAGGGTCTCTCTCAGCGAACCCTATTCTCCCATCCAGCAGCTTCTGTTTGTCTATACGGAGATAGACGACTCCATGCTCGTCGATGTGTTCTGGAAGAGTTTTTTTCAGTAGGATTCGATCTGAAGAGTCAAATGCCTCAAAGAGTCCTTCGGCGAAGCGGCTCGCTACTTCTCCGTGTATAGATGCGACGCATTGGGTTATAGGGTTACCGAAGTGCCCTGTCATCCTCCTGATTTCGAATGAATCCTTGGAGATGGAGAGTTTCTTAGCCACAATGTCAACTAAGAGTAATTCGTCTTCAGTGGCGTGAATAAGGAAGGATACTTCAGCAGAGGAGAGTCTGATGGACATCTGTTATTTCTGCCTGACATTGAACATAGATAGATATTGCTGTTGAAACAATGGGCAAGTTTCAATAATATAAACAAACCATTGATAAAGAAGACCCCTTTACCGCAAAGACAGAGAGCACATTGAAAAGTAAGGCCAAAAGTGCCGCCAAACCCAAGGTAGAAGATGTCCTAGCCGAAGAACTGAAGCGAGAGATGTTCGTAACCTCAGGCCTCAAATTCCGCTACATGGACGACTGGGACACCGTGATGCACTCCATCTATGAGCTTCCCATAGAATACGACGGATACGTAAAGAAAGTCGGAGAAATGAAAACGCTCAAAGAAATAGTCGACATTCTCTCAAAAGGCGATTTCGACGACGTGAAGCGCTCCGAGAGTAGGCGGAAACAGATGAAGGAATTCGTCAAAACCATGCACATGTACTACAACCTGATCTTCACCAAGGGAAGCGACAAAACAGGATACGGTGCCCTCATACACTTCCCCCAGCTCAAAGACAAGGATCCCGACAGAAGCAGCGGAATAGTCCTCATGGCCAAATACGTGTTAAAAGGAGGGAAGGGATTCCTCACCTTCGAGAAGGCCCGCTTCGATGACTTCCTCCTCGAAGTAAGACCCTTCATCGAGATGCTTGGAAACCTTTATCGCAAAACCAGAAAACCCTAGCATAATTCACAAACAGAAAAAGCAGTGGAGCAATCTGTGAGCACCAACGATTCAAACATCATCGGCATAGGAATAGAGTCTACAGCCCACACCCTTGGAGCATCAATAGTAGATTCAACCAAAATCCTCTCAGATGTCAAAGACGTCTACAAAGCCCCCGAGGGCGCAGGCATCCATCCCCGTGAAGCATCACGCCACCACACCGAGAAAGCATCTGAAATAGTAAAACAAGCCCTCAACAAGGCCAGGGTCAAACCCAAAGAGCTAAGATTCGTCGCATACTCTATGGGTCCAGGGTTGGGGCCATGTCTCAGAGTCGGGGCCGTGGTAGCGAGAACACTATCATCATACTTGAAGCTACCATTGATCCCAGTAAACCACGCAGTCGGACACATCGAAATAGGCGCCATGCTCACTGGAGCAACAGACCCTGTAGCGCTCCTAGTTTCCGGGGGACATACAGTGATCTGCGCGTTTGAATCTGGAAGGTGGAGGATCTTCGGCGAAACACTAGATCTGTCGATTGGTCAGCTTTTAGATCAATTCGGCAGGGAAGTAGGGTTCGCCTCTCCCTGTGGCGCAAGAATAGAGCAGCACGCCCTGAAGTCTTCTAACCTTCTATCTCTACCCTACTCCGTGAAGGGCCAAGATGTCTCATACTCAGGCATGCTCACAGCGGCGAAAAAGATGATTCACTCAGGACAGAGATTCGAAGACATCTGCTACTCGCTGCAGGAAACTGGTTTCGCCATGCTGGTGGAGGTCGCTGAACGGGCAATAGCCTTCACAGAGAAGAAGCAGCTCCTTGTAGTCGGAGGAGTAGCAGCCAACAAACGGCTGTCAGAGATGCTGAAAGAGGTTTCAACACGACACAGTGCAAGCCTACATGTAGTTCCATTGCTTTACAGCGGGGACTGCGGCGCTCAGATTGCTTGGACAGGTCTACAAGCCTACAAAGCGGGCGTACAAATACCGGTTGAAAAGAGCATTGTGCGTCAGTCTTGGAGGCTGGATCAGGTGGATGTGCCTTGGAGAAACTTCTGAAGAAAGGCGCGGAAGCAGATATCTATGTCACCGAATGGTTCGGGGAAGAAGTTGTCACTAAGCTCCGTAAGCCGAAGACCTTCATGCATCCTAAGTTGGACGCTGAGCTGCGCAGGCACAGGACTATTCGGGAGGCATCTTTTCTCTCTGAGGCGAAGGAAGCTGGAGTGTTAACGCCCTTCATACACTACGTGGACCCTTCTAAGGGGGAGATAGTTATGGAGTATGTGAAAGGGACACGTTTCAAGGACGCTTTGCTCACAGGACCCTTTGACAGGATTGCTCCGCTCTGTGTAGAGCTGGGAAGATGCATAGCTAAGCTTCACGGCAAGAATATTGTTCACGGCGATCTATCCACGTCAAACTTCATCATCACCGATCAAACATTGACCTTCATTGACTTCGGTCTCTCCTCAAGCTCCCAGAGGCTTGAAGACAAATCTGTCGATCTCCACCTAGTGAAACAGATTTTGAAGAGCGCCCACGGCAAGATATGGGAGAAGGTCTTCCAGCTCCTGCTGCAAGGCTACGGGGAGACAGCCGGCAGCAAACAGGTCGATGCTTTGCAAGCCAAGATCAAGGAGATTGAGAGAAGAGGACGATATGCAAGAGTCGAGTAGGAAGCAGATAATCAGGGTTGCCACCAGTAACAGAGGCAAGTTCGACGAGATAAGGTCTCTCCTGAAGAGATACGGCCTTGATGCTGATATGGTGGAGGGGAAGACTTTGGAGATCCAGCATGACGAGCTCAAAGCCATTGCTGAAACAGCACTAAGAGAAGCTTTGAGCATAGGGAAGGGACCACTCTTGCTGGAAGACGCTGGTCTCTTCATAGATGCTTTGAAAGGCTTTCCGGGGCCCTACTCCGCCTATGTCTACCGCACCATAGGTGTAGAAGGTATCCTCCGCCTGATGAAAGGCGTTGAGAACAGGATTGCGGAATTCAGATCGGTAGCAGCCTACGGCGAAACTGTTGATTCAATCAAACTATTCGAGGGCTCTTCTAAGGGAAGAATAGCTGAAGCACCTAAAGGAAGAGGGGGCTTCGGATTCGACCCCATCTTCACGCCCCTAGGTTACTTGAAGACCTTCGCGGAAATACCTATTGAAAAGAAGAATCAGCTTTCACATCGGGCTGAAGCAGTCAGAAGATTCGCTGAATGGTATGTTAGGAATCGGATAAAGTCCTAGTCCATGAGCGTCCAGAAGACCGGTGGTATCAATAGGAATTGTACGCTCCAAATACTAACTGTGTCATTACACCCGTAAGCTTTATGTTGCCTACTTCTGGGGAAGCAGGCTGGATGGTTAAATGGGGCGTATTCACTCCCACCGCAAAGGAAAGTCGCACTCACGTAGACCTGCATCTAAGAGGTCACCTTCTTGGACAACCTACAGCCCCGACGAGATCGTAACCATGATCGTCAAGATGGTCAAAGAGGGCTTGACGGCAAGCCAGATCGGTGTCAAACTCAGGGATGAGCACGGTATCCCTCTGGTGAAACCCATTTTGGGTAAATCCATATCCGAAATCATGGTTGAAAACAAGCTTGCTCCTGATACACCTCCGGATGTAAGCAAGCTCCTTCAAAGAGCCAAGAAACTGCAAGAGCACCTCAAAGCTCATCCTGGTGATCGTAAGAATGTGCGTTCCCTTGAGCTTCTAGAAGCGAAGATTCACAGGCTTTCGAAGTATTACAAGAGCCTTGGCAAGCTCCCAGCTAAATGGAAGTTCGCTACAGTGGTGGCGCAGCTCGAGTAAGCGGGGATTTGACAGGCGACCTTCAGGGGCTCATCAAGAAAGCCGAGAAGGCTGGGCAAAGCTTAGCTAAGGCTGCTCGAAGTAGGGCCAATATTCTTCTGGTGGCTCAGTGCACGGCTGATGGCATCTTATGTTCAAGTATAGTGGCTGAAGCGATCCTCAGGAAAGAAGGAAGGTTCGTTGTAAGGAGCCTCGACGAGTCTAGTTCCGATACTTTTGAATCCTTGAGTAAGGAGAATTTCGACATCTACGTCTTCTGCAGCACTTCATACAACACCAAAGACTTGGATGAAACTTTCAAAGCCAAATGGCTGTCGTTCCAAGACAATTATGCTTCAGGACCCCTCCATGAACAGGCGTTGAATCCATGGGATTTCAATTTCCAAGGGGGAGGAGAGACGACTGCCTCAGGAATGGCGTATCTTACTGCAAAGAGCTTAGATGAGTCTTTGATCGGCGCGGCGTGGATGCCTGTGACGGCATGTTTGTCAGAGGGGCTTGACGGTTCTTCAAGGAGGCTCAGCGGCTTGGGGAAAATGTTTGTCAACGATGCTATTGAATCCCATTGCCTGTCTCTTAGTGAGGGGCTTATTCTCTACGGGGCTGAGTCTAAACCTCTGCACTTAGCTCTTGCTTCTACCACTAGGCCCTTCATACCTATCTTGGTGGGGAGCAGGGATGGATGCCTAGCTACTCTTAACTCGACTGGCGTCAGACTGAAAGATGATTCTATTTGGAGAGCATTGAAAGATTTCTCTAAAGAAGAAGTTGAAGCTATGACTAATGTGTTGCAGCCTCTTCTCGTAACGGAGTCTTCTTCGCTCGCGGTAAGCAGTTTCTTTGCAGGTGAGATCTATGTTTTGCCCAGCGAGGAGAAGGGTTCAAGTCTCAGAGATGCTCGTGAATACGCGGATCTTCTTCAAGCCTGTTGTTGCACCCGGAGGCTGGCTGAAGCTGTCTCCATCTGTTTAGGGGAGAGGGGCGGTATGTTGGCTGACGCTGAACGCGTCCTAGTTAAGCATAGAGAGCGGCTGAAGACCATTGCCCAGAGGATATTGAAGGCTGAGCCCGAAGCGGTTGAAGGCGCAGTGTTCGTGGGGGACTTGGACGTGGATGCGCGCTTCCTGAGGGCTCTGGTCGGAGCTATGGCTGCTGTCCCCAAATTATATGGTAAAGTAGTTCTCTTAGGCTCTGTGCCTAGAGATGGAAAAGTAGCGATCCATGTGAAAGCCTCTTTGGACGCAGATCTATTGAGTATTCGAATCGGAGAAGCTATGCGTGAAGCTGTTAACCAAGTTGAGGCTCAGGGAAGTGGGAATGTGAGTGGCGGCTGGGCTGTTGTAGAAGAGTCTAAGGTTCAAGGCTTCGTCAAGGCTTTCAGAAAGGGGTTGAGGGGTCAAGATGAAGGTAGGAGTGCAGGTTAGAGTCGTTTTTGAGTCAGCTGCAGCTGCCAAGGCAGCGTATTTGGCGCTTGAGCCTGACAACGAGGGGATACCACAAGACTTGCAGATAGGTATGGCGAGTCGCGGTAAAGTTTTGGATGTAAGGGTTGACTCTGAAGACGGGATGAAGACTCTTATTTCTACTGTTGACGAGATCCTTGAGAAGCTCCAAGTGTCCCAGGAAGTCGTGGGTGAAGTGAAGGAGTAGCGCGAAAAGGATGCTTGACGTTAAGCTGGTGCGGGAGAAGCCTGACGCTGTGAGAGAGATGCTGAGGTTAAGGAAGGTGAGTTTCCACTTGGACGAATTGCTGGATCTAGATGTGAAGAGGAGGAATTTGATCACCGAGGCCCAGCAGTTGAAGACTAGGCGGAACCGTGTCTCAGAGGAGATAGCTTCCCTTAGAAAACAGGGTAAGGATAACGCATCCCAAATAGAGGAGATGAGGCAGATAGGAGACAGGATCAATCAGATCGACGGTGAGACGAAGACTGTGGAGAACTGTTTCCAAGAATTGATGTCTGCTCTACCTAATTTCATTGATACTTCCGTTCCCATTGGCGAAGGGGAGCAGGATAACGTTGAGCTGAGAAAATGGGGTGAACCCAGAGCCTTCGACTTTGAGGTTAAGGATCACATCGCTCTTGGTGAGAAGCTAGATCTGATAGATGTGGAGAGGGCTGGTAAAGTAGCTGGAGCCAGATTCTACTATCTTAAGGGAGACCTTGTGAAGCTGAACTATGCTTTAGTCAACTTCGCCTTGGACTTCATCCGTTCAAAAGGCTACATCCTGATTCAGCCTCCATACATGTTGAGAAGGGAAGCCATTGCAGGTGCAGTGATGTTCTCAGACTTTGAGGATGTCATCTACAAAGTTGAAGGTGAGGATTTATACCTGATCGGGACTGCTGAACATGCTATAGCAGCTATGCACATGGATGAAGTTTTTTCGGCTAGTGCTCTTCCTCTTCGCTACGCTGGCGTAAGCCCCTGCTTCAGGAAGGAGGCTGGAGCTCATGGGAGGGATACTAAGGGAATCTTCAGAGTGCACCAGTTCGAAAAGGTGGAGCAGTTCATCTTCTGTAAACCTGAAGAATCATGGAAAGAACATGAATCCCTGCTCAAAAACGCGGAGGAATTCTTCCAGGCTCTTGGGTTGCCTCATCGGGTTATGCTTCTCTGCTCCGCTGATCTTGGGAAGATTTCGGCGAAGACTTATGATCTTGAGGTTTGGCTTCCGGGGCAGGGCAAATATCGTGAAGCAGTGTCGTGCAGCAACTGCACAGATTACCAAGCGAGGAGACTTCGAGTCAAAGTGAGGGATAAGCCTCATGATGAGGCTAAGCTTACCCACACTTTGAACAGTACTCTTGTAGCAACGGAGAGAGCGTTAATAGCTATTATGGAGAATTATCAGCAGAGGGATGGCAGCATAGATGTTCCCAGCGTATTGCAACCGTACATTGGAGACATAAAGACGATACGCGGCGAGGGAAAACATACTGCTTAAATTGCCCATGTATTTTTTACGGTGCGTCAAACAATGCCCGCAAGGAGCACTAAGGTCAGGGATCGGTGGCGAGAAAAGGCTTGGGTAGTGGTGGAAGCGCCATCCGTGTTCAACAGGATGCCTGTAGCATACATACCCGTCACCGACAAGGATCGTGCAGCTGGAAGAGTAATTGAGACGACTCTGTTCGACATTATGAAGCAGGATCCTCAGCAAATAGCCCAGAAGCTCTACTTCCAAGTAGCTGGGATTGAGGGCAATACTGCCAAGACTGTTCTCAAAAGCTACGAGTATTCCCGTGAGTATCTGAGGAGCCTTGTGCGCAGAGGCAGTAGCATGGTGAACTACATTAACGATTACACCACCAAAGATGGTTGCGTGGTCAGGATTTACACAGTGGTTCTAACCGTGGGCAGGCTCAACTCTTCTAGGAAGCATGCTGTCAGAATGGCTGTTGACCATGTTCTCAAAGAGAAGGCTTCAAACCTAACGTACCAGTATTTCGCGCATGAAGTCATCTTGGGGAAGACTGCTTCAGAGATCTATGATGAGGCTAAGAAGGTTGTTCAGCTCAGACATGCAGGAGTGAGGAAGACGAAGCTGATCAAGCTGGGCGAATCCGTGTCAGATGAACCTATGGAGCTCCCAGCTGCAGTCGAAGAGGAAGCAGCTGGAGAAGGAGATGAAGAACTGGAAGACACGGATGAAGAGAAGGAAGCAGCTCCAGCTGCAGCCTAGCCTCTCCTACCCGTGGCCACAATCTTCACAACATCAGAGTCCTGCATCTCATAGTCAGCCCCTAGTCTTACACCTGTCTTAGCGTTGAGAGCGTAGAGGAAGGTTCTTCCGAGCTCGCTGTGAACCTTAGACGCCAAATCCTTGGCTGTGCTACCTTTCTTCACCACATATGCGTCAGGAAGTACATTACCCTTCCTGTCCGAAAGCTTGTTTTCATCCTCCACAGGGTAAACCACTATGCCTCCCCACAAATCTAAGTACGCCGAGTTGATAGCCTGTTGAACCCCCGTTGAGCCCCAAGAATTCAAGACCTTTTCCGAGACCAGATCCAAGGCTTTCCGTTGCTCAGTCTTCAAACCAGCCTCATCGTTGACGGTGAAGGAGGAATCACCAGGCAGATACTTGATCAAGCCTCTCTGAGAAGCTCTTCTGAGTAGAAGTTCAGCTTCAGCAGCGCAGGGAATGACCTTTCTAACAGCCTTCAGCCTTCCAATATTCTTGAGAGATGAAGGCAGATCAGCCTTGTTCGCAGCTATGAGCGCAGGCTTGGACGCCTCCCTCAAACTCTGAGAGAAGTTGGATAGATCTTCATTACTCC
Source organism: Nitrososphaerota archaeon (assembly GCA_016184315.1). Taxonomy (GTDB): domain Archaea; phylum Thermoproteota; class Nitrososphaeria; order Nitrososphaerales; family JACQRY01; genus JACQRY01. The sequence continues at coordinate 52,036 of JACPCU010000010.1, forward strand.
AGCCTGTAGGTCTATCCGCCTTCAACCCCATCTTTTGAATCACGCCAAGAATATCGTTCTCGCCTATCGATAAGCCAGACAGACGCTCAGTAAGGATCGTTATCAGCTTACCTGCCCTAGACTCAGCTGTTCTAGCGATGCGAGCCCAATCCTTCTGCAATATGCTTTGAAGCCACAAGTCGAACTCTCTTTCAACAAACTCTATGTCCTGCATAGGGTCAGAGTCCCCTGAAGGACAGGGCCTACCCTCTTGATCTGTCAACCCTGATGCGTCAACCACATGGATCAAAACATCTGCCTGCCTGAGATCGTCGAGAAACTTGTTTCCCAAACCCCTTCCCTCCGAAGCGCCGGGGACGAGTCCTGCAACATCTACAAGCTTGACAGGTATGAGCCTGTTATGATCGATGCACAGAGAGTTGACGGGATTGTCTTTCACATCAAGGGTCTTGCAGACACATGGCACTCTGAGGTATGCCACGCCAAAATTAGGCTCGACAGTGGTGAAAGGGTAGTTGGCCATAGGGGCGCTGAGGAGTGTTGCAGCGTTGAAGAAGGTGGACTTCCCGGTGTTGGGTTTGCCGATTATCCCTGTGATCATCCAAGCCGTGATCAGAAGATTCCCCGCTATAAAGCCAACACGCAAATCTGAGCCTATCTCAAAACATACCTGCCTTACACGCGTAGAAAGGAGCCCCCACCCCTACACCACCGCAAACAACCCAGCAAACACCACCCCGTCAAACCACCCCGCAGCAACCAGAAAACACCCCCAACAAAACAAAAACAGCCGAAACCAAACCCCGAACCAATAAAAACCCCCCTAGGAGACAACCCCCAACACACACGCACAAGCCACCCAGCAAAAACAAAAGTCTTGAGATAGATTCTCTGCGGGGAACCGTTATAACCACGTCGCCAAATGCTCTGAGTGAGAAAGGAGTTGGGCTTCAAAGCACTGGTCTGCGACACCGTTGCGGAAACAGGTTTGAAAGCGTTAAAGGAAGCAGGTTTCGAAGTCAACTACAAGCCAGAGATCTCAGAGCAGGACTTAGCGGAGACTGTAGGTGACTACGATGTTTTAGTGGTTAGAAGCAGAACACGAGTCACGAAGGAAATCATTGATACAGCGAAGAAGCTGAAGGCTGTTGGGAGAGCAGGCTCGGGGGTTGACAACATTGATGTGAAGGCTGCTCAGGCTAAGGGAATAGCGGTGGTGAATTCTCCAGAGGCTCTTACAAACGGCGTAGCAGAACTGGTCATCGGGCTTATGATTTCAGCGGCGAGAGGGATTCCGAAGGCCGATGCAGCTGTTAGGAGAGGTGAGTGGCCCAAGCAAGGCATAATGGGCACAGAGCTCAGAGGTAAGACTCTTGGAATAGTCGGGATGGGTAAGATAGGTCTTAGATTAGCGAAGTTCGCCAACGTTTTCGACATGAAGATCTTGGGTTATGACGTTGTTAAGATCGATGAAAAGATTCTTGCAGAGGTAGGCGCCAAGATCGTTGATTTAGACTCTCTTCTTAGAGAATCAGATTTCGTTTCGATACATGTGCCCCTGCTCACTGAGACACGGCAGATGATCAACGCTTACAAGATAGGGTTAATGAAGAGCTCAGCCTTCCTCATCAACACCTCTCGAGGAAAAGTCATCGATGAAAATGCTCTATACGAAACGTTGAGCCAGAAGAAGATCCGGGGAGCGGCTCTTGACGTGTTTGAAAGTGAGCCTCCCGTCGGAAGCAAGATAATCACCTTGCCCAACGTGATCTGCACGCCACACATAGGCTCACAGACCGTTGAATCTCAAGACTTGACGACTACTTTGCTGGCGGAGAAACTTATTGACGCTCTGAAAAGACATGGATAACTTTAAGAAGCATACTTCATAGGAAGTGCGATCCCATGTACCGATACATCAACGAAGCTTGGAGGAAGCAGTGGAATGACAACGCTGCACAAACAAGAAACAGATTAGTATCCTGGCGCCGAGGCCCCACCATTGTCCGTGAAGAAAGACCCATGAGGCTTGATAGGGCAAGGGCCGTAGGCTACAAGGCTAAGCAGGGATTCGTCGCCGTAAGAATCAGGGTTTCAAGGGGAGGCATGAGGAGAGAGAGACCACGCTCAGGTCGAAGACCCAAGCATATGGGTGTACTGAGGATCAAGTCTTCTGTGAATACTAGGATAGTAGCTGAGAACAGGGTGGCGAAGAGATACCCGAATCTGAAGGCTTTGAACTCATACGTGCTTTACCGGGACGGGAAATACGCGTGGTACGAAGTTATACTGGTGGATCCGCAGCATCCAGCCATCCAGAGTGACAAAGATCTTAGGTGGCTCACGGCAAGCGTCGCTGCGTAACCTAGAAACGTTTCTCGCTGCTGTGTCCGGGAAAGACCTGTGACTTGGGGTCAACGTAGTTTTTCGCTCGGTTGACAGCTATAGTGGCCTGAGCAAAGCCCGTAGCGATAAGGTTAAGCTTAGTTGTCCCGGTCTGAACAGCTATGTCTCCTGCGGCAAATATGCCTTGCACCCCAGTCTCCATTAGACCGTTGATCTTGATCATGTTGTTCTCGAAGGGAAGCCCCCAGTTGGCTACGGGTGAAAGATCTGCAGTTACTCCTATTCCTATCAGAACAGTATCAGCTGGTATTGTTTCCTCTTCGCTGGTCTTGTTGTTGAAGACTTTGACTGCTTGGACACTGTTTTCGCCTGCCACTTCTCTGAGCTCGCAGGGAATCTTGACCTCCACATTTGAGTGGAAGAGCTCTATGAGGCTGCTCTCCTTGGCGCGGAAGGTGCCGCTTCTATGAATCAGTGTTACTTTGCTGGCCCAGTCTTTCAATGTGAGTGCCCAGCTCACTGCGGTGTCCCCTCCACCTACTATGATGACTCTTTTTCCTCGGAAGTCGCCTTCGTGTTCCACATGGTAGTGGACCCCTCTGCCCTCCAGCCGGTTCGCGCTGGGGATGTCGAGTTTGTTGATGGAGATAGCTCCAGCTCCTATGCATATTACGACTGACTTAGATATGTGCACCGCGTTATCAGTCTCCAGCCGCATCAAGGAGTCTTGGCGAGTCAAGCCTATGACTTTCTCGTTCATGACCATCTTAGGCTTGAACTGTGACGCCTGCTCCACAAGATGCTTAACCAGTTCCTTGGCGAGGAGCCTCGGGTAGCCGGGTATGTCGTAGATGAACATGTCCGGGTAGAGCACACTGAGCTGCCCTCCGGGCTCGCTTCTAGCGTCTATGATCTTGGTCTTCATGTTTCGGATTCCGGCGTAGAAGGCGCCGAAGAGGCCTGCGGGACCAGCGCCGATGATCGTAATGTCGTAGACATCGTTGTCGACGGGTTTCTGCGAACTCTCCATCTACCTCTGACCACTCGCTCTAAAAGAAGCGTGATTGCTACGGTATAAACCTGACTAGGTGAAGCGTAGAATGGCTCCTCATCCGGTTAAAGCAGCTTCAGGTCCCCTGTCAACGGGTCGAGCTCATCTGAAGGAGCAGGGCCGATGCCCATGCAGGTAACCGTGGAAGGAGGGAGCTGAGTAAGACCACGATCCTCTATGAGCGCAACGGGAAGCCTTTTCTGTTCAGCTCTGCGTTTCAGCTCCAATAACTCTTCAAGGGAGCTGACTTTCACAGCTATCTTAGCTTGACCTTCTTGGAGCCATCGGTCAAACCACTCTCTCTTCCTACTTCTAGCCTCTTCAGCTGCAGCCAAAGCTGCATGGGCTACTTGGACAGCAGTCTTGCCTCTACCCATCTTGAGGTCACCTCTGACGACGATTACCTGTTTGAACCTGAACTCGGACATCTCCTAGAGCAATAGTGTTAAATCTACATCTTGAATAAGTCTTCCGCCTTCCATTTCAGTAAGCGGTGCCCATAGCCATGCAGCCGGATCTCGATGTCATCATAATAGGGGGAGGAGTCTCAGGACTAATCTCTGCGAGAGAACTCTCTAAACGAGGCTACTCAGTCAAACTGTTTGAGGAAGACTTGGAGATCGGTGTCCCCGAACATTGCGACGGTATGGTCAGCGCCAAAGGACTGAGTGAACTGGGCGTCATACCGAGCAGTAGAAGCCTAGAAAACGAGATACGGCGAGCAATTCTACACTCACCTAGTGGTTTTACACTGGAGATCAACGCGGATAAACAGGGAACAGTAGTGTTGGATCGCAGCGTCTTCGATCGAGAGTTAGCCGTCTACGCGTCTAGATCTGGGACGGACATCCAGCTGGGGAAGAGGGTGGAAACAGTGAAAGAGGAGGAAAGCATTGTTCGAGCAGCAGTAAACAGCGGGACGTTGACTGCAAGATACGTTGTCGACGCCAGGGGATGCGCAGCGTCAGCAAACCGGTGGAGGGGCAGACTGCTGCAGGCAGCAAAGTATGAGGTTCAGGGCAAATGGTTTGATAGAGATGCTGTTGAACTCTTCTTCGATCAGAATGTTTCCCCTGGGTTCTTCACTTGGGTCATTCCTATTGGTGATGATCAGGCGAAGGTGGGGGTGGCAGGGTCAACTATCAATCCATTCAAAGTCTTGGATAAGTTTCTTGAGAAAAGGTCGTCTAAGGTGTTGAAGAAGGTTGCTGCGCCAATAGTGGTGGGAGGACCCGCGCCACACTTTTCCTTATCAAGGGTTGTTTCTGTGGGTGATGCAGCTGGGCAGGCCAAGCCTACTACGGGAGGGGGTATCTACACTGGGGGCATGGGTGGTCTTTTAGCTGGGAAAGCTTTGGCGGATTGCCTTGACGCTGGTGACGGTAGGCGTCTAGAGAAGTATGAAGAGACTTGGGTGAAGATGTTCGGTAAGGAGTTCAAAGCGATGGTGAGAGTTAGGAGGATGCTTGGAGGGTTGAGCAACAAGCGTGTGGATGAGCTGTTCAAGGCTGTTGGTGGATCAGGTCTATTGGAGAAAGTGTCTCCTCAGGGGGACTTCGACTTTCACTCAAGGGCTATTTTGAAGGCTTTGGGGTTTGAGGGGGCGTTGAAGATTGTGGGAGAAGCTGCTGTGTCAGAGTTGCGGAGCCTTTTTTCTGGAAAAATCTGATGCTAGCTTTGCAGTCAAAGCAGTTTTGCTGCGCTAGTTCAGGATATCTGAACCGAGGTTCTGTGTAAGACAGTGAACAAAACGGTTTATATGTTTCATGATGAGTTAGGGGTGGTAGGCTACATTGGCCTTCGGCGTCGAGCTGACTGAGCTTATTCTCTTGACTATGACCATAACTACTGCGATAGTAGCCATCGGTATCCTTCTTGACGTCTCATCTAGGAAGCACAGAAGTAGGTATGGTCGCGCGGTGAAATACCTATTTGCCGTTGGCGCCATTCTTGGAGTAGCATTACCTTGGAATGAACAGGTCGGGTTAGTGGCCTCCCTAGTTGTCAGTGTGCTTCTACTGTTCCTGTCATTCGGCTATTATCTGATTGGAGGTAGGGTCAACACCTTCAAGTTTCTTTATTCAGCGTGGACTCCTCGTGACCGCATCCGAGACTGGTTTCTTTACTTCTCTATTGTCACTGGTGTCATAGGAATAGTTTCAACGGTGCTCTCTGTGGTGATTCCGCCTTTTCTTTCCTTTGCAATGAGTCCGTTTATCCCAGTGGCTTTTGACTCTGTTTCTGTTCTATCCGCCCTGATGGAGTTCACCATCTATGTTCCGCCCCATCATAATATACTTGCCTTGGTCTACAACTTTGTCTTGCATTCCAATATGTCTCTGAACAGGGGAGAACCTTATGTTGAAGACCTCGATTTTCGAGCTCTAACTGAGGGCACCACTTTCACTAGTTTTGATGTTAGGGACGTGATGGAGGTCTTGGTGACTAGAGGTTTCGCGTCGAAGATTTCGCCAACGCCTCTAGGCAAAGTGGGTTTCAGTTTGAATGAGCAGGGAATGAAGTATCTGCAGGCAGTTTGGAGTGAAACATACTCGTTGTTTGTCAGGGAAAAGGATGGGATCGAGTCTGAAATCACGTATTTGTATGAGAGATTAAGGTTGTCACCAGAGATTGGCAAGGACGTGTCGAAGTCGGCAAATCAGAAGATCGAAGCGCTTCGCAGGCGTATTCTTCAGTTAACCGATGATTACGGTCTTATGGCTGAACAGTCTTGGCAGGATCGTCTAAACCAGAGACTGTCAGAATTGGAGCTGAGCTTGTCTAACAAGGCAGAGACTGTCGAGCGGGTGGATTCCGGATCATTGAAGCAAAATCAATGAAGACTGATCTCGATCGTGCACGCTTCTGTCAAGATGTTCCGCTAAAAGTTCTCCTTTGTGTAGCTGCATAGGGTTGACTGTCGGGATGTTTCCGCGAGCTTTAAGAGCTATTGGCAGTTGAGTTTCTGTGGGAATGAGTCCTCTGGTCTTCCTTTTGCTTGTTTTTTTGGTTTCGATAGCGGCGGGGTTCCTCGGCTCACTTTTGGGTCTCGGCGGGGGAGTGATCGTAATACCTGTGTTGACACTGTTGTTTGATGTGGATATTCGCTTAGCTATTGGAGCAAGCATAGTCTCGGTCATAGCTACGTCTAGTGGAGCAGCTGCAGCATATGTGAGGGAGAAGATTACTAACATAAGGATCGGAATGTTTCTTGAGATAGCTACCACTATAGGCGCTGTTACGGGAGCCGTATTGGCTGCTTTAGTTCATGCAGAAATGCTCTTCACAGTGTTCGGTGTTATTCTGGTTCTTTCTGTGATACCGTTGCTTAGGAAGATAAGTGGAGAACAAAACGTCAACACTGTTGGAGATCGCTGGGCTCAGAGTCTTGGGCTTGCAGGTCGTTATTACGATCAATCTCTTGGAAAAGAGGTCGAGTACAGAGCAGATAGAACTCCTTTAGGGTTTGGAATGATGTATGTTGCTGGCCTCATTTCCGGGTTGCTGGGAATAGGCAGTGGCCCCTTCAAGGTTCTTGCCATGGATTTAGGTATGCGTCTACCGGTGAAGGTTTCGAGTGCGACGAGCAACTTCATGATCGGTGTTACCGCGGCTGCAAGTGCGGGAATCTACTTTCTGAGAGGAGATGTGAATCCCTTTGTAGCTGCTCCGGTTGCACTCGGAGTTTTGTTGGGAGCCTCTGTGGGTGCACGTTGGCTTCCGAGGGTGAGGAATAACCTGATCAGAGGAGTATTCGCAGTGGTTTTGGTTGCGGTGGCTCTTCAGATGATTATACGGGGTGCTGGGGTGGGAGTCTAGGAATGAATAATGGCCGTAAGAAAAGGTCTGCTGGTAGAAGCGAGTTAGCTCTTAGCCTTGTCTTGCGGTGGGGCGTCATATCGAGTGCAGCTGTGATTGTTCTGGGTGTCCTGCTGATGATATTTACGGGGAACAGTGGATACGGTGCTGGTCTGGACATGGGCAGGTTGCTGTTTTATGATGAGAGTAATTTGCCTCATCGGTTTTACCCAACAGATCTTCAGACGATTCTGTCTGGTCTTCTCTCCCTGAAGCCCTTTGCAGTCATAGACCTTGGTTTAGTAATGCTTGTTGGGACACCTGTAATGAGAGTTGGAATCTCAATACTGCTCTTTGGTTTGGAGGGGGATAGAAAGTATGTTGCCATTACAACCTTGGTCTTCCTTATTCTGATAATTGGCGTAGTCGCCTCTTAGCTGGCATATCGTTTAAGCTCGAGTTTTCTAATATCGGTTGATGTAACAGCTCACGGTTAGAAAGACATATTACATTAATGTTTGAAGGTCGGTTTGACTGGTATGTCTCAGGGTCAACTTCAGTTCCCCGCATGTACGTCTTGCAATAGGCCGATTACTCCCGGAGAGAAAGCTGTCAAGTTTTACTGCCCCGAGTGCGGGGAAGTATTGATATGGCGCTGCGAGAAGTGCAGGAAGTTTTCTAGGAGCTTTAAGTGTATCAACTGCGGCTTCGAAGGGCCTTAAGGAGTGGTAACCTTCCTTGGGTTCCCTTGTCTTCCGTATGAAGGTCTTGCCGTCGGACACAGGAATAGACTTGGATGCTCTTGTGAAGACTGTTCAGTCTAAGCTTCCATCAGAGATGCAGGTGCGGAGTAGTAGAAGGGAGCCTATTGCCTTCGGCTTGGAGGCATTACTGCTAGATATTACTGCTCCTGACGAGGAGGGCATGGGTGATAAGCTTGAGAAGGCTTTGGGCGGCATCGATTCTGTCGGCAATGTGGAGATGGTTGGTGTCAGCAGGCTCTCCACGAGTGTCAAGATTAAGTAACGTTTTTACCTGAAAAATGCTTCTACTTGGTTGTCTGCTGTGCGTGAGCTGAGATGAGTAGACAGAAGAAGACGGTAGCGATTCAGCTCAAGGTCTCCGAGGCTCAGCAGAGGGATGTAGGGAAGGGGAGGGCTAGACTTGATATTGATACTATGAATGCTCTTGAGCTGAGAACTGGAAGCATCGTTGAGCTGATCGGGAAGCAGGTTACTGCTGCGGTTGCTTGGCCTGCGGATCAGGAGGATCGTGGCAGGAGTATTGTCAGGATTGATGGGCAGACCCGTAAGAACGCCAGTGTTTCTGTGAATGAGTATGTGACTGTTAAGAAGAGTGACGCTAGGGCTGCTAAGAGTGTCAGCCTTGCTCCGATGGGTGGTAAACTGGTGGTTGACAAGGAGTTTGCTGAGTTTGTGAAGAACCGTTTGAAAGGTTTTCCGTTGGTGGAGGGTGATGATATTTCCGTGACTATTCTGGGCACGGTTATTCAGTTTAGGGTTCACAGGGTTAGGCCGAAGACTGTTGCTAGGATAGAGCAGTCTACTCGTGTGTCGATTCTCCCTGAGCCTGTGGCTCAGAAGAAGGTCGGTCTGAGAGTTACGTATGAGGAGATCGGTGGGTTGAGGGAGCAGATCAATCGGCTTAGGGAGATTGTGGATCTTCCTTTGAGGCATCCGGAGGTGTTCAAGCGTCTTGGTATAGATGCTCCTAGCGGGATTCTTCTTTATGGTCCTCCTGGCTGCGGTAAGACTATGTTGGCTAGGGCCTTGGCTAATGAGACTGAGGCTAATTTCTACGCGATTAACGGTCCTGAGATCATGAACAAGTATTATGGTGAGACGGAGTCTAAGCTGAGGGAGTTCTTCAAGGAGGCTAAGGAGAATGCTCCCAGCATAGTTTTCATTGATGAGATTGATGCTATTGCTCCGAAGAGGGAGGAGGTCTTCGGGGATGTTGAGAAGAGGGTTGTTGCTCAGCTGTTGGCTTTGATGGATGGTTTGTCGGAGAGGGGTAGTGTCATTGTGATGGGTGCGACTAATAGGCCTGAGGGGTTGGATCCTGCTTTGAGGAGGCCTGGTAGGTTTGACCGGGAGGTGGAGATCGGGGTGCCTAATGCTGATGGGCGATACGAGATTCTGCAGATTCATACTAGGGGTATGCCTCTGGCGAAGGATGTGGATGTTAGGAGGCTTGCCGATGAGTTGCATGGGTATACTGGTGCGGACATTAGGGCTCTTTGCAGGGAAGCGGCGCTGCGGGCTTTGAGGAGTTTTCTGCCTGACTTGGATATTGAGGGGGAGAGTATTCCGCCTGAGATCTTGGAGAAGATGACTATTTCGCTGCAGGATTTCAGGGAGAGCTTCAAGGAGGTTGTTCCGACTGCTCTTAGGGAGTTTTACACGGAGAAGCCTAATGTTAGGTGGAGTGATATTGGTGGCCTTGACGATGTGAAGAGGGTTCTTCAGGAGAATGTTATTAGGGCTCTTAAGAGTCCGGGTGACTTTTCTAAGATGGGGATTAAGCCTCCGAGGGGGATTCTTCTTTATGGTCCTCCTGGCTGCGGTAAGACTATGTTGGCCAGGGCTATTGCCTGTGAGAGTGGGGGTAACTGTATTACTGTTCGGGGGCCTGAGGTTGTTTCGAAGTGGGTGGGTGAGTCTGAGAGGGCGATTAGGGATATTTTCAGGAAGGCTAAGACTTCTGTGCCGTGCATAGTTTTCTTTGATGAGATTGATTCTTTGGCTAAGAGCCGTGCTTTGGGTTACGATGATTCGGGGGTTGGTGACCGTGTGCTGAGTCAGCTTTTGACTGAGATTGACAGTGTGTATACTGTTGGTGAGTTGTTTGCGATTGGGGCTACGAATAGGCCTGATTTGATGGATTTCAGTCTGCTGAGGCCTGGTAGGCTGGATTTGCAGGTGTATGTTCCTCCTCCTGACGATAAGGCTAGGCTTGAGATCCTTAGGATTGTGACTGCCGGTATGCCTTTGGATAGTTCTGTTTCACTGGAGAGTGTGGTGGCTGCTGCTAAAGGGTATTCTGGCGCTGATTTGGAGGCTTTGTGTAGGGCTGCTGGTGTTGCTGCGTTGAGGAGGGGTGGTGAGCAGACTGTTGTTAGGGCGGAGGATTTTGAGGAGGCGTTTAAGCAGGTTAAGCCTTCTATCAGTAAGGAGGCTGAGGCTTGGTACAGGTCTGTGTATCAGAGGGTTGCCAGCGGGGTGTATCAGGCTGGGGAGAAGGGTTTCTATGGCTAGACTGATTATGTTTTAGTTGTGGAGCTGTAGGATCCCCCTTCAAATATAAATTTCAAGTTTCGGTTGGCTGAGGCTGCGTCGGTCGGCGGTGGATGGTGTTTGGGGGTGAGGTGCTAGATATGTGCATCGGGGCAGAGATAAATACTGGTTCTGTGTATGGGTGAGTTACCTGTTTTCTGTATGCTGGCGTTTGATGGAAATTGAAGGCTCCTTTGAAGAATACTGTGTATGAGAAGGTGAAGCAGGAGAAGAATATTGTGGATACTGATCTGCTGGCGGAGTTGAATAAGGATGACCGTGAGATTACTTTTAAAGAGATGAACAAGGTGTTGTTTAAGCTGGAGATTCTGGGTCTTGTCACTGTGAGGTGGGTGGGGAAGGATAAGAGGCGGGTTGAAGTGGTGGAGAAGCCTGTGCCTGAAACTTTCCCTGAGCCGGAGCAGCAGAGTCTAGAGCAACATTAGATCATTATCCCAACGCTAGCTCATTAATTCTAGTCATTTGGTTCAGCTGTTTTCCTTAGTTCTTCTAGTAGGGGTTCGCTTACGCCTAGGTGTAGCCTTATTGGGGATGAGGGTGAGACGGCGATGATTACTCCGTCTATTTCGGCTAGGGCGAACTGGTGTTCTTTGATCATGGCGAGGTAGTGTTCTGCTTCTTTTTGAGGTAGGATGGTTGACAGGGGTTCGTTGGATGCGGAGAGGATGTGGATGCCGCTTTCAGCTAGTTGGAGGCGGAGTGCTTCTTTTTCGTTTGGCGGCAGTTTTCTGATGGTTTTTATGAGCTGGTAGAGTTGTTCGGGTGTTTGCTGTGGTTGTGGTGGTGGTTTGTTTATGTGGTAGGGTTTGATTTGTTTGGATCCGCATACGGGGCATTTTGAAGGGTGTTTGTGTTGGTCGTTGCTGAGGTGGGTGTAGTTGCAGCGGTTGCATTTCCAGTCCGTCATTGCTTGGCCGTGTTTTTGGGGGTAAGTGTTAAAGCCTGTGTTCTGTGTTGAGTGGTTTAAGGGGGCTCGAATCCGAAGTTGGGTGTGGATCTTAAGGGGCTTGTGGAGCCGACTAAGTTGTCTTTGGAGAGGCTTTCAGGGAGGATTCTTGCTGTTGACGCGTATAATGCGTTGTACCAGTTTTTGGCTGTGATTAGGGGTGAGACTGGTGAGCCACTTATGGATAGGAATAGTAGGATTACTAGTCATTTGAGCGGATTGTTTTACCGTAACATGAATCTGTTGTCTTTGAGTATTAAGCCGATTTACATTATTGACGGTAAACCTCCGAGTTTGAAGAAGGTTGAGATTGAACGTAGGAGAGTTGTGAAGGAGGCTGCTACTGTCCGGTATGCTGAGGCTCTTGCTAAGGGTGATTTTGAGGGTGCGAGGAAGTATGCTCAGGCTACTAGTGTAGTTAAGGATTACATGGTTGATGACACTAAGAGGATTTTGGATTTGCTGGGTGTTCCGTGGGTGTTGGCTCCTTCTGAGGGTGAGGCTACTGCTGCTCATCTGACTAAGACCGGTGTTGCTACTGATGCTGCCAGTCAGGATTTTGATTCTCTGCTGTTCGGTGCTAGGAGGTTGGTTAGGAATGTTACTGTTTCGGGTAAGAGGAAGCTTCCCGGTAGGAATGTGTTTGTGGATGTTGAGCCTGAGGAGATTGTGTTGAAGGAGGTTTTGGAGCGGCTTGGGGTTAGTGAAGGGATGTTGGTGGATGTGGGGATTCTTGTTGGCACGGATTTTAATCCTGACGGGTTTAAGGGGATTGGGCCTGTTAAGGCTTTGAAGATGGTTAAGCAGTACGGTAGGTTGGAGAAGGTTCCGGGTATTGGGGAGGAGTTGAAGAAGATCGATTATGAGGCGATTCGACGGGTTTTCTTGGAGCCTAATGTGGTTGATGCTTCAGGTTTGAAGTGGGGTGTTCCTGATGCTGAGGGGTTGGTCGGGTTTCTTTGTGGTGAACATGATTTTTCTGAGGAGAGGGTGAGGAAGGCTTTGCAGAGGTTTAAGGAGACAGAGCAGAAGCGATCCGACAGTCTAGAAAAATGGTTCAGCTAAGAACTTCCTTACTAGAACAAGTATACAACATAAGTTATCAGACCTCAAGCAACCAACTTAATTATGTGGAGGATTCTCCGGAGACATGGGATGGGGCTTTGGTTGCCGATCCAAAGTCTGAGGCAAGCAAGATCTTAGAGATATTACCAAAATACATTCCTTCTAGATGGGATGGAAAAAGCGCAATCTTGGAACTAAAAGAAGCAAACTATCAATGGCGACAGATGGAATAGATAGGCTGGTACTTTGAATTCAAAGTAATGAAAATACTCTACAGTCATGTAGGTGGCTCACTTGGACCACGATACGGTTCAACGCATTTTGATTATCGCCTCCAGAACATTTGGGATTTCAAGGTCCACGTGAAGAATTCTTCGAGTCACTCTTGGACAATCGTAAATGACCGGGAAGCAGTAGATCGATGTATGAAAGACTACGGTGCCCTATGCATACTTCTGGCTGTTGGACGAGCTGAATTTGATGATGAAAAAGGTTCTTTCAAAACTTGGCATGATCAACTGAAAGGAAGACGAAGCACATATGAAATAGCCCGGATCAATAGAGGCGCCCCTTCGCGAAGGCGCAAAAGCGCGTTTAACGTCGAGTCGTTTGAAGCAATTCAGCTAGACCCATCATCGATAAGACAAGGGTTAGAAAATGGTTGGATGGAATACTTCCAAGAAGGTATGCGCAACGCTGATGGAAGCCCCAGACGCCCAAAGTATTTGCTGGATACTGCAAACCTCCCCGATAATGTTAGGTTAACGTGAATCCTAGATATTAGATCCATGTTGCCATTCTTTGCTGAGATAACTCCTCACCATTACCAATTCGAAAGCGACGCCTAGCTCGCAACACAAGTTCGTCAGGTCTTTCTACATAAGGAATGTAGAATTGACCTAATCTAACACTACCGACATTAGCATCTATTACATCTCTCATAGTCTTGTTCAATTCGAATCCAAGATAGTGGCGGAAAGTACCTTTTGCAGCAACAGCCGTAGTGCCATTCCCCATAAACGGATCTAACACAAGATGGCCAGGCCGGGTAGTGAAGTCGATGCAACGGATTATCAGTTCTTCGGGCAATTTGGTGCTGTTCTTCTGCTCTCCCACTCGATAAGTACGATTTATTTCCCATACATCCAACGGATAATGCATAATCTTGTTGAAATAATACTCTCTAGATTTGACTAGGAAAAGAATATGATAATGGCTAGTTACAAATTTCTTAGTTGTGAAGACACCAAATTGATATTTCCATATGATATGGTTTATCAGTGTCAATCCACTCTTTCTAACCGCGTTAAGAACGTCGCCGAGATTTGTCCAACCGCTGAAGATCCATGCTGAAGATGTCTTTTTCATGATCCTTGGCAGCTCGCAAATCCATCTTTCGGAAAACTGTTGATAGTCACCTTGAACTTCTTTATACCCATCCCTAACTAATCTGTAATCCCTATTGTAGATGCTTTCTTTTCCAGTAAAGTCAAGACCAAAAGGTGGATCAGCTACAACCATATCTACCGATTCCGAAGGAAGTTTTCTCATGCCCTCAATACAATCTTCATAGAGAATTCGATCTACCTTGAAAGGAAATCGCGCTTTCCTATGTTCATTGCCTGCTTCACTAACAGTCCAATCTTCAGTCGGTTTGAACTGAGCCGCAGCCAGATTAGGCACATAACGGGTCTTTCTAATGCGTTTTGGCTTAGTTATGTCGTCATTGCTATCTGTCATTTAACTTTCCTTGGCCTCCTTACATCTAGACTAAGCTTCCCTTTCTGATATATTATACTTAACTCAAAAAGTAACTCTATCGGCCTAGAAACGAATCTTCCTTAGAAATGGGCAATACAAACCACATGCAACCTGTCTCCTTGGCCTAGAGAGATCATCTCCAGAGTGACTCACCTTCACCCTCATCTGCCTCTTCAAGTCTCTATCATCACTCCAGATACTGTCGCAACGGATCGCCAAAGCCGCTGCCAAGAAGGGATTTAGATCAGTAATGCGAGGGGGTAGCCACATCAGAGAACTCTAAAAGAGAGAGGGTTAAAGTTCAGAGAGGATGGAAGTCTATGAACACACCCATAGCCGAAGGACAAAGGATTCAGTATAACTTCGTCGAACACCAGCACAGAAAGCGGGAATAGATGTGATAAAGGGTAAGGAAAACTGGGTGGAATTACTTAAGGCTTATCACCCAATTACAGCCTAACGAATAATCCAGATGCATTTAGGGCGTATTCGAAGGGATTAAGAAATGGGATGGGCATAGGATTAGGCATCCTCGGTATCATATTAGCTCTAGATCGTCAACGCATTATCGGTGAGTTTGCAGCTGTGAATCTCCTCCTAGTATTCGCAATATTCACACTTATCTTCCACTCTCTTTCTATGTATCATGCTTGGAAGCTTCATTCCAAACCTCGTTCAGTCGAGAATCCCTAAACTACCAACCAATTTTCAACACCCAAAGAATCAACAGAACCAAATTTTCTCAAGGCAAAGTGATCCCTTAATCACCCATCAGGCACAACAAAATCTACATAAGTCGAATCCTACCACCATTTCAGACTATGCTTGTATTTCGAAATCTTCTCTCCTTTCGCTGGTTTCCTGAATACGTATAGATGTTCATGCGCAATTTTATAGAAGTCATATTTGTGGCCTCGCCATTTTTCTCTCGTAGTCTTTGTCCTGTGTTGTAATTTGATAATATCTTCTTGCAGTACAAAGCCTGATTCCAAGAATTTTGAGAGCACACCGATGTTGATAGGGATATAGTGTCGGTGCTTTCGTGTATCGCCTATCAGAATTGCGCACTGATGGTTGGGTTTCAATATCCTGAAACATTCGTCTGCAACCTTACCTATCTCCTGTAGAAAAGTCTCCAATTTTAGAGCTGAAAGATCCCCAGGCATCTTGACTCTTGAGTATCGCACAATCCCACAATAGGGTGGATGTGTTGCAACAAGATCGACTTGTTCGTCTCGAATTTCATTTAGATTTCTAGCATCTCCTTGGTAAACAGAAATGTGCTGCTGCTTATGTTCGAAATCTAGGCGGTTCATCGCCACCATGACTGCGTTAGGATTAATGTCAGCCCCGATACCATGCCTTCCCATCAGTTTACATTCAACGAGGGTTGTGCCACTTCCCATCATCGGGTCACACACAATCTCTCCGGGCTTTGTGTATCTGTCAATTAGGTTCCTTGGAATGAAGGGACTCCAGTTCCCACGGTAGTTTCCTAGATGAGTAGCCCAGTCGCCACGATCAGGGAAACTCCATACAGTCCATTCCTCTGGGACGTAGCTTTTGGGTTGAAACTGTTCTGGCTTCCATTTTTTCAAGAGTTTTACTTTTACATTCTCGATTAGAACTGAATCATGGTTTGCGAGAAACTTTAGGTAATCCTCCCGCGTAATTCGTTTCATCTGGACATATGGTGGTTCCTCTACGACTTGTTGCATAGTCCAACCAAGTATGAGCAGCCCATGTCAAGACAGTTTGATTCAAAAAGATAGCTCTGTCAAGTCAAGAAAACTTAGAGACCTAGTAGACTTCGCAGGATGTCTAGAACAGAAGACTTTGCTTCCAAGTTGGCTATGATCTTGTTATCTTTAGTTACAATGATATTGCCCGCCAACACGCCGTTAGCGATCTTGGCTCTGCTGTCACTTGTTTTCACGTCAAGGTTCTTCACATCTAAGTTTATAGTGAGATTCACGTTTCCATCAGATTGTCTGAATCCCTTCAGAGTAATGTTCGCCGATGTTGCGTTTAACCGATAGCCCTGAGCATCAAAACTCACATCCTCCAGATTAAGCTTCAGATCCAAGATGTTTCCTTCCTGAACACCCTGAGCAAAAGCAAGAAAAGGAGGAGATTCTCCGTCAAAGCTGAGTCTCTGAACCATAATCAGAGGCAACGTGGAAAGATAAAGCAGTACAATAGTAGTAGCAAGTGAAACCAGAAGTCTCTTAGGCACCTGATCCATATCTGTTCATGAATCGCCTATCCGCATATATAACCACATTTACAGTTGCCAGAATAGAACAAAATAATATCGGAAAATGTTTTTGCGACAAGAATCAGAACATCTTGGGAACCTCGAGATACATTCTTGATCCAAAGGCAAGACTCAGAAAACCGCCAATCAGACCTAACGTGCAATGTAGGTAGCATCATGTTCACTGATAACGAACATGATGCAGGTGGCAACAGAGAAAAAGTCAAACCGAATACGGCTAACTACTCGCTTCATAGGAAACCGGATAATGCACATTAAATGCCCCTCATCTGTAACCCATGGAGATTAACGGTCGCTCCTGCTCTTCTTGCCTTCTGAGTAGCATTCTCTTCGATGCTTTCTGAATACCAATGTCCCATAGAAGGTTTTTCCGCATCTCTTGCAAACATACTTGTCAGGCATCATCCCGCAGAGAACAACGCGAACTATTAAACGCTAATTCCTAGTCTCTGAAAACTTTAGCAATCAAGCTGAATACGGTTTATATAGTTAAGATTATGGAAGCCGAACATAAACCGGTAAGGTGGAAGTCACGCCAAAATACAAGACTACGTCAGAAGCATTAAAGATCATAGGCAATAAAGACCAAATTCGAAAGGCGTAGATCATTAGTATCACCCCGAATAATTTTGGTGTTATTGCCCATGTCGACCATGGGAAAACGACGATGTCAGACAGTCTCCTAGCAGCCACAGGCATGCTCAGCCCCTCAGTGGCAGGAGAAGCTTTAGCGTTAGACTACATGGCTCTTGAACAGCAGAGGCAGATGACGATCAAAGCGGCTAATGTGACCTTATACTACGAACAGGAAGGCAAACCATTCGTCTTCAACATGATTGACACTCCGGGCCACATAGACTTCACAGGCAGAGTGACCAGAAGCCTCAGAGCAATAGACGGAGCAGTAGTAGTGTCCGACTCTGTGGAAGGAATCATGACTCAAACAGAAACAGTGACAAGGCAAGCCCTAGAAGAAAGAGTCAGACCCGTCCTCTACATCAACAAGATAGACCGCCTAGTAAAAGAGCTCCGCCTAACACCGGACAAAATGCAGCAATGGCTGGCAGGAATCATAGCGGACTTCAACAACCTCATATCAATTTACGCTGAACCCGAATACAAAGAAAAATGGAAAGTCAGCATACAAAGCAACACCGTAGCCTTCGGATCAGCCAAAGACCGATGGGGATTCAACCTCCAAATAGCCCAGAAAAAAGGCATCAAATTCCAAGGCATCTACGATGCCTACACCAGCAATAAGCAAGACGAACTGGCGGCGAAAGCACCCCTACATGAAGCCATTCTAGGGATGGTTATACAGCACCATCCTCCTCCTCACGTAGCCCAAAAATACCGCATACCAAAAATCTGGGGAGGAGACCTGCAATCAGAAGTAGGACAAGCACTACTCAACTGCGACGACAAAGGACCAACAGTAATGATGATCACCAACGTCGTTGTGGATCCACAAGCAGGAATCGTGTGCACAGGACGACTCTTCTCAGGAGAAATCAGAGACGGAGACATGCTCTACCTGATCTCCTCTAAACGGCAGGAAAGAGTCCAATCAGTCAACATGTACATGGGCGTCTACAGAGAAATAGTAGGCGCATTAACAGCAGGAAACATACCTGCCCTACTAGGCTTGGAACATGGAAGAGCAGGAGAAACAATCTCCACAGTCAAAGACATACTCCCCTTCGAAGCCATCAGATACGTCTCCGAGCCAGTAGTCACGTTGGCAGTAGAATCCAAACACCCCAAAGACCTGCCCAAACTCGTGGAAGCAATGAGGAGACTCGCCATAGAAGACCCTAACCTCGTGATAAGAATCAACGAAGAAACAGGAGAAATGCTATTATCAGGAATGGGCGTACTCCACCTAGAAATAGCCACCACTCTACTACAGCAACAAGGACTGGAAATAGTAACATCAAAACCTTTGATCAACTACCGTGAAACCATAAGGGGCTCAGCAGGCCCGGTCATGGCAAGGTCACCGAACAGGCACAACAAGATCTACATCAAAGTCGAACCCTTAGCACCAGACATCATAGAGATGATCAGAACAGGCCAAATCAACGAAACCATGGATCGCAAAGGCATACAGAAAACCCTCAGAGACCACGGCTGGGACTCAGATGAAGCAAGAAGCGTAGTCACAGTAGACGAAAGAGGCAGCGTCATGATCGACTCCACCAAAGGAGTCCAATACCTACAGGAATCCATGGACTCCATCAAAGCAGGCATACTGGACATCTTGACCAACGGCCCCCTAGCCCAAGAATACTGCCGAGGAATCAAAATAGTGCTACACCACTACGTGCCCCACGAAGACCCCGCCCACAGAACCTACGCCCAGCTAATGCCCGCGTCAAGAAGAGCCTTACTCGGAGCCATGCTCTCAGCAGACCCCGTTCTACTCGAACCCATACTGGGAATTGAGGTCAAATGCCCCACAGAGCAAATAGGCGCAGTAGCAGGAGTCATATCGTCCAAGCGCGGAAAAATGATCAACATGACCCAGAAAGGAGTGCTGGCCATCATAGACGGAGAAGTTCCCGCCGCAGAAACATTCGACATCTCAGAAGTCATGAGAGGAGCCACAGCAGGAAAAGCTATGTGGAACACTCACTTCAAGTTATGGAACCCCGTTCCATCATCCATGCTCCTCCCAATAGTAACGGAGATACGGAAACGCAAAGGCCTCTCACCGGAACCACCTAGACCAGAAGAATTTTTAGATAGAGACTAGATCCTCAGTCAAAGAGCATCGAGCAGATCAACCAGATCCCTGTCCTTCACCAAGGCCCTAGCGTGCTCCCTAAATTCAGATAATTTGCTTGCGTTATAGCCATCCGAGCGATACTCCTCTGCCTGAACCGCCATCTCCACCTTATCCAGTTCCCTGACCAACACCGCCTCAAGGGAAACGCCGCTGCGATACTCCTCCCAAAGAGAGCCCATAGCACTCTTAACCTGCTCAGGGAGACCTGAAAGGATTCGCTGCATCGCTTCCTCCTCCAAATCCTTTTTCTTGGAAGCGTCAGGGTCGTCAGGAGTCAAATCTCCTATCAGAGATTCGCTTAAATCATGTATGAGCGCCATCCCCATAGCCCTTTTAACATCCAAACCCTTGTAGCTCCCCACGATCAAAGCCAAGACCGCGGTCCTCCAAGAATGGTCTGCCACCGACTCCGCGTCCTTGACGCCAATCTTCAGAATCCAGCCACGTCTAAGCTCCTTCTTCAAGGCACCCGCATACCGCAGAAAAGCAGTGACACCTGTGCACTCCTCGGGATTCATCTAGGCAAATAGAAACTTGGATGCATAAAGACTTAATCGAACGGAAAAGGTTTTGACTAGGAAATGTTCACATAATCAATTAACACATTGGTTCTTCCTCAACTTGCCTCAGCCTACGCTTTGGCAACTTTGTTCTTGGTGGGCTATCTGATTCTGCTCCGAAGGCTTGGAAACGATGGTTACGCCGCTGGAGGCATCACAGCAATATTCTCGACTGCAAAAATATTCTTCGCAGCTATCTTCATGGGCGCAGTCGCTATTCCATTTCTGATACTCTCCCCGCAAGTCGTCGAGGGCAGCTTAGAACCCGTGTTGCAATCAATGGTGGAGAGGGTCAGATCTATGCAGCAGCTCACTGGCTCCTTGGCCTCAGCCATCTTTCTTCAGAACGCTGTCGTAGCGGTCTTGGCGTCCTTGGTTCCTCTGGGTTTGGGCTCCCTTGACTCGTACCTGAGGAAGAATAGGATCTACGGTGTGTTCACAAGAATACTTGCAACGCCGGTTGACCTCGTTTACCGGTTGACTTCAAGGACAGCAAGGATCATGAGTCCCGATGAGCGGCTCACGTCTCTAGCGGTATTCACATACCCGTTCATAATCATGTTCGTCAACGGCGTGCTCTTGGGGATAGTGTTTCTCTTGGGAATCTTGGGCGGAAGATCATTGCAGCTCCTTGTCTTGATTCTGCCTCACGGGGTAGTGGAGCTCCCAACGGTGATCTTCTCTGCCAGCTTGGGTTACTCATACGTGGCTGGATGGATGAACCGTAAATCCGAAGATTTAAGGTTCACAGGCTATGCTTCACGGCTTATCAGAAGCAAGGGGCTTTGGCTTACAGTCGTCTTCATCGTGGCGGAGCTTAGCGTTGCAGCGTACATTGAGGGAGAAGTAACTGTTCAACTGGCCGCGTTAGGGCGTTCGAATTGAATCTGAGCGGGCTGGGACTCGTATGGCAGCTCTTTCTCAGAGTGACTATGGGAGGGTATTGGCTCTTCTTCTCAAGCCAGAGATGGTCCGACAGGTCGTGGCTTAAGGATCTCGTCAACACGGCGGCTCAAGGCAACTATGTGCCTTTCTACGGAGATGTGTTGAGGGTCTTTGTTGCGCCCAACTGGGAGATGATAGCGTTGGTGGCGACGGTGCTTGAGACTGGGGTGGGCTTGATGATCCTCTTTGGTGTCTTCACAAGGATAGCTGGGGTTCTAGGTGCCTTCGATAACCTGAATCTGACTCTGACGTTCAGTTTCTGCAGGTGTCCTTGGGCTGAGGCTGATCTTCCCTTGGTCTTCTGGTTCTATTTTGCGGCTATGCTTCTGAATGTGCAGATTGCCTTTGATCAGTCGTCGAAGACCATTGGGATTCAAAGGTTTCTGAACAGGGGTTCTAGGGATGCTTAGCTTATGTAGCTTGGGTCTTTGCTGGGTTGTCCGGACGGTCTGTCTCCGCCTCTTTTCACGTCTTCCAGTGTTTTGAGGATGGCTTCGCTTTCTCTTGCACTTTGCTCCAGTGTAGATAGGTCTACTTTGATTCCCAGTATTTTGGATAGGGCGTCAAGCACGGCTTGAGCGGCCTTTGGGTCGATGACGTATCCGGAGGTTTCTCCGAGTAGGCAGACGCCTTTCATTCCTTTGATCTTTGCGATGCCGATTAGGAGGCCGTTCATTCCGGTTATGGCTCCTTCAGTCATGAGGGTTACACCGGTGGAGGTGAGCATTTGGGCTGTTTCTTTGTCTGTGGCTGTTCCGAAGACTTTTGGTTGTTCGACGAATTTGCCTGTGATGTAGGCTGCTAGGGTGTAGATGTTTTTGGCTCCTAGGCTGCTGGATACTTCCAGTACTCTGTCTGCGAGCTCGTATTCTGCTTCAGGTGTTACTGGCTGCGCGTCGCCGGTGTAGAGGATGAGGTCTGGCCCATTTTCAGGGTTCTTCCAGTAGTGCAGCTCGTGTTTCATGAGTTCTGTGGAGCCGTCTTGCTTGGTGACTACTTGAGGTGGGAAGCTGGAGGAGTAGATGATTGCGAACAGCTCTGAGTGTAGGCCTTTGGCTAGGTGCTCTATGCCTAGTTTAGCAACGTATCCGCTTCCAGGTAGGCCTGATATGAGCACGGGGTTTTTGAGTTCGGGTCTGCTGAGGATTTTGACTTCAGTCTTCATTGGGGTAGCCTATGCTTTGAGTGGTTTGAGGTTCAATATATCTTTGATAATGGGAGGTGTTTCAGCGGGGCAGGCTTTGGTAGACGATTACCAGAGAGATGAGGGAGACTGCGAATAGGAGTGCCCATGCCTTCATGTTCCAAGACATGACTTTTTGGCCGTCAAGGATTCCTATGGGGATGAGGTTGAATACTCCGATGAGGAGGTTGATGTATGCCCCGTAGTACAGGATTTGGTCTAGGGGGAGTATCCAGGATGATGTTAGTAGGATGGCTGCCATGGCGAAATTTGTTAGTGGTCCTGCTACTGCGACTCTGCCCATGACTTTGCTTTCTGCGTGTCCCTGTATGACTACCGCCCCTGGGGCTATGAGTTTGAAGGGTGAGACTACGCTGATCAGGGTGATTAGGGCTCCCATTGGTTGTACTCTGAACTCTGCCCAGAGGCCGTGTCTTTGGGCTACGAATTTGTGGGCCAGTTCGTGCAGGGTGAATGCTGCGAAGAAGATTATGGATATGAATCCCAGTAGCCATACTGGGGCTGTGAGTCTTGTCAGGGAGAGGCCTACCAGCATGACGAGGATGCTTCCCACGGCTATGTGTTTGAGCTCGCTTGCTCCGAACCAAAGTATCCTTCTGGGCCTGTATTCCCAAGTGTAGTTTCCACTGTAGGAGCCTGTTGCGGTGTAGGGTGTTTCTCCGTATGTTTTTTCGCTGGGTGGTTTGGCCATCCACAGGTTGGCGCAGCCATGGGTTTCGGGGAGTCTGTGATCTGGGCAGAAGTTTTTCTGGCAGTA
The DNA here is from genome assembly GCA_016184315.1 of Nitrososphaerota archaeon. Taxonomy (GTDB): domain Archaea; phylum Thermoproteota; class Nitrososphaeria; order Nitrososphaerales; family JACQRY01; genus JACQRY01. The sequence continues at coordinate 74,852 of JACPCU010000010.1, forward strand.
GTTGCATTTGAAGGGAAGTGTTTCTTCTGCGCCGCAGTAGTCGCATCTTGTCAACTTTCTGAGGGACAACGGTTTCTGGGTGTGTTTAAATCTTTATTCGGCGTCGGTTTTGTTTTG
>JACPCU010000033.1 GCA_016184315.1 Nitrososphaerota archaeon
CTTTGTTTCTCCGAGAGCTTTTCGATACACCATCGTCAGATGTTCAAGGTCAAGTGGCTCAGCTTGAAGAGCCTTGATTGCTCCGAATAGCACTGAGTTAGCCAAAACCTTGGGATCCAGCAAACCCTGCATCGGTACTGCCTCTTCCCGCAGCCTGTCAACTAGATCTGATGCAGGCACCTTCAACACTTTAATGTCTGTTCGCGCGGGCTGCTTATGCACGATGTTCGAGTTGATGATCATCAGCCCCTCTGGTTCCAGGTCGGGCTCGAAATCAAGCGACAAAGCGTTCATGACTACCAAGATGTCAGGGGTTTCAGCTACTGGATACACGATCTCTGTGTCCGCAGTGATGACGTAGCATTTCACCTTCCCGCTGCGCATCTCCGGGCCATAGCTGGACATGGAAGCAGCCTGCAGTCCCCTAAGTATGGCGTCGTATGCGATATAGTTGCCTAGTTCCACTACGCCTTGGCCTCCCTGACCTGCCAAGAGAAATTCAGTCCACTTCATTTGTCCTCAACCCCAAAGACATCTTTGTAGGTGCCGAGTGGGAACTGTTTCACCAATTGAGTTGAGGCGAAGATCTTGGCCTGCTTGATCGACATCTTCCAGTTAACCCAGCAGGTGCTGATGAACTCGACATAGGAGAATCCGCCCATCAACTGAACCTTGAAGGCGTTTTCGATGACTTGCTTTGCATCCTCTACTTCCTGCTGTTTGAACATAGGCTCGTCAGAGCTTGTTATCGGCTTCGGGACGAGGGAGGCTCGACGCACATATGATGCGCCGTCGATGGAGGCTACGAGCTTTGCCCCATCGATTGGTCTACCTTGTATCGCAGCCTGCCGGCCAGCAGGGGTTGTCTTGGTAACTTGGCCGAGGAGAGTGGTAGGCGCCATTTGCCCACCGGTCATTCCGTAGACCGCGTTGTTGACCACGAACGTAGTTATGGACTCGCCCCGTGAAGCAGCGTGAATAAGCTCGGCCAACCCTATTGCGAGCGCATCCCCGTCGCCCTGTACGCTGAAGACCAGCAGATCTGGTCTGAATCTCTTGACGCCGGTCATGACTGCTGGAGCCCTGCCGTGAGGTGCCTGAATATGATCGATGTTCAGATACTTGTAGGCTAAGACGCTGCATCCGACTGAGTCTATCATCACAGCTTGCTTGCGCAGCTTCAATGAGTCCAAGGCGCTCGCGACCAGCCTGGTGAGAAGACCATGCTCGCAGCCGGGGCAGTAATGCATCCGAACCCCTGTAAACGACTCGCTTCCAGCAAACACGGCGTTTCTATCCTCCTGTTCTCCCGTAGACGAGTCTACGCATCTTAGACTCCACCGTTCCTATGTTTGGAACAGAGCCGCCTAGATGCCCCACAAACCCTACGTCAACTCGCCTCGAAGCAGCCTGTTTGACATCTTCATACAGCTGGCCAGCGTTCAGCTCTACAACAAGGAGAGGAGTCTCCCGGTCAACGTATTTCTCCAGAAGTGTCATGGGCGGCGGCCAAAGAATGATCGGCCTCAAGAGACCAGCCTTCAACCCTTCTCCTCTAGCCTTGTTCACAACTTTCTTCGCAAGTCTAGCTAGAATACCATAGGCTACAAGAATAACCTCCGCATCGTCAGTCAGATATTCTTCTGCGCGTTGTTCATGCTCCAACATGGCTCGGAATTTTTCTTGCAGATGCGCCTCATGATCCTCATGTACATCAGGCTCCAAATTCAGTGAATTCAGGATTTGCCTTGAACCTTCATTCTGCTGACCCACAGTCCAAGATCTGTCAACCATCAAGTCTTCTACGGTTGGAAGATCTATGCCCTCCTTCAGTTTAGCGAGGTAAGAGTCGTACAGTATTATGACCGGGTTTCTGTATTTGAACGCAAGCCTGAATGCTAGGAAAGGAGTTTGAGCTAGCTCTGCCACGGTATGCGCGGAGAGGACGATGCAGCGATAGTCACCGTGGCCGCCTCCCTTAGATGCTTTCCACATGTCTCCCTGCTCAGGTCCGAGGCTTCCCAGCCCCGGCCCTGCCCTGTTCGCATCAGCCACTACGAACGGGATCTCCATTCCAGCAGCGTAGGATATGGTTTCCTGCATCAGACTGAACCCTGGGCTTGACGTGGCGGTCATGGCAAGCGCTCCTGTTGCCGCTGCCCCTAGGAGCATGTTTGCTGCTTCTAGCTCGCTGGAGGCTTGCAGGAAGACTTTGAAGTTTGGGTATAGAGGATTGCCGAATTCTTTGGCGAGGGTTTCGAGGACTTCTGATGATGGGGTTATGGGGTAGCCGAAGAAGGCGTTGAGTCCAGCGTTGATGGCGCCGTAGGCTAGGGCTTCGTTTCCCTCTAGGAACATCTTTTCGTTGTTTGAGTATTTACTCTTGGAGGCATCTAGTGTAGCCATGGCGCATGAGTTGGACTAGCATTGGGAACATAAAAAGATGGGCAGTGGTTTTCAAACTTGGGAAAGGAGTGAGCCGTATAAGTATGGGCACGCGCCGTCTCAGGAACATGGTGAACATGATCTGCCTGCTCTTCTTGACTTGAAGGTTGTTGAGGTTATGAGCGCTCCCGTCGTCACCGTGGGGCCCGAATCTTCGGTGAGAGATGCGTCCCGAATAATGGGGGGCAAGCATATCGGGAGCGTAGTGGCGCTAGTTTCAGGCAAGCTGCAAGGCATCTTGACTGAGCGCGATGTTTTGTCCAAAGTGCTTTACACGGAACGTGACCTGAATGCGGCGCTGGTCAGGGATACCATGAACCCTAAGGTTGGCGTCGTTGCGCCTGAAATCTCCGTGAAGCAGGCAGCCAAAGCCATGATGGTGAAGAAGACTAAGCTGGTTGTTGCAGACGGAGACCGAGTAATGGGGATTGTTGCTGCTTCAGACTTGATTCGCGTATTGAGCAAAGCGAGGGTTGCCGGGAGGCCATTGGGAGGCTTCATGGTGAAGAAGGTGGCGTCCCTTGACGAGGAAGCAACTATTCGCGACGCCATACGCCTAATGGTTGAGAAGAGAATTGGAAGCGTCATCATCAAGAAGAATGAATCACCCTTAGGGATCTTCGCTGAACGAGACCTCATGACGAAGGTCTTGGCGAAGGATCTCAATCTCGACGCCGCTCTCGGCAGGTTTGCTTCCTACCCCTTGATACACGCTCCTCCTTCGACAAGCATCCAACAGGCAGCGAAGCTAATGGTCAACAACAAGATTAGGCGGCTCCCAGTCTTCGACAAAGGAAAGCTTCTGGGAATCGTTACGGCCCGTGATCTAGTTGAAGAAATGGTCGAGCATTTGTCGTAGCGACGGTGTAGACTAGATCATTGTCCTCAGAACGCTGACACTAAGGTAGTCTAACTGAGTTTTCCCAGCTGTGACAGTCGGGTAGCCACTTCGCTCATGCCCAGTGACTGCAAGCAGCTGGCAGTAGGTATGCCCGATACTAGGTCCCAGCTCATCAACCTATAGTAGTCATCTTTCATCGTCTCTAGCTCCTCCTTAGGCAACACTTTTCCTTGGGCCACGCCGTTCAGCAGCGACTCTTCATGAAGCCTCAGTGGCAGAATGTCGTCTTTTCTTGCTAACCCTGATTGAGCATTGAAGGCTCTTTCCAGAGTGCTGATCCGCATGCCCGTTCGGTTTAGCCTATCTGCATCATAGGGTTCTCCGACCACAGCTGTGAGAAGCCTCCCCATGACATCAAGGTTCAGCGGGTTCACAGCGAAGGTGCATAGCACGGCACTGTCGAAGCCGATTCGCTCCAAGGCTTTCTTCACCACAAGACCCGCTTTGCCTTGGATGTCATACCTGTTGCCCTGCACTTCTGTTGCAGCTGTTAGACCCATGGCGTGGTGGCATCCACCTCTATTACCTATAGCATACACGAGGCCTTGACCTTTGGCGCCCCGTGGGTCGTATCCTCCGAACTCCAAGCCCTTTGCATGCATAGCGAATCTCTCCGAACCATGACCCACTCGCTGGGCAAGCCTCATGGAGCCCTCTGCCAACAAGTCTCCGAATCCTTCTCTGCGAGCTATCATCCTGATTGCTCGCACTGCTGATTCGTCATTACCGAAGCGGAGATCCAAGTCGCCCAATTGTTGGTGGTTGATCAAACCTTTCTCGTAACACTCCATGGCGAAGGCGATGGTGGCCCCTGCAGACATGGTGTCTAGGCCCAGATCGTCACAAAGCATGTCCATGAAGACAATAGGCTCAGGTTTGTCTATTCCGCAGTTTCCTCCGAGGGCGTAAAGGGTCTCATATTCGGGGGCTGCTGACGCCCCAGCATAGGGGCCGGAGGTGATGGTTTCGACATGGGTGCAGTGTATGCTGCACACTGGGCAGCCTGTGTCCTTTGTCGGGAAGGTTTCCCTCAAATATGGTTGAGAGAGCTTTTCGACTCCTTCAAACTCTCCCATTGTCCAGTTACGCGTAGGATAGATCCCTACTGCAGAGTTTATCTGAGGGCCTTCCTGGGTGCCGTACAGCCGCTGTCTGCTGGTTCTCGGCGATTTAGCTAACAGATCATTAACTTCTTTCACGGCGTTGGCGAAGCCCTGTCTGTCAGCCACCCTCATGGCTGGTTTGCTTTTTGCGACCACTGCCTTCAGATTCTTGGAGCCCATTACTGCTCCTCCTCCGCATCGGCCGAAAGACCGCTTATCCTCAGTGATGACTGCTGCATATTTCACAAGGTTTTCGCCAGCAGGCCCAATCATGGAGGCCATAGCATCTTTACCATGTGTCTCCTTCAGCTTGACAGTAGTTTCGAAGACCCCTTTTCCCCATAGATGTTCAGCGTCATGAATGGAAGTTTTGCCTTGATCCACAGAAATGTATGAGGGCGCCGAGGCCTTACCCTCAACCACTATGGTGTCGAAACCAGCGTTCTTCAGGGCTATGCCCATGCCTCCTCCAGCGTTGCTGAACATGTATATTCCAGTTAGAGGCGACTTGGTGACCATCACGTATTTGTTGGAAGTCGTTACTCCTGTCCCCGTGAGGGGCCCTGTGACGAAGATAGTCTTGTTATCTGGTGAAAGAGGATCTATGTTGGGGCCGACTTCGTCCCAGAGGATTCTTGCTCCGAGGCCTCGTCCGCCGATGTAGTCTCGTGCATACGTTTCTTTTAGCTCTTCATCCCAAACATCGTTGTTGGACAGGTTAATGTGCAGAATCTTTCCCGCGTAACCATTCATATTCAATCTACTTCAAAACCCAGTGGTTTGCTTATTCGGCGGTGAATACTCTTAAGTTTATCCGTTAACCGTCGCTGCATATGAGTGAGGCGTTGAGCAATCAACGGGATAGGCCGGGAGTGATTGGACCCCCTCCCCTGATCTACTTAGCTTCGTTGATTCTAGGTCTGGTTCTTAATTGGGGCGCACCTACTGGTTTCCTCCCTGATGGTTTGCGGCTCGGCATAGGTTTACCGATTATTGTGGCAGGGGTCTTTCTGGCGGCGTGGGCTTTTCTAACGTTTCAACGTGCAGGCACTAGTCCTGATGTTTATGAAGCCACGAAGGTGGTTGTTGTCGTTGGACCCTTCCGGTATTCACGTAACCCGATCTACTTGTCATTTGCGGTGACGTATTTGGGAATAGCCTCTGCCTTCAATGCGCTTTGGTCTATTCTGCTGTTCCCTGTGGCGCTCTTGGCTATGCATTATGGAGTGATAGTGCAGGAAGAGCGGTATCTTGAGAGGAAATTCGGTGAGGAATATTTGCGGTATAAGAGAAAGGTACGCCGCTGGCTGTAATATTCGATTCTTCAAATTCGTGTAGTCATTGTTGGGGGAAAAGGTAATCTCCTACCGCCGTGAGCCGCCGACTAATTTCGGAGCAAAGGTCAGTCCATCTTAATCGGTGAGTTTCGGTGGGGAAGCGGTTACTGAATCCAGAGTGGTGGGTCAGCCTTCTACCGAACGGTATCGGTCAGGTGAAGCCGAATCACTACAAGGAGGTGGTGAAAGCCTTCTGGGAGAACCGTGACCAGATGCCTTACGCCATCCGGATTCTCAGGAATGGTGTGTGCGACGGTTGTGCTCTGGGAACCTATGGGCTGAGAGACTTCACGATGAACGGGATCCATCTGTGCACTGTGAGGCTGAACCTGCTGAGGCTTAACACTATGCCTGCGATGGATGTGAGCCGTTTAGACGATGTTCCATCACTGAAGGATATGAGTTCAGCGGAGCTGCGCGGACTCGGCCGGCTTCCTTACCCTTTGGTGAGGCGCAAAGGTGATGCAGGGTTCAAGCGAGTGACATGGGACGAGGCTGTCGGATTGATCGCCGAGAAGATCAGGATTGCTGAGCCGAAGCGGATAGCTTTCTACCTTACTTCGCGGGGGATAACCAACGAAGTATACTATGTGGCGCAGAAAGTCGCCCGTTTCCTTGGCACCAACAACATCGACAATGCTTCAAGACTCTGCCACGCCCCCTCCACCACAGCCCTCAAAGAGACCCTAGGCGTCCCTGCGTCTACATGTTCCTACAAAGATTGGATAGGGACAGATCTACTAGTTCTGCTCGGAAGCAACATAGCTAATAATCAGCCTGTCACCACCAAATACATGTACTACGCCAAGCAGCAGGGGACACGAGTCCTTGTAGTCAACTCTTTCAGGGAGCCGGGGCTTGAACGCTACTGGGTTCCCTCTGTGGCTGAAAGCGCCCTCTTCGGAACTAAGCTTGCAGACAAGTTCTTCCTGATTCATCAAGGCGGAGACGTAGCCTTCGTCAACGGCATCATCAAACATCTGCTGGAGAACAACTGGGTTGACCGTGATTTCATTCAGAAGCATACGACTGGGTTCAGCGAGCTGGAGAGCGCGGTGAAATCACAGCCTTGGGATATGCTCGCCAAGTATTCAGGGGCAACCCGTGAAGATATGCTGGACTTTGCGCGGCGCTACTCTGAGGCTAAGAGTGCAGTGTTCGTATGGTCTATGGGCCTGACCCACAGAATCTTTAGTGTCCAGAACGTGAAGTCCGTTGTGAATCTTGCCCTCTGCAGGGGAATGATTGGCAGAAAGAAGTGCGGCCTTATGGCTATCCGAGGTCACAGCGGCGTGCAGGGTGGCGCAGAGGTTGGCTGCGTGCCGAGTAGCTTCCCCGGTGGCGACGCCGTCAACGAGGAGAATGCAAAGCGGTTTGAGAAATTATGGGGATTTGACGTGCCTAAGTGGCGTGGGTTATCCGCAGCCCAGATGATCGACGAAGCCTATGCTGGCAGAATAGATTTGCTTCACTCTTCTGGAGGAGATTTTCTTGGAACGATGCCTGAGCCCAGGTATGTTCGGGAGGCGTTGGGCAGGATACCGGTTCGTATACATCAGGATATTGTGGTTACCAGCCAGATGCTTGTCGAGCCCTCTGAACTTGCCTTGCTCCTGCCTGCGGCCACTCGATATGAGCAGAGAGGAGGGGGAACTTCGACTTCCACGGAGAGGAGGGTCTATTTCAGCCCTGAAATCGTGGGTAGGAGGCTGGGTGAGGCTAGATCAGAGTGGGAGATATTCATGAAGATCGCTGAAGCGGCTTATCCAGAGAGAAGCAGTCTCATTCATTTCGACTCTGCCCAAGAAATAAGGGAAGACATCGCGAAGGCGGTTCCGCTTTACGACGGCATCCAGAATCTGTGCAAGAAGGGAGATGCTCTGCAGTGGGGTGGTGAAAGGCTTTTCGAAGATCTAGTTTTTGGGACAACAGATGGATTAGCCAAGTTCGTTGCACTGTATCCTCCAGAAAATGTTATTCCGGCGGACAGGTTCATACTTGGCACAAGACGTGGGAAACAGTTCAACACGATTGTGCACGCTGATCAAGATCCTTTAACTGGTTCAAGGCGTGAAGATGTGTTAATGAGCCATGGGGATGTGGAGAAGCTCGGATTGAATGATGGCGATCCAGTCATAGTTAGGTCTGAGGTGGGTGAATTGAGGGGCAGATGCATGATTGCACCTATCAAGCCTCGTAACGTTCAGGTCTTCTGGCCTGAAGGCAACGTGTTGATTAAGCGTGGAGTGTATGACCCTGTCTGCGAAGTTCCTGATTACACGACTATTGTACGTGTCGTTCCCGCGGCGAAGAAAGGTTAGACGCACCTACTGTGCTTTCAGTCTGTCATGATATTGTTTCCTTAGCTTGGCTACTTTGGGCGTTATGACTATCTGACAGTATGGTTGCCATGGATTATTCTTGTAGTATTCCTGATGATATTCCTCCGCCTTGTAGAACGTTTTGAACGGCGTTACTTCGGTGACTATTGGGTTCCCCCAAATTTTCGATTCGTTGATCTCTTTGATGACCTGCTCCGCAGTGGCTTTCTGCTCGCTATTGTGGTACAAGATTATTGAGCGGTATTGTGTGCCAACATCCGCGCCTTGCCTGTTCAGAGTAGTCGGGTCGTGCATCGTGAAGAAGACTTGGAAGAGTTCTTTGAGTGAGATCACTTTCGGGTCGAAGGTTATCTGCACAACTTCGGCGTGCCCTGTGTCTCCGTCACAGACTTCTTGATAACTCGAGTGTTCTACTGTCCCACCTGAGTAACCTGACTCGACCTTCGCGACGCCTTTTAGCTCGGTGAAAACTGCTTCCAGGCACCAGAAACAGCCTCCACCGATTGTTGCCGTTTGCAGATGCGGCTGACTCATATGTGACTTGTTACTCCGTTATGGTGACCTATAAGTGGTCACCAACCTATGCCCAGATACGCGACGCGGAGCATAACCTAACTCGTGACGACAGCAGGATAAGCCTCGTAGAGATCAGGGTAGTGGTAACTCCTCGAATCTGGGGATCATGGTTACTAACCCTAATCGCGTTGCCTAAGTTTGCTTAACCCTGCCTTGTACCGTCCTAAAGCAATCATCAGTGCAGAACCTGGCAGCGCCACGACGCTAAGAGCCAAGAATCCCGTTGCTAATCCAGTGGCGGAGGCAGCTACCCCAAAGATGCTCGGACCTATCGTTAGGCCACCGTGCCTGAAGGTCGTTGTTAAGCCTACAGCCAAGCCTCTCTCCTTTGACGCGGTGCCCAGCGCCACCATGGTCATTCCTCCTATGTTGGTCATGGCTCGACTGGAGATCATTACGGCCATGATTAGGAGAAGTATAAGCGGCTGAGTGAAGAAGGGGATGATGGCGACCATGGTTGCGTTTACCGCTAGTCCAGCAACCATCATGTAGACCTTATCCCTGATCTTATCCAAAATCGTTCCAACCGGTATTCTAGCCAGCATTCCGATGAAGGTTTGAACCCCAAATAGCAGACCAATGAGCCAAGGCTCCAAGCCAATATGATTGGCGTACACGGGGAAGAAGATTTCAAAGCCACCGATGATCGTGAAGGAAAAAATGGTAGCCACCCAACCCATCAACACAAACCTGCTGGAGACTATGGCCTTAAAAGATTCCGTCACAGCTATTTTTTCGACACTGGGTTTTCCTCCCATTCGCTGTCTGAAGGCCAGCCGCACAAGTATGACAGCCAATGCGAACAAGATCGGGGAAACCACGAAGGGAGACTGAAAACCGAATACCGTAATGAGCACCCCAGCAAGGACAGGCCCAAAGCTCGAACCAGCCTGAAGCATAGCCGAGAAGGTGCCCATGGAGCGTCCCATCTCCCCTGGCCTAGCAATATCCCCTACCAGAGCTTGGATGGCAGGCTCGAAAGCACCCCAACCTATGCCCAGCAGGAGAAGTGGTCCAAGCATCAAGAATGGGTCGTTCAATCCGATGAAGAGTATCGAAGCAAGTATCATGAGAACGGCGCCAATGAAGAACAGTTTCTCCCGACCTAGTCTGTCAGAAGCCCAGCCTAGGGGAACCGAAGACAATGCGATCGCTATCGAATGAGCAGCCATAGCAGCGCCAATATACGCCAGCGGAGCGTTCACATGAGTCAGCAGAAGCGGAATTGTCAATCTTATCATCGCTATCGACGAGAAGTTTACGAAGGTAATACCAAAGAGAACATAGACGGTCTTCAAATGCTTGCGCAGCCCAGATGGCGTCTTATAAGCCATAAGAGTCAAGGTTCTGATAACTCAAATGGGCATGGGGGAGAATCCTCGCAGGATGGAACAGAAGAGAATCTTGTGTCATCTCCTCAAGAGCCATCAGAACCCGATTTTCCGTGCCTGTGTTGATCAGCTACTGTTGAGCCCGAACCCACAGCAGCAGAATCCATGAAGAGACTTAACGCGTTATGATGCTTATTCATTTTGTGAGCCGCAGTAGAATGGCACAGGCAGGTATGGCCAAAAGTGATAAACCGATGAAGCCTACACCAAAACCCATGGTTGCTGCACTCAGCGCAAAGATAGAAGGCCCCATCGAAGAGCCTATGTTCCTGAAGGTTGCAGTCAATCCTTGAGCGAAACCTCGTTCATTAACCGCACTATCCATTGCTACCAGAGTCAAAGCACCTATGTTCGTCGCTGCCCTGCTCGCGCTCATAGCTGTCATCAAGAGCAGCAGCGTTATAGGTTCAGTAGAGAAGGCGATCAATGCGACGGTCAGCGCGTTTCCAGCCATCCCCAGCGCCATGATCGGGATCTTCTTGCCTCTGCGATCCAGCAGTGACCCAAAGGGAATTCTTACTATCAGACCAACCACGAATTGGGCGCTGAACAGCAAACCAATGAGCCACGCCTCTAACCCAAGGTTATTCGCATACACAGGGAAGAAAGCTTCAAAACCCCCTATCAGCGCAAATGAGGCGGCTGACGCCACCCAGCCGGCCAACACGTTTCTTCTCTTACTCAGAGAGACAAAAGTCTCCTTCACATCTCCTCTCGTTTTCGAAGACAAGTTTTGCACTTCTTCCACTCTCAACGCTGCCAAAAGGATGACTAGAGCAACAAGTGTGGTCAGAGCTGACACTCCGAAAGCCGTATTGAAACCGTATAGAGTCACCAGACCTCCTCCAACCGCAGGGCCGAAGCTGAACGCCGCCTGTGCAGTCGCAGCGTAAACTCCGTAGGAACGACCCATATTGCCGGGTGTAGAGATATCACCCACAAGCGCGGTGAACGTGGGCTCAAATCCTGCCCAGGAAACGCCTAACAACACGAAAGACAAAATGATCCCGTAGAGATCATTTGAAGCAGTTAAACTCACCAAGGCAATCAGCATCAGTGCAAGGCTAAGCGATGCCATCCTTTTTCTACCGAGCCTATCAGACACTAGGCCAAACGGAACTGCTAGCACGGAGATAGTCGCGGAGTGAGCAGCCATGATAATACCTACGTACACAAGAGGTGCTTGTATGCTGACCAGAAGGAGCGGAATAATCAGCCTCACAAGAGTGTACATGGAGAAGACGGGAAAACTGATGGCTGAGACTAAGGGCAGTGCTTTCAACACTCAGGCCATTCGACCACAAACATCTAAAACTATTCCCTGATCCACGTGCGATGATTCCGAGACCAAGAGTCTTCTTGAATTATCTCTTCTGCCTAAGGAACTTCGATTCCCTCCTGATTTAAGCCGATTATTGCCATGACAGGACTCACAATAAAGACACACAAGGTCTAGCGCCAGCCATTACGTCGGAGTCGGTCAGCCGTTACATTAGGGAGGGAAGTTCGGCTATTCTCTCTCCAGCGATTCTGCCAAAGGATATGCATTCTGCGAGCATGCCTCCACCTTGGTAGACGGAACCCCATAAGGATCCCAATTCTCCGACAGAGAAGAGCCGCGGTATGGGTTTCCCGTAGGCGTCTAGAACTCGGCCCTCTGAGTCTCTTTTGGGTCCTCCGTGGGTACTTACTAGGCACGGCCATATCTTGATGGAGTAGAAAGGAGGAGTCATAAGAGGGATGATGGTTTCTCTGCGACGACCCATTTCATCGTCTTTTTCACCATTGGCGGACTCGTTGAATCTTCGGATCGTGTCTTGAAGCGTATTTACCTGCATCTTGGTTTTCGAAGCCAGCTGCTCAACGCTTTCAGCAACCTGTATCCAGCCCTTTTGAATTTCAGCTTCATTGTCATTGCTCCATCGGTATGAACCTTGGTTGAAACCAATTGAGCTGCGAGCAATGGGCCCTGATCTTCTGGTGACATCATCAAATACTATGTATGATGGGATTCTGTGGTAATCTAGATTCACAGCGTCAAACGTTGTTAGAGATTTCCAGACCATGTGGTACTCCACGTCGCTCTCATTTATGAAACGTCGCCCATGTTTGTCCACGTATATGAAACCGTAGGAGGGCGGAGGGTCTATGAACGGTGAAATGACCAATGCGCTTGCTATCGCCCAAGGAAACTCAGGAACCTTGTACCCGATGGGTGCTGCTGCAGAGTCCATGTGCCACAGAGACGAGCCGATAGATTGAGCCATTCTTATCCCGTCTCCCGTGTTACTTGGGTTTCCAAGGGCAAAGATAGGCTCAGCTGGCAGAAAGCATTGCTTCAAACCCTCGTCGTATTCGAATCCGCCACATGCGAGAATCACACCTTTTCTGGTGAAGATACGGACCTCTTTCCCATCTTGCTCGGCAAGCGCTCCCACTACCCCCCTTTCGTTTGCCAATAGCTGTTTGGCAAGAGTGTTGCTGTAAACTTCGATCCCCCTCTGTCTTACCGCGTCAGTCAAGACTTTCCAAAGGTTCTGGGAAGATGTGCCCTGCCCCTTGACGCGGCATCTGATCATCGAAGCGGAGTGTGGCTTTGCTGGGAAGTCTGGGCCCACAGGATGCGGTTCAACGATGCCTCCAAGATTAGTGAGCCAATCAGCGTTCTCAGATGAGTACTTCACATAGATTTTGATCATCCCATCGTCTACTTCTCTGCCTAGAAGACTGCGCAGATATTGTTGCGCCCCTACCATATCTTTGGGGCAGAGAATGCCACCTCCAGAGACCCGCGTGTTTCCTCCTCCCTCAGCCGTCTTCTCCAGAATCAGAACATCGGCTCCTAAGTCGTGAGCTGTAATAGCAGCAACGGCACCTGAGCCTCCATACCCTATTATCAGAACGTCCGTGATCTTGTCATACCGCGGGATGGAAAGAAGGTCTTTTTGGCCGGATTTCTGACTATCACTATCTAGACTCAAACCCATCTACAAGACTGAGAATCCACGGGAAAATATAAGGTGGAGCCACAGAATTCGCCTTGAATTGATACTCAAAGACTCCTCACATCGCGCGATCATTAAAGATAATCATGCAAGTCAAATTCTCTTTTCCATTATCAGAGTTGACAATCGCCATCTCACTATATATTGCTCAAGGTGGATTCCAAAAATCAGGACGGGAGAAATATGTGCAATAATTGCAGAACGGAGGAAGGGTGCAACTGTCCGGAAGGAACCGCGCTTGTGCACTGCACATGTGACCCATATTATAATCAGTATTGTAGAGAATGTGGACATGAACCTTGGGCTACAGATAGGTCGCAGGCAGGGCTTGGAGAGAAAAAACATCGTCTACGGCAAGTGAGCAAACGAGCGACCGCGCTAGGCGTTACTAAATAGAGTTGCGACAAACCCCGTAGATTCCGAAGTCGTATTAGAAATGGCTAGCCATTCATTCAGGCAGATGGGCTTCATGTCAAGTCACCAGAAGGATCTTTTCTTTTGGGGGTCGAAGCTTCGTTTTCTACTGCCCTAATTCCCTTACGATGTCTTCCGAGGATTTTATCTCTGCATCATACCAGAAACTCTCATAGCTTAGTGCTTGTTCATGGCCCATGCCCATCCTTCCGTCAGGGTCATCAAATGCGTCTACGCAGTCTTTGACTATCACAGGCACATATCCCCTGAACCACGCATCAGCAGCTGTATGCTTATCGCAGCAATTCGTGTGGAGCCCGGTGATGTAGATCCTATCTCCTGGCTTGAACCTCAATCTTTTGAGTAGAGCATCCATGGCTGTTGGTTTGCCTCCGTTATCCGTGAAACTGCTGTATGTCCCTTTCTCGACTTCGAAAAGCAGGTGTCCTTTCTTGATCCTTGAAACATCGCTAATCCTCCAATTTCTTTCTAAGACGTGCATATTGTCCGTAATGAGGCCTTCAACTATCTTGGAGCCTTCCGTGTCTTTCATCGAGTGCGGCCCCCACTTCTTGAGCTCGTAGTCGCTTTTTAGGTGCCTGTCCGTGGCGTAGATCACTGGCAACCCGTGCTTCAGGAAAGATTCCTCAACTCTCTTGATACGTGGTACGAGCTCAAGGCCCCTTCCAAGCGCTAAGTTGGGGTTGTAACTCTTCAGGAGAAAATCATTCGTCATGTCAATCACGAGCAAGGCCTTCCTGACCATGGTTATCTCACCAAACTTGGACGAATCAGACGAATCTTCATTTCTCATGAGTGTTGAGAGAAGTGTCGCAATAGAATAATCCAGATCGTGTGCAATTGGCCTGCGACTAAGTAGATGCCTTCTCTCTCGCCTTGATCTTGGCGTTCACAAAATCTACCTGCTTCTGCAAGAACGACCTGTAAGCCTTGAGTAGCAGCAGTTGTTCAACGCTAGTCTTCTTTTCAATCGAGGTCAGAGCGTTTGATAGGCCCTGACCTGCTTTGTCAATGGATGTATCAAGCGTATGCGTCAATTTTGGAGTTGTCTTGGAAAGCTCTTCTTGAATGGATTTCTCCGCCCCTACGAGAAACTCCTTCGAGCTCTTCAGAGTCTCCTTGACTCTTCGCTTTACTTCGCTCATCGATACTTCACTGCAACCTTGTGCTTACTGACCTCTGTCGGAGTCTTCTTTGGTATCCTGACATCGAGCACACCGTTATTGAGCGTCGCTTCCGCCTTGTCTGGGATGACATCCTCCAGAAAAGCTAGAACCCTCATCACCTTTGAATAGCCCCTCTCCCGTCGCAAGAACCCCTCTTTCTCCTCTTGAATGTCTGTCTTCACCACACCTTCTATCTTGATTTCTCTTGGAGTTACTGTAACGTCCAAGTTTTCCTTTGGGATACCTGGAACTTCCGCCAAGACTCGGTACTCTTTGCCAGCATCGATTAGGTCTGCGTAAGCGCGCCTAATTTCGGGCAGCTCTAACCATCTACGTCTTGGAACCGGCCAGCTGCTCGTGAACGGGGAAAACAAGCTTTCGAACCGTCTTGCAAAGTCCTCGAACATCTTGTCCATCTCTCCCATATACTGTTCGGGACGCCAAGGCGCAATCTCTACTTTGTCCTCCCCCTCCTTCTTCACCTTAACCCTCTTCCCCTTTGACAACTAGTGCATCACTCACCTCCGCACAGAATCACCGCTGATTCTTAAAGGGGGTCCACAATTCTCATATCTGGTAATCTGTTAGCCTAGAACGAGGCAGGCCATCACACTCGGACAACACACCGGCGGTGGTTCATATTCCCGCGTCTGAAGAGAAGAGCTTTACACTCAATGGCGGAGGGGTCGGAAGGTCTCCGCGATGATGCTGTGGACAAATAGGAAGATGATGGAAGTGGATGAGATGCTAGAGCACCTGCTAGCGCGTTGTCCTTTATTCAAGGCTCTTCGGGAAAAGACTTCGGAACCCATGAATTCAAGGATGTCGACCCTAGGGAAATAGGGGAAAGATCTAGCACCGCTAAGAAAAACCATGGGAGTCAGGGGAATTTGCTCAGTGAACCTAATATAGAGGCGCGATTAAGCTGCTATTTGCTATCTGCATACTTTGGTGGAAACATTTGTCATCTATTCTCGCTAGTAAGATACTGGTCCCAGTTGACGGATCCAGCAATGCGGACAGGTCCCTCGAATTTGCCGCCAAACTCGCCAAGATCTGTAGCGCCAAGATCACTGCTCTGTACGTACTTCAAGAGCCGATTGTAGCTGCAGACACCGCTGTCCTTGAAATGACAAACTTGATGACTTCGCTAGAGAGCTATGGCAAGGAAGTCCTTGCAGATGCAAAGGAGAAAGCTGAGAAACTCGGCGTGGAGATACAAACTGACCTAGCTACTGCACACACGGTCGCAAACAAGATCACGGAGTTTGCGAAGGTTGGTGGCTACGACCTCATAGTCATGGGAACCAGGGGTCGATCTGGTGTGAAAAGAGTCCTATTGGGAAGCGTGGCTTTCGGCGTCGTCACATATGCCCACTGCGCTGTCGTAATAGTGCGATAGTTAGAGCTTGCAGACCATCTCTAGTTGACCTTTGTGCTTAGGAAACTAAGGGGTGTGAAAGATGCAGGGTAAACCGGAGAACCAACATTCAAAGAGCTCATTGTCCAAACAGTGATTACCAAGCTTGAGAATCATCACCTAGCTACATATAGGAGTTTAAGACAATTGATTTCACCGTCCAACCAGGAGAAGGATGGATTCATGGGTAAAGCAATGGCATTTGGGGAAACACCCCAACGCTTGGTACCAATCCATGAGCGGCTAAGCGGGAAAAGTGGATTAAGGAAAACCAGATCTTCACGAAGCGCTTAGCTGAGGGCAAACCGAGGCGATGGTAATGAAAAAAAGAGACATAACCACCGTCAAAGGAAAGCCACATTCACCCTGAAAGTTGGACGGACAATTACAGATTACTAGTGAAGTTTCACTTCTGAAAGGACTCTGGCATGGAAGCCCTCTGGGAAAGATTGGGAGTAGTACGATCCGCGTGACCTGCTGTCACCTCAGGATTCAATACGGCATCCTCAAAGAGTGGGGGTTCTCCTTCTAGACTTCAGAACTTTGAGACAACAGTTGGGCGGCTCTCGCCATGGCGGCCAACATGGGGTCTGATCCCGCCCTAGTAAGCAGGCGTTTGGCAAAGTCAGTCGCTGTCAGAATGCCGACTACTCTGCCCTCCTCGATCACGACTAGACATCCTCTTCCAACGTTCCTCATTCTCCTCGCCGCTTCTTCAACGGAGGCATCTTGACCAATGGTGTGAACCACATCCTTCGTCATCAGTTCAGAAACCCTAACCATCGCCATGCAATCCGTTGCCGGCATTCCAACTATTAAAGTGTCCATACTGCTAGTTCTCCACTGCATCTTACGTCTTTCACACCATTTAGGTGCCTAAGCATTCACGATGACTGTTTAATTGTCATGATTGAGAATCGTCTGAGACATTAAATACGCGTTGAAGGACAATGGAAATGTGAAAGCTGTGAAGATGACTCAATTACAATTGTTAACAGTCAAAGATTTCATGAGCAAGAATGTCTTCACTGCTTATTCCCATTCGAATGTCAGCAAAGCAATTAGGATCATGGTAGACCATGACATAGGCAGTGTCGTCGTAATTGATAGTGAAGGACCGAGAGGAGTCTTCACAGAAAGGGACCTCCTCAACAAGATCTTAGCACGGAACCGGAGACCGGAAAACACCATCATAATGGAAGTCATGTCCCCCTTGTTCGTAGCAGTCGACCCTCTTCAAACTCCCGAGGAAGCGGCAAAGACGATGGCAAGTAGAAAGAGCAGACTCATGGTCTTCGAAGGAGGGAATTTGGTCGGAATACTTACCGCAACCGACATTGTAAGAGCGATTCACAAGCTGGGTCGGAGTTTCGACTTAAGAAGAGTAATCACAAAGAGGGTTGTGGCGGTTGAGCCGGACACCCCCGTGGAGCGTGTGGTTCAGGACATGACCCTGAAGAGGATCGGTAGCATTTTGCTCGTGAAGGATGGTGTTCCCTACGGCATCTTCACGGAAAGAGACCTCTTGAAGAAGGTCCTCGGTCAAGGTCTTTCGCAAAGGACTAGAGTAGGGGAACTGGCATCCACTCCACTGACAACTGCCCAGATCGGTATAGACGGAGCAGAAGCTGCGAGAATCATGGCCACCAAGCGCATTAAGAGACTCCCACTCTTCGCGGGGGACATGCTGGCAGGGATAGTTACTGCCAGGGATCTGGTAGACGCTTTCGCTGATTCAGCGGCGTAAGACGAGATCTTACTCCGCGCGTGACCCCGAGATTGATTACTCTCCACGGTAACAGTAGATGCCGTACCCGAGCTTTCCGTTTTCTTTGATCCAGCGCAGATACTGGGTTTCCTTCCTCATCCTGAGCCTAAGATCCGGCGGAAGCCGCAGCACGTTGACTAGCCCTTTGACGGCGATCATCCAATCCTCGGCTGCAACAAGATCTCTAAATGTTGATGGCGCAACGTTTTTCTTTGAGAAGGAGACGTGATGTTCTCGAAGACCAGATCTGGTAAACAAATCTCGCCACCCGTTGTGGTTGAGAGGACTAAAATGCTCCCCTGTAAGCTCCTGAATTCTTGCAAGGAGTTCTTCGTCTACCTCGTCCTCCCACGCAAACTCCAAGGAGCCCAAGTGACCATCTTGCTTCAGGACGCGTGAAAACTCTCTGACAGCCTTGTCTTTATCCAGCTGCAGCAACACGGACTGCGTGTAAACAATATCAAACTCGCCGTCATTGAACGGCAAGTCATGGGCATCAGCCTTCTTGACTGTAACTCGATCACCTAGGCCGTTTGCATCAACCCTTCTCTTGGCGATCTCAACCATTTTCTCGCTGTAGTCTACTCCTATAGCTTTGCAGTTGTACCGCCGGGCGAGGCTTACGAGATCTCTGCCAGAGCCGCAGCCTACATCCAAAACCGTATCGGCTGAGTCGATGTTGAGATGTGATAACAGCTCTTCCTTGGCTTTCCTGCCACCAGGGTGAAGAGATGCCAAGTCAAGCGAGGCCATGAACTCTAAGTAGGAAAGCCTAGAGGAGTCCTGCTTCACGTTTACTTCACTTCTGGTTAAGTATCTCAACCACCGTCTATGCGTTCAGTATAAGCTTTCCACTGTAACAAATGGGAGCGGGGACGACGGAGAAAAACAGTGTCTAATGATTCAGATATTGGAATAAGTGTGCCTTCCTTGCAGCGAGTGGTTGTCTAGGAATACTAGCTATGCAGAACCAGTACTACGGTCCAAGAACCATCAAGGGATCGATGCTCAAAGGTTGTTGGGGGCAAGTCCCGACACAGATTGCCACACTTGATGAGTACTTGTATTCTTGCACCTGCTCTTCGCTGTTTTGATCACCGCTCTCCCACACTTTGGGCACCTGATTGTTATGACCCGGCCATTTCTCTTCTTGACGATCACAGGTTCTTCACTCGTAGCCGTTAACTCGAACAGCACGGAGTAACGGCTACAGTTCACACAAGACAATGCGATGTTTTCGATAACTTAATCCTTGTAGTTTACCTTCATTATTTCTGAATGTTGAGTTCCGAAGATCAGGTATCCGTCTTGCCTTCTTCCCTTTATGTCTGCAACCGAGATATACTCTTCTTTGTCAAGGATAACGTATTCGTCTCTTAGCATTGCTCTGAACGGCTCTAGGCTACGGATGTCTTCTTGGACGATGAATTCATACATGTTGATCCCGTCAAAACTCAGGTCTTTCCTACTGACGAGGCATTTCCTCAATAAGTCGTTGATGCTGCGACTGATAACTTCATCGATGATCTTGAGGGCGCGAATGTCTATCTTTTCGTCATCTTTAAGCAGGCGGAGCATCGCCTTTATCTGTGTTAGCTCCGCTAGTGTATTGACTTCGTGGGAGATCTTGTCCGCTATGAGCTGCGCTTCTTTCTCGTTCATGTTATTCCTGCGGTCACCTCCTGCTGACCCTCTCTGACGAGCTTGCGCCGTTTGGCGTTCTTACGAGCTTCTTCTATGCAGGCCTTGAGTTCGTCGTCGCCCATAGTGTCCATGCATTTGTAGAACTCGTCTTCAGTCTTGCAGCCCCACATGCGGCACATTTCACTGATGACATCATGCGCGTCTAATCCTAGGAAGATCTTAAGCCGTTGCTGGATGATTGTTGCCTTCCTTAGACAACCGTGGTATTGTGGCAAAACTTGGTCAATTCTCCATTGGAGTATGATAGGAGCTTGGAAAGATAAGGAACTCCCAGGAATTCCGGTTCCAACGGATCTAAGCTGCGGAGCAGAACAAAGGGGCAGAACATTGTTATCATGGTTTTCATCAGGACACTTACAGCGCAGTTTGTGCATGCATTGCTAGGATGCTCGCATGACAATTATCGTCTTGAGTATGAGTAGTCAGATAGTGGTTTCAGTTCGGCATGATTCGTTTGCAGCCCAAATTATCGACTAGTTCTGTAGTGGGCATAGTGGGACTCGATGTGTTTTCGGGGCTAGAAGTGGATTCAGAATCGTAGGTTCATACCGCGGAGGATTCGCTGTAATGTTGCTACACTCTGGAGGACTAGGGAGTAGTAACGCTTTAGTCCAGATAGATGGCCACAGGTGAGCTTCGCATTCCAACTTCACCCACTGGTGATCGTATCGTCTAGCCGACTTCTGATAGGAACATTCCGTGCCACATATGATACCATAGCTCGCCAGAGTAACCGTTAATGCTCAACATACCGTAGTGCTCGCCTTTAAGAGTGGTCATTATTGTATAATATCCATAGTAAGCGACTACCTCGCTGGCCTTAGTTCCAGGGTAGACCGTATTCAGAAAGTCTTGAGCGATCTTCAGAGCCTGTTCAGGTGTCACCATCATCTCAGCTTTTTGGGAATCACCCATCATGCCATACTTACTATTCCACATCATGCTCTGAGGCTCAGGCTGAAGGCGTCCACCATACCTGTCTATGATGATCTCTGTGGCTCCTCTTCCGGTGCTCTTTTCAATTAACGATATGTAGAAGTTGTGGGAGTATTCTTCGAATTCATCTATTACGAGGTCTTGGCCGTTCAAGGATACCAAATAATCTGCTGCTATTTTGATAGCCTTATCATGCGATAGTGGAGTGGGAATTTCCGAGTAATAGCCCATCATGCCCTTCATCATGAGCATACTATTCATCATACCTGAGCCCATTATTCCGTTCCCCTGAGTGTAGTTACCATATGTTTGAGGAGGCATTATCGACATGCCCCTTATCATAGTCGTACCCATCATGCCCCAGCCCATCTGAGGATTTCTGTTCGGATAGTAGCTTGAGCCCCCTATGCCGGGTGATTGGGGCATGACGAATTGTGGGATGAGCAGAGCTGATGCGAATATGCTTGCAACGGTCAATGCGACAGCTACTACTGTTTTGTTCTTCACGCCCCTCCACCCACTTTTGTAGCTACAGGTTGCCAGGTCAATCCTAGGATGCTTCCGATGAGCATCAGCAGGGAGCCCAGCATGAACCCGAACATCGTTGGAAAGGCGATTATTGACGCAATCAGCACCAATGTAGATCCAGTTCGAACCCTGCCCAGATCTCTGGTATTCATCCAAAGAATCCCCAGGACGCCTAGAACAATAACAACTATAGCGAAGACTGCCGAGAATGGAGACCATAGTAATCCTGCTGACCACGGGTCTCCCATCATCACCCATGGACCCATCATCATACCAGGTCCCGAAGAACCACTTCCCCATCCGTAGAACACCGCATATGCGAAGAACGTTGCCCCCACCGCTTGGAGAGTTAACCCTATCAGCGAAAGTGTGAAGGCTGCTGCAGGCTTCTCTTCAACCATCCCGCTCACCTCTTCCGAGTGGCGAGCTTTGTCAGCACCTCGCCCTCCTTCAGCTGCTCCAAAAGGACCTGCCTCATCAACTCGCATGCTTGAATGATCTTGGGATTTGAAACTCTGTAGTAGATGTTCGTACCCTCCTTTCTTGTTGCAACAACCCTCCTCTGCCTCAATACAGCAAGGTGCTGGGAGATGTTCGCCTGCCTCAGACCCAGAGCCTCGGTGAGTTCGCCAACGGTCTTCTCTCCATCTCGAAGGGCGTTGAGAATGTCTATCCTCGCGGCGCTCCCCAAAGTCCTACAGATCTCCGCGTGGAGCTCTGAGATTCGAGTCGTCATGTCTAATCAAATATTCGTATATATGCATCGACATAAAAGCCTTTCTTCCTTGGGAAGCAAAGAGGTGGGTGATTAAGGCACTCCGCCCGTTCAAACAAGGCTGACAGTAATCAGCAAACAATGCGGTATCTATGTCCTGACGGCCCGTAGGCAGACGAAGCCCGCGCCCTCAATGTTGCTCTTAGATTCTTCCACTCTTTAACGATATGCATATATATGAATATTATTCTGAATAAGGTTGAGCGGGCATGAGCGACAAGACCATTCTCGTGCTTGGAGGAGGGGTCGGAGGACTCGTAGCATCGAATGTGTTGAAGGATAAGCTGGGGGATCTGGCGAGGGTAAAGCTTCTCGAGCGTAAGAAGCGGTTCCAGTTTCCACCATCATACCCCTGGCTCATGCTAGGGATGAGGAGGCCCGACCAGGTGCAGAAGGATCTAAGCCTCTTGAGGAAGAAAGGAATAGAGGTAGTAAATTATGAGGTTCAGTCCATAGATGTAGAGAACAGGCTCGTCAAGACGAAGGAAGACGGTCTCCCTTTCGACTACCTCATCATAGCACTAGGTGCTGAATACAGCTCTGAATCCGTACCTGGTTTCAAGGAGCACGCCCACCACATCTACGACCTAGATTCGGCCATAAGGTTCAAGGAAGCAGTCGAGAGATTCGAAGGTGGGACCATCGCTATAGGCATATCGAGGACACCCTTCAAGTGCCCTGCAGCCCCCTACGAAGTAGCTCTTCTGCTGGACGACTACTATGCAAAGAAGGGCATGAGGGACAAAGTGAAGTTCGAGTTCTTCACCCCTGAAGGCATCCCCGTCCCAGCTGTAGGTCCAGAGATAGGAAGTAAAGTTCTTGAATTTCTCAAATCGAAGGGGATCAATTATCATCCCAAGCTGAAGGTTATTGAAATCAGAGAAGAAGAAGTTCGCTTCGAAGGCGGAGAAACGATATCCTACGACCTGCTCTTCTGCGTGCCGCCACACAGGGCGCCTAGACCCGTAACGGAGGCTGGATTAACCGATGGAACAGGATGGATACCGGTAAACCCCGAGACGCTAGAAACCAAGCACAAAGGGGTCTATGCTGTGGGTGATGTGGCATCCATACCAACGCCCAAAGGATACATGCCCTTCCTGCCCAAAGCAGGAGTCTTCGCACACGGTCAAGCCGGGGTCGTTGCCAACAATATAGCTGTTGAAATCAAGGGTAGAGGGAAGGTAAGGGCGTGGGATGGACATGGCTCCTGCTTCCTCGAAGTGGGGCATGGTGAGAGCGCCTTCGTCAAAGGCAGGTTCCTGGCTGAGCCGAAGCCAGAGATCGAGTTCCATATGCCTAGTAGAATATGGCATATGCAGAAGGTTCTGTTCGAGAAGTACTGGATGCACCACTGGTTCTAGGCGACATAGATGAAGATAGGTATAGTTTTGAATACAAGTGATCCAGAAACTGCTTGGAACACTCTTAGGTTCGGAGTAACCTCTCTCATGAACGAACATGAAGTCAGGCTCTTCCTCCTAGGTAGAGGGGTGGAGATAGAGGAAGTAAACAATGGGAGCTTCGATGTTGCAAAGCAGATGCAACGGTACCTCAAGGCGGGAGGGAAGATTCTGGCTTGCGGAACCTGTCTTAAGGTAAGAAAGAAGTCTGAAATGAAGATCTGCCCCGTATCCTCAATGCAAGAACTACTGGAAATAGTGGAGAGGTCTGACAAGGTTCTCACTTTCTCCTAAAGTCAATTCGTTCTACTTCGATTGAGATTCGCTCTTACGAACTTCCCTGTAAGTTGTTTTAGTAATCTCTAATCCCTCTAGGCCCGGTGGTTCGACCCAATTAAGAGAACCGTTTGTACCCATTGTGATGTGTTTTGACGAATCTTTCGTAGTCCAATCTGATGCGTCAATGTTCCTCATAGCCATGAAATGAGGTCATTTCCAATGGAAACTCTACAAAGTAAGCCTATTGTGTCCCGAATAGTATGAAACGGAGTTATTTCTAGCTGGCCTGGTGGGATTTGGAGCGTTTTCGGGGGCTGGATGTAGTCCCAAAATCGTGGGTTCGAGCTCCGGAGGGTTCGCTATTATCACCTTGGTCCGAACCCTCGGCGGTTAATATGTGGATTTGGTTTGTAAAGCATACAGCATACCCTGATTCATTTATGAAGCAAAATAAAGCAAAGATACTCCGACTAGCTGGTAATTCAAAAACTCTAGAGAATTTCCCCACTAAAAGCAACCCGCGACCCCCATCTGTTGCTTATGTTAATATTCGCATGCCAAGAAATATGATAAACGTCAAGCATCTCTCAATTGATGACATTGATTCATTTGACAAAGTCAAAGCATTAGATTCCAAACGGGATGGTTCACAAACACCAATCTATGAAGAGACATTTCAACAGGGTCTTCAGAAGATCCTTGGCGAAGAGGGTACTTTTCAGGATTGGGGAGGAGAAAATGATGACCTATTCTCAACTAGGATGATATTTCGTGGGAAGAGGATAACTGTAGCATTTGGTCTTAAGGGAAAGGGGACCGCAGGTATATTGACCCCCAAAAAATGGGTAAGCAAGGAGATCAGATACAGAGACTCTTCAGAGCACCAGCTGATATATTTCTGGTGCAATATTGGGGTCAGATTGACGAAAGTGTTGTTGAGCAAATGAAAGCATTCGCAACAGTCAAGTCAATATACGAAGGGAAGATTATCTATTATGGGGTCATTGATGGACAGGACACAAGTCGCTTGATTCAAGCATATCAAGATTGTTTCAAGAACGCCTATCCTAACAACTGAATTCATACTTTTTCCACCTTCCCTCTCCAACATCTTTCACTAGGCCTGTTTGGACAAGATGTTTCATCTGATTTCTGTAAGCTCGTTCACCAGGTGAATGGGCAACCGATTTACAATAGATGTCGAATAACTCTTCCGACATTATCTTCCTATGTTTCTCAATGATCTCAAGCAAGAACTTTTGACGCTCGTTCAACTTTGAGGTTGTATATTCTCGCTTATTCTCTTGCGCTTCTGTAACCTGAGTGATGCCGTC
>JACPCU010000034.1 GCA_016184315.1 Nitrososphaerota archaeon
AGGAGAGTCCTAGGTTTACGCGGTAAACCCACGTTGAACCCTATCTGCCGAAGCGACTCCTTATGGAAAGAGACACCGGGCCTGTGAGAAAACTCCTGCGGAGGAACATTGCACAGCGCCTTCTGGAGTTCCAGAGCCCTCTTATGATCACCCCCTCTGATACGCATCATACAGATCCGCCCCGATCCTAGACAAGCCTACCGGCATTATCCCACCATGGGCTCCCACCTGAAGAGCAGGAAGCAGAATCTGGCTCCTCACCAAAACGCTGCCCTTTTCTCCTAACGCCACAGCCGTTCTGCAGACAACCTCAAAATCTAGGGACGTCTCCTCCATCCCCACCACCCCATCCACCTCAAAGATCTCGGAGAGAACATTAACAGGAAGATGAGTAGAAAGCGTATCACTATTGTACACCAAGACAGGAATATCTACGGCACCACTGAGATCACCGTAAAACTCCACAATATCCTGCGCACTAGGAGGAGCCAACCGGCTCCTAGCTGACACACCGTAAGGAGGCATCACCATAACCGCGTCAGCACCCACATCCTCAGCCTGCTTCGCCAACCTAACCGCCCCAACACACTCATACTTCCCATCACGACTCAGACGAATAGCCTCCTAAACCTCAGCAGCAGCCACCATCACCCCCGTAGCCCCACACCGCTCAACAGCGAAGCGAGCAAGCTCCCTCAACACCTCAGCGTTAACAGACTCATCAACAGCAAACGGCGTAATCAGCCCAGTCAAAGGCCCCCTGAAACCAAGACCACTCACAGATCTAAACAGGCAACACCACCGAAACACCACCCCAATCCTATAAGCCTTCCACAAAAACCCAGCAACCCCCCCACAACAACCAGAAAACCAACCCAAACAAACCCAAACAGCAAAAAACAAACCCCGAACCTACATAAACCCCCCCTAGGCCCACCCCCACAAACAAACACACACGAACAAAAAAACCCAACATCAGGCTTATATAACTAAACGAAAAAGCGCGCTGAGGGAAAACACGACTCCTTGAATACGGCCAAAGAGAAAAACTACTACGCGGCCCTCCTACTCCAAGACGGCACCGTTTTCCACGGCAAAGGATTCGGACACCCCAAAAAAACCATCGGAGAAGTCGTCTTCAACACAGGAATGGTAGGCTACACAGAAGCCCTCACAGACCCCTCATACAAAGGCCAGCTACTAACCTTCACCTACCCTTTGATAGGAAACTACGGCGTCCCCACATACTCCGCCAAAGACGAACACGGCATACCCATCAACTTCGAATCAGACCGCATACAAACACAAGCAGCAATAATCCACGAGCTCTGCGAAACACCCAGCCACTGGGCCTCAACAAAGAGCCTAGACGCATGGCTAAACGAAGAAGGCATACCGGGAATATCAGCCATAGACACAAGAGCCCTAACAAAAAAACTAAGAGTCCACGGAGTCATGATGGGCGCACTCGAAGTCTCCCCAGACCCCATCGACCTCGAATCATTGAAAAAAACCTTGAGCGAAGCCAAAGCCTACGGCGAACAAGACTTCGTCAGAGAAGTAAGCTGCACCTCACCCATCACATACGGCAAAGGAAGAAAAACAGTCGCAGTCATCGACTGCGGAGTCAAATACGGTATAATAAGACAACTAGTCACAAGAGGCTTCAACGTAACCCGCTTCCCCTACGATACTCCTGCAGACACGATCCTGTCACACCACCCAGACGGAGTCTTGGTAAGCAATGGTCCCGGAGACCCCAAAACCTGCAGCGCCACCGTAAGAACCGTGTCAGCTCTACTGGAAAGCGGACTGCCAGTCCTAGGCATCTGCCTAGGAGTCCAAATCATCGCATTGGCACTAGGCGGAGAAACATACAAACTCAAATTCGGCCACAGAGGACAGAACAAGCCCTGCACCGACTTGGAAACAGGCTTAAGCTACGTTACAAGCCAAAACCACGGCTACGCCGTCCAGCCGGACTCACTACCAGACACAGGTCTCAAAACATGGTTCATCAACGCTGATGACTGCTCCATCGAAGGACTCAAACATGACAGCAAACCTTGCATCGCGGTCCAATTCCACCCAGAGGCTTCACCAGGACCCTACGACACAAGCTTCGTCTTCGACGACTTCAGAGAGATGGTCATTGAACACCACTAAGCACCGATCAATGCGAGGCGACTAAATGCCTAAGAAAGAAGGTCTCAAAAAAGTCCTGATACTAGGAAGCGGAGCAATAAAGATCGGAGAAGCAGGAGAATTCGACTACTCAGGCAGCCAATGCCTCAAAGCCCTACGGGAAGAAGGAATAGACACTGTACTCGTAAACCCCAACATCGCAACCATCCAAACAGACACAAGACTCGCAGGAAAAGTCTACCTGCTCCCAGTCACACCCGAATACGTAGAAAGAGTCATCGAAAACGAGAAAGTAGACGGACTACTGCTCAGCTTCGGAGGCCAAACAGCCCTCAACTGCGGAGTCCAGTTAGCCAAAAGGGGTATCCTGGAGAAATACGGAGTCAAAGTCCTAGGCACACCCATACGGGGAATAGAGGTAACCGAAGACAGAGCCCTATTCTGCAAAGTAATGAATGAAGCAGGGGTAACAGTCCCCCGCAGCAAAGAAGCCTACTCTCTAGAGGAAGCAAGGCAGACCGCCAAGAAACTCGGCTACCCCGCCATGATCAGGGTCGCCTACACGCTTGGCGGGAGAGGAGGGGGAGTCGCCCACAACGAGTATGAACTGGACGAAATAGCCGAAAGAGGCTTGGTCAACAGTCTCACACACCAGATACTGGTAGAAGAATATCTGGGCGAATTGAAGCAGATCGAGTATGAAGTGATGAGAGACCAATACGGAAACTCAGTCACGGTCTGCAACATGGAGAACGTCTTAGGAATGAGGGTTCACACAGGGGACAACGTCGTAATCGCGCCCTCCCAGACCCTCACCAACAGAGAATACCACTCTCTAAGAACCATGGCAATCAAAGCTGCCGAAGCATGCGGAATAATAGGGGAATGCAACATCCAATTTGCATTAGACAACAAGTCAGAGAAATACTACGCCATAGAGATTAACGCAAGACTTTCACGCTCATCAGCCCTAGCATCCAAAGCAACAGGTTACCCCCTAGCATACATGGCTGCCAAACTCGCCCTAGGCTACTCGCTCTCAGAATTAACAAACAAGGTGACAGGAGTCACAAGCGCATGCTTCGAACCCTCCCTCGACTACGTGGTCCTGAAGTTTCCAAGGTGGGACCTCAAGAAATTCGAGCGAGTAAGCAGACACATAGGTACCCAAATGAAATCTGTCGGCGAAGTCATGGCTATAGGAAGATGCTTCGAAGCGGTTCTCCAAAAATCCATACGAATGCTTGACATCGGGCGCGACGGATTAGTCGACAACTCCACCTATGAAAATGCCAGCAGAAGCGAAGCCCTCGAAGATCGTCTAACTCATCCAACTGACGATGTTCTCTTCCACGTCGCCCAAGCCCTAGCAGGAAACATGGACACAGCTAAGCTAGAGAAACTAACATGGATCGACCCGTGGTTCCTATCGAAGATGAAGAACATCGTTGATACTGGGGTACTGCTCAGAGTATTCAGCGGAAAACCGCAGGGAATAGACTTACAGTTAATGGGAGAAGCTAAGAGGCTAGGCTTCTCGGACAGACAGATTGCTTCACTAACCTCGTCAAAAGAAGATGAGATAAGAGCCATCAGGAAAAAGCTCGGCGTTATTCCATCAGTAAAACAGATTGACACGCTGGCAGCTGAATGGCCTGCTAAGACAAACTATCTCTACGTCACATACGGAGGAAGGGAAGACGACGTAGACTTCAGTGACGCGAAGAAAGCTATTGTTCTGGGCGCGGGCTGTTACCGGATAGGCAGCTCAGTTGAATTTGACTGGGGAACCATGAATATGGTGTGGGCACTGAAGGATCTTGGCTTTCAGCAAGTTATAGTAGTGAATTGCAACCCCGAGACCGTGTCCACGGATTACGATATGAGCGACAAGCTCTACTTCGAGGAGCTCACTTTGGAGAGAATTCTCGACATCTATGAGAAGGAGCGGCCTGAAGGGGTTGTTGCATGTGTCGGCAGCCAAATCGCGAATAACTTAGCCACCAAGTTAGCCCAACATGGAGTAAAGATTCTTGGAACTGACAGCAAGAACATCGACCGAGCTGAGGACAGATCCAAGTTCAGCCAGCTCTTGGATGAATTAAGTATCCCTCAACCTCCTTGGCGAGCCTTCACTTCGCTCGAAGATGCTCACAGCTTCGCGAGGAAAGTCGGATACCCCGTCTTAGTAAGACCGTCTTATGTTCTAAGCGGAGCAGCTATGAAGGTTGTATACACCAGCTCACAGCTAGAACAGTTCCTTGCCAGCGCAGCAATGGTCAGCCCTGAATATCCTGTTGTGATAAGCAAATTCATCACCGATGCGATGGAGGTGGA
This sequence comes from Nitrososphaerota archaeon, assembly GCA_016184315.1. Classification (GTDB taxonomy): domain Archaea; phylum Thermoproteota; class Nitrososphaeria; order Nitrososphaerales; family JACQRY01; genus JACQRY01. The sequence goes on from JACPCU010000034.1 coordinate 4,483, forward strand.
AGTAGACGCTGTGAGCGACGGATACAACACCTACATAGGCGCAGTCATAGAACACTTGGAGAAAGCAGGCATACATTCCGGAGACGCAACAATGGTTATACCTCCGCAGAAGATAGATGCTCATATCCAGAGCGTAATCGAAGACTATGCTGCGAGAATTGGGCGCTCACTGAACATCAAAGGACCGTTCAACATACAGTTCTTGGTCAAGAATGACCGCGTGTACGTAATTGAATGCAACCTGCGGGCTTCCCGTTCCATGCCTTTTGTCTCGAAAGTCACCGGCGTAAACTTGATGAAGATAGCTGCTAGCGCAGTTATAGGGGAAAGTGTTGCTCATTACGCGAAGAAGAAATGGGCTCCAGTAAGAGTAGGAGTCAAAGTGCCTCAATTCTCTTTCATGCAGTTAGAAGGCGCCGACCCCCATCTTGGCGTAGAAATGCAGTCTACCGGTGAAGTTGCTTGCTTCGGTGAATCCTATTATGACGCTTTGTTGAAGGCGATGGCAGCAGGAGGATACAAACTGCCCAAAGAGGGAAGCAGTGTCCTCATAACCGTAGGCGGAATGGATCTCAAGAAACAGATTCTGCCCGCAGTCTTCAAATTCAAGGAACTAGGCTTCAAAATCTTCGCCACTGAACACACCTCTGATTTCCTCAAGGAAAACGATGTCCACGACGTTACATGCCTTTACAAGATAAGCGAGCCGAGTAGGACACCCAACCTCAAAGACTACTTGACAGAAGGCAAGCTAGACCTAATCGTCAACATCCCGTCAACAACAGCCCTCGAGAAATACGTCGAAATGCTTGAAGACGAATACCAGATACGTAGGAAAGCTGTAGAGCTGGGTATCCCCGTGCTCACCACAATTGAAGCTGCTTCCGTCTTCACAGACGCTCTAGCGTGGTTGAGAATAAACACTCCGTCTGTAGAAGCGATTGGGCACTCCTAATCACTGTTCCATCGTGCCCACAACATCTTCGATTGCACGTAGCGCAGACGCTAAACGCTCTGTTATTGGATGTTTGAGCCGCGCCTAGAAGTAGCTGGGTGAACGGGCATGCGTAAAATGTCAAGAACCTTGAGCAAATTCTTCTCATTTATGACATAATCAGCTCGTCTCTGAACTATGGGTTGAGCGTTAAAGGCTATCCTTATTCCAGCGATCTCGAAGAGTTTCAAATCATTCGCCCCGTCAACAACAGCCATGATCTTCTCCTTCGGTTCACCCAATGTGTCAACGAGGTTGGCTAGTGCCGCAGCCTTGTTAGCTTTCACATTCAGCTTCACACCTACGAGCTTTTCGTCTTGAAAGACCAGCTGGTTTGAAAATACAAAGTCTATCCCCAGCTCAGATTTCACCCTGTCAGACAAAAGAGAAAATCCTCCTGAAACAGCCGCTAACCGCCAACCTTCACGATTCAAAGCCTTGATCAAGTCGGCTGCGCCGTTCATCAACTGAAGATTCTTGGCCACTTCGACACACTCATCGTAGCTGGCGCCTTTGACCGCGTCGATCCTCATATTGAGGCCAGTCTCCCAGTCTATCTCGCCCCTTATACCCTTCAAAGTAAGTTCAAGGACCTGCTCCTTCTTGCCCAGCCTAGCAGCTATCTCAGGCAAGAACTCCCCGTCTACTAAAACGCCTTCAATATCAAAGATCCCGAGCATGACCAGATCCGCCATAGAAACATTAAGGACAACCGCTAACAGTCTTCGCCCAATACCGGTCGTCTGTAAGTACCACGCCTTGTCGGACGCGACGCCACTTCTAGGCTCATTTAACCTTTGTTGCGACAACTGTAATTATGCGAAAACCCAGTGTTTTCAACAATAGCTGTTATTTACAACCCTTTTGAGCTAATACGAAGTTACCAAAACACTGATGTCACTTGGAAACACCTACAGAAGAGCAGCTCTCAGCGGCACCCAAGCTCTTCGTATACCTAATGTGCCAGGACGATCCGAAGAAATGTTCTTCAAGGAAACTCAGCCGCTTCAAACTAGTCACACCAATCTACAATCCACGGTGGATACCTAGAGACGCCCTGGTTCTGAACCCCTCAGCCCAGGAAGTAGTAACCCCCGCAGCCGCGAAGAACATGAGAAAACTCGTCGTTATCGACTGCTCTTGGCGTAGAGCAGACCAAGTCTTTTCAAAGCGCTTCCGAGGAGTAAACAGGAAATTACCCACACTCCTCGCTGCCAACCCGGTGAATTACGGACATAGATCCATCCTCAGCTCTGTAGAGGCGTTAGCTGCAGCACTGTGTATCGGAGGCTTTTGGACGGTAGGCGAAAGACTACTTTCAATCTTCAAATGGGGACCCACTTTCCTAAACCTTAACCGAGAACCACTAAGTGATTACAGTGCTGCCAAGAACGCCGAAGAGATCATAAGGATCGAAGCAGAGTACTTTCCAAACGCCCCGCGTTCTTGAATTCAGCAATGGCAGATGGGTTTTGTATTCGTTTCGCTGAACGACTGGCTAGGAATCTTTTTATGCTGGGTTAGAAGCGTGTTAAGTGCAGTAGTTAGGCGACTAAGCATTGTCACAAGCTGTTAAGAAGCCTCTAACAACACTTCAAAAATCGATCAACAAGAATGTCACTGTCAGGCTGAAGAACGACGTCGAATATCACGGACGGATGAACAACATTGATCCCTACATGAATGTGATTCTTGCCGATGCATCCGAATACACCTCAGGCAACGTCGTGGCCAATTTTGGTAAGATCGTCATACGGGGAAATAATGTGCTTTTCGTCAAAATCGACGACACTCTTTAGAACAATGTGAGTAAGAGTGGTTCTAGATTCCATAAACGTTGAACAACTCTTGGATCAGTCCGTTAATGACTTAGATATCGAGATAGTTGAAAGAAAGGGTAAGGGTCACCCTGATAGCCTGATCGATGGAGCCTCAGAATCTGTCTCAAGGGCCCTCTGCGCCCATTATCTTAAGAATTACGATGCTATTCATCACCACAATGTGGACAAGGGCCTGCTGGTTGGGGGTAACTCTAAGCCTGTGTTCGGAGGCGGCGTGATTCTCGATCCTATCTACATGGTTGTTGCAGGCAGGGCTACTGCGAATATTTTGAGGGACGGCAAGGTTGACACTGTGCCTGTGGGGAATATTGCTACTACTGCCATAAAGGAGTTCATACGATCCACGATGCGTTTTCTGGATCCTGAGACGCATGTGGTTGTTGACTACAAGATTAAGCCGGGTTCAGCAGACTTGAGGTCGGTCTTCTACGGCTCGAAGGGTGTGCCTTTGTCTAACGATACTTCAGTAGGAGTAGCATATGCTCCTTTGACCATTACCGAGCAGCTGGTCCTTGAAACTGAGAGGCTTCTCAATTCCTCTAGATTCAAGGAGTCTTTCCCTGAAATAGGCGAAGACATTAAGGTTATGGGGTTAAGGAGGAGGAAGACCATTAATCTGACGGTGGCTGCTGCGATGGTAAGCCCTCTTGTTCCAGATGCTTCTCATTACCAGAGTGTGTTGGAGCAGGTGAAGAAGCGGCTCGAAGACGAGTCTTCCAAGGTCACTGACATGGATGTTGTTGTGCACATAAATTCGGGTGACAACTACAGTAAGGGAGTGTATTATCTGACGGTTACAGGCACTTCTGCTGAGATGGGCGATGATGGTAACACTGGTAGAGGAAACCGCCCTAATGGATTGATTTCACCTATGAGGCAGTACTCTATGGAGGCTGCTGCAGGGAAGAATCCGGTGAATCATACAGGCAAGATCTTCAATGTTCTCGCTCAGAGGATGGCTGACAGAGTGCAGCGAGATGTTCCCGGCATTAAGGAGACCTATGTGCGTCTGCTGAGCAGAATAGGAGCTCCAATCAGTGACCCCCAAGTTGCCAGTGTAGCCCTGAAGCTGGAGCAGGGAGTATCCATTGGGAAAGTTAAGGGGGATGTTGAAAGTATCGTGGAAGATGAATTGTCGAGAGTCCAAGAAGTCACTCCGCTGATTATCAGCGGTTCAGTTACACTATTCTAGATCGCGATCTATCGCTAGGACGATGGGCCTAAGGTTTCTAGAACCTTTTCTCCTCTCTGTGTAAGCCGGTAATAGTATCTCGCGGGCTTTCCCATCACTTGTTGTGCGCCTATTCTTTCTACTAGACCCATGGCTTCTAGCTCAGCTAGGTGTTGGTAGACTGTGGGGATCTTCACTGATAGGCTGAAGTGTTCTTCCAGTGTTTTCCAGATGTTGTATCCATAAGATTCTTGTTCGCTGCACGTTGATAGTATTTTTGCCTTGGTGGAGCCTAGCAGGGGGGTGGTTGAACGGTCTTCTACTCTACGGACCATGTTGCCCAGTCTATTCTTCCTAACCATCTTTCGAGCTGTCACTGGATCCTTTAGGCCGGAACCTGTAATCACGCAGACGGTTGATTCATCCCTACTTATTCTTCCAGAGTCACGTAGTTTCTTCACTCCTGCTACCGTGGAGGCTGCTGCTGGTTCAGCGAAGATCCCTTCAGTTTTGGCCAGGAGTTCCATGGCTTCGAAGATTTCTTTGTCGGAGACGGTCACCGCTTCTCCACAGGACTCTTTTACTGCTTGCACTGCGGATGATGCAAGAGCAGGCTTGGCTATCGCTATGTCTCCAGCGAACGCTCGCTCAGGTTCCGTTAGAGGCGCGTTTCCTTTGGCGGAGAGAACTGTGGCTATGGGCGCGTATCCTTCAAGTTGGACGCCGGTCATCTTCACATTGATGGAAGAGAGAAGTCCTACTGACGCGAATTCCTTCAATCCTTTCCATATCATGGAGATGTGGCTGCCGTCGCCCATGGGGACAACGATGCGGTCAGGCGTCTTCCATCCTAGCTGCTCGCAGATCTCATAGCCGGTGGTTTTCTCGCCTTCTAGAAAGAAGGGATCAAAAGTGCTTGTCAGGTGAGTGTGGTCAGACAATCCGTAAGCTTTTTTGGCGGCGTCCTCATAGTTTTCTGCAAGTTCGACTTCTGCTCCGTAGGCGATCATCTGGTAGAGTTTGCCTAGGTCGATGTATCTGGGGATGAATATGGTGCAGTCTAGGCCTGCTTTGGCTGCATAAGCTGCGAGAGAAGCGCCGAAGTTCCCCGTCGCTGCTCCGCAAACAGAATGGGCGTTAACTTCAACGCTATGTGTCACTGCTACGGATGTGCCTCTGTCCATAAAGGATCCTGTTGCGTTGGTGGTTTCATCTTTGATGTAGATTTCTTTCATGTTGAAGGCTTCAGCGAGTCTGCTGCATCGGTGGAGGAATGTGTCTCCTTCTCCTAGGGAGACTATCCGCGAGGCGTCGTAGACAGGAAGAAAGTCAAGGTATCGCCAGATTCCTCTTCCGATAGGCTTGGACATTAATCGTTTTGCTGAGGAATGGAGTACTTCATGGTTGTAGGATGTGAGCAGGTGTCCTCCGCATCGAGGGCAGCTGATCGTCTTGTTGACAGATCTGAAGTATGATTTGCAGTCTGTGCATTTGAAGAAGAATCTCTGCAATTCTGCTGCCTATATATAGGCTCCAACTTATATATGATCCTAACTTTTTCCGAAATAGTGGTATCTGTTGGTTAATAGAAGTGATGTCGCAGGAGCGGCTGTTTTCACAGCTTTTGTCGCGGCGGCCACGATGGCTCTCAGTGCTTATGTTGCTGCTACTGGCGGCTACTTTAATGTCGGAGAGATAATGGTGTATACATCGGCGTTGCTTATGGGGCCCTATGTAGGAGCTTTTGCAGGTGGAGTAGGCTCAATGCTTTCGGACATATCTTTGGGCTACGCTCAATTTGCGCCTGGCACGCTGGTTATCAAGGGAGTTGAGGGATTCGTCGTGGGTTATTTGGGGAGACTTGCGTTAAGAGGACTGTCCAGGTCCAAATGGAGGGCTATCGCAGTAGTAGTCGGGTTAATCGTGTCAGGGATAGTGACGTGGGTGGGCACCAGCTTCTACTCAGGGGATGTAGAGTTCTCATTGGTTCTGCCTATGCTCGGTCGTTCTACCATGGTGTTGAATGTGGCTTCTGAGGTCTGGCTTGCAATTGGCGTCTTAGCTTTTGTCATGGTTGTCGCCGCGGGTTTCTCTGTGGAGCCGAAGATCGGTTGGCTTGCTTTAGCAGTCTTGGTGGGCGGGGCGGTCATGGTGACAGGCTACTATCTGTACGAGGTTCTGGTGCTTGGGATGGTTGGGGCCCTTGTTGAAGTCCCGTTCAACATTACTCAGGCCACGATAGGACTCATGGTGTCACTGCCGCTAGTCAGAAGCATTAGACGGATTATCCCCTCCAAGGTTCCTACCAGTACCTCTCCTAATGAAAAGAAAGGATGAAGAACACGTAATTAGTCGAATTAATGAATCTAAAGTAGCGAGGATGTTTGTTGAAGCTGCCCCTTGGGAAGCTTCCCCCCGAAATATTGAGGAAACATGTTCTCTCAATGACGGGCGCCACATCTAAGGATCTAGTGATTCCTCCTGGACTGGGCTTGGACTTTGCAGCTGTTAAGATTGGACGAGGCTTCCTTATCGTCTCCTCAGACCCTATAACAGGGGTTCAGCGGAACATCGGTTGGTACGCTGTGAATGTTAGTGCAAACGATGTCGCTACTAGCGGAAATAGACCTAGATTCGTCGAATCGGTGATTCTGTTTCCAGAAGACGCCTCTGTTGCCATGATCCGCAACATATCTGGGCAGATACATCAAGCTGCAAAGAGGTTGGGAATCGCTGTTGTGGGCGGACATACGGAGTTGACTCCTGGTCTACGAAAGCCGATTGTGATGATTACTGCCTTCACCTTCGCTGAACGATTCGTGTCAGCAAGGGATGCCAAAGACGGTGATACTATAATGATGACTAAGACCGCGGGCATAGAGGGGGCATCGATCCTAGCATCCTTCACGGATAAGCTAAGTCGGAAAGTAGATCAGGCGACCATCAATAAGGCTCAGGGACTTATCGACAGAATAAGCGTGGTTGATGAAGCTGAGTGCGCTTTTGGAACTGGCTTCGTCCATGGGATGCACGACTGTACAGAGGGAGGGATGCTTGGAGGAGTATACGAGATGGCATACGCCTCTAAGACAGGTTTTGAGATTTTCGAAGCAAAGGTCCCCGTCGCAAAGGAAACAGAGAAGATATGCTCTGTTCTCAGTGCGGATCCGCTCAAGCTGATCGGTTCGGGTGCTCTGCTCCTAGCAGTTCAGCCTGGTAAGGAAAATGCTGTTAGGAAGTCGTTGAGGGCAGTAGGTTCACCTGTATCGGTGATTGGAAGATTTGTCAAAGGCAAGTCGGTGTTGTTCAAGCGGGACGGGTCTGAAGCGAGGGTGCAGTCGGGTGTGTTAGATGAATTGTGGAGATTAGAGCAGCGAAGCCAGTTTGCTGCTTAATAAGTGAAATCGCCGGGAGGTTCTGGCAACTCTTTGTGGTATGGATGTGCCATTCCCCCTTACAATTTAAACTCAAGGTCCCTGTTGATACTACGCATAGTTGTTAGAACCTCTTCAGAGTAATTATATAAGTGGATAAATAACTTGCTTATCAGCGATGCATCCACCTTGTGAGGTAATGGTGAAGGAGTTCCTCCCAGCAATGAGAGGATTGGTCGCCCATGAGCTGACCGCGAGAAGTTTTAGCCAAAGCAGAATTGCAAGACTGCTCGGTGTAACTCAAGCAGCAGTCAGCCAATATTTGGCTAGTGGTAGGGAGAGCTTCTCTTCGAAGACTAGGTATCTGGGTTTGAGCAATGAGGAAACAGAGCGTTATACCAAGCTGTTGTGCGAAGACCTTTCAGTGAGTCCGATTGAAGGTATACAGACTCTTTACACGATTTGGAGGAATCTTCTTGCGAAAGGTGTCTTCTGTCCAGCTCACCAGTCGCTGTCGCAGATACCGAAGGAGTGCGATGTATGCATGCGGATATTCGGGCCTGTGAAAACCGATGATAAAGGAGGTGCAGTCCTGAAGCAGATGGAATCTGCCTCCAAGCTATTGGAAGCCTCCCCCTATTTCCCTCATATCATGCCTGAAGTTTCGGTTAACTTGGTGATGTGCCCGGAGGATGCCAAGAACGAGTCTGAGGTAGCAGGGTTCCCTGGGAGGATCATTAAGGTTCACGGCAGAGCTAGAGCTATGATGCAACCAGAATTCGGAGCCTCATGGCACATGGCACGTATGCTTCTGATGGCCAAGAGCAGGAATAAGCAGATAGGTGCAGGAATTGACGTAAAATATGATCCGAAGATGTTAGTCATACTGACAGATATGAATGTTAAGACTCTTCTCACAGCAGACAAACGTAGAGTTGGACATGGGCAACAGGATATTGCTGTGGAAGCATTCTCCGCCACTCTTGATAAGACGCGGGAATCCTTCACCGCTGTGGTTGACGAAGGAGGCTTAGGCCTTGAACCCATCACCTACATCTTCGGGAGGGATGCGCTTGAAGTCTGCGAGACTGCCTTGGAATTAGCTTCTAGATACTGCAAGAGCTGATCCGGTTGTATTGCTACCGGATCGGGTCTTGGACGCCTGCCTTTCAATAGTGGCTCTTACGAAACCTAGGTATGCTGGGTCGGGCTTGGAGGGCCTACTCACATATTCGGGATGGAACTGGGTGGCAAAGTAAAAGGGTAGGCTGGGAATCTCCAAGATCTCTGTTCTTCTTCCACCATCGCTATGCCCTGAGAAGACCATTCCATGCTGCTCTAATATCGCGCGATACTGCTGGTTGAATTCATATCGATGTCTATGCCTTTCTCTTATGGTCAAAGACCCGTAGAGGCGGTGAGCCAGAGTGCCTTCTACGACGGTGATGTCATGTCCCCCGAGTCTCATAGATGCTCCCTTATCAGTCACGGTCTTCTGCTCTGGGAGCATGTCGATGACTGGGTTAGCAGTGTCCTCGTCCAGCTCAGTAGAGTTAGCATCCTTCAATCCACATACGTATCTCGCGAATGAAGCTATGGCCATCTGGAAGCCAAAGCAAAGCCCCAGATACGGAATCGTGTTTCTACGCGCGTAATCTGCAGCCATTATTTTCCCTAGGCTGCCTCTGTTCCCGAATCCACCGGGTACAAGAACTCCGTCATAAGAATCCAATACGTTGACAGACTCAGGTTGCTTCTCAAACCGCTCAGCGTCAACCCAGTCTACGTTAACCTTGTACCCGTCTTTGGCACCAGCGTGGGACAACGCGTGGTTAACGCTCACGTAGCTGTCTCTTAGAGAGACATATTTTCCTACCATGGCGATCTTGACTACACCTCTTGTATTGGTGTAGGAATCAGCTGTTTCCCTCCAATTGTCCCAGTTCACTCTTCTATTCCCCAGTTGAAGTCTCTCACATAACGGCTCTACTACGCCTTCCTCATACAGGATCTGAGGAACTTGGTAGACTGATTCTACGTCAAGGTTAGAGATGACGCACTTGTTCTCTACGCTCGTGAAGAGCGATATCTTTTCTTTTGTCTCAAGGGTTAAAGGCCTCTCGCATCTAGCCACAATCAGGTCGGGCTGGATTCCTATGCGTCGAAGCTCCTGCACGCTGTGCTGAGTAGGTTTGGTCTTCTGTTCGCCAACAGCATCTAGGACAGGGGCGAGAGTGACATGGACGAAGACGGTGTTGGAGGCTCCTTCTTCAAGTCTCATCTGCCTCAGGGCTTCAAGGAAGGGCAGCCCCTCTATGTCTCCAACTGTGCCCCCCACCTCGACTAGAAGCACATCCACGTCGGAGTCTTGAGCAACTTTGCGGATACGGGTCTTGATCTCGTCTGTAATGTGCGGAATTATCTGCACGCAGCGGCCTAAGTAGTCTCCTCTCCTCTCGGCTTCAATCACGGCCTTGTAGACCTGTCCGGTGGTAATGTTGTGATCTCGGGAAAGATTCTTCTCAAGGAAGCGTTCATAGGTGCCCAGATCCATGTCCGTTTCACCCCCATCATCAGTCACGAATACCTCGCCGTGGATGATGGGATTCATGGTGCCTGCGTCAACATTCAGATACGGGTCAACCTTGGCGCAGGTGACCTTCAAACCAGTCAGCTGCAGAAGTTTAGCAATAGATGAAGACGTCACGCCTTTGCCTAGGCCTGACATCACCCCGCCAATCACAAAAATGTACTTGGGCATATCGGACTACCGTTTCCGTCAGCAAATAAACATTTTCCAAACCGCTTTCATCTATCTTCGAAGAAATGCTGTCCACCTTTATGTTGCCTTCCGCTTAGATCAATCTTGGAGAAGCAGCTCAAAAGCGGCACTCCATTACAAACACACATCGTGTTTCTGATGTTTTTCAGGGGAGCTGGATTATCTTCTCTGTGGACGCCTAGACCTCCCCTTGCAATATTAATTTCAAGATGCCGTGGGGATCTTTTCTGTAGGCTTGGGTGCCCCCCTTACTATATAAGCCGCCAGTCAGGGTGAATGCTCCGCAGCACCGCTGAGTTATCAGAAACAATATTTCAGAGGTTAAAAAAACTATTTCCTGCAACAGAATACGTAACTAAATCGACTATATTATTTCCGGCATGGGAGGCGCAAGATTTTTTATGCCGACTGCAAGGGTGAAAGCCCGTCAGAAGAAGACCAGAGTAGTGAAACAAGTTTGCTTTACGAGCTTCCACCCATAGAATATGTTCAGGCCAGCAGCGTGGAAGATGCTGTGCACTGGCTCAACCGTTACGGTGACAAGGCCAAGATTCTTGCTGGAGGCACTGACCTGCTGGGCCTAATGAAGGATGCGATAAAAGGAGAGAAGATGCCTATACCTGAAGTTCTCGTAGACATCAAACGTATCCCCAAAATATCTGACATAGAATTTGACTCTGACGGCGGTCTTCGAATAGGGACCTGCGCAACCCTGACCAACATAGAAAACTCGCCCATAGTCAAAGAGAAGTATCCTATACTTGCCCAAGCCGCGGGAGAAGTCGCAACACATCAAATAAAAAACATGGGCACAATCGGAGGAAACCTCTGTCAAAGACCTTGGTGCTGGTACTTCAGAGTCCCCCATTTTGACTGCTACAAGAAAGGTGGAAAACAATGCTACGCAATAACTGGCGCCAACAAGTACTACTTCTCCATACTAGGTCTAGGAATCTGCGTCATGGCTCATCCATCGGATACTGCCCCCGCCCTGATGGCATTGGAAGCATCAGTCCAGATCGCTGGTCCCACAGGCAGTAGGACCATACCTTTGAAAGATTTCTTCAACGGTCCCAGAGAAACCTTTGAAACCGTTTTGAAGAGCAACGAGATCGTAACCGCCATAGTGGTTCCCAAGCAGCCGCCCGACTCCTACGGCGTATACCTGAAGGAGCGGCTCCGCAAAACATGGGATTTCGCGTTAACCAGTGTCGCTGCTCAGGTTCAGAGGGAAGACGGGGTTTGTAGGGACGCGAAAATAGTGTTAGGTGGAGTTGCGCCCTTCCCCTTCCGCGCGGCAAAAGTGGAGGAGTTGCTATCAGGAAAGAGAATAGACGATGCTCTAGTCACCAAGGCAGCTGAGGTTGCGGTTCAGGGCGCCAGACCCTTGAGTATGAACGGGTACAAGGTTCCTTTGACTAAGGCGTTGGTTAAAAGAGCCTTGAGTCAATGCTTCGGGCTGAGAGAATCGGGCTAGGAACCTACTCTTTCCCGTTCGCCTCATCTTTGACGCCTTTTCTGAGACGCATCAGGGCAAGGGAAACTGGGAGTGCGATCGCGGAAATGCTGATGAAGCCTAGTGTGAAGCCGGCTCCTGAGGCTGCCAAGCTGAAGATCGTTGGTCCTGCTGATGCTCCGATGTTTCTGACGCTGCTGGTTACTCCTTGAGCAAGCCCTCTTTGGGTCTTGGTGCTGCCTGACGAAACCAAAAGCAGTCCACCGATGTTCGCGCCGCTTCTAGATATGCTCATGGATCCCATCAGAAGCAGCAGTATCCATGGATGAGTGAAGAAGGGGATAAGTGCTACTGCGAAGGCGCTAGCGGCTACTCCAAATATCATCGCAGGGACCTTATCTGGGACTTTGTCCAGTAATGTGCCTACCGGTATCCTCGCTATTAGACCTATGATGAATTGTGCTGTAAACAAGAGTCCGATCAGCCAAGGCTCCATGCCTATGTGTCTTGCATAAACGGGGAAGAATGCTTCGTATCCTCCTATTGTGACGAAGATTGAGCTTATCGCCAGCCATCCGGTGAAGACGGGTTTGCGATGCAATAATGTTACGAAGACATTCGCTACGTTGTCTTGTCGGCTGATGGCTTTTGTTTTCTCTTCTCGTCGAAGCGCCCAGTTCAGAAAGAGTATTGTTGCAACCAAGACTGGTGCTGATAATATGAATGGGGAGGAGAATCCGAAGAAGGTTATGAGAGTACCTGCGACTGCTGGGCCTGAGCTGAAACCTGCCTGTATGGTTGCTGCAAAGGTTCCGTAGGCACGGCCAAGTTCATTTGACTTCGTTACGTCTCCTATCATCGCAGTCACTGTTGGCTCAAAGGCAGCCCATCCCACTGCCATAAGCGTAAAAGCGATGAAGATGCCGAGGAGGTCTCTGACTGCTGCAAGGATTAGAGAGCTTGTCAACAGGAGCAGAAAGCTGATAGTGAGCATCTTTTTTCTTCCGACGCGGTCAGACGCCAACCCTAGTGGCACGGATAACACCGCCACAGTAACGGGATGGGCCGTCATTACTGCTCCGATGTAGATCAAGGGGACACGGAGGTCAGTTAGCAACAGTGGTATCGTGAGTCTGACGGTGGAGGAAATGAAAAAACCGACAAACGTGATGATTATTATTGTTGCCAGAGGTTTCATATGGAATCACCGTTTGATATTGGATAACGAATGTTTTTGCCTGCTTCCATTGATTTCCATGTAGAGTTGAGTGCTGCTTATACCTTCTTTCGAATTTCCTCTGGAGGCTTGACTTTTCTGAAGAAGAAGTAGAACAGGATGTCGGAAACAATCTGGAAGACACCTCCTGCTATGAATGGTGTATGGATTGAGATCTGCTGTATTGCGTAGCCGGAGAGCGAGGGGCTTACACCGCTGGGAGCTGTCTTGGATACGCCTGCTATTCCTGCTACTGATGCTCTTTCCTCGGGGTGGCTGAGCGCCATCATGTATGATTGTCTAAGGGGCACATCTATCTGGGATATTAGAGGTCTAACGATCATTGTGGCTGCTGCAAGTTCGAAGGTGGGGGCAAGAGGCATCAAGAAGAGGAGTAACACGGAGGGTAGATGTGTGAAGAAGATGGCGTTTACTGACCCGATTTTGTGGGCTAGTCGAACCGCTATGAAGTAGCTGGCAGTAGTTGTTAGAGAAAAGACGAAAAACAGTGATCCTAGGCTGCTTAGGCTTACGTTGAATCTGAGGTAGAACCAGTAGGCAACTACTGGTGTAATTATGAACCCTGTTCCTAATCCGTCGAAGGCTCCTATTACGACCAGTCTTTTGGCTAGCCATCCGGATTTCTTCGGGATCAATGCTGTTCGTTGCTCAGTATGTTCTTCTTTTACAGGCAGTATTGCCAGTATCACTACTACGCCGAGCAGAGCGTATATGACAAGAAGTATTCTTCCAGCTTCAGGCAGAGTGAGCCCGAAGCTGCTTTTCATCAGATCGGGGACGCTGATGAAGAGAGAGCCTCCCGCGGATCCAAGCGAGGCTATGGCTGAGCTTACTGCGAAGAGCGTGTTTCGCTTCTGATCTGTTATCTTGCTGGCTATGAGCGCGTTGTGCACTGCAAGGTAGGGGCCGCCGCCGGGGATTCCTGAGCCTGGTCCGCCTGCGCCGGCGATGAGGGCTGCCAAGATGAGTGAAATCAGTTCTCTGCTTGAGGAGTAGATTATTCCTGACGCGATCATGAAGACGGAGAGCAGGATTAGGGTCTTCTTTCTGCCGATGTGATCAGCTACTATGCCCATGATCAGGGTTTGGGCTGCGCTTCCAAGTATCGACGCGGCTAATACTAGTCCTATGCTGATGGAGTCGTAACCCAGTACGCTCATGTAGATGGGGAGGAGTATAGCTACAAAAGCGAAGGAGAAGGTGCTTACTCCTTTGGCGAAAAGGAGTAGCCGAGCGTCGCGTTGAATCCAGCTCATTGAGGCCAGTCGTCACCCATTAGCTCAGGTTTCATCTTCGTATTCACTATTCGACGGGCCATGGATATTTGAAGGATACGCCTGTTCTACGGAGAAGATCTTCGCCTATCTGTTGCACCTTGTCGTAGAGCTCGTCTTCACTCACGTACGTAGCTCTTTGGGATTCAACGGCTATTTTTCCGTCAACCAATACTGTGTCCACGCTTCTGCCGTCGGCGGCGTAGATCAGGCTGTTGACTGGGTTGAAGAGGGATCTCCATTCGGGTCTTCTTGTGTTGAAGAGCACTAGATCAGCTTTCTTTCCCGGTTCTATTGAGCCTGTTATTCCGTCTAATCCTAGTGCTTTTGCGCCGTTGATGGTGCCCATTTCCAGAGCTGTTTCAGGGGGTATTAGCCGTCTGTCTTGTCGGGCGTCTTTGTAGAGGACGGCTGCTAGGTACATGGTTCTGATCAGGTCTAGGTAGTAGGCTGAGTTGGCTGCGTCGTTTCCTAGGCTGACGCAGACTCCTTTGGCGACCATTTCGGGGAATTTTCCGAGTTTTGTTGCGCCTGATCCTCTTACTGCTGCTGGGGGGCAGTGGACTATTTTGGTGTCTGTTTTGGCTAGGATGTCTATTTCTTCGTCGCTGACTGCTAGGGCGTGGGCTAGGAGGACGTTTGGGCCTAGGATGCCTTTCTCAGATAGGTGTGTTATGGGTTTGTTGCCGCGTTGGGCTGTGAAGCTCTTGGTTTGTTCTTCGTTTCCTGCTATGTGTGTTGTTACTCCTACGCCGTGTTTGTCGGCTATTTCTTTGGCTGCTGATAGTAGTTCGTCGCTGCAGTAGTTGGGGTGGAAGGGCATTGCCCATGCTCGGAGTCTGCCGTTGAGTTTCTTGTCGTAGCGGCGGATTACTTCCTCGATTTCTTGTTTGGCTTGTTTTGTGTCTGCGACGTGGATGTTCAGGGGGTTGACCATGTCTGTGGCTTCTTTTCCGATGATTGCTCTGATGCCTGATTGTTCGATGGCTTTGATGCCGCTGTCGAGGTCTTTTATGGTGCCGGGGTCGACTATGGTTGTGCATCCGTTCTTGAGGAGCTCGGTTGTGGCTAGGAGGGATGTGTAGTATTCTTCTTCTGGGGTCATGGCTGATTGGAGTTTGAAGACGTAGCTTAGGTATGTTTGGTGTGGGAGGTCGTCGGGGAAGATGCCTCTGACTGCGTGGGCGTAGCTGATGTGCATGTGGTTGTTGAAGAAGCCTGGTGTGACTATTCGGTGGGTTCCGTCGATTGTTTTGTCTGCTTTTTGGTTTTTCAGCTTCTCTGTTTTGTCAACTTGTTTGATTTCTCTGTCTTCTATTAGGATGGAGGCGTTTCGGAGGATTCTTCTCTTGGGGTCGACTGTGATTATCCATGATGCGTTTTCGATCTTCAGAGAAGCCATGTGAGCGGGCTTCAAATGGGTGGGATATGAATCTGATGGAGGGTGTCTTGGCTTAGGGTGTGGGTTCTTGTTTTTCTTTTTTCCATCGCTGGTTGAGTATTTCTTCGGTGATTTGGGCTGCTTTTTTGATTTCTCTTGTTAGGATCATGGGGTCGAAGCCGGCTGGGGGTTTGTGGTTTAGGAAGGCTTTGTGGATGTCTGTTTCTAGGAATTGTTTGCAGTCTTCGAAGATGGTCATGAGGGTTTTGTTGTCCATGTTTTCTAGGTCTGTTTTGCGGCAGTGGTGGAAGCCGTTTTTGCCTGCGAAGGTGATTTTTACGTTGCCTTCGGTGTCGTGGTAGAAGTTTTCCCAGAATTTTTGGTCTTCTTGGCTTTTGGTTGCTTGTCCTTTTTTGATTTTGTTTGAGTATGTTTTGTGGAGTTTGCGTATTTGGGTTTCGGGTAGCTGCATTTTTGTTGCGATTTGGGTGTAGTTTAGGCCTATTTCTTTGAGGTAGTAGCAGGCTTCGCTGATGTAGTTGGTGGTTTCTTTGTCTGTTTGTGTTTCTTGTTGTTTGTTTTTGTTGTCTGGGGTGTTGTTGTGCATGTGTGTTGTGGTGGTCTAGGGGGGGTTTATATGGGGTTGGGGTTTGTTTTTTGTTGTTTTTTGTTTGTTGGCTTGTTTTTCTGGTTGTTTGGGGGTGGTTTGCTTTGGTGTTGTGGGGTTGGGGGGTGTTGGTGGGGAGGGGAAAAGGACAAAATGGTCTGTGTTTGGTTAGGGTGGGATGTGGGCTCGTGGCGCAGTATGGACAGCGCGGCAGCCTCCTAAGATAGTGGGGGAGAGCTGTAGGTCGTGGGTTCAAATCCCACCGGGCCCGCTACAAACTTCAATGATATTTTGGGCTCAAAACATATTAGGGAGCGTATGCTATAGTCCGGTAGTTTGCCAAGAAAACCTAAGGATCTCCCGCTGGTCAGAGGCAAGGCCAGCAAACCGTTTGAAGAAGCAATAGGCAGTCCTGTTACAAGAGAAGTGTACAAGCGTAGGCTTCAAACTTTTCTTGAATATGCTGGCATGGATGTTGATGAGCTTGTTGGTAAAGCGAAGGGTGATCCTGCTTGGGCTCAGGAGTTGATTACTGAGTATCTGTTGAAAGAAAAAAACAGAGCTGTATTGGGAGAGATTGAATCTTCATCAGTTCGCAACGTGAAAAAACCTGTAAGATTGCTTTTGGACATGAACGATGTTAGTGGCATAAACTGGAAGAAGATTTCTCGGATGCTACCGAGCGCCAGAAGATATGCGCTCGATAGAGCTCCTACATTAGATGAATTGAGATTTCTTTCGGCTAACACTGAAGCAAGGTTCCAGGCTGTCTTGTTGACTATGGTCAGCAGCGGGATTAGAGTCGGAGCTTGGGATTATCTGAACTGGGGAGATGTAGAACCAATCAAAAGAGATGGGCAAGTAGTGGCTGCTAAACTAAAGATCTACCGTGGGGAACCCGAAGAATACTTTACCTTCATTACGCCTGAAGCATACTCCAAACTTAAACAATACATAGAATTGCGAGAGTCGCACGGAGAGAAAGTTACGAAGGATTCGCCGCTTGCGAGAGATAGGTGGGAGGCTAACAGTAGAGGTTCACCAAAGGGAGACATACGTGAACCCAAGAGATTGCAATCATCAGGCGTCAAACGGCTGTTTGAAGATATGCTATGGAAGTTCGGAATTAGGAAGCCACTTAAGGAAAAGGAGAAGCGTCACGAGTTTTCCATTCACTCACTAAGGAAATTCTTCAAGACTCGCGCCGAGCAGGTGATGAAACCAATTAATGTTGAAACGCTGATGGGGCATTCAACTGGTATATCCGATTCGTATTATCGTCCGACTGAAAAGGAATTGCTGGATGATTACCTCAAAGCTGTTCCGCTGTTAACAATTTCGGAGGTTGAGGAGGTCCGTCAACAATCCCAGGTTTCTCGGAAGGAACTTGAGGGTCGCTTACGGCAAGTCGAAGATCTCTTATCAAAGCTAATAGCTGAGAAAGGTCAGCCAAATCCTTCTCCCGATCATAACCGCAATGGCGACACTTCAAACGGCAACACCAAGAAAGTTGTCACCGCAAATGAAGCTGAAGAGTTGATTAATCAGGGATGGGAGCCGATGATGACACTGCCAAACGGCAAAGTTGTTCTCAGAGCATTTTAGATTCAATACATCTCATCCTCGATGATTGGCGCGTTCTCAGGCGTCAGTTCAAAGTCATCCAGTAATTCAAAACGATATTCTTCAAGCAATTCTTCTATTGCTTTTCTCCTCAACTGCTCATGCTGCAACGAAACTTCTATCGGGTCTACGTTCGCATCAAGTGCATCCCTTTCAGCAATAATTTCTTCCGCAGTTTTGAATTCACTCTCAATCTGCTCGTATGACGATTTTGTCTCTACAGATTCTCTTAATATCTCATCCACTTTGTCGGGATCGTCTACTACAGCAAGAAATTCAAGAAGGCGTGAGATGCGCTCTCTTCCTTGAACTTCATAAGTTGATTCTGTTGGCGTGGAATGCTTCGGCGCAGTTTCATCAATTCTAATTCTGTATCCGCTCGTGCGGTTTCCATATGCATCCGCTCTTGGAATTGAGTCATGGTATTCTGGCGAGTCGTTTCGTCTGTATCTGGCCAACTCCTAACCTTCACCTTTGTTCCGATCTTTGTTCCGCAAAGAATCAGAATTATCTTCAGAGTGCGAATCGGAGATTTTTCCTTGTTGTTCCGCCGCTATTTTATTTTTTACAATTCTCATGTAGTCATCTATTACCGTAAACCTAACCTTCTTCAACAGTGAGGATTCTATTGGTGAAACTGTTGCCCTGATTCTTTCTAGCGTCTGTTTGTCTTTGAAAACAAAAACAAGCTCATCGACATCACTATTCTGAATCTTTTCATGAATATTTTCTGTACTTAATTCAATTTCAATTCCTATTGTCTTTTCATTTGCCACAGCATACACATCATATCTTCTATTGCCAGCATTATGCTCTGTGAACACTGCATATCCTGATAATGCATAACCTTCTGCAACTATGTCTTGGTAAACTAAATGTTCAATCCCGACGTTGCCTATCTTTTTCAACAAGGTGATATCTGCAACGTTCTTCAGCAGTTCAATTGCTTTCTCAGTCGGAACAAGATATAGCACTGGACGGTAGTTCCCCAATTTCACATTAGCTTCAATCACCAATCCATTTCCCAGCAATTCATTCTTTGCCCTCTCGATTCTCCTTCCTGAAATGCCCATAGCTTTCATATGATTCCTGAAGATTCTTCTGGGATTCTTTCCCACGCTCAGCAGCAGATTTAATGCATCTCCTGAAAGTGAATCATCAATCACTATCTCAGGTTGCCGTGGTGTTTCGAAAAGTTTGGGAAGTTCTCGCTTCAAAATCGTTTCGACTTCATCATCGGACACGTCTTTGATTTTACTTGCAGGATGGTCACTTGTCTTCAGCAAGAACACTTCAGTGTAATCATCATTAATTCTGCAATACCATTGTCCTCGCTTCAGTTTGTGAATGTTACTTTGTTGTTCTTGCGTTAATCCCATTGAGTTGGCGATGAATTTGATATCCTCAGCATCTCCGAGATTCCCGACAATCTTCACGAGCGTGTTTGCATGAACCGAATGAAGTATCTGAGATGGAACTTGCGAAGTGATGATTAGACTTTCACCAAAATCTCTGAACTGAGTGTGAAACAAGTTGATTGTTGGCTGTCCCATTTCAACCGAAGTCTGTCGCCACTGAATTCCTGCATCGAAAACATAATGCGCTTCATCGATTATCGTGACGTGCCGCAGAGTTTCTCCACGCTGGCTCTCTCTCATTCTGTATGCATAGATGT
>JACPCU010000035.1 GCA_016184315.1 Nitrososphaerota archaeon
GAGCGTAGACCCAATGGAGATCAGATACTACGAACGCCCCAGACTCAAAGAAACCACCCTGATAGCCTCGCTCCCAGACATGGGCAGAGTAGGCGGACTCGTACCCCAGTTCCTAGTAGACCATTTGAAGGCCAAACTCTTCGCAGAGATCCACAACTACGACAAACCCTACGTCTACTGCAAAGACGGCCTCATAAGCCACCATCCCTCAGTCTACAAAATCCACTACAGCAGAAAAGGCGACCTCGTCATAATGACAGGCGACGATCAACCTCAAGCCGCCTCAGAACTATACTCCCTGTGCAACACAGTCCTAGACGTAGCCGAAGAAACAGGAAAGATCAAAAGAGTATACACAACAGGAGGCTACTTCAGAGAACACCTGATCAGAGAACCAAGAGTCTACGGCGTAGCCAACATGCACCACCTACTCAAAGAACTAGACAGACTAGGCATACGCGAAATCGGCCCAGAGATCAGCACCATAACATGGTTCAACGGCCTAGTCCTAGGAACAGCCCTGAAGAGGAACCTCGAAGGAATAGGTCTCTACGGCGAAATCGACGACCCAAACGTCCCCCAACCCAAGGCGGCCAGAAGCGTCCTAAAAGCCATTGTAACCCTCCTCAGTCGCCCCCAAGTTGATGTTTGGAGAGGAGCCAAACGCCGCGCCAAGTGACCCCCCTAGGCCACAGCCATGAAGACTTTCCCGAACTCTCCCGCTGTAAGCGGCGCGAAGCCCGCTATCCTCAAGTTTTCCTCAACATGCTCAGGCGACTTATGACCTACAAGCGGAGCTAAGACACCCTCAGTAGACCTAGCGAACTGCAGACAAGTCAAAGCCTTAGAATCCAGAGGAGCAACAGGGCGCAGCACAGAGGAAGCAACAAGCCTACCCTCCAAGAGAGGCGCACTCGTAAACACACCTATTTTCAACCTCACAGCAGCCTGAAAAATAGTCACATCGTCTCCGCCCACCCACTGGTTACGCATAACCAAACCTTCAGGCATCGCCATACTATGAGGCAGCTGTATGAACCTGAACCCATGGGACTCTCCGCCCACATCTTCAGCGAGCCCCACAACATCCTCAAGATTCAGGTACTCCGGCCGTTGAGGAGGCACCCTAAAACAACCCCATGTAGCCAACCCGTAAAACCTGACACGCCCCCTCCTCCGCTCCTTCTCGTAAAACTCAAAGGCAGAAGAAAGCCTAGCCATAAACTCCGGTCTACCCACCGCGCCCAGCTGACTCTCAGCCGCATTGTGAAGGTAAATCAAATCCACAGCGTCCAAACCCAAGTTAGCTAAACTCCTCCCCAGCTGATCCTCAAGAAACCGCGGAGACATGCAGTGCATACCTTGAACCACATCTTTAGGATCCAAGATCCCGGGTTTAACTAAGGTTTCAGCCAGATAACCCTCCTGATCCAGTTCCGAGTCAGCGTCAGGCGCCAGATACCCGTTCTTGGTGCTCACAAACACCTCGTCCCTCGAAACCACCTTTTCCTCGAAAAGCCGCTTTAAAGCCCGCCCTACTGAGCGCTCAGCCTTCTGAAACCGGTAGTTGATAGCCGTATCAACGACATTAACCGCCCCAGACTTGATAGACTCAACCACCGCGTTAGTTACCAGCTCATCTGTAGCAGCATCAGGCTCACCCAAGTATGTCCCCACTCCCAAGCTAGAGAAATGCAGACCGTTGAACTCCCTGAAGTGCCCTCTTGCAACTGACGAACCTTCATGCCTCTGGCGAAACCTAAGGGTGCCCTCCGATGACGCAAATGACACCAATGCTAACAGGTCTCCCACATAGACAACCCTAAGAGCCACTCTGCCTACTCTAAATCGAACCTAACAGTCGCCTTCTTGTTCTGCGTCTTCACGCCTTGAATCACAGCCTGCTTCTGCTGCTCATCTAACCGCTTATACCTCAGACCGAGGACAACCCCCTTTTCCTCCACCAACCCAAGATACAGCCCAGCAGCGAAATACTCTTCCTGCCCCGTCTTCCTCCAAACAGTAGCCACATCAGCAGGCCCAATGGAAACATAGATAGGAGTAGAATCATAGAGCTTCTTTGACGCCACAGGGAAGACTATTTCCCCTGCATCAGTGGTTGTTGAAGCCATCTTCAGATCAGCATTCCTGAAAACTGCTTATTTGAACATTCTTGATCAAGCCTATCTCAAAACACACCTGCCCTACACGCGCAGAGAGAAGCCCCCACCCCCTACACCACCACAAACAACCCAGCAAACACCACCCCCCAACAACCAGAAAACACCCCCAACAAAACAAAAACAGCCGAAACCAAACCAGCCGAAACCAAACCCCGAACCAATAAAAACCCCCCCTAGAGGACAACCCCCAACACACAGACACAAACCACCCAAGCAAAAACAAAAGCTTTGAGAAAAGCTCATCCATAGAAAGGATCATTAACCAAAATAGGCTGGAGCATACATCCTATTCTCTGATTGCAGCAGTCAGAGACATCTGCTAGACAAGCCTGCAGAGACCTACCAGACTACGCCTGACCCTAAATCAGTGAATCGGAGAGCTTTACTACAGTTTACTCACTAGTGCTTCCACTTTCTGGCGAGCGCCACCGACTATAGGTGGACCATGGTAGGTTAACAGATGCTCGAACTGCAGTTTGACGACCCTACGAGCCGATATCACCGCGGACTGGGTGTGTTGAGTATACTCAGGAGGGGTCAGGATGAGCTTGTTGTCCTTGTTGAAGAGAAGATCACCGATGAAGAGTATGCCTAGCTCCTTGGAGTAGAAAGATATGTGCCCAGGCGTATGACCTGGAGTGTGAAGAACCTCGACTCCTCCCAAAACATCAAGCTCGTCACCATCCTTCACAACTTCATCAACTCGGACAGGATCCCAATTAGGAGGAGAACCAGGAGGACCATCATATACAGGGTTCTGAGCGATAAAAGCTGCTTCCAACCAATGTGAAATAGACTTGGCTTTTGTTGCGTCAATCATGGCCTTCAGACTGCCCACATGGTCGCGATGACAGTGCGTGACCAATATGCGTCTGATCTGCTCGGGTTTGAAACCGTTGCGCTGTAAGTACTCCAGAATCTTGGGTGAGAAACCCGGGAGACCAGTGTCCACCAGCGTAAGTTGACCGCCTTTCTCTTCTATGAGGAATACGTTGAGCGGCGAGTCGGGTTTTCCTATGCCCTCAATAACATGGATTCTATCGAGAATCTTAGCCATATCCGCGCCGTTAGACTAGGCGATTAAAAGGCTTTATTGTCCTATCCTGATGATTTGAAATGGATATTCCAATACCTATGATCGCTGCGCATCAAAAATTGACTGTTTGTTAATACTCTTTGAAGATTCGTTCACATATGTACTGAGCATAGAGAACACAGACACTATGAGCGAATCACCAATCCATAAAGCCCCCAAAGAGACCGTTGCCCGCGACTTGAATAATGAGGGATACAGAGTCTTCTTCGAGCCCCTTTACTCCCCTCTTGAAAACATAGACTGGCGCAGATACCATCCTGATCTACTGGCAGTGAGAAAGAGACCTGAGGGCGAAGACATTGTCGTTGTGGAGTGTGAAACCAAGCCTAACATCCGGAGATTGGAGTCAAAGAACTTGGCAAGCCTACGCATCCAAAGCAAGCTCTTCCATCAAGCCCATCTAAGAAGAATACTGGTGATACCTGCAGGCAGACTCGGCTCCTTAGACTTGAAAGTCAGACGAGAATGGGAGATATGGATAGTGGAGAAGTATGGCAAGCCTATGAAGATCCCCGTTATCCACGCTTCCTGATGGGATTTTATCTGCGCAACAAGACCTCGACTTGAGGGCGAACCTCTCTGGCCAGAGCCTTAAGCGCCCATTTCCTATCAGGTCCAAGCACCTCGTATGCTATGGGCTCCTTCAAGCCGTTTGACATGTAACCAACAATCTTCTCAGCCACTTCCTCAGGCGTTCCCGCGATGCATAGCCTATCCAAAGTGTCGTCGTCAATCAGATCAGCTGCCTTCTCATAACCCATTTCTTCCACAGCCTTCTTGAAGCCTTCAACTTTCCTGTCAGTCAACCCCGCAGAGTCCAAGACAACCTTCATCACTTTCGGAATATACCAGGATATCAGCGGCTTCGCAGCGTTTATCGCGTCTCTTCTTCTTCTGGCCACTGAAATAACAAGGTAAGCCGCGAGATCAATAGAATCGACAGACCGGTCAGCCTTCTTAGCACCCGCAGTCATCTCTCCAACAGCATACTTGACATAGCTTGGACTGGACATGCACATGAGTATCACCCCGTCGCCAACCATGCCTCCAACTCTGAGAACCAAAGAGTTAGCGCCCCCAACATAGATCGGTATCCTCTTCGACGGCTTCAACTCCAGTCCTACTCCCGGAGGCGGTATCTTCAGAATCCTGCCCTGATAGAAGGTCTTCTTGCCTGCTAGCAACGATCTAACTATGTTTACCATGTCCGCAATGGCTTGAGCCGGCTTGGCGTCTTCAACCTTCAAACCATGTCTGCTCATCGCTGACTTGGCAGCGCCAAAGGCAACGGTTAGCCTGCCTTTCGATATTTCATCTAATGTTGCCGCTTCCATAGCAGCGAGAGCTGGATGCCTAGTGTAGGGGCTCAACAGTCCAAGACCTATGCGGATCCCAGTGGTGGAGGACGCGAGGGCTGCTGCCAACGAGGTTGCGCTTCTATGGTGATAACTTTCCGCAAGCCAGATCTGGTCAAAGCCGAGGTTCTCTGCTTGTGAAGCCAAGTCAAGGATGTCTGAAACTGGTTGTCTCCCGCTGAAACCAATTGAGAAACCCGTGAGCGAAACCATCAGTGGGCCTTTTCCGCAGCTTGGTCATAAGCGTATAGTATTATGAAGAAAGGTGCTATTCGGAGTAGCTGTGGCTCAGCGACCTGATTCAAATATGGTTGACCAGCTATAGCTAGTCAGAGTAGTGGAGCGACAATCAAGGTAAGAACCAAAGCCAATGCGCTTGCTAAGATAGCCACAAGGCTACCTATGATGAAAGCCCTGCTTCCAGTTCGCCTTAAGCTGGCGAACCGCACCTTCAATCCGACGCCTGCAAAAGCTGAGCCAAGAACAAACGGCAGAACGTAGCGAGAAACGGTTGTCTTCACGACAGGCCAGTCTTTGACCATCGTGGAAGAATAGCCCTGCTCCGCTGCAAAGTCAATGACACCCGACAAAATTGATGCAAAGATGAAAATTATGGCGTAAGTCGGAACGAACAGTCTGCGGGAGGAGGCTTCTTTTCTCCCAAGCCGGTTGAATATGCTGACTGCCACTAAGATCATGGGGCCAATCATGAATATCCTGACAGCTTTAACTGTTAGGGCGACGCTTGCCGCTTCCGGCCCCACTTGACTCGAAGCGGCGATCACCTGCGCTGTCTCATGGACCCCCGCGCCAACCCAAACACCGTAAGCCGTTTGACCGCCCAGAAGATCCTTCAGACCAACACCATAGAGCAATGGGAAGACGAACATTGCTAGGAGCCCAAACAGAGTGACAGTGGCCAGTGCCATCCCTGCTTCTTCATCTTTAGCTTTGATAGCGGGCGCGGTTGCTGCGATGGCGGAGGCGCCGCAGATACATGTTCCAACACCTATGAGAGTTGAAAGTTCTGGGCTGAGGCCGAACCGTTGACCTATCTTCAAGCCTAGGAAGAAAACAGAAAATACAACGACTAGGACTACTGGTAGGGCGTAGCCTGCCTTTACCCACACCAGTGGAGAGATGGTCAGGCCGTATGCTGCGATGGCTCCTCGCAGAAGCGTTGTGGAGGCGAAGTCTATTCCCGGCTTGAATCTGCTTGGAAGGGCCACTAGGTTCGCTATGATTATGCTGAAAATGAAGGCCCACATTAACGCGCTTACAGCAGGGTAATATTGCCAGACGAGGAAAGAAGCTGCAGAGATCAGCATTACAACTACGAGCCCTGCTTCGGTGCTGTTAGCTGAGCTCATTATGCCTGTGGCCTCCGATCTCTTGGTAATTTAGGTTACCTATGTGTTAGTTAGACGCAGGTTGGCAGACGTTAAACGACATAAATAGGCGTATTGCATTGTTTTAAGGGTTCCTCCGAGGCTGAAAAGTTGGCTGATGCGTCTCCACGTCGCTGGGTAGGTAAATCGATTAGGGTGAAAGAGGATCTCCGGCTGATTCAGGGGAAGGGTGTCTACACTGACGATATTCATTTGAAAAACATGCTTTATGCCGCTGTTCTCAGAAGTCCCTATGCGCACGCAAGGATTAAGCGGATAGATGTGTCTGGCGCAGAGAAACTTGAGGGAGTAGTGGCGACGCTGGTTGGATCGGAGCTGCCTCGTTTAACTAATCCGATGCCTAGCAGGACAGGGTATCCGATTAAAGAGTATTGCATGGCGGTTGACAAGGCGGTTTACGTGGGTCAGCCTATCGCTGCCGTTGCCGCGGTTTCAAGGGGAATAGCTGAGGACGCCCTTGAGCTGATCGACGTGGAGTATGACGTGTTACCTGCCATTGTAGATCCTGAGGAAGCGATGAAACCAGAGGCGCCAAGAGTGTTTGATGACGTTGAGAATAACACGTTTTCTTCTGTCCGTTTGCAGTACGGTGATGTTGACGCTGCTTTCAGGGAGGCTGATCTTGTAGTCAAGGAACGGTTTACTGTTCACAGGTATAGTTCGACGCCTCTTGAACTGGATGCTGCAGTAGCTCACCATGATCAAACTCAGAATGTTCTGACGGTGTATTCGAATGCTTTCGGTCCTCAGTTCATGAGGGCGCAGGAAAAAGGGTTCCCAGCTAAGGGGGTAAGGGTCAGGCATCTGATGCCCGATATTGGAGGCGGCTTCGGCGAGAGGTTCAGCGTGGGCCTTCAAGACATGGCGATCAGTTCCCTTCTATCATGGAAGACAGGTAGGCCTGTGAAGTATGTGAAAGACAGGCGTGAGCAGCTCATGTCTGGGCATAACGGTGCGAGAAACGCTGTCTACTACATGGAGCTTGCCGTGAAGAAAGATGGGACCATATTGGGCCACAGATTGAAGGATATTACAGATGAGGGTGGCAGCGGCTATTACGCTGGTTACTATAACACCATCAAGTTGACCAACATTACGGGGTTATACAAGATGAAGAACATCGCCTTAGAAGCCTATTCTGTTGCCACCAACAAGGGGCCGGGAGGCTCCAACAGAGGGTTGAGCAAGCCCCACATGGGTTACATCATGGAGAGGCTGGTGGATCTCGCTGCGAAGAAGCTTGGCATGGATCCTGCTGAGATAAGGTTCAAGAATCTTGTTGAGTCGGAGGAGTTGCCTTATCGTACACCTAGTGGGAATCTTCTTGACGCAGGCAATTTTCCTGAGCTTCTCCGCAAAGCATTGGATATGGTGGGGTATGACAAGTGGGGGGAGGAGAAGCGGCGTCTTAGGAGCCAAGGCAGGTATGTTGGTCTGGGGATTTCGTGTAACGTTGATCCTGGTGCCGCTAATCCGGGTAGGGAGCATATGGTGCGCGGTGGTCCTCATGCTCCGGGGCAGAGGCTTGCGGGCTGCACGGTGAGGATGGATCCTTTGGGTAAGGTTACTGTTCAGATCTCTGCTACTAATTGGGGTCAGAGTCATGAGACTACTACTGCTCAGGTGGTGGCGGATGAGCTGGGTGTTAGCCCTGATGATGTTGCGGTTTCGTCTGTGTTTGACAGTTTCAGTAGTCCTTGGTCGAGCACGTCGGGGACTGGAGCTGATTGCTTCATGTCGATTGATATGGGTGCTATTGTTGGTGCTGCGAGGAAGGTTCGGTTGAAGATGCAGAGGTTTGCTGGTCATATGCTTGACGCTGGTTCTGAGGAGGTTGAGTTGGCTGATGGGAGGGCATTTGTGAGGGGTGCTTCTGAGAGGTCTGTGGCGGTCACTGATGTTGCTGTGATGGCTTATGATCGGGTTAGGGCTGAGTATCTGCCGCCTGGTGTTGAGCCTGGGCTGCATGAAACTGCGTATTACTTTTATCCGTATGCGGATCTTCCTGATGATAGGAAGAGGGTGATGGGTCATAATAATTATGGTAGTCAGGTTAATGTGGCGGTGGTTGAGGTTGATGTTGAGACGGGGAAGGTGAGTGTTTTGAGGTATGTTGTTGTGCATGATTCTGGTGTTTTGATTAATCCGATGATTGTGGAGGCTCAGATTCATGGTCATGTTGCGCATATTGTTTCTGCTGCTTTGGGGGAGGAGATGGTTTGGGACCGGGATGGTCAGTTGGTGACTGCGACGTTTGGTGATTATTTGAAGAATACTACGGTGGATACGCCTGGGATGGAGATTGTTCATTTGGAGTATCCTTCTCCGTTTACTGTTACTGGGGGTAAGCCTGTGGGTGAGGGGCCTGCTATTCCTCCGTTTGCTGCGGTTGGTAATGCGGTGGAGGATGCTTTGGAGGAGTTTGGTGTGAAGGTTACTGATTTGCCTTTGTCTTCTGAGCGGGTGTGGGGGTTGATTCGGGGAGGTGGGGGTTAGGAGGGTTTAGTGGCAGGCTGGTCCTGCTTTTTGCTGTGTTTCTGCGGTGTTGTAGCAGTTGTTGCAGATGTATTTGCCTTGGTGGTAGAATAGTTTGTCTGTTTGTTGTTTGCATTGTTGGCAGTTGGGCATTTTGGTGGTTTTTTGTTGGGGGGTGTTGTGGTTATGAATGTTGTCTTTGGGTGTTGTGGGTGTGTGCCTGTGTGTGGGGGGTGGGGGCCTAGGGGGGTTTAAGTAGGTTCGGGGTTTGTTTCTTGTTGTTTGGTTTTGTTTGGGGTGTGTTTTGGGTTGTTGTGGGGTGGTTTGTGTTGTTCTTTCGGGGGTTGGCGGCGGGGGTGTTGTGGGGGTGTCAGCTGTACGTGGGTAATGGGGATGCGGGTTGGTAGGAATAGAAAATTATATGAGAGAAGTTTGGAGCGGGCGGCTATGGGGGGAGTGGTCTAGTGGCTATGACGGCGCCCTTACACGGCGCAGATCGCGGGTTCGACTCCCGTCTCCCCCACTTCGCGGTTCAAAGCATCTCAGCTCGGCTGGAAGGTGGTTTGACGGGCTTTGCTTGACGCGCGTGGCGAGGTCTCAGGTTCGAGTCCCAAGTGGCCCACTGGTCACCTAGTTTAATTTGTCCGGAGTGTAGGGTACCAATTTTTTCGTGGCGTCTCATGTTGGTTTGTCGATTGAGTTGTTCTATCAAACTGTCAGATGTAATTAAGGACCATGCGGAGGTCTTTACTAGGAACCGTGTGGCCTCGGCTCAATCGGGGTACATCCTCTTTAGGTCTGAACCATATTCCCATGCCTGCTGCTTCTATCATGCAGCGGTCCGCTGCTGAGTCTCCCACGGCTATTGTCTTCGCTGGCTCTACACTGTATCTCTTAGACTGGAACAATAGGTGGTAACGTTTGCAGACCGACTGCTTGCAATCGCATCCTATCTTCTCCCATCCCATGGGCATTATTACGCTACCTGTGAAGTAACCTCCCTTTAACTCAAGGAGGTTAGCTATGTGGAAATCAAGACCAAGCTTTTGAGCCAGAATAGCAGCTGCCTGTGTGTAGCTATCGCTTATGATGCCGAGAGTAATACCTCTAGCTTTCAGTGTTGATATGGTCTCAGCTGCACCTTGCATGAGCGGAATTTCTCCCACTATATCGTTGAAGTCGGCTAGCGATATACCTCTGAGTAGCATAGCTATCTTCCTAGAGCGGACATAAGGTACCTTGGTGGAAGCCGTAATCTTTTGGATCTGGGGCAAGAACTCCATCTTTCTCCCTACGGCGTAGATGACGCGTCCGTCTAGGAGTGTTCCGTCCATATCGAAAGCTACGAGCCTAGTGATAACGCCCACCTACAATGTTCTCGCTACGGAAACTCGATTAGTACGTCTGTCTTAGCCCTCAGCACATCGACAAACGTTTTTAGGTCGATCTCTTGAGGTGGCTTCATCTTTGCTGGATTACTCGATTCCTCTCTGTCTAGTGTATTGAGAATGTTTTCCTTCAAATGTTGGGGGCATATTGGTGAATGAAGGATTGCTCCCAAAGAGGAGCGCACCATGTCTTTGATATGCTCGGTCCCTTTGTCTTCATGGAAGTGAGGATTTCTCGTCTCTATCTGAAACATGTCTACTCCCGAGGAGACAACTCGGTGGTTAGGTGAAGGGAGGATACCACCAAACTGCTCTAGAATGTTAATAATTTCATACGTCTCAAGTGAGAAACCTGAACCGTATTCTAGGAGTTCAGCGAGCTTCAAGCTCATAGCGTGCTCTCCTGAGTTGCCTGTCTTGACTACCTCTGTTCCAAAACCTGTGTAAGCTTCAACTAGCCTGTTAAGATATTGACTCGAAACCTCAGAGACTCGACCCCACCTTGGGAATAGTAATCTTTCCTCAGCGATCTTCGGCTTATACACCCACGAGATTCGAACCATCGAATACGGACTCTCGGCTAAACTGAATCCGGCAGCAAAGATCTCGACATATTCGCGGACAGCTCCAGGAATATAATTATCCGCGTCTACGAAGCCGATGTACTCCTTTCCCAGCATCTTTGCCAGAAGGATACCAATGTAGACACCCTCCGCCTTCCCTGCCCTGACTTTACCTTCATTGTCCAAGATGGAGTTAAAGCCTACGGCTTTGAAGGCATCCGACACACCTTGATCTTGTTGGTGGATTAGGATGATATTGTCCTCAACGAAATGGTTAAACTCTTTGATCAACTGTTTCTCCATGAGGAACCTGTCTACTGGTGATCTTCTGCTGTTTGAGACTACGATGACGTGACAATCATGGGGGATACCGCTCAACACTCCTTCGAGGAGCTTTAACCTTTCATCCCTAACGGGTACTACTATTGCCATCTTCTGGTTAATTCTCTCCAGCTCGTAACTAGATATAGTGGCCACTGCCTCTCTAGCCTTTGTCGGAAACTTGGCTGTGCCCGAGTCCAGCTCGTAGACCTTCTGTACGTCATGGATTCTAACCGCGCCTATCCGCTCTGCGCGCCTTGGCAGCTCGAGTATCATCGGTTATGGTAAGAGTCTATTGGAATAAATCAGTTTATCTAACAAACAGTAGATCAGATGTTTCTGATAACTTTCGGGGCTTGATTTTCATCTGACAATGATTTCGCATAATCGATAGCGTCATCTATAACCAGATATGTGATCAGAACCCACTGCCGAACTACCTATGCCCTCAAGCCCTGATTGCAGGTGGGCCATTTGTACTCATTGCGCTTCAGAGATCTGCAAAGTTTTCGGTTGATGGAAGCACAGGAATCCAGCATTATCCGCCGAAGACGTGACGGTTTCCGCCAAGATATTTGAATCAAGCCATGTCTACCAATCAGAGCAATCGCAATATGAATAGTACGAAGAAGCCTTGAATGAAGAGGAAAGGCAAGGCGCTTACCAAAGCAGCGAGGATGGTTTTGCCTGTTGACAAGTCAAGGGCCTGTTTACCCGCTTTCAAATAAGCTATCAGTATCCAGATGTTCACAAAAAGCCCGACGAAAGGAATCAGGAAGAACACTCCAGGGGAACGGGCGAACCCCGTGCACCTCCATATCTCCTGAGGCGTCGCAGTAGCCTTGAAGACCTTACTGCCGATAAAGTAGAAGACATAGGACCATAAGGCTAAACCAACCACCGTTTCGATGAAGCCTAACGTCCCTGTCACGATGATGTTACCGAACGGTTTCCCTGTAATTACGCTTTCTAGACTTCTGCCGATGGCTTGACAACCACTGACAAGAGCAATGATGTAGAATCCCTGCCTGCTTGCAACAGGATCGTGCTCCACCTCATGATACAAAGAATCCTGCAGCATCATCGCCCTCTTCATCCTCTTCAGGAGGTTACTGATGGGAATTTCAGTGCTCATGTCAATGGTGCCTCCCCATCCTATCATCCAAGGTCCACACTAACGAAATGAAGCTCATAGACACCCTCAACTAGTACTAACACTCCGAAGTTGACTCTTGCACCGTCTGCCCAGCTTATGATCCGAGCCACATTCCGCGGCTCGACGGTTCCCTTCAGGAATTTCTCCACCAATCCTTGGACGCTTCCCCACTGATCCTCGTCTACATACCTAGTCTCCCCCTCCTTGAAGGTCAAGGTAGGAGACAGGGCAGTAGGTTTCACAATTGTGAGGCCTTGAGCAGTGAATAGGGCCTCAACCTTTTCAAGCCGTTTTTCTTTATCTACTTCGGGCTTAGGAGGAGGGGCATCTATTCCACCAAACTTCGCCAGATATGCTTTGAAGGCCTCTTCAGGCGAGCCTCCTCTTCCGAATCCCACATGATACTCTCCTGTAAACACGGCACCGACGGCCGCCACTCCACCAATCTCAGCTACGACTCCTCCAGCTCCAGCCGTATAAACTGGGATGAAGTAAACATCGTGATCCCCGACCCTGTAAAGAATATTGTCCCCGAGCCTAGGATTCCGAAGCAGCGTCCTAAAGGTCGCGAAGTCGGGGTTCCGCTCCAAGGCCTCCACTATCGCGGTAGGCCCAAGAAGTTTCGTCGGCGAATCCAAAGCTACACGATAAAAGGTCAACTCTCCCAACCGTGGGTAATCGTTTCGCACAGTAACGTATCCAGCTAGGTTTCTTCCAGCTCCTCCCCTGAGTTCAAGCGAAAGCAGACCCAGGAACTCGGGTTTGCTGAAGCCCGGGGGCTGCGTCATCACATAATAGGGGACCAAGCCCTTCGGGACTTCCAGAAATTCCTTTGCAACTATGAAGTTCGATGGATCCGTGATGTGGAAGAAACTGAACATCTCCATTCTCCACCTGAAAAGCTCCTCAGGATATCTTATCTGGTCATAGAGCCAATTTGGGACTTCAGTTGTAACGTAGTCTGAATACACGTGTTTGAAGAGATCGCTGAAGAAATCCTTCCCGGTGACTATTATCCTGAGGCTTCCGTGATATGTGTCGATAAGGGCGTAGCCAACCAGCCGAATCATAGGGTTTCCGCTGCTCCACGGAATATTCCTCCCCTCCAGTCCGATCATCAACGGCATCAGCCAGAAGGTGTTGGACCCATCGGTCACAGGGAGCATGTCGATCCTCTTACCCTGGAACTCGTAGATGAAGTAGGGGAAGAGCATCTGCATTCGCTCATAAACATCTTGATACCTCAAAGCTCTTATCGTGCTACCCGGATATGATAAGAGGAAGTTGGGCTCAAAGATCCAGCTCAAGGGTGGAGGCATATCCACTCCACCAGTGCCACCATAGAAGTATCCACCGAGCTCATCGCTGACCTGCCTCCCAACAGGATATCCAGCCCACGCCTCTTGCAAAAGCCCCCCCTCACCATAGTAGATCTTCCGCTGCTGGAAGAACTGACTAGTATCGCTTATCGTGCCTGCATGTCCATCCAAAATGAGAAACCCACTAGGAACATGAGTGTACACTAGATGGGAAGCATACCACCTGTCTTCAGCTCTAACCGTGGGAGGAAGGACAGTCTTCATCGAAGCGCTCCAGTAGAGACTCCCATTGAACCTAAGGATGTCTGAGTCCTGAAAGTCGACATATGGTATAAGCCCGATCTCTGGCTTCAGCTTGGCAAACGCCGCTTCCCAATCCCAAAGCCTGATCCTCCCAAGAAGCTCCTTGTTTTGAGCCACATAATCATCCACACGGCCTGGAGGAACCGGGGAAATGCTGAAGTTATACGGAACGACAGCAACTTGATCGAGTTCTGCAAGATATCTGTTTACGGCAATTTGCTGAGCAGTATACGGTCCTCTCCACTCTACCTTTCTCGCGTCGGCTATGCTGTTGTTCACAGCAACTACGGAGGCTGTTGCAGTCAAAACCAAAATGACAGTTAATACCCGAAGAATCATGCTTCTTCTCGGCGGCCTAAGAAGAGGCTTAATCCGAAACTTGTCGTACAAGGCGAAGACAAGCATTACTCCTCCAAAGGCCAGTAGGCTGGTGATCAAATACCTTGTGTTGAAGTCGATGAAGGAGGGAAAAAAGAGGTTAAAGGCTGTCCAGAAGCTTCCAAGAGCGATGAGGCTTTGGAAGGCTACTGACGGGAACTTGGTTTGAATTCCTCGAGCCTGATTCACATAGGTCGAGGTAGCTATTCTGACCAGTTGGGTAATACCTACCAGTATGACGAGCCTTAGACCTAGAGCTCCAAGTATGGGCGTGATTACGAGAGTCAAAGACGGGATCATAGGAATTACGTTAGATTGAGCGTAGGACATATTTGGAGGAATCGAACTAAAAGGAAGAGCAAATATTCGCCAGACGCTGCCTAATCCGGATTCCCAACCTGCAAGTATACCACTCACAGTAAATCCGAAGAGAACATTGCCGAAGAAGATCAGTCCTAGCATAACCTTCGTAAGCTGCCATAGCGCGAACTTCACAGGGCTAAGTTTAACACCAGAAAAATCTAGGGATTCGACAGGGATTCCCTCTTCCGGAGACTGGCGTCGAAGAGAGCCAAAAACTAGCTTCAGGACCCACCAAGTTAGCGAACGCCGGTTCTTGAAGTCTATTCTAAAAAGGGCAATTGGAGAAAGAACTATCCCTGCAACAAGAGCATAGTAGAACGGGCGTACGAACAAATCGTCGAACTCTGTAAGGTTGAGCCAAAACGTAACAAGCTGTCCTGTGAAAACCAACAACGCAAAGAAACCAAGTATGATAGTCAACGCCACGCGTATTTTCCTATTTGGTCCGGATCTTGCTGGAATATAGTCGGCATATGTTATAGGCTAATCACCTTCGCCTATCTCCCAAGATACGGGGGAGTAAACGCCGTGCTTTCGATCTGGTTAGTCTTCGCTACAGAAGAGATAACTGGGGCTGAGAATTGCTTGTGGTCTTCTCCGCCGATCAAATTCATCATCACCCATGCTGCCTCGCTCCCTCCGCCGCAGTGCAAATTCATCCTTTTTAAGTCCTACCCCTGACGGAACCAAGTCTTCGGCGGATAATGCTGGATTCCTGTGCTTCCATCAACCAAAGACTTTACAGAACCAGTTGGTCTTAAGGTCAAGCACAACGCTAGAAGGCTCGCATGTCAAGGTTGAGATCAAATCATGGCTGCAATGAAATGAAGTCAAAACCTGCTGGAGGCCATAAAGAGGCGTCCGAATACCTCAAACACCTAGAGGCCTCCATCAAGGAGAACAAAGAGTTCCTGGAAGAAATCGGACGCCTCCCGTTCCTTCATCCACATCATTTACAAATAAAATAGGTTTACGTAGGTTTCCCTCTTTCCCCTCGAAATAGTTCTTTATCCGCATCCTACGGCCCGTCAAGTTCGTCACTATGGCGATCTCCTCCACTACCTTGTGGGCACAGATGTATCCCGCGATGTGATCTATGAGCAGTCGCTCTAGGACGGGGAGCATCGGCGTAGGGGAGTAGTCCGTGAATGGTTTGGCACGGGAACCAAGACCCCCTTGCGAGTGCTATTGCCTTCATCGCATCGTCAATATATGCTCGACCGTCCTAATAAGTATAATCGATAAGATATATATGAGCGCTCGAATATACTAGTGGTGATGTAAGATGGCGTCAGAGAAAAAGACTCCTGAGGAGCTGGGCAGAGAAGCACACATAGATGCGACTCGCGAACTTCGGGACAGCGCACCGAAAATTGGCATCAATATCGGCATAGCCGTGTTGATATGGGTAGTGGGCAACTATGTCTTCATTCCCATATCTCAAGGCCTTTTCATTCAGATGTTCGCCGTCACCCAACTGATCAGTCTAGTTGTAATCATCGCCCTAGCTGTGTTAGTGGTCGGCGTGTTCAAGGAGGTAAAAGACATATCTGATGCAGGCGCAGCCTTGGTAGCCTACCAGGCGGGAAGAGTTGGATCAGTTACGCCAGAAGAGCTTAAGAACTATAGGATCGCCTTCGGAGGATTACTATACGTGCTGGTAGTCGCAGCGGCATTCCTACTTTTCGCCCAGCAACTCAACCTAATACACCCAGCCTTAGCAGCCATAGCTCTCCTAGCCATAGCGGTATGGGCGGTGTTAACCCTCTACAGAAGCGGAAGAGCACTGTCGAGAACTGTGGAACGGTATGCAAAGGAATGGGCTGGAAGGCTAGAGGAGAGTATCAAAGGAGCAGGTGCTGAGTGAGGGTCAATACCCTCCTCCTAATTTTTTTTATTCTTCTGATACCTGACGTTTTGTTCGTTGGCTACTTTGCATTTGATCCGACTACTGTCCAGTTGTTCGTTGAATCGTATATACCTCGCTGGATTTTGGGGGGGTTAGCCGATAATCCTGTTGCGGTCATTGTCTTCTTCGCCTTTCTCTATGCGATAGTTTTTGGATCCGCCTTGCTATACGTTTTAGTTTCAAGCATCTTTAAGAGGTTGGGAAGAACAAATGAACAGTGATGCTCATTCTGCAAATAAAGACGGGGAGCAACTCGCTTCCAGCTTCACGTCTTTCATTATCAATCTTTTCATGACCTTTCTTCTATGGCTTTTTGGCCTCGCCATATTCGTGCCAATGAGTTCATTGGTTAGTGGTTCGAATTTAGCCCCTTTTGTTGGCTTCATCTTTTTTATTGCCATAGTCTACTTTGTCGTTAAGGCGCTGCAGGAGGGGAAACGTGCTGTGGAATCATATGTCAGGCTAGCGGCATCTAGGAGTAGGAAACTTAAGGCAAAGACTAGACTAACCTTCGTCAAGAACGGGGGATACGTGGCCTTGGTCCTCGTAGCAGGTGTGGCCACGATTCCATTCGTGTGGTGGATCAACCCTGTTCTTGGTGGGATCGTGTTAGTGGCGGTAGTAGTGATAGGCATGTCCTTCGCTTTGCCCCTGTTACAGAGAACCGTTGAGAAGCTCGCCTCTGTGGGAAGATGAACAACATGTCGAGCCCAAAGGCGAGGATAATCCTCTAATTGCACATAACAGAAACCGGCATCTGCTTCTCCCAAGATGAACTTTTTATTCCGTAAAAATATGTTAAAGGCGTAGAGGATTGATCGCTATGAAAGCCGTGGTCGTGGTGGATGATCCGAAGGTGGCCGAGCTCTTAATCGACCCGATGCGTAGAACCATATTAAACATCCTTGCGGACAGGACGATGACAGAAAGCCAGCTCTCGGAGAGTTTGGGCCTCACAGGGAGCGCGGTGGGCCATCATCTTAGAGCCTTGGAAGGGGCAGGGCTGGTAAGGATTGTCAAGAGGGAGCTTGAGGTTCACGGCATTCTTCAGAAGTTCTATGGGGCGTGTGCTCTCTCCTTTGTCGTCGACACTAGGAAGATGCCTCAAGAAGTTTCAAGATACTTCTTTCCCATTAACATTGAGAGATTTCGAGGAGTGTTAAGCGTGTTGCAGACCCTTGTCAAAGGCGTAAGCTTCCCTACAGCATCTGTGGAGCGGATGTCCGAAGTCTTTGCACATACCCTAGCGGAAGTCGCAGAGAGCTACCAGGATAGAGAAGTGTCAGTGGATAGGGAGACCTTTACCGTCAAGCTGTATGGCGAAGCACTTCTCGAAATGCTGCGTCGGAAGGACAAAGATCTCCAACCGTTGCGTGAAACACTAGGCCGTCTCGTAAGTGCTAGGATTCGATGAGCTATGATGGCGAAATGTGAGATCTGTGGTGCGGAGGAGGATCTGCCCTTCGTGTGCAACTATTGTAATGCGACCTTGTGTGCAGAGCATAGGCTCCCAGAAGCTCATCGTTGCCAGAAGCTCTGGAAGGTGAGGTTGAAGAAGCCGCAGGTATTGCGCCCTGCTCCAAGACCCACGTATACGGCTCGCAGAAGACAATTAAGAATCCCGACAGATCTGAAGCATCTTTTCATAGCTTGGGTGGTATTGGGCCTTGCGTTCTCCGCTCGATATATGTTCAGGGCCCCATCGATCTTCGGTCTTATGCTCGGGGTCAGCTTAGGGACGGTTGGCCTAGGCTTCATACTTCATGAGCTGGCCCATAAGTTCGCATCTAAGCGTTATGGTTGCTGGGCTGAGTTTCGCATCTCGCCTTGGGGTCTGACGATGGCGCTGATCTTTGCCTTCATATCAGGGGGAAGCTTCATCTTTGCTGCTCCTGGGGCCACATACATCGTTCCAGGAGTCTCCAAGTATGCCCACGGTTTAACTAGGAGGGAAAACGGGCTCATATCTCTCGCAGGGCCCTTAACCAATCTGGCGGTAGCCGCTGCCTTCCAAGTCCTTTCTAGATCTGAAGGGCTATTAGGATTGGTCGGACTTGTAGGCTACCAAGTGAACCTTTGGCTTGCTGCGTTCAACCTGATCCCTCTGGGAGGGATGGACGGGCGGAAGATCCTATCATGGAGCCTGCCTGTGTGGTTGGTGGTGACAATACCACTATGGATACTTGTAGCTCTGCAACTGTTACTCTAAGTGGAGGTTAGTAAGCAGTTGCACTTGGAGCATTGGTACTCTGTCACTATGCCCCCAAAACCCCCATATTTAGGAGCCTTCTCGACCATAGTTTCAACCTCCTCTCCACAATGCTACCAGAACTGCTTTTCGGGCAACTTTGACCATAGAGTTGACATCACTAATTTTAGACCAAATATGAACCCTTCCCCGTGTCACTGGTGGTAACCCTTGGTCGAGCTTTTGTTCGAACTTCTCTCTTCGATGGTGGTTCTCGGAGTATCGATTGGCATAGCTATTGGGGTTACGCGATTTGCAAAGAAACTGGTTCAGAGATATGCCAGGAGAACTCGCACTAACCTTGACGGTGAAATTCTACCCGTCTTGAACTGGCCACTTGGCGTCGCCATAGTGTTAGGAGGAGTAGAAGCATCACTCCTAAGGCTTGAGGTTATTCAGCGTACACCATTGCTCGCTAAAAGTCTTGAACTCGGCGTTCCCATAATTTGGATCCTTCTGACTGGGGTGGTGGCCTACAGGCTCGTCAACATACTTCTCATCCACCTAGCCCATATAAGGAGAGAGACACACCCAGGGCTAATTTCAGCCCTAAAGCCCGTAGGGACCATGGTTAGACTTCTCATTATTGTAAGCCTGTTACTAACCGTTTTGAACATAGTCGGGGTGGATATAGCCCCCTACATCCTTGGATGGGGACTACTTGGCTTCGCCATAGTCTTAGCACTCCAGCCCATACTGCAGGACCTGATCACAGGCCTCTACATATCCTTAGCGCAGCCCTACAAGTTGGGCGATGTAGTGCAGCTTCCAACAGGAGAGACATGTGAGATCAAAGACATTACGGCCCAGCAGGCGCAGCTCTATAATCTGGTCGACCGCTCCTTCCTAAGAATCCCGAACACGGACCTCATGAAGACCAAAGTTGTGATTCCTGGCGAATGCGGCATACCCTTGATCGTTCCCTTCAAGCTGACCAGCGACTCGGATTTCGACTTGGCGAAAAGCTTGGCCAAAGAGATAGCTTCCTCCATACCTGAGGTTTCAAGGGAGCCGCAACCCTCGGCTTATCTAGTGCAGCTCGATGGAACCACAGTGAGTTTCGAGATCGTCTGCTGGCTAAAGGATCCGTCTTCAAGACGCAGAGTCTTAGATGCGATCAACACGGATCTGAGGAGAAAGTTTACTGAGGCGGACATTCGCTTTCCCCCATAAGACATCAAAACATGAGGCATTGTGATGAGCCTAAGGAGGAAACCTGCAGTGTCATGCTACAACGCCCTACGTCGCAGAGGTTTACTGATCTCCAAGATGGGAACCCATTTAGAGTTGAATCTATGAGGGTCAATCGTCAAGAGAAATGAAAGGATCAGACAGAATTGCGGAACAAAGGAACCCGTATTTCAAAGAGAGAGTTCGAGCAATTGAAGTAGACCCATCCAAGACTCTTTCCAAACTCCTCTCAGAGATGGCTGACACGGGCTTCCAAGGGAGGAAACTGGGCGAGGTTGTAGAGCACTGGGAAAGGATGCTGGGCGAGCAGGATCTGACTATTATCATGGGCCTCGCAGGCTCCATGAGCACCACAGGCCAGTGGAAGATAATCAACTGGCTTATAGAGAACAGGTTCATAGATGTCCTTGTTTCAACCGGAGCCAATGTTTCAGAGGATATCTTGGACGCTATGGGCCTCGGATATTGGAAGGGTCACCAGCACGTGGATGATAGGGATCTCCTCAACCATAAGATCGATAGGTTCTACGACGTCTTCGCCCACGAATTGGACTATAGAAAGCTAGAATATATGATAAAGGACTTCATCGGCAAGCTTGATCAAGAAAAGATTTACTCTTCAAGGGAGTTTCTCTACCTCTTCGGGAGGGAGCTATCAGAGAAGGGGATCAAAAGCATAGCTGCCACCGCATACAGGAACAGTATCCCTATCTTCTCTCCGGCCCTAGTAGATAGTGCCTATGGAACCGCAGCCATACTTCACCAGAGAAATGGAGGCAGCTTCCATCTCGACCAGGTGAGGGACTTCGATGAGATGGTTAAGATAGCTGAGCAGACTAAGGATACGGGAGTAATATACGTGGGCGGAGGCGTCCCAAAGGACATAATTCAGCTCATCTCTGTGGCTTTGACCCTAGAGGAAGGCGGCAAGAATCTCTATCCTCACAAGTATGCAATCCAGATCACCACCGACTCTCCACAATGGGGTGGACTTTCTGGATGCAGCTTTGAGGAGGCGGTCAGTTGGGGCAAAGTTGACCCTGAAGGCAAATTCGTTCAGTGTTATTGTGACGCTACGATAGCCCTGCCGCTGGTAGTCCACGCTCTTGCCCAAAGAGTGAAGAAAAGAAGGGAGGCACCAAGCTTCGACTGGCTCTTCGAGGGTTTATGACCAAGGTCCATACCGTAGATTACCTTCTGGGGTCTAAAGGGCTTCTGGATGGTTGAAGACCTACAACCTAAGGAGGGCCACATCCTGACCTTCGCTGCTACTCACCCCCGTAGTGCTTTTTGAAAAGGATGGCATATTCATACCATAAGATCCACGCTATAGAGCCACTACCAGGGGCGGAGGCTTTGGTCGGTTCGACTTGTAGAACGGCTACACCTCTAACGCCTGAAGGATGTGTCAAGTTGAACGGGGGGCACTGATAACTTAACTCGGTATGCACTTGTCCCTTAAGTCGATGAGATAAGGCAGAATTATGATGCCATACCCAATTGTGTTATCAGAACCGATTCTTGCGTTTTTCTATGGAGACTTCCAAACATGGTGAAGAGCAGGTGCATGCATCCTGTCTTGAGACTCCATGCTTTTATTAGGGGGCGTGGAAACTATTGCCTTTGGTTTGACTTTTGATTACTTGCCTATTGCCGTAACGGCGGCGGGATTGCTCTTAGCAACACTTATTCCAGTTTGGTATATTCGTGCAGAAGCCTCGCAGCTTATTGATAAGTCGAGGAATTTGATGCGTGATAAGAAGAGCTTATTTGAGGAGGCCACTGCAAAAATATTGCTTGAACAATCTATTCTGGTTGTTAGGCATTTGGCTAGTGACCGGGATGATCTTCACAGGTACACTGATTTCTGGTATCGTCTCCGTAATCAAATTCCTACCTTGAGCTATGACGGAATGCTCGACGCCTTGAAGGCTGCAAATCTCTACGAAGCTGTCATTGGCATGATGAACCTCTCGGAGGAATCAAAGACAAGATTCTTGGATGTCATGTTTACCAGATTTGAAATCGAGTCCATTAAAGATGAGGTTGAGGAAATAGTAAATAAGACCACTAGAGCATTCATTGTCACACCAACACTAGCCGCTGCTTTCTTCATCGTGGGTTTGGTTCAAATTGAGTCCACTTTGCTTCCATTGCTATTCATAGGAGTAGGTGTATTAGTGTACTCAGTATTTCAGAGTGGTATTTATCAATTAAGGTTCGTGTCCAGCCTTCAGCAAAAAATAAGAAAAATTGAAGACACTGAAAATTTTGACATGTTATACAGAGCAATATTCGAGTGATCTGATACTGGATGAACAGTGTGTCCTGATCCAATTCTAGCAAGGAAAAAGTTCGAATCCCAGCTAACCATTATTCCAATTCAGAGTGAGATCTGAGGTAAGACTTAATAGTATTACCTTCGGGTAATACCCTAGCATGCGTTCTTCCACAGTCTCAGCCAAGGTGTCTCAGGAGTTGAAGCGGAAGCTGCGCCAGCGACAGGTAAACATCAGTCGAGTTATTCGGCAAGCCTTGGAGCAGGAGGTTCTCAAGGCTGAGGAGGAGGAGCTACGCATTAAGCTTGAGGAGATTCGTAGAGGATTGGGCAGCAAAATCTCCAAAGAGGACACAGTGGCGGCGGTCAGAGCTTCCCGTGAGGGAAGATGACTTGCAAGCCTTATTCGACGCGAGTGCTCTGACAAATTTGCTTGTGCTTGCCGGAGGCAAGACCCTCGACGTGGTAAGAGGAGGCTCTATCCTAGATTTGACACCTTACGAGGTGGGAAACGCTGTATGGAGAATGTATAAGCTCTCCAAGAGAATGTCCAGAGAGCAGATGATAGCCTTGCTGAATGTCGGAGTCAGAGTTATGGCCAGAATGGACACCATAAGATGCTCCTCCGATGACTTCCAACGGACAGTGGAGGTTGCGGTAGCCAAAGGGCTGACTTTCTACGACGCAGCGTATCTGTATGTAGCTGGCAAATGGCATCTACCCTTAGTCACAGACGACTTGAAACTGGCCAAAGCAGCTGGAGCCGTGGGAACGCTCGCTTCTTCTGTTCTGCTCTCGGGCATCTAATAGCTGATTTGGGTTCATGCTGGCCCGTTGAAATCTTCTATGTAGGCGGCGGTTGCATCATAGGAATTCTGCTGCTGGAAAAGCTTCGATTCAGGCAGGTATGTTTGGCGGAGATGCATGTCTTGCAGATGTTCATCCGAAGCGGTTAAATGACCAGTTCAGATGCTTTATGTTGGAATGAAGGCAAGGTTCAAGACTCAATGCTCAGAATGCGGCGGAACCATAAAGGTTGGTCAGGAGATAACGAAGTCTGGAGAGAAGTGGGTGCACAAGAAGTGTGCTGAAGACACGGGTAAAGGAGAGGTTCTCCCTTAGCGTTTGTCTAAATGGGTAACTGCGCTTGAATCTGAGCATGCCTTGAAACAAGAAGGGCGTTGTGACGAGCACCTAGCTAGGAAACGCTTACACACGCAAGCTCTGTCAAGCAACAATCTCCAAGTCACAGTGATATGAGCGCGCAGCCTGAAGAGTCCGACTACAACATAAATGACGGATTGGAATACCTCGCGTGATAAAAGCCTCCAAAAGGAGTTCATCCATCAATCAGGTGTGCTAGGTGCGACTATAGAAATCTACTTCGTTCTGTATATCTGGCAATGATGCTCATAGTCTTCAAGCACGACTGTCTTTCTCTGCTCGTCGATTGAAAACAACAGAACAAAGCTGCCAAAATGGACCCTTCTTTTGCCTGCAAGCGGAAAGTGCATTGGCTTGAATGCGTGTGGATCATCCAGTATCTCCTGAATCTTCTGGCTTATTGCTTCCATCTGGGTCGGATTCTTCTTCGCTAGTTTCCTAAAAGTCCTGTCAACATGCTTTCTGATTTCTAATGCGTACATTCACTTCAAGCCGTATCTTTTTCTGAAATCCGTGGCGTCGCCGATCCTAATTATTGGTTCGGCGTGTATCTTCTTCAGCTTTTTCAAGTACTCAGGTCTTACTTCGGACTCAAGCACGAGTTCCTTGTATTGCTTTGCCATCTCGTTTATCGCCTGGGATTTGTCCTTCAAGCCATATTGAGCCTTGAGAATGTTGATTACCTTGTTAGCTTCGTTGTCTATCTCGACTATCGCCTTGACCATATTAATGCCATGTTAATATGCGCATATAAAGCTGACTTGAACTCACTTGATGTTTGGTGGTATTCTCCCAATGGTATCACATGTGAATGCGGCCGCCCACCTTGCCTACCTTGAGTAGCCGTCCTGTGCTTGACATTCCGGTAGATAAAAGACGTTACATCGTCTTGCACCCGTGCTCCGATGATTATTATGAGGGGAACATATGACCCAGGGCGCTGGCAAATCTTTGGAGCTCACGTTTACGGTCAAACAGGTCTTCTTTCTTCTCCCTCAGCGTGAGGTCTAAATACAAGCAGGGGTTCCCCTACTTGATAGGTGTGGTGGCACTTCAATCCGTCTCATTATCTACCGTTCTTTCTGAGTTCAGGGTAAAGGCTCCTTTTAAGCTTCCAGAGATGGTAGGTGAAAGGGCGGTAACCAGAGAGAACGGGCCCGGTGGGTTCAGGCACCAACAAGTTCAATGTCTGATTCCCACAGAATTGGTGCGAGGAGGCGCACGGGTACGAGTCTCAGAAGGCCAGTTACTTTTCTTCGCAACTGAAAGTCAACGCTCAAGCTTTTTGATGCTAGCGATGTGTACCGCCTTCGTATACCCATTTGATGCGGACAGCTGTTCGTCGTCCGCCGTGACCAAGATACTGGATAGCGACTTGGCAAGAGTAAGGTAGATTGAATCATAGAAAGTAAGCTTGGTTCTTCTTGCTAACAGCATGGCTTGTTCTGAATCCTCTTCTCTTGGATTCATCAGATCAGGTGAGAGTCTTATCACCAGCCTTACAAGTGAACGTGCGACCTTGGTGGAAATGTTGGGGTTCTTCCA
Organism: Nitrososphaerota archaeon; assembly: GCA_016184315.1. Classification (GTDB taxonomy): domain Archaea; phylum Thermoproteota; class Nitrososphaeria; order Nitrososphaerales; family JACQRY01; genus JACQRY01. The sequence continues at coordinate 24,645 of JACPCU010000035.1, forward strand.
TATGGAATTGGCTACTTCGAAAGGGAGCATGGACGGTGCACGGAGATGTAGCTTGCCACTTATCCAAGCGTCTCGGAGGTTTCTGGCCTCTTTTTCATAGGCTTCTCCCGTATTGAACCATTTTGCAACTACGCTGGCGTCAACTACATAAGATTCAAGCACGTCGTCTGGTCTCCTTAATGGCGAGGGTGGTATTGAAGCCAGGCTTCACAGAACATAATAACTGATCAAGTTCTTCTTTCGATCTCTCCATGTCTTTCTCAGCAAGTCTCCGCTCAATGCTCTTTCGCAACTCTTCACTCCAGTTTATCCCAGCTTTTCGCATCTTCTCCTTCATGTCTTTAGGCACCCTTACAGTCACCAATGATTCTGCCATGCATATATACACGGTATATACAGTGTAATAAGTCTTGACTTCGTCGCCACTGTTGCATCGACGCTGAACGACTGAATAAAACAAACATAATTACTCGTGAACCCGAACTAACGTTACAGAACCTCCCAAACAGTAAACATAGGGAGGCGGGGGACGGACACGGTGTGCTTCTGGTTCCAGAAGTGGATTCCAAATCGTCGGTTTCGAGCCTTGAAGGGTTAGCACTCGGGTGGAAGCAAGTCTTGAGGTTCATGGGAGTTAGGTAAGCAAATATTGATGCGCCACCGGTCGGAGGTGTATCAAGTTTGATCCAAGATTCGGGCTCAAATGACATCGTAGCTCAAACAATCCTAGTTCAGATTGTTCCTTATTTATCGTGGCGGTCGATTAGAATTAGGTTCCGGGGCTCACAGGGTTCTGGATATGTTTTCTTCTGGAGTTTGGCCTCAAGGACCAGTCCAGATGGTTATCGCATTAAGATTTCAAAGGGGTTAACCAGACAAAGATTCTGGTCTTGATGAAACGAAGCAGCATACATTTATTCATCCGGAGTTCAGCTAGTTACCCAGAATGGGCAACAGTAGTGACACAAGTTTCAAGCTCTTTTCATTTATCCATAGAGCTTTGTATAAATTGAGTGGAGGCCGTCTCGGAAGGAGAGCCTTTGGTGCATCCATCCTACTGCTTACAGTTACAGGACGCAAGACCGGCAAGCAGCGGACAGTACCGCTGATGTATTTCAGGGACAAGGATAATGATAGTACTAACCTTCTTATCGTCGCATCAAAAGGTGGTGACCCGTGAAAGCGTATAAGGGATACGAAGAGTATCAACAGAAGACCACCCGTGATATCCCCGTAGTAATTCTAACGAAATCCATACAATGAACGCTTTCATAAGAGACTCGGCAAACCTAACAAACAGACAGTAACCCTTGAACCTACTTCTGGATAAGTTATTGGGGTGGGCCCTGCGAGGTTCGAACCACATCAGGTTTGGAACCGATATTAGAGAGTAATTGGAATAGAAGGGTGGGTTTGAAGGAGAAGAAGTATCAGCACCTACTTTCGATAGAGAAGGTGGAGCATTGGTACAGTAATGTTGCTAGGGGCAGTCTTGCGACTGCTGATGTGTATTTGCGGCGACTGGGCTTTTTCTGTGGTGAGCATAGAGTTGAGCCGTTGAATCTTATTCACATGGATGGGAAGGAGCTTCATGGTTTGATCGAGGATTTTGTTACTTCGAAGCAGAGTAAGTATGCCGGGAGCTACATTATGTCTACGATCAAGGCGCTCAGATCGTGGCTCTCGCACAATGGCGTTGAGGTTAAGCTTAGGATTAAGGTGAAGAAAGCTGATGACGCCCCTTCTTTGAAGGAGGAGCGGGTCCCCACTCAGGAGGAGTTGAAGAAGATCTTTCTTGCCGCTGATGCCAGAGCCAGAGCTGCTGCGGTGCTGGTTGCTCATGCTGGTCTGAGGCTGGAAACCTTGGGAGACTATCTTGGAATGGACGGTTTAAGGGTTAGCGATCTACCTGAGATGAAGATTAGGAAGAATGGAGTTCAATTCAAGAAGATTCCGACGGAGGTGGTGGTTAGGAAGCCCTTGTCTAAGGCCAAACACCAATACTTCACTTTCTTATCAGAGGAGGGATGTGGCTACTTGAAGGATTACCTTGATGAAAGGATCAGATCAGGTGAAAAGATTCACTTTGATTCTTCGGTTGTTACTCCAAAGCATGCGAAGAAGTCTTTCATCCGGACGGTCAACATAAGTGACATGCTACGGGTTCCGATACGGAGGGCAGGCTTCAAGTGGAGACCATATGTCCTGAGAGCTTTCTTCGACAATCAGCTGATGATAGCGAATTCGAAAAGATTGATGCTCAAGGACTACAGACAGTTTTTCATGGGAGCCAAGGGAAACATCGAAGCACAGTACATCAAAAGCAGATGCAAATTGCCCAGCAGAGTAGTAGAGGAGATAAGAAGTGCGTATGCTCAAAGCCAAGCCTTCCTTCAAACCGCCCAGACATGGAAAGACAACGAAAACAGATTGAAAACGACCCTGAGGGAACAGTTACTCATCTTGGTGGGATATAGGAAAGATGAATTGGAGAAACTCGACATAGGAAAGATTGGTGATGACGATTTCCAAAGAATGGCAAAGGAACGGCTCCTAGTAAATGCGGGTGATGATGGTTCCAAGCAGAAGGTCGTGTCCGTTACAGAAGTAGAGAAACACATAGCTCAGGGCTGGAAATACGTTGCGACACTCCCCAACAGCAGCATAGTTCTCAGACTTCCTCACTAAGACGGAGACGGAACTTTCACGCCGAGTTCTGCTCTGGTGTAATTTGGTCCTCATTTTGAGGGTGTTCTAGCCTAGAGACTCTATTGCAGAAACAAATAATAGGAGACACAATGTCATACCGTGTATTGACTACAAGCGCAATCAACAATGAACCAGTGGTTCTAGCTTCGTCTAGAAGTTTTCGCCCAGTCAACAACGGGATTATTCGAACAACATGCAGTCTATGTCAGAATTTCTGTGGATTATTCGCTCTCGTAAAAGACGGTAAAGTGTTAAGAGTTGAAGGTGACCCTGATAATCCCAGAAACCATGGGCATCTATGCGCCAAGGGACTGTCAGGATATCTGAGCCTATATTCTCCAAAACGTATCACTAGACCACTTCTTCGGACAAACCCTGCTAAGGGACTAGGAGTGGACCCAAAGTGGAAGGAGATCAGCTGGAACGAAGCAATCGACATAGTTGCGAATAGGATCAGAGAGGTGAGAAGGAAGCTTGGCGTGGGGCAGGATGATCAAGACATCGTTTCTTGGAAAGGTGGTTCCGGAAAGATTCTCATCACAACTTTTGATCACCCAGCTATGTATTCGGGAGCTCATCGTGCATGGGCTATTGCTCTTGACGCTATCATGGTTGTAATGGGAGCAGCATGTTACTGTGGAAACGCGGTGCATCCACCGTCTTTTCTTAATACATCCACATTTGAGATAACCCCCGACGCAGAATATGCAAAATACTTGTTACTGATTGGATCCCAAGCAGGTTCGATCATTCATTATGACACTATGAATGTTGCAAGGCACATCGCTGAGAAGCGGCCTGGAAACGTCAAGGTGGTGGTGGTCGATCCGATGTGTGCATATGCGGCAGCGCGTTCAGAAGAATGGATTCCGATAAGGCCTGGCACTGATGGCGCTCTAATAATGTCCCTGATAAATCTCATGGTCAACGAGTACAAGATCTACGACTCCGATTTTCTCATGGAGAAAACCAACGCCCCCTATTTGGTAGGAGAAGACGGACTATACGTAAGAGATGATCAGAATAGGCCTCTGATTTGGGACGCCGTCAACGGGGCTCCGAAAGCAATAACGGACATAGCAACCAAAAATTGCGCACTCGAAGGTAGCTACGTCGTAAACGGTAAGGCATGCAAGCCGAGCTTCCAACTCATCAAGGATCATGCAAAGCGATATTCCCCAGAGATGGCAGCAGAAATCACCTCAATACCAGAAGAAACCATAAGACGTATAGCTAAAGAACTGGGAGAAGCAGCTTGTATTGGGAAGACTATTGTTGTAGACGGGATGGAGCTGCCTTACCGACCAGTTTCGGTAGTCTGGTACAGAGGAATCAGCGCTCACAAACATGCATATCTAACTGGTTTCGCAGCGATGATGATTCCCACACTGCTTGGTGCCATACAGGTGCCGGGAGGAATCTCTGGACATCCACCTGCAAAAGAAGAGACCGATGTGGACGGCATGATGGTGTCAAAAGCTTGGCTTGGATCACCTTATCCCCCAAGACCGGTCAAGAAGCCTAGGCGTGTGGATTTGTATGACCTCTTCCCGGTCGGGCATGGCTCTTCGCCGCTCACAATACCGGT